>CAMYLK010000288.1 GCA_947259225.1 uncultured Desulfobulbaceae bacterium | reverse complement strand
AATTGATCTTTCGGGTATGGTTGAGGGGGCACAGACTATTTTGATTAGCGGAGAACATCTTGATAATAAGAAGGTTTCGTTTCTGGGGAGTTCACCATCCCAGTTAGAGGTTACCTTGGCAAAGAGGGTGAAAAAAGCTGTGCCGGTGGAGCCTCAACTTGTCGGCAGCCTACCGATGGGATTGCAACTTAAGCGTATTACCGTGGTCCCCGAGGCCGTTCAGGTTCTGGCGCCCGCAGCCACTGATCCTGAGAAGCCGTTATCGGTTTCAACAACACCAGTGTATCTCAACTCTATCCAAACAACCAGTCGTATTTTTTGTAAAATAATTGCCCCATCGGCCATCCAACCTGCAGTCAAACCTTGGCAGGATGTTGAAGTGTTTATTGAAGTGGAAACGATGTCTAAACCATAAACACCGAAAATCGATATTCCTAAATGAGGATAAAACTCAATGTCTGAAGCAGAGCTGTTAATTCCTTTAACCGTACGTCTGATTGAAAGAGATATTGGCGATGCGGCAAAAATGATCGAGGACCTGCCGAGAAGAGTAGCCGCCGATATTCTGCTGCTGCTGCCGGTCGAAATAACGACCAGACTCCTGCAACGACTTCAGGTTAGTTACACCGCTTCACTTCTTGAGCAGAATGATCCTGAATTGGTTAACAAGATTATTTCCCGTCTTGCACCTCGAGTGGCTGCATCGGTGGTCATGCACCTTTCTTCCGGGGCACGCGAACGGTTGATGCCGCATGTGACAGGGGCGCTGGCCGAAGAGATTCGAGAAATGCTCACCTACCCCGAAGGAAGTGTCGGTCGCTATATGTCATCGAATTTTCTCACTTTTAAGAAGGAAGAGTCTGCCGGCAACGTGATCGAGAAAATGAGAAAGCTGGTGGCGGAGAAAAGCTTTCCTGCATCATATACCTATGTGGTTGATGACGACAATGTGTTACTCGGAGTACTGAATACCAGAGACTTGATGTTTGCCGAGCCGCAACAGAAACTTGATTCGTTCATGATTAAGAACGTTTTTTCACTGCATTGTTTTACCGATCGGGAGGAAGCCGCTCGAGAAATGGCAAAGCGCAAGTATTTTGCCGCTCCTGTTGTAGACGGCGAAAACCGTCTCCTGGGGATAATCAAAGCGGAAAATATGCTTCGTGGCCAGAAGGAGGACATTACCAGGGATATACAGACAATGTTTGGTGTCGGTGGCGACGAGAGGACGTTTTCACCCATTGGTTTTTCTTTAAAGAAACGGTTGTTCTGGTTGACGGTAAATCTTGCTACCGCCTTCCTTGCCGCTTCCGTTGTCGCCCTGTTTGAAGGGATTATAGCCCAGCTTACCATCCTTGCCGTTTTTCTGCCGGTTATTGCCGGGCAGGGTGGAAATGCAGGTGCGCAGTCGCTGGCTGTAGTCATGCGTGGCCTGGTTATGCGCGAAATTCCACCCCAGAGAATTCGGGAGCTCATTTTGAAGGAAACCAAGCTCGGCACACTAAACGGTGCAATCATCGGCCTGATCACTGCTCTCATAGCCTGGTGGTGGTCCGGCAATTACTGGTTGGGTGTTGTGATAGGGTTGGGTATGATTATCAATTTGGTCATTGCCGGCCTGGCCGGCAGTTCGATACCGATTGTCATGAAGAAATTCGGTGTCGATCCGGCACAGAGTTCGAGTATTATATTGACAACGGTGACCGATGTTATGGGTTTTCTTGCCTTTCTTGGTCTGGCGGTGCTGTTCCGGAACCTTCTTCTGTGAACTCCTTGTCAATTATCCCGCAATCAATGCTCGATTTTTGAGAAGTAAGGCAATGAGAAACATATTGTGCAGGCGTCAGTCCTTGATGATGGGCCGCAATGTATTTTGAAATGGACGTCCATATCCCACATGATCTGGCTGAGTAAAGGTGTTCCAGGCTCGCAAAAATGAATTCGGGACATTTGGCGGTGTATTCACACCAGCCATTTTGACGATCCTCGGCGTGATTATGTTTA
>CAMYLK010000287.1 GCA_947259225.1 uncultured Desulfobulbaceae bacterium | reverse complement strand
TATTTCTTTCGTATATAGTTTTTTGCATTTTCAAGGATGTCAGACATGGCAGCTCCTTACCATAAGATGTTTTTTAGTTAGTCCAAATACTATTCGGGTGATTATATAACAAATCAGGAAGATCAGGAAATATCCGACGGTTAATTGTACACCAAAGAGAGAAAAGGGGAGGACGAATTCAACATCCTGAAATCGATACTCCATCCACCCGAGGGCAATAAAGAGCGGCCAGAGAGAAGCAGCGGAAAGGGTGATCTGTGAGAAGAAACTTTGTCCGAATGCATCATTGGCAATGCTGTTGCAGGCCTTATATGCGGCTTTATCTCCAGCCTGTAAAGCCTGTAAGGAAAGGTGCTGGAAGTGTTTGATATCATTATTGTCTCGACTGATTTTGCTTTTATTAGCTCTGAAGGCTATTGAAATTGACAATTCACCGATAATGACGCTTGCTGCTGATAGTATCATCAATCCAATACAATACCCGATTATAGGCTCATCGGGTAACCTGATAAATGGCATTAAAAATGAATCGATAAAACTATAGATATAAGTAATAATATTCATCTAGAGAAATCTTCCTTTTCACATTAAAATGGCGGCACAATGCTCTGTCCCAGAAAACCTTTTGACGTGTACCTGATCCCAACATACATGGCCAGGATAACAAATATACGCTTCAGCCAGATGTCAGGAATATATTTTGAGGTCCGCGGGCCTACCATGGAGCCGATAAATATACCAAACAGCTCAACGCCGATAAGCGGCCAGTAAACCAAGACCCCCTTGAGCACCATGTAAGAGAAGACGCTTACTATCATGCCGACAAGAACAGTTAATGCTGATGTACCTGCAACGAGAAACATGGGCAGACCAGCGATGCTCGTTAAAAAGGGAACAAAGAGAAAGCCTCCACCGATCCCAAGAAAAGAGGCTAGAGCTGCAATGAAGAATCCGCCGATAACCGGTATGACAGGTTTGAAGCTGAACTCTACACCATAGAAGGTGAATTTTACGAGAGAGATGCCCCACTGTACTATCTTCACTCCATGCTCGATTTCATCAACAGCTTCATTATTTTTTAATTTGATATGGGCTTCCTCAAATGCCTTTGCAGCTGCTTTTGCTTTTTTCTTTTTTGATTGTCCCCGCGCGGTTGTTTCGTAAAAAAGAAACCCGCCGATGACGAAGACGCACAGCCCGAAATATCCGATGTAGGCGCTCAGTTTAATTTTGCCTGCAGTAAGAATCGGGACAAGTATGCTGCCTGTTACAGAACCAAGGGCAAGTGCGATTCCCAGTGGCAGGACAAGCCTGCCCATCTTGTAATAATTAATAGATGAAATAAATGCGCTGAGTCCGACCATCCACTGGTTTGATACCCTGATGCTGTCAGTGAGCAGTTTATTTAAAACAATGTTTGAGTTTTTGAAACTTTTTGCATAATCACCCAAACCGAATATTGTTATATGTCCGACACCGGCCATTATTCCGCCAAATGCGCCTACTGTTGAAAATATCCATCCGACCCAGATTGACCACAAAAAAGCAGAGATGATATTGACATCAGGAGCTCCCGGAATGCCGAGGAAACCCCTTTGCGCGTCCAGATCAATCATCCCTTTTTCAATGCCCTGAGGTGTTTGAGCAATCGCATCAGCCAGGGTATCTGCAGAGGAAAAAGACGGACACAATGTAAGCGCCAGAAAAAGAATGCATGAAAATGTAAGGACTGATAAAGCGATTCCTCTCTTCATTTCCGGAATTATAAGCAATCCTTTCCTCTCAGGATTTTGTTCCAGTAGAACCAGGGCAGCGCATATCGAACCAGCAACCACATGCTGGTTCGCTCCTTTGTCGGATCAAGAGGGAAGGTGGGCTTCAGAGTGTTTGTATGGTCAAATTCCGCAAGCATTAATTTACCGTTACCAGTCGGGATGGGGCAGGCGGTGTAACCGTCATAGTTTTTGCTCAGGGGTTTCTGGTCCATGGCTTCAAGAAGATTGTT
>CAMYLK010000286.1 GCA_947259225.1 uncultured Desulfobulbaceae bacterium | reverse complement strand
CTGTAAGTGAACGTGACTTCACCGCCCTGTACCGAGACAATTCGATTATTGGTAATTGCTACCCGGTGCGTATAGCGGCCAAGATACTCGAGCACCTGTTCCGGTCCGCCAAAGGGTTGTTTGGAATAGGTGATCCACTTGGTATTGTGGAGTGTCTGGATCAACTGGGTAAAATTCTGACTGTCGGCAAAAGCCGAAGCCCTGCCATGAAAACATAATTGTTCCTGTGCATAGGCGTTTTGAAGTTGACGCAGGTATCGTTTTTGAAACTCTTTGGCCAGCGATTCGACTTTGAAGAGATATTTTTTCCTGGCACTGATCCACTGTTTTTTGTCAAATGAAAGCACTCCTGCCGGGATGATGCAGTGCAGGTGGAAGTGGTCCAGCAGTTTCTGATTCCATGTGTGGAGCACGGAGATGAAGCCAGGTTGACCAACGAGCCGCCACTGTGGATCACGGGCAAAGACGTGCAGTGTTTCCTTGGCAGCTGCAAACAGCATTGCCAGCAGAGTTTTCTTATTGACCATGATAAGAGGGTTGAGCTCATGCGGCAGTGTAAAGACGTTATGGAAATATGGACACGGCAGCAGTTCCGCTTTCCTGTCATTGAGCCATTGCTCTTTGACAAGCGTCTGGCATTTTGGGCAGTGTCTGTCCCGGCAGGAGTTATAGGCGTTGTGTTCAAAACCGCACTGGTTGCAGATCTCGACATGTCCGCCAAGCTCTGCTGTTCTGCATATCTCGATATGTCGCATTGTTTTCCGTTGTTCGCACGAAAGAGAGGTGCGTCGCCTGTATTCCGGTCCATACTGTCGAAAAATATCTGCCACCTCCGGTTGTTTGTTGTTTGTATCTCCTGTCATCACGCCTCCTCCTTTTCCTGTTCGAGAAAATCAAGAGGACTTTGCAGATCAACATACCTGGACGGGACAATGTGAAGATAGATGGTCGTGGTGTTTATGGATGTATGGCCGAGAAGCTGGCTAATGGTGTAGAGATCGTATCCCTGGTACAAAAGATGGGTGGCGAAGCTATGCCGGAGGGTATGAAGGCTGCACTCCCTGGTTATGCCAGCTTTTTTTTTGCTTCAGCCATAACCGACCATACAGCAGTGCTGGTAATATGAGTATGAGGGTTCTGGCCGGGGAACAGCCAGGGCCCTGGCGAATAGGTACGCCAATACTCCCTGAGCTCTTCAAGAAGCTGGGCGGACAGAAGTGTATAGCGGTCCTTTCTTCCCTTGCCCTGCTCAACCCGGATGACCATGCGTGAAGGATCGCTTTCGATATGTTCGGGTTTAAGACGGATAACTTCACCAACCCGAAGGCCTGCGCTGTAAATGGTTTTAAGCAGAACCCGGTGCTTCAGGTTGTCGACGCAGGAGAAAAGCGTTTGTACTTCTTCCATACTGAGAACTGAAGGCAACTTTCTCCCCCGCGGACGTGGCGGCAAACCGAAACGATCATCAACTTCACGGTTACAGATATGCCTGTAAAAGTAGGTAATGCCTGACAGGTATGTTTTGCATGATCCCCATTTTAGCTTACGCTCCAGTAAAAGATGACGGAAATAAGCTCGTACCTGCTCGTTGGTTAATGTCTCGGGGGTCTGATTATAGTGCCTGGCCAGACACCTGACCCCGCTTATGTAGCCACGCTGCGTCTCTTTCGCGAGACCATGCAGCTCCATGTGCTGGGTGAACTTCTCTCTGATAAAACTGCTCATGATGACCTCCTTGGTAAAAGTTGAATAAGAATAATGTTGTATCTTCTTCTCTACCAAAGAGAGGGAGGGGATAGAAAAATATTTTTAAGCGGTCAAATAGCTTAAATGGGAATGATTGAAATGAAGTGGGACAGGGTAAAGTATTCCGCGAAGCGGTTCAGTTCATCGTAATAAACCTTCTGTTAGGGGAGCCAGTTATTCATTTTCAGCTCAAAATCGAAAGTAGACTTGTAATCAATGGTTTTCTCAATAATTAAGATTCAAAATAAGTTGAGCAGTATAAT
>CAMYLK010000285.1 GCA_947259225.1 uncultured Desulfobulbaceae bacterium | reverse complement strand
AAGATGAGATGCTTAATCTCATCTATAATGAAGAAAAGCAGGAAAAAGGTGAGCGTCCCCTGGAAAGGATCATGGACATTACCGATGAGGATGCGTATACCCTGATAACCACCACCGGCATTCACACTGCTCGTCGAATTGGTGAAGCAATCTCCCGAGCCTACCAGGGCGACCTTTCTTTCAACTATGGTGACGGTGAAAAAACGATTCGTGTTGCCTGGGTGAGGTAAGAAAGGTTTGTATCGTACGGAATTTGGTCAGGGATTCAAGGTAGACTCTAGCTGAAGCCTCTCTTGGTTTTTTACTGGTTTTGTCCAACTTTCCGTTGTTATACGCCATTCTCCTTGTTGACCATATTTAATTGGTAATGACCCATCAGGTCTGCAAAAACTATGATTCCGGGTTGGGGCATTGCATGATTGCTCCGGCCCGGGGTGCCATGATTTTTCTACCAGCTTACCAGGAAGGAGTTCAGTCAAAACCCGCAAAAGAGACAATCCAACAATAAGCTGCGACCATGCCTGCACAGAAGAGAGATTATTATGAAGTCCTGGGCGTTCCTCGCGATGCAGATGGGCAAGCCATTAAGAAGGCCTATCATAAACTGGCAATGGAATGGCACCCCGACCGCAATAAGTCACCGGAAGCAGAAGAACGCTTCAAGGAAATTGCGACCGCCTATGCCATATTAAAAGACCCGACAAAACGGGCACAATATGACATGGGCGGTATGGAAGGAGTTGCTCATTATACCTCTGATGACCTCTTCGGTGGCCTTGATCTCGGCAACATCTTCGGGGATATGGGCTTTGGTTTCGGCGGCGGCAGTATTTTTGATCGCATGTTTGGCCGAAGGACCACCCGACCTCTGCATGGGCAGGACCTCAGAGTCCAGGTTGAAATCCCCTTGGAGTTGGTGAATGACGGCGGCAGGGAGGAGGTGAGGGTGAGTCATCCCGTGTCCTGCGCCACCTGTCATGGATATGGAACCAAATCGGGCACCGCGCCCTCGTTGTGCAGGCATTGTAACGGTAGCGGCAGAATAGTGACAACCCGTGACGAGTCAAAACGGGAACAGCATATCAAGGTGCAGCAGGTCAATGTCTGTCAGCACTGTCATGGGAAAGGTACGGAAGTAACCGATCCCTGTCCTACCTGTGGCGGCTATGGTCAGGTGGAGAAGGAAGAAACTATCAAGGTGACTATTCCACCTGGGATTGAGGAAGGGATGGTTCTGCGAGTAGCAGGGCACGGTTTACCAGGCGACGGACCGGATATCCCACCGGGTGATTTGCATGTTGTCGTGTACACCCATCCTGATTCCAGGTTTCAGCGTCGTGGTCCAGATTTGTGGAGGGCAGAGACGATTGATGTTGTCGACGCAGTTCTTGGGACCACCAGAACCTTTCCAAGTCTTGATGGAAAGCTGAAAGTGAAAATTCCACCCGGCAGCCAACCCGATGAGATCCTTCGGCTTAAAGGCAAAGGGTTGCCTCGTTTTCGTGGCAATGGCCGTGGCGATATCAATATCCGCATTCAGTTGCATGTGCCTCAAGAACTCTCCAAAAAAGAGCGTCAACTGTATGAACAACTCCGAAAATTAAGTATCATCGACCAGTAGAGCGAAGAACACTGGCCAAGATTTTTTTTAATACGCCCTTTGCCGGTAGAAATCTAAGGTGAAAAGGATTCCATGTCCTCCAGCTCATCCTCGCACAAGCAACAAGGTGAAATGTCGACACGATCGGAACACAGAGATGAAAACGCTACCCGTTCCTTCTGGACAGATAGAATGTTGTCAAATACAAGGTCCATGCGACAGCGGGATCTTGCCCTCCATCTAGGGGACAAACAGGATAAACGTAACGATGAAGTCATACCGACCATCGCGGATCTTGCAATCATCAAGCAGCTCGATAACGGTAAAAAGGGTCATCGCTTATATTACCAGGCAACGGATCATTTTCTCCGTTCCAGGGTGGAGCCCTTTCAGGCCATACTCACCACCTGG
>CAMYLK010000284.1 GCA_947259225.1 uncultured Desulfobulbaceae bacterium | reverse complement strand
AGCCATTCTCGATGAGGCCCGTTCCTCGTCCATACTTTCCTCCGGTCGCTGTACCGTCAAACGCTACCCAGGCGATAAACTGAGTGAGCTAATCGAAAAATACCCGGAAGTCTCGAGACATCTCTTCAAAACCCTAACCGTACGCCTGCAGAAAACAGATCGGATAGTGGTCCAACTCGCCAGCGGCGGCAGAAGCAAGCCCCAGGTTGTTCGTCGGGCATGAGAACACAAAAAATTTCCGTCTACATCATTGCCTACAACGAGGCTGAGAAAATCCGTTCCGCCATCAACTCAGTGCTGTGGGCCGATGAAATCATCCTCGCCGATTCTTACAGCCAGGACGACACCGCAGCCATTGCCGAGGAATTAGGCGCCAAGGTTGTCCAGGTCGATTTCAAAGGGTTTGGCGATCTGCGAAACCGAGCCATGGCCGCCTGCAGCCACGAATGGATCTTTTCCCTGGATGCCGATGAACGCTGCACTCCCGAGGCCAGAGATGAAATCGAGGCAACCGTTGAACTTACGGACGCTGTGGATGCCTACTATATTCCCCGTCGAAATTTCTTTATGGGCCGCTGGATCAAGCATTCCGGTTTCTATCCGGATTACCGGCAACCGCAGCTCTTTAAGAAGGGCACGCTGGATTTTAAAAACGACGACCCGGTACATGAAGAGTACAAGATCATCTCCGACAAACCGGTCGGCTACCTGCAAAAGCCCATCTGGCAATTTCCCTATAAAAACCTTGAAGAAGTAGCACACAAGGCCAACAAGTATTCCTCACTGGGCGCAAAAAAACTCCAGCAACGGGGCCGCAAAGCCACAATGCTTACCGCCCTTTTAAGGGGCTGCTGGTCCTTTTTTCATATGTACATCTTAAAGAAAGGTATTCTTGATGGTTGGCCGGGGGTGGTTATTGCCGTCGGCAACTTTGAAGGGACCTTCTATAAATACGCAAAGCTGGTTGAACTGCAGAATAACTGGCAGCCGCCCGATTCGCCGCCGTTACAGAGGGATTAGCCGCGTGCGGACAAGGTTCAATTCAAAACAGAGCCAGCATACCCAATTATAGAGTCCTCTGGATTCTGAACCTGGAATAACAGTTCTCTTCGTGAACTGCTCCGTCCTTTATCCATTGTCGCACCAAATACCCGGCTCCTTTCTTCCGAGTCACCTGGCAACGCTTTTGCCGTACAGGGCATTGCCAACAGGAAATCACAATACATCTATGGTACAATAACAGGCTTCTTTTTATCATAGAGTATCAAGAAGATAACCAAGGTGAAAAAAAGGAAAACATGCACCGTAAGCAGGAAGCCTGTTGTAATAAGATTAAAGGAAAGCTCTCTGTCCTGCATGGTTAGATCCGCCAGCCTGATGCGATTTTCAAGATGGTTATTCAAGTCCTCTTTGTTCGGGGAATACAGGGTATAGCCTTCCTGCTCGTTCTTATACGGTAATGCTATTGCGTGTCGCTGGTAAATAATCCGGGCGATGACCTTTCTTTTTTCAACACTGGCCTCTGTTACCAGTAACTCGGCCAATTTCGGGTTCATACCCGCCTGTAATTGGCTGGAGAGTGTGCTCTTAACAGCGTAGTTTGTCTTTAATGCAAAGACAAAAAACGAGATATTAAAGAGGAACATCGCTACAAAAAATAATGAAAAATATTTTTTCTTCCCGTTTGCGACCATCCAGAAGCAGGCCGGGAGCAGGATGGACAGTAAGAGAATGAGCGGGTACTGAAAATATTCCTGCCTAAACACACTGGGCAGGAACTGGTAACCGACAAGTGTGGTAATCCAGAGTATTGTAGTAACAAATGGTAAGCTTTTCATACTGTTTGCACCCCATCCTTTTTAAATACTGAGGAAACTCGTGGAGCCTTATGTTATATAGCCCAAAGCTCTCTGATGGAAGCAGAAGTGAATTCTTCCTTAGCCAACAGTGTATAGTCGAATCCAGGAGCGGTCATCAAATCAACCAAAGATGAAAACTATAAGGAATCATCGGT
>CAMYLK010000283.1 GCA_947259225.1 uncultured Desulfobulbaceae bacterium | reverse complement strand
AATAGCTTAAATGATACCAGTCAAGGGCGTGGGTTGCCTGATAATCTATTGTATCGGGTCTATTGTGTGACGGGCAAAGCGTAGCCAGAAGGGGTTATTCTTTAAGGATATGGCCAAATTTAGCGTATCTGAACGTGCCATTTTGACAATATTTCATGTCATTCCGGCATGGCTGTTGAAGTGGTGTTTTAGTTACATACTGATATTACAACGTTTTTGTTTTTGGCACGGAAGTGGCAATATAGAAAGCAAATAGGCAATAAGATGGAAACGTGAGAAGCCTTGCCGCTTCAATTTCATAAGGAATGTTCAGGAGGAAAGACCATGACTGCAACAACCAATACCACAGCCAAGACCCGAGCCAATACCCAAACAGCAGTTTCTGCCCAGACTGAAATTTCCAGAGGAGCAGTAGCCACCATGGTTGGTGCCGGCGCCGTTGTCGGATTTTGGTCCTTTGCAAGCATAGTTGGTGGGTTAATTGTCGCCGGTGGCCCCATCTCTTTGGTGCAATCCTGGTTTGGCGCGATTGTCGGCATGTAGTTGCAAGCAGGTTCAGGTTTCCTCTATCGGAATTCAACCTCCGGATAAAAGAAAAAGATAGAAATGGAAAATCCGGTGACTCAATGGTGTCACCGGATTTTTTTTGTCTTCCAAAATGGCCGTTTGCACTGTAGGGAAATACAATCAATTATAACCTTGCCGCTGTTTGTGGCGAGGCTTTCTACTACACCGACAATTTTACGATTAATTCTTTTTTCTGTGATATAAGAAACTCATGGAAAAAAAAACCTTATCACCGGTGCAGGAGGGCAAATTGGTACTGAACTGTCTTCTGATTACAATCAAAGCTCAGCTTGAAGGCAGAATTGCCGGTACCAGTTAAAAAGGAGTCCAGCTTCTGCATCATTTACTTACCCGGAAATTTGAAAGAAAAAAGGTCGTCATATCAATTTTTGACAGCCATTTATGATTTCAATCAAGAGATACCTCCCTCCCCCCACAGCTGAACAGAGATAACTTATGGGTGCCTTGAATAATTAGGGTTTTCGTTCGAAGTCAAGGCATGCGAATATTTTTACCACAGGCAGGATATTCCCAGGATAAAATTTTGAGCATAACGAGGTAAGCGAACTTGTGAGACTCCGGGAGGTTGGGCGAAAATACAATTTTTCAAGGTAGCCTTATCATTATTGGCGGTGAGAGAGCGTGATTACTCACGGTTAATCTCAATCTTCTTGTTATAAATTTTTATTACGGGTGTCTCTTTTGCTGTACGCGGATGGATCAAAACCTCTTGGGAAACTGCGATCCTCTCCGGCAGTAGTTATTATTGAAGAGTCTGTGCTTATATGGTAGTTCTTTGGTTGATTGATAGAGGCATTCCAGGTGTTATCTCGTCTGAGCTCTTAGGGAAGAAAAGGAGCTAACCACTTGATTTTCCTTTCACGCTGCCTCTTGGTCACTTGATCGGCAAAAAGATCTCTCACCACTTCAACAGGAGAACGTTATGACTTGCTCACCTGTTTTTTGGGTCATCCTGTTTGTTGCCACCTTTTTTCCTTTTTTTTCATCGGCCCAGATAGAACAAGAACAACGGATACAAGAAATTGACCGGCGTATAATACAACTTGAGCACATTCTTGGGGAGGACTTACCCCCAGGCGAGCGACGAGTTTTAGAACGGGAATTTGAAGAGTTACATACAGAAAGAGGCAGTCTTGAGGAGTTTTTGCGGCATTCTTCTCGGGACAGAGAGAAGCGACACCCTCAACCACCTGAACAAGAAACAGTTGAGAAGTCGTCGGCTGAATCGGAGAAAATAGATAAAAGCCATTGGGGAAATCCGATTGTACTTGCTGCAATCATAACGACCATCGGAGGCATACTTGTTGCGCTCATCAACGTGCTCAAGTCAAAACGGGGGTAACAGAGCGCATTGGCTTGTGCTCATTATTGGCAGGTTTAGCGTAAGAAAAGCGTGAGGGGGAATCGAATCATGACCGTCGATACGAATA
>CAMYLK010000282.1 GCA_947259225.1 uncultured Desulfobulbaceae bacterium | reverse complement strand
ACATCGGCATATCAATATCATCGGGTCTGTAGGGGAATTCGTGTTCAAGGGCGCTATGCTGGGCCGAAAGAAATCCATGGGTCCTGTTTGCTCCTTTGGGTATGCCGCTGGAGCCGCTGGTAAAAGTAATTAAAGCAGGGTCAGACTCCTTCGCAGCAAAGATTTCACCATCACCTTCATAGTTCTCAAGCAGAGAAGAAAAACTATGTTGTGCAGGAATTCCCAGGAATGTTCTGCCGAGATTAATCGTAACCGGGATGCGAAGCAGTGAAGATTCCATGAAACGGAGGAGATGGCTTTTCGGTATCCCTACATAGGCTCGGGGTTCCGCAAATGCACAGAATGCGGCAATCTGCCGGGCTGTGACCCAGGGATCAACAAAAACAGCCACGCCGCCCATTTTCATGACTCCAAGCATGGCTATGTAAAGCCGTATAGACATGGGGACCATGATGATAACCCGGTCACCGGGCCTGAGGCCGTTATTTTTTAAAGCGACGGAAAAACTGTCTGCTTTGTCCCAGAGTTCATTAAAGGTTATGGATTCTTCTTTTCCCCCGTGCTGCATGACAAGAGCAGGCCGATCCGGGTTTGCAGCAACAGCCTTTTGCAGAAGCTGAATAACGTTTGTGCTGTGGTCCGGTTTCAATGCAGGGTCCATTTAAACTTCACAGGTATAGAGGTTGTAGTTTCTCAGCAGTTCCCCTTTGTTTCCGTCCAGGCGGCCGGAAACATTGTCCTCGTGAATCAGGCAGAGGTTGGCACTGTTCAGGCCCATTTCACATCCCCGCTCATAGGCCTTATACATCAGGGCAGGCCCCAATCCTTTTCCACGGTACTCAGGCAGTGTGCCAAGTGTTTTGAGATTCAGTGTGTCCGCTCTTTTCCGCTTCAGCAAAAATTTCAACCTGGCCCAGAGGTTCCTGCTTGCGCCCATTGATAGCACGGCATCAAAATAGTCGGGGAGGGCGAATACAAAGCCGCAGTAGAGTCCCTGCCGGTCCTGGCAGAACCATATCAGGTCCTCAACAATAATTGATTGTGCATCCGCGTACAGGGACTTGAATTCTTCCCGTGATATCTCTGTATAGAAAGGATTTTGCGAAAAAATCCGGCATGACAGGTCGTAGAGAATATTCAGTTCATTATCAAAATCAGCCAGGCGAAAATGGCGATACGTGAATCCGTTTTTCAGAGACCGGTTGTAATACCGGATAAATCCGGGCAGGATCTGTCGAACCTCATCTACCCGTTTTGAATAATAACGGGCAAAGACCCTGAATCCGTACTCCTCCCACAGGGAAGCGTAATATTCCGGATTATACGGTTCCATAAGGAATGGCTTATGCTGAAAGGGGCCGACGTTCACCCTGTATTTATGCCAGGTATCACCATCCATCGGCCCGAAAATCCGACCAACCCCCCGATGCCGCAGCCATCTGCACGCGTGGTTAAAAAGTTCCTTGACAGCTGCAGGGTCGTTGCCGGACTCAAAATAGCTGAACAGGCCTATCTTGCCCGGTTTGCCGTCGATAAAGTTTTGCGATGCCCTGGCAATAATCCTCGATACCGGTATTCCGTCAACCAATGCGAGAAGAGGTAACTGCGAATTGGTAAATTCAGGACGTTCCACACCGCTTCGAACAGAGTCAATGGATGTTTTCAGGTAGAGGGGATCTCCTGCATAAACCCTTTCCGGTACGCCATAGAAATCCTGCCAGAAGTCCTTTTTATTTCCCGGTTCAATTATTTCCACAGGCAATGGTATCGTCCTTAGTAGAGGGGGTTCCAAAGAGGAACAAATTCAATGTGCTGTACCAGGAGATACGTAACAGCCGAAACAACAGAGGTAACACCTATAGGCCTGGATAATTGCGTGACATTTTCAATTTGTGCCCGGGAAAGCAGGTACAGGTCATAAATGAAGGTTAAGGTCACTGAGATAACGAAAAAAACAGCAAACACATTCTGCGGAACAGAGCTCAGGCGAAAATAGAATAACCCTGTGATGCAGAAAGGAAC
>CAMYLK010000281.1 GCA_947259225.1 uncultured Desulfobulbaceae bacterium | reverse complement strand
AGAGGAAAGGATTGCTTATAATTCCTGAAATGAAAAGAGGATCCGCATTATCAGCCCTGTTATTTTCATGCATTCTTTTTCTGGCGCTTACATTGTGTCCGTCTCTTTCCTCTGCAGAAACCCTGGCTGATGCGATAGCTCAAACACCTCAGGGCATTGAAAAAGGGATGATTGATCCGAACGCGCAAAAGGGATTCCTTGGTATCCCCGGCGCTCCGGATGTCAACATCATCTCTGCTTTTTTGTGGTCAATCTGGGTCGGATGGATATTCTCCACAGTTGGCGCTTTTGGCGGCATAATGGCCGGCGTTGGACATATAACAATATTCGGTTTGGGTGATTATGCGAAAAGTTTCAAAAATACGAACCTTGTTTTAAATAAACTGCTGACCGACAGCATCAGGGTATCAAACCAGTGGATGGTCGGACTCAGCGCGCTTATTTCATCTATTAATTATTACAAGATGGGCAGGCTTGTCCTGCCGCTGGGAATCGCACTTGCCCTTGGTTCAGTAACAGGCAGCATACTTGTCCCGATTCTTACTGCAGGCAAAATTAAACTGAGCGCCTACATCGGATATTTCGGTCTGTGCGTCTTCGTCATCGGCGGGTTTCTTTTTTACGAAACAACCGCGCGGGGACAATCAAAAAAGAGAAAAGCCAAAGCAGCTGCAAAGGCATTTGAAGAAGCCCATATTAAATTAAAAAATA
Source organism: uncultured Desulfobulbaceae bacterium (assembly GCA_947259225.1). GTDB lineage: Bacteria > Desulfobacterota > Desulfobulbia > Desulfobulbales > Desulfobulbaceae > UBA10518. The sequence goes on along the minus strand of CAMYLK010000281.1, from coordinate 1,312 downwards.
ATGAAGATGTCGATGAAACCTTACATGGAGTGAAAATAGTGCAGTGGAGCATCTCTCTCGTGAAATTCACCTTCTATGGTGTAGAGTTCAGCTTCAAACCTGTCATACCGGTTATCGGCGGTTTTTTTATTGCAGCTCTGGCCTCTTTTCTTGGAATCGGCGGGGGCTTTCTCTTTGTTCCCTTTTTAACGAGCATTGCTGGTCTTCCCATGTTTCTCGTTGCAGGCACATCAGCATTAACCGTTCTTGTCGGCATGATAGTAAGCGTCTTCTCTTACATGGTGCTCAAAGGGGTTGTGGTTTACTGGCCACTTATCGGTGTTGAACTGTTCGGTATATTTATCGGCTCCATGGTAGGACCGCGTACTTCAAAATATATTCCTGACATCTGGCTGAAGCGTATATTTGTTATCCTGGCCATGTATGTCGGTATCAGGTACACGTCAAAAGGTTTTCTGGGATATAGTATTGTGCCGCCCTTTTAATGTGAAAGGAAGTTTTCTAGATGAATATTATTTCTTATATTTATAGTGTTATCGATTCATTTTTAATGCCATTTGTCAGGTTACCCGACGAGCCTTTAATCGGGTATTCTATCGGATTGATTATATTATCAGCAGCAAGTGTCATTATCGGTGAATTGTCAATTTCAATCGCCTTCAGAACTAATAAAAGCAAAATCAGTCGAGACAATAATGATATCAAACACTTCCAGCACCTCTCCTTACAGGCATTACAGGCTGGAGATAAAGACGCATATAAGGCCTGCAACAGCATTGCCAATGATGCATTCGGACAAAGTTTCTTCTCACAGATCAACCTTTCCGCTGCTTCTCTCTGGCCGCTCTTTATCGCCCTCGGGTGGATGAAGTATCGATTTCACGATGTTGAATTTGTCCTCCCCTTTTCTCTCTTTGGTGTACAATTAACCGTCGGATATTTCCTGACCTTCCTGATTTGTTATATAATCACCCGAATAGTATTTGGACTAACTAAAAAACATCTTATGGTAAGGAGCTGCCATGTCTGACATCCTTGAAAATGCAAAAAACTATATACGAAAGAAATACCCACCGTTTGAATTCACTGTTATGCATGATACGCCCATATCTCCCCTTACTAAGCCCCTGAATGAATGCACCCTTGCATTGGTTACCACAGGGGGACTTCACTTAAAAACTGATAAACCATTCGACACCAAATTCATTGAAGGAGACTGCTCCTACAGAATAATCCCCAACAGTGTTCATCACGAAGATATCATGGTGACCCATGAATCATACGATCACAAGTTTATAAATGAGGACCTTAA
>CAMYLK010000280.1 GCA_947259225.1 uncultured Desulfobulbaceae bacterium | reverse complement strand
AGGTTAGCCTGTTCCCCTTGAGCTATGACGTTCTGAAATTTCCCGGAAGAAATCACCGCCTGATACAATTCTGTCACCTCATCGGCTGGACGGGGAAATACAGGCAGTAAAGTGATCTGATCAGTAGGCACCACCGGTAACCTGCTTACGGTGTAGCCTCTTATTCCCATGGCAACGGAGACAGAGAGCACAAGGGTCAAAACATATGTGAATAGAAGTCCCAAAGCCTTGTTTGGAACCCAGCCAAACAAGGCATTATATATTACCCCGCCAGGCTGGCCGGGAATAAACATCGAGGTGTTTTCCATATACTTCTCATACATCCCCGGCACTTCCTGTTTCATCCGCCACTCTTCATTGCGGGCAAGGAGATAGTAAACAAAAAGCATGGTTACATACATGATAAGGATAATAAAACGTGGCCAATAGAGAAGAAGACCAAAACCGGAGATCGCAAGAAAGAGGTATTGCGGATGCCTGATTCTTGAATAAAAACTGAACTGTACCACGCCTTTATTGGTAAATCGCCCATAATAGAGCGGAATAGCAGCGGCAAAAAAAAGCAGCAGGCCCATGACCAATAAAACCTGAAAATAGGAGATCCCTACAATGACCGGATCACGGGTAAAGACCATGTGGGGAAGAAAAAACTCTGTGGTCCAACTCAGGTAGGGAGAGTCGGCGAAAAACTGCAGAACAGGACCGTACACGGAATAAAAATAGACGGCAAATGGCGAGATCATAATTATGATCTCAATACCAATCAGACAGTATGCGGCAATGGTACCAACAACTAGTAATTTTGAATTCTTCATATTAGCCATACTTCCTCCCATTGCCAACCTATCTATTGAATTACCATAAGATTAATCCGAGACCTGTCAACAATATTGGCTAGTGTCACGTCAACGATGAAATGGCGCAATATTGCGCCGGGATTTTTTGTGCCTGTTCGGCACGACTTGGGAAGCATAGTGAACTATGTGAATCAGTCGTAACAACACAGGCGCGAAAATGGGCAAGCAGGTAGCGTAGACTCCGAGAGGCGTCAGAGCAGCGTTGACGTGGCACTCTAGTACACTCAGGTCGTTTCATATCATTTGACACCCCTGAGGCACACATTGGCGACAAAAACCTGGCCAGCCTCCCTATATTGTAATACGCCGGGCAGTGATTATACTGTTTCGCATACAATACAAGGGGCGACCATACCTATACCTTTTGCTGAAGACGGTCCAGATGCTTCGGCTCGCTCTATTTATACGCGATGATTGACTAACAGCGAGGAGGTGCAATATGTTTCGCAACATCTTAATCATTCTCTTAACCTTCTGTTTTTCCACATTCCTGTATCCGCATATTGCCTCATCCGAAAAACAGGACGACTTAGGGGCAATTGAAAACCTTACTGTCATGAAAGCCTATTTTGACATCAAGGTAGATAAAATAACTAAACTTGAGAAACAACTCGGATGGATACATGACATCCATAAACAGATGGCTGAAAAAGGCATAACGACAACATTTGTCATAGGCTTTCGCAGCCATACAAGTTATTTTGTCACCAAAGGAGATGAATACGTCTATGAAGAGGATCTTCCTGCAAAAGAAAAAATTGAAAACCGGCTGAAAGACTTTGTTAAACTGGGCATACGACTTGAACAATGCGGCCTGAGCGCCGAATTATTCGAAATAGACACAAAAAAATTCCTTCCGGAACTCACCGTAGTAAAAAATGGTTACATCTCAATGATAGGCTACCAGAACAAAGGCTTTGCCTATGTTCCCATGTGAGGGATCGGCTTGATGAAGGACCATCATTTTGCCCGCAGATTCGTCTCATATTCACATGGACAAGAAAAGGTAGTTAAAGGTCACACCTAAAAACAACGGCTAGATGCATATGCATCATATGCATCAATTAAAAGATGAAAATTCTACTACTCAGTGATATTCATGCAAACTTTCCTGCTCTTGAGGCGATAGCCAGGAATGTTTCTGCAATAGACTTCGACCTGATCTGCAACTG
>CAMYLK010000279.1 GCA_947259225.1 uncultured Desulfobulbaceae bacterium | reverse complement strand
AACATGGTTTCCGTGTTGTACGAACCTACCCTCGGCGTTTGACGGCCTCGATCAGTGCGTCGACCTCCGTGACGTGATCTTCAGGAATGCGATTGCGGCGATACTTGTTCTCGAGAATTTCGCGTAGGGTTTCGAGATCATCGAGCGGAATGACCGGAAACTTGGTCCATTCCGCCTCCGACTTGAGTCGCGACCGGAGCTGCCACTTGCCGCCGTGTCGCGAGGCGCTGACCAGACGGGTCTCGCCTTCCTCGGTTGTCTCACGCCATTCGTGTTTTTTCATGTTTCGTGGATCCTGGATGTCTGCGACTGAGAAGTTGTGACACGGTGATGAGGTGGATACCAGAGAAACGATGAGACGTTGGGTGGGCCGAACGCTTTTCCAAAACGTCTCAAATCCCAAAGTCGTGGATTATGAAATAGACGCCGAATCACCGAGGATCCAACCTGCCGATGGTGTCTCGGGCTAAGTGGTTTACCGCGATCGAAATATCTCGCTGGTCAGAGCCTCGACAACCATGGTTTGCAGTCCGTAATCATCGGCGTTAACGCGGTCCAGAATATCATCGATCTCGTATTGATCGATCCGCTCCATGTGTCGTCCCGTCGCGTACGCGAGAAGTTTTTCGATCAGATTGCGAGCAAAAAGATCGCGACGACTTTCCAAAAGCACTTCTTTAAAGCCGGGGAAGTCTTGGTACGTTTCCCCTGACGGCAGTTTTCCTGAAGGATCAACCTTGGCCGCGGGGCCCTTTCCCTTGGGCTTTGGGTATTTCGCTCGCCAACGACCGATCGGATCAAACGTTTCGAGCGCAAAACCGAGCGGATCAATGTTTCGATGGCACACAATGCACGTCTTGTCCTCGCTGTGCATTGCCAACTTTTCACGGATCGTCTTCGCCTCGCTCACATCGGCGTCGATCGCGGGTACCTCGTCAGGTGGCGGGGGAGGAGTGATACCAAGGATGTTTTCGAGAACCCAAACACCGCGCGTCACCGGTGATGTGTCAACGCCATTGGCGCTGACGGTCAACACGCCGGCCATTCCCAGCAATCCGCCGCGCTGCTCGTTCTCAGCCAGACTGACACGTTGAAAGCCGTTCGCAAGGCGGAGTGTGTCTTGCTCGGGCAACCGGTAGAGCTTGGCCAATTTCTTGTCGACAAAGGTGTAGTCGGCGTCCAGAAAGTCTGTCACCGATCCGTTCTCCTCAAGGAGATTCCGAAAAAAGCGGCGTGCTTCCTGCTTCATCGATTCTGGCAAATTCTCGGCGTAGTACTCAGGCGCGGCTTTGCGGGGCGGAGGCAAATTGCCAATGTCTCGCAGGTTCAGCCAGCTATCGAGAAAACCGTTGACGAATTCGCCCGAACGTTCATCGCCGAGCAGACGGCTAATCTGCTTTTTCAATTCGTCCGGCTCGGTCAAGCGGCCGGACTGGGCCGCGGCGAAGAGAATATCGTCCGGTGGCGCCGCCCAAAGTGCATAGGAAAGTCGCGAGGCAAGATCGAACGGCCGTAGCTCGCTTTCATTCTCGGGAGTGATTTCGCTCAGGTAGAGAAAAGACGGCGAGCAAAGAATCATCTTCAGCGTATCCAAGGCGGCCTGCCGCGGCGTGGCCATTTCGGACAAACGTTTTTGATAGATGGCCTCAATCCGCATGCGATCGGATTCATCGAGGGGACGTCGGTAAGCTCTTTGGCCAAAGGCAAAAAGTTGCTCATGTGCACGATCTTCCTGAAACCCCTCACGTCCAAAAACGGCCTGTTCTTCTTTTCCTCCGCCAGCTTCCTCGACCGGTCCCCGGATCTTGATTTCTCCGATCTTGAGATGAGGCAGCGCTCCCTCGCGAAGGAGAGAAGCACGGCTGACACCGTCCTTTGGATTCTTAAATTCATCCTTGTATCGCTTGTTAACCTCGATCACCGAAGCCCGCGATTCGTAGGGGCCATTGGGGAAAATGAATCGAGGCGTCTGTCCGGCTTCAAGCCAGACGCGGAAACTCAGCCACTCGGGCTGCTCATCTGGCACGACGGCGCTTC
>CAMYLK010000278.1 GCA_947259225.1 uncultured Desulfobulbaceae bacterium | reverse complement strand
CCGTTGAAAAAAGGCCAGTGGCAGATGCTGCATGTGATTGTAGAGGCGATTTCTCAACCCCATGATAATGTCCTGGCCCACATAATTTAATAAATAGACCGATCCATATGCCGCCAAACCTTTCACCAAAAAAACTGCGATGACGACAAACGGAATCACTATCAGCATCCGGGAGTCTTTTTGTTCAAATATATTTTCAACAACCGGTTTGACCAGGTAAGCCGTTGCAGCCGTCATACCTGCCACCACCGCAGAACATCCGGCTGCCACGGCCAGCTTGACCCAACGGTCTTTGATTAAAGCCAACAGTTCCTTTTGCCGACCGGTTAATTTTGGTAGTTTTGTTCTTTTCATCGTTTAAGCATCTCCAGCGCAAGATCCGCCACCCGTTCCGACGCTCCGCCGCCGCCCAGCACATTCCGCAGTGCAAATAATTGCTGTTTGAGGTGATTCAGTTGGCTCGTATCCTTCAGCATTTGTTCCAGCGCAGATGCGATATTTTCGCCACTGGCCTGATGCTGCACCAGTTCGGGCACGAGCGGCTTGCCGGCTACCAGATTGACTAGCCCGATATTCGGCACCCTGACCAATGCCCTGCCTAGCCAGAAGCTGACCGGAGACACCTTATAAATGATAACCATGGGCGTACCATGGATCGCGGCCTGAAGCGTCACCGTGCCGGAGGCTGCAACGATAACGTCGCAACGTTCAAAGATCGTTTCCACAGCGTCTGATATCACTTCAATATCTGCTCGCAGACAATGTCCCTCAATGACTGACTGAATTCGTTTTCGTTCAACAGAAGGGGCATGAGAGATGATAAATGTCAGGTGCTTTAATCTTTTTTTTAATATCGCGGCGGCATCCAGCATGACGGGAAGGTGACGGATAATTTCGTTGTCACGGGATCCAGGTACCAGGCCGATGACCTTCACCTCATTAGAGCCGGCGCTCAATACCTGGTCAGCTGCAGGCAGATTCGTATCCAGCAAAGGATGGCCCACGAAGGTCACCGGCACATTGTGCTCTTGGTAGAATCGCTGTTCAAAGGGCAGGATAACCGCCATATGATCAACGAGTTTTCCGATCCGTTTGACCCGGCCCTGGCGCCATGCCCATATCTGCGGGCTGATATAGTACAAAACTGGAATATTTAGTTTCTTGGCAAAAGCGGCGATATGAAGGTTAAAATCCGGAAAATCAATGAGGATCAGAATATCGGGTCTTAAGCTTTTTAGCAGGTTTTTAATCGTTGCCATGCCCTTTAAGATGGCGGGAATTTTAGCAAACACTTCTGTGATTCCCACAACCGTCAGTTCCGAGGCTTCCATCACGATACGCACACCGGCCTGCCTGAGAGCATCTCCGCCCATACCGCAAAAAAACAGTGCCGGATATTTTTTTTGCATGGCCGATACCAGTTTGGCACCGTGCTGATCGCCGGAAGCCTCGCCGGCTAAAATTACCACACAGAATTGATTTTTACCCACTATCACCTTCGTTTAGATCTTTTAGGGCGGACTTAGGGGTCATGCCCCAATTGGCAGGCCGGAATAATGACGAAAATTAGCTAAATCTTTTAATGATATAAAATTAATTAAGATATTGGTATTATTATAATTTTATATAAATAAATAGAGTGGGACGATTCCCTATTCTTGTCCGCCGTTACCTTGGCGGGTTAGGTGCTCATTTATGATTGCCGCTACGATGGGATAGAAGTCCCGAGACGCCCAATGGCCGCATTAATTTGACCCATTATACTCAGGGCGACTTCCAGGGCTTTTCGCCCCGCATAGCCTGAAACCACCGGGGTGTTTCGGGCGCAGACGGTTTCTATGAAGGATGCCAGTTCATCTTCGAGCGCATCGGCCTCAGAAAATGATAGCTGCCGAATATCCATTCCGGGTATCACACCGCCGGCATGATCTTCGCCTCGTCGAATGATAGTGATCTCACGACCGGCAAAATCCACTGATACATAGGCCTCTTTTTGGAACAATCTGATTTTTCTTTGATTCTTGATTGATATCCGACTG
>CAMYLK010000277.1 GCA_947259225.1 uncultured Desulfobulbaceae bacterium | reverse complement strand
ATGGCATTTTTTGCAGCCATGCATTTCTGGCTGCCGAAGATCTACGGCCGCATGTACAATAAAAAAATTGCCACTATTGCCTGGGCAATCATTTTTGTTGGTTTCAACGTGTTGTATATGAGCATGAAGGTCGTTGGCATTCAGGGGATGCCGCGCCGATATTACGATTATTTACCGGAATTCGCAGGGCTCAACATGCTGGCGACCATCGGTTCATGGATACTTGGTTTCGGGCTGTTGCTGATGTTTGTGAACCTTTTTCGTGGCGTTATCAAGGGCGATCCGGTTGGTGCTAACCCGTGGGGCGGCGCAACCCTTGAGTGGCAGGTTCCTTCACCGCCGCCGATGGAAAACTTTGATGAGGACCCGGTGGTCACCCACGGACCGTATGATTTCAAGAAGGCGGGAATCCTATGAGTGAACATCTGCACAAGGACTATACTGGCGCCAAGCTCGGTATGTGGTTTTTTCTTTTTACCGAGGTGATGCTGTTTGGCGGGCTGTTTATCCTCTATGCGGTCTATCTGCAGCGCTACCCGGAGGAGTTCGTTTCGGCCGGTAAGCAACTTGATGTCCGCTTTGGTGGAGTGAACACCATTGTGCTGCTGACCAGTTCTCTTTTTGTCGCCATGTCGATCACGGCCCTGCGGCGTGGCCAGAAATCTCTCTGCCTGGGATTGCTGGCCGGTACCATCGCCTCGGCAGCGATTTTCATGATCAACAAGTATTTCGAATGGAGTGCCAAGATCCACCACGGCATCTATCCCGGTTCACCGCATATGCATGATATTCCACCAGGAGAATCGATTTTCTTCTCGATCTATTATGTCACGACCGGACTGCACGGACTGCATGTAATTATCGGAGCCGCAATTCTTGGCTGGGTGATGATGCTGATCAGGCGTGGGAGAGTCAATGCTGATGACTGGGTGATACTGGAGAATGGTGGATTGTACTGGCACCTTGTTGACCTGATATGGATATTCATCTTCCCGTTATACTATCTGATTTTATAAAGGATGAGCATGAGTGAACGTTTTGAAAACATAGGGCATATTGTCAGCTACAAACTGTTTGCCATCGTCTGGATTGTACTTTTGATTCTGACCGGGGTCACAGTTGCTGTCGCACAGGTTGATCTGGGACCACTCAATATCTGGGTTGCGCTGACCATTGCCTCACTTAAATCGGGGTTGGTTATTGCCTTTTTTATGCATATGAAATACGAGCAGCCGCTGTTCAAGATATGCCTTATGACGGCACTGGTGATACTGGCAATTTTTATCGGCTTTACTTTCTTGGATGTTCTTTACCGGTAAGGGGGCTTTCGCGTGAATCCGCTAACAGTTACGACAGTCGAAGCGGTTGATCCCGTATTCTATTTTATCTTTGGCATCTGCATAGCAATGCTGATCGGTATCGCCGTGGTGATGGTCTGGTTCGTCATCCGCTACAACAGGAAGCGATGCCCGGTGCCGGAATCACAAAAGGACCACAACCTCTGGCTCGAGATAACCTGGACAGTCATTCCAACCCTGATTGTCCTGGTGATGTTCTGGTTCGGCTGGGAAGGATATCTTTCTCTGAGGCGGGTTCCGGATGGGGCGATGCCGGTGCAGGCCAACGCCCGCATGTGGTCATGGCTCTTTACATATGAAAACGGCAAAACGAGTGACAAACTCTATGTGCCGGTCGGCAAACCGGTCAAAGTAAAACTGATTGCCGAAGATGTGCTGCACAGCTTTTACGTGCCTGCTTTCAGGGTTAAACGTGACTGTGTGCCGGGGATGGAAACATATGCCTGGTTTGTTGCTGAAGAAACAGGTTCCTATAACCTTTTCTGTGCTGAGTATTGCGGTATAGCCCATTCAGAAATGATAACAACAGTTGAAGCCTTGCCGGAAGCCGAATTTAATGAATGGCTCCGGGAGGGTGAGGATACCGGTGAAACCCACCCCGGAATGGCCCTGCTGGATAAGCACCGCTGCCTGGGCTGCCATTCTCTTGACGGTTCAAGAAAGATCGGACCGACGTTTAAGGACCTGGCGGGGCGGG
>CAMYLK010000276.1 GCA_947259225.1 uncultured Desulfobulbaceae bacterium | reverse complement strand
CCAATGGACGCGGCAAGTTCTCGCGACTTTTTGCTCCCTGGGCGGATCTGTGATAAATATTCAGCCAACATCTCCTGTTGAACGGAAAGGTCATTAAAATCACCGAGATTGTCCTGCAGTTTTTTTAACTGGCCAATCAGTTTTTTCATATGCTTTGCATTATAGAGCGAAGCGAAAAACTCAAGGCTGTAGCGAAGCTTCTTGCACTCAATCCGCAAACAATGCAACTCGCTGTCCGGTGTATCTTCATGGATGCGTTTTCCGTCATTCAAGACCCGGCGAAAACGCTTATGAATTATTTTTCCTGCCAAGGTACCGATAGGGACTTCACCGTCTTTTCCGGCAACACTCTTCCCCTCGGATTCAAGGGCCTTTTCCCAGTCGGCAAGTATCTGTTTATATCGGGGACCGTGCATTGCGCGAACAAGTTTTTGCTGCTCCTGTTTACGGCGGGCCGCAAGGTCCTCAAAAAAATAAAGGAGTCCTTCCTGAAGCCGATCAGGCAACCTGACCTTATAGTCGGCCTCACTGAGCAGGTAGACGTCCAGATCCCGGACCGGACCGGTAATTTGACCAATATATCGAAATTCCTGCTTGAAATGATCTGAAAGATCAGAAGCAAGCACCCCTTTTGTCAAGGCCAGGGCGGAACGGGTTCGCCGGACGGCCACTCTCAAATCATGGAGAAATTCACTGTCGATATCGTCTATAACCCCATGCTCGTTCCGTTGAATATTTGCTATAAGCGAGCGGTAAATATGGCCAACAGCCTCAATGCTGCTCATGTGTGGATCGAGGGGAACGTTGTAACCGGAACTGTAATCAAGCGGTTGCCTGCCTTGCCCCTGTACGATGCAACGTAAGGTGTCTGCCGGGCCGTCCAATGCTTTGAGGCCGAACTTATTGAGGAAAGCCGCCGCCTGTTGAAATCTCTTGGGGTAGCCGCGGACCTCCTGCAGAGAAATGGTCACCAACCGTTGTCCGTTCTTTGGGTTCGTCGACTCCTGTAGTTGCAAATAAACGACAATCTTCTTATCGCGGTTGAGGATACGTATGGTGTTGGTTTGTATATTCTCAACGCCCAGCTCTATCAGGGCACGGACATCGAGCAGGTCCTGCAATGCAGTCTTGAGGGGGGAATCGGGGAATTGCCAGGAATAAGATAACCTTTTTCGACGCGTTGTCAGAATGTGCAGTTGCTTCCCCTGGAAACCCTGCAAACTCCAGCGGCTTCCTTCCCGCATCAGCAACCGTTTCTTTCTGAAAATTCGCCAATCAAAGGTATCATACCAACTGCGACTGAACTGTTTGGCAGGCTCCGGCTTCAGATCAAAATGTTCATCCAGGGCAACCTGCAGGTCGGAAAGCTCTAGTGATTCAGGCAAGGTCCACGTCAAGTTCTGCAGTGGCTGCATAATATCTTCCTCGACACCATTTCAAGGACCCGGAAAGTCCTTGAGAATATAATCAGATCATTTACATTTCACATTACGGACAGTATTGCAGATAAGTCGATACAGTGTAAAGGATTTTTCCATCATCTGACCCTTTTCTTGCCCGGCCCTATCAAGAAGTGCGTCTAATCTACACCCAAGATACCCTCCTTGATCTCAATTATATTTTTTCCCTCAGAGAAGCTAAAAAACATTGTATGAAAAAATATTGAAATGCTAACCTAACCCCAACAATTGGACTCTACTCTTGCATCCAAACCAACAAAATGATATGCGGAGAGGGATCATGAAGCGAAATATTTGTCGGTGTCGTAAAAAACCTCGCCACCGACGGCGGAAAGGTTATAACGCATTGTATTTCCGTGCAGTGCAAACGGCGTTTTGGATTTTTTACGAATCCATCCATTTCAATTGAAGAAAAAGCCTTGATCAAAGCGGCAAAACTTATCTGCGATCTTAAATCCGGACTTTGCCCCATACACGAACCTGGTTTTTCCGGCTGTCCCCAAGTCTGTACCGGAGATATCCGGCCCTGGCAATGCTGGAAAATTCATTTGACGACGCTGGCTCGAAAGCAAAACAAGCCGGATATTGCCCCCCCCATTGAAACACGCT
>CAMYLK010000275.1 GCA_947259225.1 uncultured Desulfobulbaceae bacterium | reverse complement strand
ATGTTCCGACAGCTGCGGCCAGCACCGTTTTGTAACTCTTCTTCATCTCTCTCTCCCTTTTTCTCTCTTCCCTTTGTTGATTGAAGACATCTGTCAACAGTAAAAATAAATGAATAATGTTATATTTTGTGTAAAAAAGAAACAAGATTAAGTTACCTTTTTGTTTTTTTTAAATGACGGTCCAAAAGGAAATGAAAATGGTTGTGATGGTGGTGAGGGGAATCATCAGGGTATGCATCGGGGCCATCGCAGACATTGTTCCGCGCAGTGGATGAATATGTTCAATCCGGGAGACACATTAAATTTTCCTGCTTAAGGCTACCTTATATAAATACCATACAATGAGTTGAAAAGTTATCTGTGGTGAAAATTATTCTGTCCTTGGTACAGAAAAATATAATCAGTCCCCTCGCCGAGTAGGACTAGCTGAGTTTTGATGGTAATCAGGACGTGTTTTTTCCAAGGCCTGGAATGTCCTGATGAATTTGCGATCAATGGCGTCCTTGACCCAGAAGGCGAGCCTGCCACTGAAAACCAATGACCATTTTCAGAATATGCCTGTTCCTCCTCCAAGATTATATATAACCAGGTAGTATCCGCCGGGATCTAAACGTTGAAGTGGAGTACCCGCCAAGAGGTTGTGGCTGAAAATAGATACAATCACCACCTCCGAAGATGTTTGCATACTCGGTTGATTGGAGATGCTCGTTCACCAGGAGGCCACCGTCCGGTCCGACTGGTAGACCTGAACGGGTGAAAATCGGCGAGGGTTTGACGCCGACGGCAGGGAAAAAGAGATCTGCAGCATAGGTCGTGCCGTTTTCTAATTCCACTTGCCCTTGTCCCATTTCCTTGACATAGGAGCCTTCCAGTATCTCAATTCCTCGGTTGCCAAGTACCTTGCGGGCAAGAATGCCAATGCGCTCCGGTTGCCGTCTCATCAGCTTTCGACCGGCAAATATTCGAATAACCGGTGGATATATGGTGGTTCGTTGCGCCAGTTGCCAGATGTTTCCGGCTATTTCGATGGAAGAGGGGCCGCCACCAACCACGGCGATTTCCAGCGACCGTTTTCGGCCCTGCCTGATGATTTCCTGCTGGGCATGGAGGAGCCCTTCAATGGGTTTAGCTGTAAAGACACCTTCGTCATCAAGAATACCATCCTCCGGCACGGATGAACCGGCATTACACGACAGGACATCGTAGTGGATTTCATCATCGGAATGCTCCAGCATGACCACCTGTTTCCTGGGGTCAATGGCCTTGGCTTTATCCTTGATGAATCGGCCACCCTGTCCTTCAACCATATTGCGGGTGGCAAAACGGATATGATCGGGCAGGTAGCTTCCGCCAAGCATTCCTGGCCCCATTCCAGAATAGTAATGGTGGTCGGAGGGTTGAATAACAGTTACTCGGTATCCTTTGCTTACGATTGATTGCAGGTTTTTCAGGGTCACCATATGGGCATGACCGCCACCTATGAGTACCAGTTGCTTTGGTGTCATGTTTTTTTATCCTATTTTATCGATGAATGCTGCCAGCTGCTGCATATGCGCGCGCTCCTCGTTTGCTATCTGTTGCAAGACCTTGGCTGTATCCTCTTGCAATGCATTGTCGGCGGCTCGTTGATAGAGATCAAGCGCCTGGGCCTCAATGGACATGGCCAGTGAGAGAATTTCAACAATGGATTCAAGATCAGGCTGATACAGCTGCAGGTATTCATCGGTGGTCATGCCTCCTTCAAGGGCTGGAACGACCATGGTCTGAAAAAAATCTTCGCTGCTGATATTTTTACCGCTCACTTCCCGGTAGAGGGTTACAAGCCGCTCCTGATGTAAAATTTCTATACCTGCAAGTTTGGCAAAGAGCTCTTTGGCGTCATGGTCGTGAACCTTGGCTTTCATGGAAAGATAAAATTCACGCAGGCCCTCTTCCAGGCCAAAAGCGGTGATAATGCTTTCCTCGGCATTTTCGTTGCCACTGAACAACTCTATACCTAGCTCCTGAGTGCCAACAGCTGTTTCATGTTCCCATGCCTTAATTCCGCCACTCAGGTTAAATACCTGGTTGAAACCTCGT
>CAMYLK010000274.1 GCA_947259225.1 uncultured Desulfobulbaceae bacterium | reverse complement strand
AGGAATGGCAGAAGTTTTTACCCTATCTGGCCAAATACCGCAAAAAAGAGGCACTTAACGGCCTCATTGTCACCGTTTCCGCTGACAAACTCCTGAGCGCGAGTCAGGAGGAGTTGGAACAGGACGGCCGAACAATTCGCACCCGCGCCGATGAACTGATGCTGGCTCTGGGCACCAAGTTCCCCATCTATGTACTGGTAACCAAATGTGATCTTGTCCAGGGAATGACTCAATTCTGTGAGCAACTTCCTGAACAGGTTCTTTCCCAGGCCATGGGGTACATAAATCAAGACCACAACACTGAGATCGCAACATTCCTGGAACATGCAACGGGGGTCATTGATGAACGGTTGCGGAACTTACGGTTGCAATTGGTCCTGGAAACTGAATCCGGTCATGCGGATCCGGCCATATTGCTTTTCCCTGACGAGTTCGCCAAACTGCAGGCAGGCCTGTCTGCTTTCATGAAAGGTGCTTTTCAGGAAAACCCGTACCAGGAAACCCCGATTCTGCGGGGTCTTTTTTTCAGCAGTGGCCGTCAGGAGGGAACACCCTACTCGCATTTTCTACAAACCCTGGGCCTCATTGATGCGAAGGAGGTCTTGCCGGGTACCAGTAAGGGGTTATTCCTGCATGACTTTTTTGCCAAAATACTGCCCCGGGACCGAGGCATTTTTGCCCCCACCCGCCGGGCCCTGGAGTGGGACCGCCTGACCAGGAATTTAGGTCTTACCTCCTGGGTTGCGCTCATCATAGCCCTCTGTGGTCTCATGAGTTTCTCATTTGTGAAAAATCTTAGAACCCTCAGGCAGATCCCGGATGAATTACTGAAGGAACAGGTGCTGACAGGAGAAATCCACACTGATGTGGCCATAATGGATCGTTTCCGGCAGACAGCACTGAAAATTGAGGATAAAAACCAGCACTGGTGGATACCCAGGTTTGGCCTCAACGAAAGCGTGAAAGTAGAACAGGAACTGAAAAAACGCTTCAGCCGGCAATTCGAAAAAGGCCTTCTTGCCAGACTTGACCCGCCGATTGTCCAACGCATGGCTAATTTCTCAAGCCAGACACCGGATGCTGTTTTCGCACCGTATATCATGCATCTCGTCCGGCGCATCAACCTGCTGGACACCTTTCTCAAAACCAGGGATTATGCAGCAGTGCTGCAGATGCCAAGACCGCCATACAAAGTTCTGCTGGCCCCGGACAGCCCTGAAATGGTGGCTGAAACACGTGATAAATTTGCCCAGTTATACGTAACCGCCATGCTCTGGGGGGCCGACTCCAACACCTTTAACCAGGAAATGATTGATTTGCAGAAATGGCTTGTCCATTTGCTCTCATTGAAAGAAAACAGCCTCGACTGGATTCTCTCCTGGGTTGATGAACAGGCCTCACTTGCGCCGGTAACACTGGAAAATTTCTGGTCCGGCAGCAACCCTGTGGACTTTCCACATTTTGTTGCGCCCGCCTTTACCAAGGCTGGTCGAGAAAGAATATCCTCAATTCAGCAGGAACTGGAAAATGCCTTGCCGGCCCCTGGCCCACCGCTTATCGCTAAAGAGAAAATTGAATTCGAAGCAGCCTACAGAAACCTCTATTTTGGAGCCTGGTATACATTCAGCAGTAATTTCCCGGAAGGCATAAAAACTTTAGAAGGAATTGAAGAATGGCGTCAGATGGCCTATCGCATAGTAAAAAATGAAGGTCCATACTTTTTTCTGCTGGATACCATGCTGACTGAATTTGAACCGTTCGCTGGAAGTACACCTTTGCCGATCTGGGTCATGCCGCTCTTTGAATATGATGCCCTGCAAAAAAAGCGTGCCGCTATCATGGCTGCCAAGGATAGATCCATCCTGGGCAAGGTGGCCCAGAAAGGCCAAAAGATTATCAGCAAGGTGGAGAAAAAAACCGGTGGCGTAGGATCTGCAATATCGGTTGAACAGCAGATGGCGGCAGCCGAGACATTGCTTGACTACCGCAATGCCTTATTGGAAATTGTGCCTCTTACTGAAACCAGGCGTTCATCATATGAAGCCGCCTACAAGGTATTCAGTGACGACCCGGCCACCGGCCAAT
>CAMYLK010000273.1 GCA_947259225.1 uncultured Desulfobulbaceae bacterium | reverse complement strand
GTTCTCACAGCGGTGGCAGTTATTGGCAAGATCATAGGTGCGGGGCTGGGAGCTAAAATCTTTGGTCATACTGTTCGGGAATCGATGGTGATAGGGTATGGGATGAACGGCCGCGGGGCGGTTGAATTAATAGTTGCAGCGGTAGTGATCAATTTGAGTAACGAACTGCTTGCCAACGGTTCGATAAAGGAACCTTTATTGACACCAGAGCAGTTTTCCGCCCTGGTTTTCATGGCTTTTGTTACAACCCTCATCACTCCCTTGCTCCTCAAAAAATCTGTTACCCAAAGCTGCACAGGAGATGAAAAAGAGGCATTTTGCGAACTTTGGGAAGAGGAAAGCCAGAAGTAATGAAATATTGAAGACTGAGAACTGAGGGTTTAGCGTAGGGCTGGACAGTTTCAATCCTTTAATAACAAGAGAATAAGTGTTACTTTTAGCATCAATGCGGAGATGATTGTCCAGCCCTTAAGCCTCGATCCTATAACCTTTTCATATTAATTTCCAGATACAGCCTTGAGGGCCTTTTTAATACCGCCCGGTGCACTCATGATAGCAGTGAAGCCATGTTCCCCTACCATTTTTGTATCCGGAAAGTGAACAGCAATACGGTAGCGTCCGCGCAAGGCGATTGCCTGGTTACCCTGGACCATAATTTCGTAAGGAAGGTAGGCTGTTGACCGATAATCACGGTAGTCAATTATATCTAAAATTTCTTTGTCTGTATCTTTGGCGCCGGAATCTGGGCCGTCTCCCAGAAGTATTGCCACTCCGAATACACTGATTTCTTTACCTGGCAGGTCAATGCGATATACCTTGCTTGTACCGCCAATTCCTTCGGCAAGATTTTTTTCCACCGTTGCAGTACCGGATTGATGATCATCAAATGTGTTTAGAATGTCTACATCGCCAAAATATGGCATGAGCATTTTATAATGATATTTACCAGGCCCAAGTTTGTTTTCCTTTACGCCTTTAACAGATCCAAACTCGTTCTCATGTCCTAAAGCTTTCTCAAGTGCTTCGGAAATTTTTTCAAGTTTGCCCAGTCCATAAGCTGTTCCTAGATATAAAGGGTTAACATAGGAAACCTGCATGGATTCATCTACTTTGGTAACAGCAATTCTTTGAGCTGCACCAAATCCTCCATTTTCAGCATTGGAGGCGGCGGACAAAAGCTCGTCATTGGTTGCACAAATGACTGTGGCTGAAAAATATGGTTGGTACGTGCCCACAAGGGTAAATCCATGATCTGTCAAAGATGTTTGGACACTGGCAACAACTTCTTCCATGCTGCCTGAGCGGGAATTACCTAAAATAAAAGGCTTAAGGTTTTCTGCCTGACCGGCTGAATTGAAAAACAGAAGAGTAATAGATAGTATCAAGAGGTAGATGCAGGACTTGGAGAATTTCATAGGTAACTCCTTTTACTGATGTTTATACTAAAAAAAACGGGGGCGCAAAATGCGCCCCCTATGGGGTAAAAAGGGGCTTGCGCCGCCTTTTTTTGGGGGTATGGTTAGAACTTCCAGGAGTAGCCTATGGCGGCCTCCCACTGGTTCATGGTCAAATCAATTGTTTGTGCGCCAGGCGCTTCCAATGTGTTGGCGCCGTCGATTGTTTTATTAAAGGCATGCATGAGCGAAAAATCAAGTTCATGATTAGTGCCGAAACTTTTTGTAAAACCCAATGTGGCGTGGGTCTCGACAACACCTGGAGCCAGGATATTAAAAAGCATTTCTGATGAAGGAATTGGTTGTTCACCATGGGATATACCTGCCCTCCAGGTCCACTCTGCATTACTTTGCCACTGGACGCCGAGTTTGAAAACAGTCATATCATCCCAACCGAAACCGGCGCCCTCATCATTACCAAGCAGAGCTGTCTGAAGGTTTGGGAGCAGCGGATTATTGATTGAATTTACATTACTGTAATAGATGGTTTGAACATCAAAGGCAATCGTTAGGGCGTCTGAGGGTTTAACGGCAACGCCAACGGTAAAGTTAGCAGGGATATCAAAGTCACCTTCTTCGGCAAACAAACCTTTGTATTCGTCAAGCTCATCCATCGCTATTTTGGTTTGGTAAGCGGCACCGATGGAAAACTT
>CAMYLK010000272.1 GCA_947259225.1 uncultured Desulfobulbaceae bacterium | reverse complement strand
GCTTATTTCCAAGGGGTTTCTTGTTTATGTCTTCTATCTGATTCTTTTTAAAATGAGCACACCGGAGCATGTCTGGGCAATAGCGCAACATTTTGGAAAGAATGCGAAAGGTTTTTATTACGGCTATCTCATGATTTTGCCACACCTTGTACCGGTGGCAACGGAGATAGCCGTGTTTCTGCTTGTGGCAGCAATTGTACCGTATGGCTCTGTGTATCTGTTGGATCTTTGGCGACGGGCTAAAGTCAAAAGAAATGAACGAATCATCGGCAAATAAGGAGTGAAGAAATGAATGAGGAGAAAAAGAAACCAACCAGGGAAGAGATTTTAGAGAGAAAAATATCCATGGCCCGCGAGCGGGGATCGCGGGTAGTGAAAATCAATTCTCCCCTGGGAAGCATCATGTTCAATGTGCTTCGCCAGTTTGACCAGGCATACGCCAATTTCAAGGGCAGGCTTGGTGAACCGGGCGGCATATCCTACGAGGAAGGCGCTGCACTCATGGAGGAGGCAAGGGAAATCACGATGGCCTTTTCGAACTTAACAGCTCGCCTGAGTAAAAAAATCAAGTTCCGGTATTTTGTGCCTCAGGAATTGATGGAAGTAAAGGAAACACCAGATGCGGACCCGGCAACAGAAAAAGGTGTTGAAATGGAGGAGGCCGTGTAGAACGTCTGGGGTGCCAACTAAAAAGATAAAACCGTTTCAGTTTGTGAGCAGGGATAGTGCAACAAAGAGTGATTTCCTTTTATTACAGAGGTATCCCTTCGTCTTTCATTGCCTGCTCATTTTTTTCTACCTTCCCTTGTAAAACCGAGTTTCGTAGACTTTCGAAGAGTTTTGTTGCTCTTGATGTTTCAATTTGACCAGATTTAATCATGGAACAAAGACCGATTCTGAAAGCATAAAGAGAGGCTATACCGTCGTCATCAGGGTTCTCGGTCAGAAGTCGCTGCCATTGCAACCAACTGGCCTCGTCATCACAATAATGAGCTGGATCTTTCGATTCAGAGGAATGCGATGTTACGAGGAGGATGAGTAGAGAAAAAAGAAAAATTGATGTTGTTCTCATGCCTTTTTGATTCAATTTAAACTGACAGCAGAGTGTGGTATTGATCCAAGATTTTCTGGGACTTTTTCTGCGTTTGATAAGCGAAGGAAAAATCTCTTGGGATTTCAGTAAATTTCATTTAAGTCCTGAATTGCATCCATAACCATCCCGGTCCCAACAGTAATCAAGAGTATATCAGAGGCTACGCGTACGAAGCGATATCCTGCAGGCGCCGGTCCGAGTTGCACAACAAGCGCCGACGGCAAGTCATGAAAGATAACCCCTCGTGGCAGTTGCCGGCCTACCCGCCATTTTTTGGCTTGACCGGGAGGCATGCAGCGGTTGTTCTTCTTGGCAAGGCCCGGCGGACAGTGGCCGGAGCGGTACAGATCTGTATAATAGTTACGGATAACTGTCCTCTGTTGATCGCCAAAGTGTACAGTTACGCTGACATCAGAACTACTTCTATCTTTCTTTTCTTTCTGTCCGTGCTTCCCGCCCTTAGCCTTGGAGCCAGCCCATTCCGGTT
This sequence comes from uncultured Desulfobulbaceae bacterium, assembly GCA_947259225.1. GTDB lineage: Bacteria > Desulfobacterota > Desulfobulbia > Desulfobulbales > Desulfobulbaceae > UBA10518. Next base: position 535 of record CAMYLK010000272.1, on the reverse strand, counting down.
TATCCGCCATGGCTGGGCTGGCAACGGCAAGTAACAAAGCGATGACAAGGGCCATAATGCAGTTCTTCTCAAGAATTATCTTCTTCATAATCTGTCTCCACATAAAAAGTGAACAATTATAATTCCAGTTTCATGTAAGCATCCCGGATCTCGTCTGGCTGAATGCAAAGATAGTCCAGCGTCTGCTTCTGGCTTGAGTGGTTGAACATGACCATCAGTTCAGGAACGCCGGTGTTGAGCTGGACCCGCTGATGATAACCGAAGGTTTTTCTCAGGGTGTGGCTACCGTAGTTGCCCGGCAGGTTGATAGCTCGGCACCAGGACTTGACCAGCCGGTTTACAGATGGCACGGTCAACACCTTTCCCCGTTGGCTGAAAAAAAGTGGGGCGTCATCGGCCAAGGATTTTGCGGTCAGCAGATTTTGAATGGCAGTTGTCGCCGCCTTGTTCAGGGTAATTCTCCGTTCCTTGCCGGTCTTTTTTTCTTTCAGGGTAAATTCATCGCCGGCTTGCAGGTGGCGCACCTGTCCTGCTG
>CAMYLK010000271.1 GCA_947259225.1 uncultured Desulfobulbaceae bacterium | reverse complement strand
CCGCTTTTTTCAAATGTTGCTCAGCTTCATCCATCTGCCCATGATAGATGGCCAATGCACCGAGGTTCAACCTCGATGCAGCGAAATCGGCAGAATACAAAGCGGTCTGCCGATATTCCTCCAGAGCCACCTTCAATGGTTCCTGCCAACGGGCGGGAACCTGATCCGCAGGGAGCACGGTCAGTGCCCTGGCAGCTTCAATTCGCACCCCTTTACTTGGATCGTCCAATAGCGGCCCCACCATCTGCATCAGTTCTTCAGTTGGAATCCTGGGCAAAGTGGACACTGCGGCCCTGCGGATTAGGGACGATTCGTTGACCAGCGCCTGTTGAAAGGTCTTGTTTACCTCCTCACCTTGATACCTACCGAGAAGAGAAAGGGCCGTGGCCCGGACCAGCTCCGGTGACAGATTATCGGCAACAAGCCGGATCAGCTCTTCTCTGGTTTGCGGTTCTCCTTTGCGGGCGGTATTGAAAGTCGTCCCAAATTGGTATTTTATCTTGCTGCCGTACCATTTTTTTGTGTACTCGGCCGACCATTGGTCCGTTTTATCAACATGACAACGGCTACAGCCATTGGGGGTACCAAGCTCAACGCTTAGATCAGGCCGCGGTATACGGATGGAGTGATCCGGTCGATAATCGTTGACCATGTAGAATTTCCCCGGCATATGGCACTGAATGCACTCACTGCCGGTGCCGACTGCAAAAAGAATTTCCCCGTCGGCTGCGCGGACGGGTTCCCCCTGCTCTCCTTCCTTTTTATGAAAATGATGGTCTTTGGTATCATACAGGGCAGCCTGATGACATTGCAGACAAAGGGCATTTTTCTCCTGGTGGAGTTTAATAGTATGGACGTTATGGCAATCGGAGCAACGCACGCCGTTTGCATACATCTTCGACTGCACAAAAGAACCATATACATAGACCTCGTCCAGGATCTGACCGTCGGCATGGTAGAGTCCTTCCTCAAGCAGTCTGGGGCTTTCAGTATCAAGGAGATCCTGTTGTTCATGGGTATAATCGCCAAGCATGGAACGCCTTGAATGACAGGGAGCGCAATTTTCCACCTGCTGTCGGTTACTAACTCCACCACCAGTACGGACAAGCAGTCCATCGTCCTCTGCACGGCCCATTTCAGGCAGCTTACCCCAGGCCACATGTTTTGAACCCGCTCCATGACAGGCTTCACACCCGACACTGATCTCGGCCCATTGGGTGGCATATGTATCGGTTTTGGGGTCATAGTTCTTTTGCAACCTGGTCGAATGGCAGTCTGCACACATCGAGTTCCAGTTCTGGCCCTGGTTCGTCCAATAAATCCATTCTTCAGGATCCAGCTCCAGGTCAGGATAGAGATGAAACCATATCTTTTTCTCAACATCCCAGGCAATGGGCAGGCACTGCATTCTGCCGCCGGGAAAAGGGATCAGGTATTGTTGCAGGGGAAACCAGCCAAAGGTATGGGTGATTTCAAAATCCGCCATCTCTCCCTTCGGCCCTTGGGTATAGACGAAAAACTTGCCGTTTTTCTTGTAAAAGCGGGAGCCAATTCCGTCTTTTCCAAAAACGGCATCTGCAAAATTCCCCAGTACCGTCTCATCACTGGCCACGGCCATGGCCTTTGCATGATGCGACCCCTGCCACTCTTCAAATTCTTTTTTATGACATTTACCGCAGGCCTCACTGCCGACAAAGAGGGCTTCCTCGCCCTCCTGGTTAGCCGGAACCTGCCGTTTCATCTCCTTTGCAACATAGAGTGGTAGTGCAAGGACAATGATTAATGTTGAACACAAACCAAGAATCTGCCAGCCTCGCATTTCTAGCCACGCTCCTCTGGAAAAACTATCTGCTCAGAAGTAAATTCGCTCCGCCGGACAGGATTGTTCAGATCAATCTTGATTAGATCACGTTCAATGGTAAGCGGATAGAGATCAAGCGCCCTTGGCGCAGGGGCCTTGAGGACATTTCCGGTCATGTCAAAAACCGAGGCATGACAGGGACATTCAAACTGTTTGCGTTCCTCAACCCAGGGAACAGCGCAGCCAAGATGGGTACATATCCTGGAGATGGCGAGAAACCCGCCATTATCAAGCCGAACAAGATAGAGCTGGCCCCTGCCGATAAGGGTCACGGATCCGAGGG
>CAMYLK010000270.1 GCA_947259225.1 uncultured Desulfobulbaceae bacterium | reverse complement strand
TCACTCAGGAATGCAAATAATAAATCTGACCCCTTTTCGTTGTAAACAGATTTCGCTCAGGATTGCAAATAATAAATCTGACCCCTTTTCGTTCACTTCTTTGACCCTTTTTTTACGTCATTGGTTAGCACTTGCGCCGAGCTTCTTTTTCCCCAAGGCTTGTCGCTATATCAACATAACTAGGTATGTCTATTGTTCTCATTTTTATATTACAGTCTTCGCCAAGAGATGGACAAAATAGGTTTTCACCATTTGAGCTTATGAGTTGCAAGTCATGTTTTGTGCAATAAGGGATTCTTTCAACAGTGTGGAAGTAACCATTTATAGTGTGAACCTTCCATTTATACTTACCGGTTTCAACAAAAAGCCAGTTTACTGGTTTGGGGTTAGCCAATGGATGTTTATGAAGTTTTAAATAAACATATACCAATACAAGAAGAACCAATACTAATACTGCCCATACTGGCATTGGTTGTAGCATGGTGGTTTTTAACACAGACCATACGTTTTCAAAAAAAACAAAAAGACTTATTGCGCTTATGCCCAACCCGACAAGAATTATGCCAACAATTGTTGCGTGCACATCGGACAATATTTTTTTTATGTATGCTTTTATCGGTTCTTTCGGATTTTGCATTCTTTATAGTGTGCCAACAGTCTTAATAAGTGGAAAGTATACATGATATTGGGAATAATATATCTCCCTTTTTTCCACTTATTGCGATATTAAAGTATGCAACATGGAAAGTAGGCCGTATGCTGCTTCTCCAGTACATGCCTGCAAACACCCTTAGGCTGATTAATATGCCAGGGTACTTGCCACTGCGACCCGACCTGCAGCAGAGCTTCCCTTACACTTCCTTAGCGAAGTTCATTATCGTTACCATAACCGATAAGGATACGCAAAATAAAACCCCTCGTTATCTTTAGACAATAATTGAAATTAGTGAAAAGCGTTGCACGAGAAGAGATTGGAGAAACCACGCGGGAACGGCCGGAATTTAGGACTCTGTTCCCCTGCGCAAAAGAAAGAACGATGAATCCAGGCGTGCAGTTGCAAACGTCGCTGATCGGTATGCATGCAGCTGCACAATACAAAAGGGGCAGGTGCAGGGCACCCGCCCCTCAAAAGACTCCAAGATCAAATAGGTAGTTTCAGGCTTACGCTATTTCCCAGCTAGCTGTACCAACGAAACCTTTCAACCAGATAAATTATCAGCAATTCCCCCCGCAGCCACAGCCTGGTCATTATCATGGTTGTGGTCGTGATCGTGATCGTGATCGGTGGAACAGCTCTCGGAAGAACAGCCACACCCCTCGCCTGAGCGGTCAAACCAGCCATGGATGATTGCATACAGCGGTTTTATAGACAAAGCCAGGAGAAGCAGGGTTGCCGCAAGCATTAGCCATGCCGGCATAAATTCTCCAGCCTGCCCGACTACGGCAACGGCGGATATTCCCAGTGAAAAATAGACCAGATCAACAAGCAGGCCACAGAGGACGGCGACTACGGATATAGAGAGCAGGTAGAGGGCGGAGGCACGCTTGCCGAGCAGGCCGATCAAAACGGACAGCGAGGTGACGTTAGTGGCCGGTCCGACCAGTAGAAAGACCAGGGCCGCCCCAGGACTCACCCCTTTGAGGATAAAGGCGGCGGCAATGGGCGTGGATGCGGTTGCACAGATATAGAGCGGGATGCCGACGACAAGCATCAACAGCATGGAAGACAGACCTCCGCCAAGATACCGGCTGATCATATCATCGGGAACTACTGCGGTGATCACTCCGGCCACCAGGATGCCGACAAAAAACCAGCCAACCAGGTCGCCCCAGAGATCAGTGGCCGCATACTTGAGCCCCACACGGAACTTATCAAAAAAACTGTGATGGTTGTTATGCTCTTCCGGTGGACAGTCGGTGCCATCGCAGCAGTTATCGATCGGACAGGTTAAATCCGCCTGCATCTTGGCCACTGGCTTGGGTGGGTTGAGCAGATTTTCGCTGATACCGGCGACAAAGGCCGAGAGAAAGGCTGCAATCGGTCGGGCCACCGTCATGATAGGGTCAAGCAGCGCCCAGGTAATGGAAATGGAATCGACGCCGGATTCCGGTGTCGATATGAGAAAGGCGGTGGTGGCGCCGTTATTA
>CAMYLK010000269.1 GCA_947259225.1 uncultured Desulfobulbaceae bacterium | reverse complement strand
GTTGTGATATAAACGGTCAAGCCCGGCCACCTTAAGAAGATCTGTGCTCTCTTCATCCATGATGCCGGCCGAGACACAGACCTCAATGGGATACTGCGCCTTGATCTTTCTGACAAGACCTGCAATGCGTTCCGTTTTTTCTTTGCCGGGCCTCCTGCCTGCATAGACCATGCAGTAACGATGGGCGCCGGCCTCATAGGCCTGTTTTGCCTCACTCAGAATGTCTTCTTCACTTTTTTCCGTATATTCAACAATCCCGGCAGAGCTGCTTTTCGACTGCGGGCAGTAATTGCAGTCTTCAGAACAGAGGCCGTTGCTCACATTGTTGATAATATGGACGGTCACCTCCCTGCCGTGGAAATGCTTGCGCACGGCAAAGGCTGCATCCAGAAGCGGCAGGAGTTCGACCCTGCTGTCTGTCAGCAAACGCAAACAGGAATCCTGCGACGGAAATTCCCCTTTAATTCCAGACTCTGCAAGAGACTGGTACCACTGTTTATCCATTATCACTCACCACGAATTCTGATAAAAAAATTTTCATTGAACCAAAGAAAAAAATATATTTTTCCGGTTGTTGGTGTATTCTATTTATATATGCATTTGTCAAGAGTTGGGCAACGTTTGTTGCCTCGTAGTTTATGAAAAATGACACTATGGCTATGCAAAAGTATCAAACTATATTTCTACGGAATAGGGAAGGAAAGCATGGCAAAACATTCGGTAATTCTCTTTAAACCTTATCCCATGGCGGTTGGCCAGAAAATATCTATTGCCGGCGGGCCCAGGGCAGGCGACTGGGAGGTGATCGGGGTCAGCGACCGCAAGGTAAAGCTCCGCTGCCCGGTCAGTTTCAGGGAGTTTGAGTGGGACCGTTTCTGCTATTCTGTAGAAGAACAGCAGGACAGGGATTGGCCGCAACAGGATTGAAGGCAAAACAGGAACAAATTACAATGGGGCAGTAAACTGTATTTTGTTCAAATGTTTGTTACCCATCTTCACTGGAAATTTTTGGAACGAGGGCAAATACATTTTTTAAGGAGGGTGTGATGGAAAAAATATCATTGAATTACCATTTGAAGCTGCAGGAGATGTGCGACTGCTATATGGAAACGGACTTTTCAGCCGCGATGCAGGGCATGGCAGGAGTTGCATCCAAAGATGTTGAAGAGGATGCGGTCAAGTATCTTGCCCTGGCCATCATGTTTGCCATAACCGAAAAAGCTGAAAAACTGTCCCTGAAAAAGAAAGGTACAGATCTTTCCGCCAGGATAAAGAACGGTGAAAAAAAGACGCTGCCGGTCCCTTCGGCTGCGGTACTGGATAAGGTATTTGAGATCATGCGCGCGGTCCTGCATATTGAGGAGGACAAGGGAGAGGTCGAATTCTCACTGGGTTTGCGCTCCGGAGAAGTCAATGCCATGGTCAAGGTGGAAGGGAAGGGAGAAAAGCAGTCTTTGAAAATTAAGTTCCTGCAGCAGTGAGCCGTAAAACTTTTTTCAGGACCAGGAAAAGGCTGATCCTGGCATCTGCTTCACCGAGAAGAAGGCAGATGCTGAAAAATCTCGGGCTTGATTTTGAGGTGCTGGTGTCAGAAGTTGATGAAGCGGTGCAGGCAGGTGAAGCGCCCCAGGATTTTGTGCAGCGGGCTGCCATGGAAAAAGCCACCGCCATTGCCGTTAAGCATCCGGATGCCTGGGTGGTTGGCGCGGATACCATTGTTGTGCATGATGGTGATATCCTCGGCAAACCCAGTGATAAAAAGGATGCCCTCAAGGTGCTCATGCGTCTTTCAGGGCAGATGCACAGGGTCTATACCGGCTTCTGCCTGCAACAGGAACAGGAAAATTTTTCAATCAGCCGGGTGGTTGCCACCGAGGTTTATTTTTCCACTTTTACCCAGGAGGTTGCAGCTGCCTATGTGGCCACCGGCGAGCCCCTTGATAAAGCGGGTGCATACGGAATCCAGGGGTGCGGCGGTGTGCTGGTCGAGAAAATCAACGGTTCGTACAGTAATGTGGTTGGCCTGCCACTGGCTGAGACAATTGCAGAACTTCTGCATTGTGATGTCATGCAACCCCTTTGATACGGAGTGGCTCGGAGGGCTGTTGTTTAAACAGGGAAGGTGGATTCATCCCTGTGTTTGTCTGAACCTATCAAACATTTT
>CAMYLK010000268.1 GCA_947259225.1 uncultured Desulfobulbaceae bacterium | reverse complement strand
CCGACCTCGGACCAAAAAAATATGATACCATGTTGCCGCCGGTTATCTCGGAAAACAAGGGTAAGTGGTTGTATCATGAAATTCTTGAGCCGGGCGTACTGGTGCATGTCTCCGAGAGTGGAGCCGAATGCTACACCGTTCGTGTCGGCTCCCCCCGTCTGATCTCCATCGAGTATATTCGCGAAATGTGCGATATCGCTGATGCCCATTGTGGTGGCTATCTGCGTTTCACCACACGCAACAATGCCGAGTTCATGACCGACAACAAGGCGGATTGTGATGCCCTGATTGCCGACTTGAAAGGTCGCGGCAACAAATTCCCCATCGGTGGTACCGGTGCCTGCGTGACCAATATCGTTCATACGCAGGGTTGGGTGCATTGCCATACACCGGCTACCGATGCCTCCGGTCCGGTCAAAGCGGTTATGGATGACCTGTTCGAGTACTTCGGTACCATGACCCTCCCGGCTCAGGTACGTATCGCATTGGCTTGCTGTCTGAATATGTGTGGTGCCGTTCATGCTTCGGATATCGCCCTGCTCGGTGTTCACCGTAAGCCGCCGATGATCGATCACGATCGTATCACCGGTGTCTGCGAGTTGCCGTTGGCCATTGCCTCCTGTCCGCTTGGAGCAGTTAAGCCTGCCAAGGCCACTAACAGTGAAGGCGAAGAGGTCAAGTCCGTAGTCGTCAATGCTGATCGTTGTATGTTCTGTGGTAACTGCTACACCATGTGTCCTGCGATGCCGCTGTCCGATCCCGATGGTGATGGTATGGCTATCCTGGTTGGTGGTAAAGTTTCCAATGCGAAATCCGCACCGAAATTCTCCAAGCTGGTTGTGCCCTTCCTGCCGAACACTCCGCCACGCTGGCCGGAGACTGTTGAGGTTGTCCGTAAAATCGTTGAGGTCTACGCTAAGGACGCCAGGAAGTACGAGCGTGTTGGCGAGTGGGCAGAGCGTATTGGCTGGCCGAAATTTTTCGAGAAATGTGACATACCGTTTACCGATAAGTCCGTCGACGATTACCGTCTGGCCTACGATACCTGGAATACCACTGCCGCCTTCAAGTACACATCACACACTGCCGCCTACACCAAGTAAGTTGCAATGGAGAACCGGCCCCGAATCAACGGGGCCGGTTTATTTTTCAACTCCGCCAATGAGGTATAGTTATGGCAATGAGTATAGAAGAAGTAGAAGCTGCAATGATTGCAAAAGCCACCAAGGCACCGAAACCGCAGCTGTATATTAAAGATTTTTACAAGTGTGATCCCGACCGTAAACCGCGTGAGATCAAAAAGATCGCCAATGCACTGGTTACCAAGGGTGAACTGATGTTCTGGTCTTCAGGGTCTACAACCATGTATGCCCGTCCTGATCGGATCAAGAACGAAGAAGGTGACTCAGGGGTCAACTAGTTTTTTTGATCACATCAGTGTTTAAGCAGAGGCCATTTTGGTCTCTGCTTTTTTTTTGCTATTTTTCCTCTAGCTCATCTCATAAAATAATATGGAGATACTATCCTTTAGCCATCTTCCTTCCACCAATACCCATGCCCTTGAGCTTGCAACCAAGGGTGCTCATGCTGGCACTGTGGTTTGGGCACTGTCACAGTCATCTGGACGAGGACAGTACGGGCGTCAATTTGTTTCACCGTCAGGAGGATTATATTTCTCACTAATTCTCCAACCCGACCTACCCGCTGAACGATTATCACTTGTCACTCTTGCTGCTGGTGTTGGCTGTTGTTTTTGCCTTGAAAAGAGATTTAAAACCTTTCCCCTACTGAAATGGCCAAATGACTTGTATCTTAACGGGCGTAAACTCGGAGGGATACTTACGGAAAGCCTGCCCTTGACCAATAATCAACCTTCAACTGTCATTGTTGGTGTTGGCCTCAATGTAAATACAACCGCCAGCGATATTCCTAAAAAGCTTAGATCTTCTACAACTTCACTGATAGAGTTGACGAAGCAGGAGATAGACCTTCGCGAGATATTGCAATTTCTGGTTGCAGAAATCATGTCTCAAGTTAATACGTTAAAGGAACATCAGGATAAATTGCTGGCACAATGGAATACACGTGATTACCTTAAGAAGCAATCTGTTATCTGGGACAACGGGCGCTCGGTGTATTCTGGTTACGGCCAGGGGATATTGCCTG
>CAMYLK010000267.1 GCA_947259225.1 uncultured Desulfobulbaceae bacterium | reverse complement strand
TTCGCCTGAAGGCGAGGGGTTTCAACTATCCCTGAAAGAGTCACTAAAGTCAATGTATCTATATTTTATGAATACGAAGCTCAGGCGTTATACGACAATCTGATCAACGTAAAATTTAACCGGCCCTTTTGTTTAGAGGGAAGCTGTGCAGGAGCCGTAAATTCCGGTGACACAATACTGTTTCACGAGTAAGAAATAGTATTCTGTCACCGGAATTAATCTTAGTGCAAAAATCAACCTGGTGACCCATATTTTCGTAGCCTGATGCTAGCGCTGGATGTTGCATAGTCCTTCAATCCGTTGCTGAGTTTCCTCAGTTAATTGTTCAAAATATTCAACAGGAAGAATCCCATTCTTTTTCCACATCGCCAGTTTAAAAATTGCATTGCTCCTTTTTACATCATCAAACATCAATGAGATTTCCTGGTCTTCTTCTTGAAGAATCTTCCAAAGTTTCAGATAGCATTTGTGGCTGTCTGCACCTCGGGAATCTATCGTCTTTTCGACTTTGCCAAGGATTCTTTCACAGGCGATATTTATTGCCCTATCCTTGAAGGCTCGAAGGACCTTCCAGTCTCTTTCCGGTATGGCTTGGCTCATGATTACCCCTTGTATCTCACCCCTTTTAGGCCAAAAAAACTGATACTGGCCTTTTTTAGCAGCGGAGTTGCCAACCTTGAGGAACCCAGTCGCTATCAAGGCAACGTTGACTGATAACTTGAGATTAAGATTTTTTTCAGGTACGTTTTGTCTACATCAATATCATACCCGGTGTCCTTAAGATATCATGGAAACAATGGCTGCCAATCTAAAAAAGAAATAACCTAGAGGAAGTCCGGGAAGTCATGGGTTCGCAATCACTGCTCCATCTTCCCCGAGCGAAACTGCTATGATCGGATCATACTATTGTCGGTAAACAGAATGACGAAAAGATAAATTTAGATAAAGAGTGCATCAAGGATGATCAATTCGTTGAAAGGGCATTACAGGCAGTAATAGATTTTTTTGAGGCAGGCAATAATGAGTCGGACACTGCAGCGAAAAGAAAAGCATTCTCGAAGCTGACTTTGTCAACAAGGATATTGGCGGCAGGAAATACTGCATCTACGAATGGGCACATTATGAAGTGGTTTACGGGCACCGGAAGCCGAACTGCTTGTCATGGCACTCCATAAGGCAAAGAAGAACCTCACGGAACCATGAATCCGTGACAAAAAACCACTGTTCTTGCTTTGAGAGCGTTGATATTGTCTGCTGATTGTTGCGTCATGTATTGTTTTCGGAGGCACTCATGATCAGTTTAGGGGCGGTGACAAGTCACTGGCAGAACCAATCTCTGGACAATCAAATTGGTCTATTTAATTCTCACCAGAGCCCTATCCATCGACGACATGGAAAAGCTTATGCGATTATGTGATCTTTAACAAGCCAGGCGATTGACATGGAAGATGACAACTGTGTCAAGTTTCTCCAGTGGGCGCTTCCCAAGCTCAATATGAGATGGCAGGGGTTCCGAAAAGTTCGACGACAGGTGTGTAAGCGCATAGGTCGACGAATTCTTGAACTTGGTTTGTCCGATATCGAATCGTACCGGAATTATTTGGCTGAAAATGAAGAAGAATGGAACATTCTGGATCATTGCTGCCGTATAACTATTTCACGTTTTTATAGGGATCGTTTGGTTTTCGATTATTTTCGCGCTGAGGTACTTCCAGTTCTGGTTCATTCCGCCATAGAAAGAAATGAACCAGTAATTCGCGTCTGGAGCGCAGGATGCGCTTCCGGTGAAGAACCATATACCATCGCCCTTATTTGGCACCATGAAATACGTCCAAAATTTCCAAACCTCCGTCTTGAGATAATAGCCACGGATACAGATCCTATCGTAATACAACGAGCCAGAGAAGGATGTTATCAACAAAGCAGTCTTCGCAACTTGCCCATTGAATGGTTGACCGAGGCATTCGATCAACAAAAAGATAGCTATGCGTTAAAAGAGGCTCTTAAGGAATATATCCTTTTCCTCAATCTGGATATCCGGAAAGAAGCTCCGAATGGACTTTTCCATATCATTCTTTGCCGGAACCTTGCTTTCACCTATTTTGATGCAAAGCTGCAACGCTCAGTTCTGGAAAAGTTTCATGGCAAGCTTACAAACGGAGGAGTGCT
>CAMYLK010000266.1 GCA_947259225.1 uncultured Desulfobulbaceae bacterium | reverse complement strand
TTGCCGTAGTTGAAGAATACTTGAACGATCCAGTATCTGATACTATGGCAGTATAGAGACAATAGGCAGCCTCATAGGGAATGTCGATCTGTAAAACTTGGGCGAGTTCATATATCATTTCGCCGGTAGAAGATCGTTTGAAATCCACCCAACGGATATCACCAAAATTTTTGTGTCCAGCATGATGATCGATAACTAGAAATGGCTGGATAGAAAGGAGCCTTTCCATCTCCTGACCCAGCCTGAACTGATCACCGCAATCTAATGCAATGGCAGCATCACAAGCATCATTTTCAGGAATAAAAGAGGAAAGCTTGTCACAGTTAGGCAGAAAATTATGCAAATGGGAGCACCCAGCTTCACTGTAATAAAATACTTTTTTACCCATTGATTCCAGAATAAAGCCAAGTCCTAATTGGGAACCAAGAGCATCGGCATCGGGATAAACGTGCGTTGCAATCAATATTCGCTTTTTATCGAGCAATGTTGATGCAAGCTGGTCGAGGAACTCATTCTGTTGGTTCATTTTCATTCTTGAGTTTCTTAAATAGTAGTTCCATTTCCTGTTGCCTGAGCATGGACAGGTCACGTTCGAATATCAATTCAGGCGTCACACGCAAACCAAGAGATTTAGCCAGATGGCTGCGAATGAATCCTTTTGCTCGAGTAAGTCCTTTTTCAGCTTCCGCTGCTTTTTTTTCATTACCATAAACGCTGTAGCGGACCCTTGCCCGGCGTAAATCTTTACTCATAATAACTTGGACAATGGAAACAATAGCCAGACGAGGGTCTTTAGTACGGCTGACCAGCAATGTGCCGATTTCATTTTTAACAATGTCGGCAACTCGTTCTGTTCTGTTATATCCCCGCGGCTGTTTTGCTGCTGGGTATATACCCTTTATTTTTTCCCATTCAGTCATAATTTTAAAAAGGTGGTTCTCGGCAGAGATTTATGATCCAAGGCTGAAGTTCCACTTAACGCTTCCTTGAAAGGGGCATTGCTGGGGGCAGGAGTAAGCAAGTAGATCGATTAACATTACAGAGTACTCGCCACGGTCTCGATTATATAAGCCTCAATTGAATCGCCAACCTTAATGTCATTGTAATTTTCTATGCCAATACCACATTCATATCCGCTTAACACTTCTTTGACATCGTCCTTGAACCGTCTTAAAGAGTCTATACGCCCGGTAAAGATCACAACACCATCTCGAAGAACCCGAGCATTTGCATTTCTCTCTATTTTACCGTCCACAACATAACTTCCCGCAATTGTTCCGATTTTGGGGACCTGGAAAGTATCCCTAACTTCAGCAGTGCCAATGACTTTCTCTTCAAATGTCGGTTCCAGTAATCCAGTCATTGCCTTACGGATGTCATCGAGAGCATGGTATATAACATCATAAGAGCGGATATCCACCTTCTCCTTTTCGGCTAATTCTTTAACCTTTATAGAAGGTCGAACATTGAAACCAATAATAATCGCATCAGACGCAGAAGCCAGCAGAACATCAGAGTCAGTAATGGTTCCGGTGCCTTGATGCAGAGTTTTTACTTTGATTGCATCGGTACTCAGCTTTTCAATGGCCTGGGCAAAAGCCTCAAGAGTTCCCTGTACATCGGATCTCAAAATGACGCGAAGTTCCTTCACTTCTCCTTCCTGCATTTTTTCAAACAGTTTATCGAGAGATATTTTAGTAATAGAAGCGAGTTCAGTTTCACGAGCTTTATGTTGCCTTGAATAACCGACATTTCTGGCCATTTTTTCGCTGGTGACCACAATAAATTCATCTCCTGCCTGGGGAACTCCGGAAAGCCCCTGTACCTCAACCGGTGTTGAAGGACCGGCTTCTTTGATAAAATCTCCTTTGTCATTTATCAGCGATCGTACTTTACCGTAGTGCTGCCCTACGACAAAAGGAGTTCCGGTTCGCAGGGTCCCTTCCTGTATGAGAATAGTGGCAACAGCTCCGCGCCCCTTGTGGAGCTGTGCTTCTACAACATGTCCGCGTGCTTTACGTGCCGGGTCTGCTTTCAACTCTAAAACCTCAGCCTGCAATTGTATGTTGCTGAGAAGGTCATCTATACCTTCATTCTGTTTGGCCGAGGTCTGGCAATAGATTGTATCTCCGCCCCATTCTTCCGGCACGAGACCGAGCTCAGCTAATTCC
>CAMYLK010000265.1 GCA_947259225.1 uncultured Desulfobulbaceae bacterium | reverse complement strand
GGTTCTTGTAAGTCTGGTTTGCGAAGCATGTGGTGAGAAAACCATGGAATCACGCACCCGCCGTTTCGATGGTAAAACGTTATGTATCCCCTGCTTCAACGCAGTTGAGCAGAAAACATGATCAACCAGTGCAAGGAAAAAGAGGCGTAAACGAACGACGGTTCGACACGAGCTCAGGTACCCACTTCTTGGTGACTATGAGATAGGCAACAGCAACATGGTCTGTGTAAAAACGATAGCCAGTTACACTGTTAGCTAAACACCGAGGTTTACCCTACCGAAGCATTGCCTGAGAGGCTCTCGGTATTGCACACCCTTTCAAACTCCGCCGAGCAAGAAAGAAAGGCATCAACCACCGCCGGGTCAAAATGGTGACCTGCTTCTTTGAGTATATTGTGCAGCGCTTGCTGATGAGAAACCTGCTCACCATATTCGCCTGTTGAGGTCATTGCATCATAGGTATCGGCAAGGGCAACAATTCGTGCAGCCAGTGGAATCTCATCTCCGACCAACCCAAACGGATAGCCGCTGCCATCCCACCTTTCATGATGGAAATAGGCAATATTTTTTGCATACTCAAGAAAATCACTTGTTTCATCGGATGTTTCCATGGCCTTGATTACATCACCGCCAATAATCGTATGCCGTTGTATCGTATCCACGTCTTTGTCGGTAAGCGGGTCGGACTTAAAGAGGATGGCATCCGGGATACCGACCTTGCCTATATCGTGAAGAACCGATGCCATTGCCAGGTCTGCCGGGGCATTTCCACTTAATTCATTCTGATAGGCAAGACACCCTGATAACTCGACCGCCAACAGACGACTGAACTCTCGTACTCGTTCCAGATGTCGATGCGGATTAATATCACGATGTTCAGATAACCTGGCCAAGGCCATAATGGCTGCATTTTCCGTTTGTTTCCTGACCTGCAAACTCTGGTGTAACTTCTGCTCCATTCGTTTTCTCATCGATATATCACGAATGACCAACTGCAGACCAAGAACCTGCCCTTGCCGCTCCAGTTTGTTGCCGTTGATCTCCACCTCAAACATCACTCCTTGGGCAGTCTGCAGCCTTGCCTGGTAGCCCCTGACAATCTCACCCCTGGCAACAGGAGCCAACAAGTCAAGACGCATTCTTTCTCCCTCTCCGGGTTCAACCAGATCAACCAGATCGACATCGGCACCTTCAGAAAGAACCAAGTGTTCAAAAAAAGGAGGATTTGCATGGAGGAGCTCTCCCTTCTCGCTGACAAGTATCACATCATCGGCAATATGTTCGAAGAGCAACCTGAAACGATTTTCCGAGCGTTGATGTTCCTCCGATCTTCTGGTTACCTCCCGCTCTAATAACTCTGCCCGCCAATCCAGTTGCTCTGCGGTTTCTTCTTCCTTGATGCGGAGGAGAAAAGACTCTTTTCTGGCTGTTGTTTCATGCCAACTCTGTACAGCGACCAGCAGAACAAAAGCAAGCATGAAAAACAGATTATTCAAAAATACATATCCTTGTCCATCCACCAGAGGACAGCAGAAATATACGGATAACAGATAGAAAAGGATTCCGGCGAAACCGCTTACCAGGACCTGGATTATGGACAGGGGAAGCAAAGCGGTGAAAATGACGATAGCAACGATAAATCCAGCAAAATACGGTGAACCGACACCACCCATACGAGCAACCATAAGGGCCCAAACAAGAAGGGAAAAAACATACCCGATAAGGGGAATACTAACGGCATATTGCAGGCCCACATCCTTATAATTTAGATAAACAAGAAGTAGGAAAAATCCATTAACCGCTAACCGGTACTGTAAAAATTCAAAAAACGGCCCTGGAACCAACAGGTAATCCAAGAAGGAAAAGACAAAGAACAACAAAACAGAGAGCAGCAGAACGTAAAAACCGCGATGGTGATACAGCAGTTGCAGCTCGTTTAAGTATCGCGTCTTTTGCGATTCTGTCATTTCCGAATATGCCATACCCTACTTCAGGAGTATCTCCATACGAATCTGCTTAAAACTATTCTCTTGATCAAGAAAAGCGTCAACTACTTCGGGATCAAAATGGCTGCCCCTTTTATTGAGAATAATCGTCTTCGCTTCATCATGACTATAGGCCGACTTATAGCAGCGTTTTGAGGTCAAAGCGTCATAGGCATCGGCAAGTGCGAC
>CAMYLK010000264.1 GCA_947259225.1 uncultured Desulfobulbaceae bacterium | reverse complement strand
GAAAACCGATTTTTTTCCGCTGTTTCCTCACCTGAACGAACACGCTCGTCAAGGTTGAACCTGATGTCTTTTGCCATCTGATTGAACACCTCAATCAGTTCTCCAATGTCGTCTCCGCAAGATTCTTTGTATACGGTACATTTTCGACAATCTCCAAGTTTATGCGCAAATTGCCCCTGTACTTCACCATGGCAAGATGTCCCTGCAATTGACCAACATCTCAGTTTACCATATGCCGGACATTCCTCTTTGCCGCAGTTAAGCCGTTCCCAGCACTTGACAATCTTGCTGTTTTCCGCTTCGACGTTAAAATCACCGGCCTGAAGTGCTTGCATTTTTTCTTTTAACGCTTTCAGTTCTTTTGGTGTTTTCATGGAAATAATTCTGCAAGTTACTTGTTTGTCAATCCTATATTTTTCATCTTGGTGCGGAGCTGTTTTCTGGAAATCCCCAAGAGAATAGCCGCTTTGGATTGGTTCCATGCTGTTGAATCCAATGCTTTCTTGATGATTCTCTTTTCCATCTCGGGTAGATTCAGCTCACTGAATTCATCACACTTCTGATCTTCAATGACCTGGAGTTTACACGGCAAACATTCAGTATTAATAGAATCGTACGAGCATAAAATAACGGCTCGTTCGACTACGTTTTCAAGTTCACGAACATTGCCCGGCCAATCATAATTAGTCATAATTTCTAATACAACACTGTCAAATTCTCGAATAACTTTCTTGTTTTTCTTGTTAAAATGTTCAAGGTAGTGCCTGGCCAATAAAGGGATGTCATCTTTTCGATCACGTAAGGGAGGAATACGAATCGTTATAACATTCAACCTGTAAAATAAATCGGAGCGAAACTCACCTCGTTCCACCTCATTTTCAATATCTCTATTGGTAGCAGAGAGTACTCTGACATCGACCTGGATTTTATTTTTTCCACCAACCCGACGAATTTCCCTTTCTTGTAAAAACCGAAGAAGCTTCTTTTCTAAAGCAAGTTCCAGATCACCAATCTCATCTAAAAAAAGTGTGCCTCCCTGAGCCATTTCAATCAGACCTATTTTTCTATCCATCGCACCGGTAAAGGCCCCTCTTTCATAACCGAAAAGCTCGCTTTCCATCAGCTCGGAGGGAATAGTAGTGCAATCAATTGGAATAAAGGGCTTATCAACCCGAAGGGACGAATAATGGATTGCCCTTGCAACCAATTCTTTACCGGTGCCAGATTCACCAAGAATAAGAATGTTTGCGTCCGTTTTACTGACCCTCCGGATAAGGGAAAAAACCTCCTGCATGGGTTTTGATTTGCCTATTATATTTAAAAATTGGAATCGGCCTTCTATCCCGTCATCCGGCAGCTGCTTTTTTGAAAGCAATAACTCATGAACAATATTTTCTAAAAGGTTCAGGTCGACGGGCTTGGTCAGGTATGTATAAGCCCCTAGGCGCATGGCGTTGACCGCCAGTTCAATTGTTCCATAAGCGGTTAGCAGAACAAATGGTGTTTCAGGAGAAACGGTTTTGACCTTTTCCAGCAACTGTTCTCCTGTCATCCCTGGCATTTTATAGTCTGATAAAACAAGATCATAATGTTTGTCCTTAAACATAGAGAAGGCTTCTTCCCCGGAGCAGGCAGTATCTACAGTTAATTCATTACTGGTTAAGGCCGCAGAAAGGACTTTTAATGAGTTTATTTCATCGTCTACCGCTAAAATTGTATATCTCATGAATGAACAGTTTCCTTGCTGATCGGTAAGCTAAGAGTAAATGTGGTTCCCGCTCCGGTGCTGCTCTTTACATGCAGATCTCCATCATGCCCTCGTACAATTTTCTGTGAAATGGCCAGGCCTAGCCCTGTTCCACGAGTCTTAGTTGTAAAAAACGGATTGAAAACTTTCTTGATGTTTTCCGTAGATATTCCTCTGCCATTGTCACTCAATAATACTTGGACTGTGCCTTGAACCTGTCTGGTAGTGATGGTGATCTTCCCCTTACCGTCAATAGCATCAAAACCGTTAATAATGAGATTGATCAGCACCTGTTTGATCTGGTTAAAATCGCATAGCACCTGTGGTAGGTCATCGGAGAGTTTTTCCTGGAGAGAAATATCTTGTTCCTGGGCCTCTTTGTCGAGTAGGAGAATGGTTTCGTGGATCAGTCTATTGATGTCATGGGCTTTGATTTTAGG
>CAMYLK010000263.1 GCA_947259225.1 uncultured Desulfobulbaceae bacterium | reverse complement strand
CGCACGGATGCCGATGGTCAGTCCTGGACAGCTATGGCCGTGGAACGTAATGACTTCCTGAAGTGTTTTCTGGGGGAAAGTGCAACGCATGGTATCTCTCTTGCCAAGTTAATTTTATTGAGGGTTTCTCCCCACGTATTGGGGTGCTTTATCGCTGGGAACTGTTTGTACAACTATCTTTACCAGCAAAGAATTCCTGCTTTTTTGTTCACATGACTAACTGTTAGGTTGGGTGAAATAAATGGGGACATCCGGGCGAGGCGAACGGAAGAGCTAAACCAGGGAAATCGCATCTTCAAGTTTGATTTCCAGTTCTGCCATTTGAATTTCAGACAGGCCCAGGTTATCAGCTTCAGGTGTTGCCGCCAGGATGATATCAGCTGGAGGTTTTATGCCGATGCCTTGCTGATTGCATGCCAGATTGGCCAACCTTACGATAGTAAGGAGTATATCATCCTCATCGTATTCATCAAGGTGGTGGTCACGGGCAATGTGAGCGTATGCATCCGGCAGATTCCATTTCATCAGAAGCTCGTAACCATAATGGGTATGCAGGCTATCCAGTGCTTCGTGGAGTATGGTCATTGAGGGAATTTGTTTGATGTTACCGGCACGGATAAGAGCTTCCGTGACTATCAGGATATAGAGTTTTCCCATATCATGCAAAAGACCGGCAGTAAAAGCCTCCTGC
Organism: uncultured Desulfobulbaceae bacterium; assembly: GCA_947259225.1. Taxonomy (GTDB): domain Bacteria; phylum Desulfobacterota; class Desulfobulbia; order Desulfobulbales; family Desulfobulbaceae; genus UBA10518. The sequence goes on along the minus strand of CAMYLK010000263.1, from coordinate 1,497 downwards.
GATCTGTTTTTCATGCCGCAGTTCAAGGCTATCCATTCTGACCCTGCAGCGCAAACCACAGAGTGTTTCCACAGGGTATGCATTATCCTGTGAATGATTTTATTCTTAGAAGTGAAATTGCTTTTTTGTGAGGCCATTAACGCAATATTGGCTATTTCTTTCATACCCAGGCGTACGATTGCATTGCGTATAGTTGTTATTTTAGAAAGACCTTTGAAAAATACCGAATTGGCCGTTCGCAGTACCTCACTGGTCAGGGCCTGATCACAGGTGATGATTTTTTCAATCACCCGGTTATCAGGCTCCTCGCGTGCAACCTCCTCCCGTATTTGCATACCCGTTTTATTAAAAACCGGGGGCGATATATTTTTATGCTTCAGGCAATAATCGAGTATGTCTATAAAGGATTTTTCTTGGGGCATGTTCATTATTCTCCGACAAGACGTTGAATGTGTTCCAGTGTGCGAGGTCTTTGAAACTTTGGCAGACAACGAATCACTTCACTGATGGTTGTCACCCCCTGGGCGGCCTTGTACAGCCCGTCTTCAAACAGGCTGAGCATGCCGGTGGATTCTATACTTACTTTACGGATTTGATGACTGGTCATGTGCTGGATCAGGGCATCTCGAACATCTTCATTGAGCACCAGCACCTCAAAGATGGCAACTCGCCCCTTATATCCCGTGTAGCGGCAATGATCACATCCGCGCCCTTTTGAATATATTCCTTCCTTGAGGCCGTCGGGGGGTAAACCAATGCGCAGGAAATCATTTGCCGTCAATTCATAGGGCATGGCACATTTGGGACATACTCGCCGCAAAAGACGCTGGGCAACAATACATTTCACCGTAGATGAGATAAGAAAGGCATCTATTTTCATATTTAACAGACGTAACAAACAGCCGACACTGTCTTCGGTATGAAAGGTTGTCAATACCTTGTGCCCGGTCATGGCCGCCTGAACGGCAATATCTGCTGAAAAACCGTCTCGGATTTCCCCGATAACAATGACATCCGGGTCCTGGCGGACAACACTGCGCAGGGTTTCTTCAAAGGTCAGGTTGATTTTTGGGTCAATCGAGCATTGCGCAATACCCTCAATTACATACTCTACCGGATCTTCTGCCGTTACGATACTGGTTTCAATATTGTTCAGATAGTTGATGCAACTGTAGACTGTTGTGGTTTTCCCAGATCCGGTTGGGCCGGTAACAAGAATAATACCGCTTGGTTGTTCAAGGCCTTCTTCGCGAAACTTTTTAAGAATTCGCCGTTGCATCCCAATATCTTCAATGCCAAGCAGTTCGTTTTGCCGGTTCAACAGTCTCAGGACTATTTTTTCACCAAAAACGGTCACATAAAAGGAAACGCGCAGGTCCATTTCAATGTTGCCGTGCACAAAGAGGATCCGTCCGTCCTGATGCCTTCTCCTTTCAGCAATATCGGCTTTACAGAGAACTTTGATACGGCTTGAAAGTGAGGGCGCTATTTTTATCG
>CAMYLK010000262.1 GCA_947259225.1 uncultured Desulfobulbaceae bacterium | reverse complement strand
CTGCTGCTCACACGCAACAAGGTGACCCATATCTATGAGATGATCAAGGCCTACGGCAGCAGTCCACAGGTTACCCAGGACAGGGGCACCAAAAACTGGAACCGGACTACGTCTATTGCGGTCAAGCACGGCCGTGAATATTCTGTAAACCCTCATTCCGGCAAGTACGGACGGGGCGAAGAGCATGCCCCGCTGATCCATGCCGGTGATCCCCGGGCCAATTTACCTTCTAAACTGCGCAAGCAGCTGTTGGAAGCGCTGCAGGAATGCGATCCGCGTATCGTCAAGGGGTGGCTTGATACCGCCCTGGCTGATATGCCAGCCGGCGACCTGTAAGCGCTTACTGGCAGGGACGACAAGGTTATGCGCAAAGCACCGATACCGGAAAATGAGACCCAGCGTCTTGCGGAACTCCGTTCTCTTCATGTTCTTGATTCGCCCTTTGATGAAAGGTTTGACCGGATAACCAGAATTGCCGCCAGGCTCTTTCAGGTACCGATAGCCCTGGTCAGCCTGGTGGACGAGAATCGTCAATGGTTTAAATCGTGCCATGGACTCGACAGCCGTGAAACGCCCCGGGATATCTCGTTCTGCGGACATGCCATTCTTGCTGACGAACCCTTTGTCATTGAAGATGCCCGGCTTGACCCGCGGTTTGCCGACAACCCCCTGGTTACGGGTCAGCCCCATGTGGTGTTTTATGCGGGCAAACCGTTAAACGGCCCCGGAGGGCACAAGCTCGGCACCTTATGCCTCATTGATCATCAGGCCCGGACATTCTCCCCGGACGATCGGACCGCCCTGGTTGACCTGGCCGCCTGGGTCGAATTGGAGCTGGGGGCCGCCAGGATGGAAACCCTCATCGCCTGTCTTGCCGATGCCATGCTCATTTTTAACAGCCAGGGTCTTATTGAAGAGGCCAATCCTGCGGCGGAAGCGCTTTTCGGTCTCAGGCGGGATGAACTGCTCGGCCACCGCATCGAAAGGTGCATTCCGGATTATGATCAGGCAGCCAGGGATCAACTGGCTGGCGTAGAGAACGGAAGCGACGGCAGCCGGTGTGCCGGCGCCCGGCTGGAATTGACCGGACTTGGCAGGGATAACACGATAATCCCTCTGGATATGTCAGTGGGCAGGGTTATCTGGGGAGGACGGGAGATTTTTGTCAGCATTCTCCATGATCTCACCAGCCGGAAAAAAGCTGCGGCTAAGCTTGAGATGACTCTCCTGCAGCTTGAGAACCAATTCAGTTCCCTTGAGCAGGCCCACAGCGAGATCAGCGCCATTCTGGATGCCACCAAGGAGGCCATGCTTCTGGTGGCCCCCGAAGGAATTGTGCTGGAGATAAACCGCCGTTTCGAACAGTTTTTCTCAGTTGTTGCCCTGGAGATGGAAGGAAGGCCATTGGAGCATTTCCTGCCGGTTTTAGAGAAAATCGTTGCAGAGCCCGATGCCCTGGCAAGGCTGCTTACTACCACCTGCATCAACATTAAACGGCGCTTTAAGGAAACCGTGTCCCAGATCTGGCCCCAAAAACGTGAACTGGAGCTTTTTTCAACTCCTGTCAAAACACATGGCGGTAGTTTTCTCGGCCGTCTCTATGTTTTCCGGGATGTAACCAGAGAGCGGCAGATAGACCGTATGAAATCGGAATTTGTCTCTCTCGTTTCCCATGAACTCAGGACCCCCATTACGTCAATCATGGGTTATATGGACCTGGTTCTCGACGGGGACGCGGGGCCATTGAACGAGGAACAGCTGGAATACCTCCTTATAGCCCGGCGGAATACAGGCCGGCTTGCCTCTCTGGTCGGCGACCTGTTGGATGTTTCGCGCCTGGAATCAGGATCGGTGCAGTTGAAGTTTGCTGAAGTGAATGTCAAAGAGTTGGTGGAGGAGGTTGTCCAGCTCCTGGAGCAATCCATACGGCAAAAAGGGCAGTCCGTTGAAATGAAGATGGCAGTAAATCTGCCACCGGTTACCGGAGACAGGGACCGCCTTATCCAGGTCATTACCAATCTGCTGTCAAACGCCCACAAATATACGCCGACCGGAGGTGTAATAACCCTTTCCGCCAGGACTGCGGATAGCAAGGTTCTGATTATGGTGCGAGATACCGGAATCGGCCTGACCCCCGAGGAACTCAATCAGCTTTTTACAAAATTTTTCAGGGCGGACAACCCGGTGACCCAGCAGGCAGGAGGTACA
>CAMYLK010000261.1 GCA_947259225.1 uncultured Desulfobulbaceae bacterium | reverse complement strand
CTACCGGGTTCAAGGTGGTCGGGTCGAGGTGCACAACAGGGATATCACCGTTAATGGGCTGGACATCTGGATGGAGGAATTCTTCGGGGTTCGTATTAACGGGCCGATCAGCTTCGAACCGCTCAAGATGGATCTCAATGTTGAAGTTGTCAGCGTTAACCTGCCGCTAAAAGACATTGCACTGGAGCTGGAGAGTACCAAAGATCCTCTTCGGTTGAGCTATTCTTTCCGGGAAGGAGCCGGTACTCTGGTTGCACAACCTTCTCATTGGATCTTGGGCAGCAGAACGTTACGTCTCGATGCTTTTTCCATGCCTTTGGATTTCAGGAAATTTGCAGGAAAAATGCCTCCTACCCGCCTTGTCGCTCCTTCCAGGTCTGAGTTGTATGTTGGCGGTGAGTTTAATGTCGAAGAACAGTTTGCCGATATGCAGGTGGTGTTCAAACAACTGCAAATACCTTCTCTAGCCCTGGCTCAAGAGTCGCTTGCTCTTGATTTTCATTTTGATCAGCAACTGCATGTCACCACCGACACGTCGAGCAAGTGGCAATTTGCCGGGCGGGGCATGACGCTTTCTCCCCTTGATCTTTGGTACGGAAAGGATAGACAGCTCAGAATCGAAAAGGGACAAATACAATCTGCCGGTTTTGTTGATACTCGTTTCAGAGGGAGCTATGACTTTAGTGCAGGGCGGGGGAGATTTCATCTTGATGAGCTTAACTTTACCAAAAAAGGTTCTTCTTCCTTGCTTGAATTCCCCGATGATCTCGTTCTGGACATAGGGGTTGATGAAGATGCCACCTGGGTCGCTCTTGATCAGCTGGGTCTTTTCCTACTTTCTGAGAAGGAGGGGGGATGGGAGGTCGCTATCCGTGATCTCGCTAAACTGCTAGAACATTCAAAGCTCTTGCAACGGTTGAAAATATCGGGTGGTACCGTGCATCTGGAAGCCGTAAGTTCATCATCTCCTCTGCAGTTTTCCGGGAAGGTCTCCTCTGCCTATGATTTTCTGGTTCAGGGGGATCAACCGCAATCAGACTTTGATTTTTCCGGCACACTTAGTGAAACAGGGCTGGATCTGGTGATTAATAAAGACTTTCGCCTCCATTACAGTGACGCGATTACAATCAATTCCCGGAATCTTGGTTTCAATGTTCCGGCCATGCTCCGCTTTAGGAAAGACAGACAAGAGCATGAGATATCCGATGATAAGAAAAAAGACGCACCAGAGCTTATTTTGCAGGCCGAGGATAGTTTTGTATTTTTTCGCACGGGAAATCGTATCCTTGCCGACACCATGACCCTTACAATCAAAGGCGATAAGCGTGATTTTGACATTACCCACGGCCAAGGCGAGCTTGTTGTCAATTTACTCGGTGATTCCATATCCCTCAAAGGGCAGAAACTTGATGATCGATTTATCAATGCACTCATAGCGGACGCAAATGTCGAGGGAGGATATTTGCGGGTGGTTGCCAAGGGTACTTTGGATAAATTCAGTGCAATAATGCAGACCGATGAGACGTTGTTGAAAGAATATGCCATGCTCAACAATATGCTTGCGGTTGTCAACACCCTGCCGGCCCTCATAACCTTTTCCATACCCAACTTCGATAGTGACGGCTGGCCGGTTGATTCCACCCATTGCTGGTTTGATTACGATCAGGGAATAGCAACGGTCAAGTCACTCCAGTTGCACTCGCCAGAATTGGATATTCGGGGAACCGGTACCGTTGACCTTTTCAAGCAACAATACGACCTCCAGGTTAATATGCTTACCCAGGCCGGGCAAAATGTGTCGAAAATACCCTTGCTTGGGTATATCGTGGCTGGAGACGAAGAACGCCCCTCCTTGACGTTTCATGTCACCGGTGACTTGCTTGATCCAACGGTTGAAAGTACAGCCTTTCAAGAAGTCCTCACTCTGCCTTTTGAGATGGTTTTACGTACCATTGCTACACCGTTTAAATGGGCGGAGGATATCGTTGAGGACGACCAGGATGATGACCTGGTACCTGCCGAGCCCCTCCCTGCATTTGAGCAGTAATATCAACTTGAGATTGGCCCGCAGAGAGAATTCTGTTTACGTGTTTTTTTCTGCAAACAGAACATGAAAGAGGCTGGAGAATATAATATACACGCCAATAAGCAGGATAAATAGTCCGATGACCAGGGTGTCCTGTCTGTTGTAGCCCAGGATGGTGTCTCC
>CAMYLK010000260.1 GCA_947259225.1 uncultured Desulfobulbaceae bacterium | reverse complement strand
GGTTCCTCGCTGTTTCAAGTGGGTAACCGGAAATTAAGTTTACCGCCTATGAGGTAAACCATTGTGATAAGATTTCGTGTTGTGCGATAGCCTCTCGCTTTTGCTTTTGCTGCCTGGATCAAACTGTTTATGCCTTCCAATATACCGTTGTTGATATTGGAGTGGAACCAACGAAGGACTCCGTTCCAGTGTCGTTTAATTGTATAAGCTGCTTTCTTGATAGGCTCCAAACGGCTGTGAGTAGCCCAGTAAAACCACTTCTTCAGGTAGGCCTCTGCCATATGTGGCGGTTGGCTGAAGAGCTCTTGAAAGTTGAGGCGAATATGATAGGCACGACTAGTTTTTAAATTAAGCTTTTTTACGGTAAGATCTGCAAGGGTTCCAACCTGCGACAGCTTGAGGTTTGCTGGGTTTTTTAGCCATATGTAACGTGTTCGCGCTAACTCGGGGCGATCTTTTTGTTCTTGGCGGCGGACCTCGTCTACGGCCTCATTGATTATTTTCATTATGTGGAATTTATCAAAAGTTAACTGAGCGTCTGGAAACTGTTTTTCAACGCCGCTAATAAATGCAGGAGACATGTCACAACAGACTTCTTTAATGTTGTCAGGTTTTCCTTGGTGCTCGACCAAATTCTGTTTGAAACGCGCGACAGTGGAAGCATCTTTGCCTTCTGTGGCAAAAAGGACTCTTGGAACTTCAAGATCAACAAACAGGCTCACATAATTGTGGCCACGCTTGCTTGAAGTTTCATCAACACCGACTTCAGTGACATCGGAATAATCTGCATTATTCAGGGCGTCATCAACGTAATGATGAAGGATGCGCCATAACCGCGTATCGTGTTCATTAACAAAGGAGGCGATAGTCTTAACGGGCATAGCTTTAGCTAGTGTCATTATCATTGCTTCAAACATTAAGGTGAAACCACTCCCAGGGCGAGCCCAGGGTAAATTCACCAATCGAATGCCGCATTTGTTGCATTGAATACGAGGAACCCTGGCTGACAAATAGGTCTCATGCTGAAAGAAATTCAAGTGTCGCCAAGTCTTTTGTTCAGTATCATATGCTTTCACTTTTTCCATCCCACACTCAGGACAGGAAAAAGTGCTGCCGCGAGGAAAGTCGATATGTATATCCAAGCGCTTGTGTTGAGGATCGAAATTTGATTCTGACACCTGCCAGGGCGGTGTCAAGCCAAGGGCCATTTGTAGTAAGTCTGTATCTCTCATAATGGAAAGATACTTACCATATTTAATTTTGATTAAACAAGGGTTACCCACTCAATGCAGCGAGGAACCAGTAAACATCTCTGCCTGGAACCCGAGAGCTGAAAGCTACTATAGCTGGAAGCACGGGATGCTTGCCATGGGGCAGTATAATCAGACGGACTTGCCTATCGGAAACAAGCAACTCTATGTTGAAGAAAAAGATGGTTGTAATAAACAGCTTATAATGCAGGTGGGCATGTACATGGTTGATATGCAGCGTCCTCCTGTGGAAGGAAAAAACCAGCTGAATGATCCTATAAAAAGAAAAGAATTTGTTGAGGTCGCAAAATCGATCGAAAATAGAATTTCGGGAGTTGCAGGAATTCCTCCCCGTGACGTGATGAACGGAAACCCTAAAACCATCAGCTGGAAATCAGTTATTTGGCAAGTACGCTTACACAATAATGCACTCTTACAGGTCAAGGGAGCAGGGACAGGAAAATGGGGTTCAGAGTGGAGAGCTGTTGGCTCTGGTACCCCAGCCATAATCTCTTGGAACGGCATAGGGACAGGTAGGGGTCCGGTTATTGTCTATGAGCGAAGCAATAACGTTTGGACCCTCGTACTCGTTGACTACGCGACAGGGGCCCTTAAGAATGTCAGGCATTTTAACCAGCGGATAACGCCCATGACCGGCGGCGAATACGGGGCAACAATTCGTTCGGGAGATACATGCTACGATTACAGTTGGAACCATTTAAAGGAGATAAGTTGTAAGAGCAAAAACTTTATTTTCAGCGGCTCACAATCTTCAAGCACTAATAAAGATACCCATGCCGATGATCCGACAGTATCAGTAGGAGGGTACAAAAAGCCAGGGACCGGTCAAACCCAAACGGGTGTTATTCAACCCGTAAAGAATAAGAAGAAGCCGATTAAAAAGGTAAAAGTTCCCCTCCAGCCAGGGCACGATTGGCCCAAGTGGACTGAAGACCTCAATTTTGT
>CAMYLK010000259.1 GCA_947259225.1 uncultured Desulfobulbaceae bacterium | reverse complement strand
AGTAAAGGCGGTAATTGTCTTGACCAGTGTGTGGCGGCCACTGACAATGATCAGCAGCCCGAGCACGAACAGCAGGTGGTCAATGCCCATTAAAATATGATGAAGGCCCAGGGTCATATACTCGCCGGACGAGACATACCAGGGCCGCTCACCGCGCAACTCCGTGAATGGTTGAGGTGGACGCACTACCTGGGTTATCTCGCTGCTGTCCAGCCGTAAAATACGGACAAAGACGTCGGTAATCGTTTCTTCCAGGCCGGGGAAACGGATAATGCTTCCGTTGATGGAATCACCCGGCACATCAACTACCTGCCGGTGCAATGCAGAATCGGGCAGTTGCCTGACGGACGGTTCTCCCACGGTCTTCCACTCCACGGGCAATTGCAGCCGGGCTGGGTGGGGTTTTCCATAGTAGATGGGAGCCCGCCAGATGACCTCGTAGCGGCTGGAGTTCAATTGCCGCATCTCCAAGAGACCGGGCTGGGATTCATGGGCAAGTGATTCGCCGAAAAATCCGGCGCAGAGGACCAGCAAAAAGGCTGAAATATTTAAAATGAATCGCTTCATTTCCCGGCCTCCTGCGGCAGAGTTGCAGCCACTGCCTCTCCGGATTTCCCTGTCGTGTCCTGAGGCACAACAACGATCTCATACCCCTCACGCAACCTTTGATAGGCAATATCCTTGAGTTCCTTTCGGCGCTCGGCACTGTAATCGCGCTCCACCTGGTCGCGCACTTCGGTAAGTTCTGGCAGACGGCCTTCGACGCGTTCACTCACCTTAACAAGATGAACCCCAAGCCCTGAATAGAGCGGCCCGGTCCAACCTCCCGGCGTTTGTTTGACAACATCATCGGCAAACTCTTCTCCGAAAGACCGGGAGATATCAGTTTTCGTTGCCAGCGTGTAATCATATTGTAACATGGTCGGATCACCGACCGATTCCGGCGCTGCACCCTTGCGCAGGCCGGCCAGCACTTTCTGCGCTTCGGCATCGAAATTCTGGTGCTTGTCAGGATTCAGGTACACCTGTTGGAATGAAACCTGCGGTTCCACAAAAAACTTGTCCGCGTGCTTTTGCAGGTAGGCAGACAATACCTTCTCGTCTGGTGCCTCATCCGCGGTTAAATCCTCAAGTAAAAACTCGAGCTTCATTCGCATCCGTAACCGAACCTGGGGATCGTTTCGGTCAAGACCCATGGCCAGAGCTTCCCGGTAATAGACTTCATCACGGACGTAACTCTCAACCAATGCAGCAATCTCTTTCTTGCTGGGAGTTCGCTGCCTGGCCCGTTTAAACTGGGCAGCAAGCTGCTCAACCTGGCTGGGGCTCACCTCGATACGCTTTGGCGCATCATTGCCCTTCTCCTGGGTCAGACCAAAAACAAGGAAAAGCGCGGCTCCGATCATCAGGAAATGTACCAGAGGCTCATAGATTAATTTTTTAATGGTTTTCATAAATGCCCCATTCATTTGCGATTAACCATGAGCAGCTAGCCGGTCTTTTAATACCAATAGCTAACCCCCATACGGGGATAAGTGCCTTCACGAAATCAATTTCTAAGGCACTAAAGGCCAACTGCCCATGGCTTGATTCTCGCGTTAACTCCCTGGTGTGTACCAGATCGGTGATGTATAAGCCCGCTCCTGACCGATAGTTGTTGCACCCTCAGGAATCTCGACACCGAAGCGGTGAGCATCGTAAACAATCCAGCGCGGGGTTGGGATCTCGAGCACCCTGGCATAGTAGAAAGCACGCTGCTTGGGATCGAAATCCGGATCAGTCCACACCGTTGTCAGTTCCGAGGCGCCGATGGTATTTGTCCAGTTGGCGTTCTCTATGTCCACGGTATTGCCCACTGGTGTCTTACAGCGGCCATCACTGGCAATTTTCCGGCCGTCGGAAACGGCGACGTCATAGATTTTTTCATGGGTTTTACCCTTCTTATCTGTCCAGCCTTTGATTATCTGGATACGATCGAGGTTGGCTCCGATTGGATCACGCAGGGCATAGACCATGAAGTTGGGTGCTTTCTTGCCTTTCGCCTGCATCAGGTCGCCACCCATGGGCACACCCTTTTCGTAGCCACGGAATGCCGGCTGTCGGCTGTTCATATCTTCTGCGGTGAAATCCCAGCCGCCGAAAAAGCGCACCATCATGCGCGGCCCGGTGGTGGCATAGGTCTCCTTGCGCTGCATTGCGTCATAAATACCTTCGCGGGTGTTCTCAGTGGC
>CAMYLK010000258.1 GCA_947259225.1 uncultured Desulfobulbaceae bacterium | reverse complement strand
AAAATTTCGCCGAATCACGCAGATAAAGGCCGAATGCTGGCCACCAAATAAGGTCGTTTGTTAAGATTATCCAGCCAAAATTGAGGGGCAACTGCTGAAGCCCAACCGACCAGACAAACCCCAACGGTCCGAGAAACTTTCCCAATAGCCCGATCAATATCAGGTGTCTGTGTTGGCTTGGATATCGTGCAGCCCACCAGTAAGCTGGTGCATAAACAAGAACGAACATTCCGACAACTTGCCACAATGAAATATGATTGGGCGGAGGCATCCCAATCAAGTCAAAAATTAAATAAGGAAATAATATATTGATGCAACCCCAAAGTAAATTGTAAATAGCCGCCGCATAGAACCAGGGTCGATAACGAGTGAAGGTTTCATCCGTACAAGGTTGTATCATCAGCTTTTAGGGTGATACATACGACGTATTTTAAAGGTACCATTGTAACCAAACACGTCGCCAAACCAGTCATGAGTGACTATTAGTTTTACATTTATTTTTTTCTGTTTCTTGTCTGCAATTGTCTCTACAGCACGCACCGTCGGGTAGGCAAACGAGGGTAAAGAAACTCTCCTGTTACCCACACGAATATTGCAAGTAGAAGTGACAATTTTGATGGTGATAGGGGGCTTAAATTGAATGTCCCACTGCATTTCGAGCAACCTATGCGGCCCCAGAAGTTCCACTACACGGTCAGCAGTTGAGTTGAAGGCCATCACGGCATTGAAGTGACGGGGCTTTGGAAAAAAGAAGGTGCGATGCCACAAATGATAGGGTTCCTGCCTCCGATTATAGCCCCCTCTTATCGTCATTGAGGCGGGTATGTCGTTTCCGGTTTCGGGAAAAAGCATATCAAACCACGACAAGACCCAAAAGAAAGGTTTCAACCACCCAGGTCGATGCCAAACCTTGTCCATCTGACCGTTAAGCAAGATGTAAAAAGGGGCATCAGCAGGCATGAGGAATTGATCTTTGAAAAGTGTAGGCAGATCGTTATGATAAGCCGCAAATATGGATCCGAATGGGGTGTCATAAGTGTGCGAATCGATGAGTGGTTTTTGCATAGATTGACTCATATCAAATGTGCCGATTGCCGCCTTTGCAGCCTAACGGACGGGCGTTATCTGTCGAGTGGCGAGCATAGGTTGCTTTTCGTCGCTCCAGCCAACCCAGTCCGGCCAAAAGCAGGGGAATCGCCACAACCAATAACAATAACAGCCCGACAAGCCTGGCCAACTCTTCAGGCCACCAGGCGGCAAGCGCGGCGCGGGCCAAAAAATAGCCTGCCAAAAATGGCATAATGAAGAACAGCACGAGGCTTGTCCAGAAAAGAGTTTTTTGCAACGGCCGTAGCTTATTTAGACTCGGTTTTATTCTATAACAAGTATACTAACTTCCTAAAAAATGTGGGGTTCCTTTTCGGAAAACATGTGCTATCCGCATAGGCTCCAAATTTAGCGCTATCGTTTTCGAAATAAATATGCACTTGCTCCTGTTGCTTCAATAACATCAAAAGGTGCGTACGTTTCTTTGAAAGCGTCCAATACTCCATTCTGCTCAGCAAGTGACGTACGAGAAAAGATTATCCAAAACTCTGTTTCGGAGGAAGATGTTACAGTCGAAATAATCTCATTAAATTTCTCATCTGGTGGTAATTGTCTTATCCAGCGTCCATAAAAGATGTTATTTTCTGCACAATATGATTTTGACTTTTCAGCCCAACACTCTCTATACCAAACAGCCGGTAAATCCTTTTCCATTTCAGATTTCAACTGTAGCTGATAGCGAAAACCAGGAACCGCCCCATAATAGACATATGTGGGAATTTCCTCTTGTCGTTTAGCCAGGTATTGGCCGACTACTGTTCTTAAATCTTCTGGTTCTTCTCTTGGGGAAATCAGTGCTATGGCTGCAATACTGATTAGGACAATCAGACCAAGAACTCGCCACATACGCCACATGGTTGTTAGGCCGATTGAAACCGACAGGATCAACAAAGGCGTCAGGATTAAGGCATGTCGGGTGCCTCCATAAGGGTAAGCTCCAAGTCGACCTGCACCATAATACACAACCCAGCTGCTCAGCAACCATACGATCACATATGCGTGCTTCCACGATTTTAGAAGACTTAGTAGGCTGAAGAGCAATGATAACAGTACCAGACCATAAGCGACGAGTTGGAGGTTTGCCCACAATATTGGGTCCGCAATGTATCCAGTCAGGTGATAAGCCAGCAGGTATTTG
>CAMYLK010000257.1 GCA_947259225.1 uncultured Desulfobulbaceae bacterium | reverse complement strand
TGTTGCGCATTAAAACAAGGTCAGAGGTTTCAAGTGCAATATCGGTCCCACTCCCCATCGCACAGCCTACGGCCGCCTCCGAGAGGGCTGGAGCGTCATTGACACCATCGCCGATCATCAATACCGTTTCGCCGTTTTGACTCATTTCCCGTATCCGCTCAGTTTTTCCCTGAGGACTCATGCCGGCAGTATACTGACCAATACCGGTTTCAGCCACAACCCGTTGCGCTGAAAGCGCATGATCACCGGTAAGGAGAAGGGTTTGCAAACCAAAACCCTTTATTTTCCCTACAACTTCGGCGGCTTCCGGTCGCAGCCGATTTTCAAGGAAGACACATCCCTGATATTTCCCGGCCAATGCAACATGCACTTCGGAAAACACAGAAGGCTCGGTTTCCGGTATAGCTACAGCATTCATTTGCATAAAATCACGGCTACCTGCTGCGAGAAGGCCTTTCCCGGTTTCCAAGATCACACCTTTTCCGGGAAGTATTTTCCCTCCCTCACCGTCATAGCATATTCCTTCCTGTCGGGCTTTTCGCAAAATTCCACGGGCAATGGGATGACTCGAGCCACTTTCAACTTGTGCCGCCAGGGCCAACAGCGACCGTTCATCACCCTGGTTCGAATCAATGGCTACCACCTGCGGGTCACCTTCAGTCAAGGTGCCAGTTTTATCAAAGGCGGCAACTGTTAGACGGGCGGTTTCCTCCAGAGTATCTCCTCCATGAAAAAGGATCCCTTTTTCAGCCGCAACACCTGTTGCGACAAGGATTGCAGTGGGCGTTGCCAAACCCAGTGCGCATGGGCAGGCAACAACAAGAACCGACACGGCATATAAAAAAGGTGCAACAGGATCTTGAGAGAAGAAAAACCAGAAGATACCGGTTGCCAGCGCGATGAGTATCACCGAGGGGACAAATATCCCTGCTGCCCTGTCGGCCTGGCCCTGAACCGGTGCTTTCCTGTTTTGCGCCTCCTCAACCATTCGAGCAATACGGGCCATAAACGACGTTGCAGCAGTTTGTACCACCTCCACCCGTATGGCGGTAGAAATATTCATTGCTCCTGAACAGACTGTTTCCCCCGGCTTCCTGAGAACCGATGCTGCTTCTCCTGTGAGAACCGATTCATCGACTTCGGTCTCCATATTCATCAGTATCCCATCAACAGGAAATCGCTCCCCCGGTTGGACCAGAATAGTATCTCCAACCTGCAAACGGCTGCTTGGGACCGGAATCGTTTCATCTCCCTGGACAAGATGAGCAGTATCGGGTGCAAGCTGGAGCAGACTGTCTACGCCGGAAAGGGCTTTCCGGCGGGCACCGTTTTCAAAGATTCGACCAAGCAAGATCAGGGTAATAATCATTGCCGAGGTTTCGAAATACACCTCACCGCCAACAAAAAGGGCGACAAAACTGTAAAAATAGGCCGTCAAGACGCCAAGTGCTATCAACAGATCCATGTTCGGCGACCTGTTCAGGATACTGCGCCAAGCGCCTTGCAGAAACGGCGCCCCGGAAAAAAAGACCACCGGCGTAGCCACCAGGGCGGCAAAGTACTGAATCAACGCCTTTGTCTCCGGATCTATTCCTTTAAAATAGCCACCATACAGCGCCAGTGAAAATCCCATGAGCTGCATGGACAGAAAGGCGGCGGTGACAAAACGAATGAGCAGAGCCCTGCTTTCCTGTTCCTGCATACGGCGTGCTTCATCCTGGGTGAAAGGCTTTACAACATACCCCAGACTGATGATAGCTTTGAAGATGAGAGCCGGTGATGTATGTTCCGGATCAAAACGGACGCGTCCCCTATGGGTTCCATAATTGACCGTTGCGTCCTTAACCCCCGATTGTTTACCGAGAATGGACTCTATAAGCCAGATGCAGGCGGCACATCGAATACCCGAGACAATAAACGAAATTTCCCGACTGTTATCATTGCAGTCAAGGGTAAAGGTTTCAAGGTATTCATCGGTGTAGATCGTTGCATAGGCACCGTCAGGTATTCCCGGTTCTTGCCACGCCCTCTTTTCGTAGAATGCATCAAGCCCGGCCCCTGTGATTACGGCATATGCTCCCCGGCATCCCTGACAACAAAAATGGAGTTCCTTGGTATCTGTCCGGTCGATTACTCTACCATTGGGCGGAATCGGCAGATCGCAGTGAATGCAGGTCTCTGGAAGGTTCATTCGATATAAAGCATCACGGAAATCATGGTCATTTCCAGCTATCAAAGATTGTCGGTGTCACAAAAGCCGCGCCACCG
>CAMYLK010000256.1 GCA_947259225.1 uncultured Desulfobulbaceae bacterium | reverse complement strand
AGATAGCGACTTTGGAAAGGCTCACCTGAAGTATGCCGCCCTTGTCTCGCATCGCATGATAGGCGTTGGTGCACAGGTTCATAATAATCTGATGGACCTGGGTCGGATCGGCAAAAATGCTACCGCAGTCGTTTGGGATATTCCGTTTAATATCTACTGTTGTGGGAATCGAAGATCGTAACAGTTGCAATGCCTCTTTAATGATGAAATGCGGCTGGACTAATTGTTTTTCCTGGTCTGCCTGACGGCTGAACAACAGGATCTGTCGTACAAGACCCTTGGCCCTTCTTGCCGCTTTAATCACCTGATTTTGCATCTGATAACTATCGCTTTCAGGTGGGAGAAGATCACGAACCAGTTCTGCATAGCCGAAAATGGATGAGAGTATGTTATTGAAGTCATGGGCAATGCCACCGGCTAACGTACCGATCGACTCCATTTTCTGAGTTTGCTGGAGGAGTTTTTCCAGTTCTTTCTTTTCCTCTTCAGCCTGTTTTCGTTCACTTATATCAATTATATTTACAATATGATATAGAGCCTCCCCTTGCTCATTTTTCACAGTGGTCAAATCATGGTAAGCCGGAAAGATAAAGCCGTTCTTACATATATGATCGCCTTCAAAGGTGACATGCCCTACTTCTTGACATTGTTGGAGATATTCCGGCAGCCGTTCGCGAAATGACGGGATAAACATGTCGAAAAAACTCATATCTGCGACTTCCTCTACCGTGTAACCATGCATTTCGGCATAGGAGGGATTTATTAATTCAATTGTGTTGTTATCCAGATCTCCCAAGGCAATACCCCACTTGGCCGTTTGAAAAATGTGGCCCCATTTCAGCAGCTCTTCCTCGGCTTTCTTTCGTTCTGAAATGTCAATGAAGGTTCCCAACAGGCCAACGACTTCTTTTTGCTTGTTCCAAATGGGTGTTTTGACCGTTTGCACAATGCGCTTTTTACCATCAATAGGGATGTATTCTTCTTCTATTGTATCAACGATACCCGTCTCAATAATTCGCCTATCATCCCTTCTGTATTTATCAGCAAGGTCCTTAGGAAAATAATCATAGTCAGTTGTGCCGATGATCTGCTCCGCTTCAATCTTCAAATCCCTGGCGAAATTCTTATTGCAAGATATATATACGGAACTTTTGTCTTTATGAAAAATTCTCTGGGGAAGATTCTCAAGTAGATCCCGATACTTTTTTTCTGATTTCCTCAGGTTCTTCTGTAAAATGATATTACTGAGCCCTTCAACAACACGATTGCTGATTTCCTTAAACAGCATTTGTTCTTTTTTTGTCCAGATCCGGGCATAAGAACATTGATGCATTCCAAACATCCAAGGCTTTCCTGATTTTGGATGCACAGCTATCATCATCTGTGAAAGTACCGAAAAATTAGCGGCAACATCATTGACCTTATTTCCTGATACCGGATCATAAACTACAGGTGATCCTGAAGCGAGAGCTTCTCTGATCGTCTGTGCCGCTTCCGGCGTAATCGGCACTTCTTGGCCGGTATGAAATGCTCCTGGGTATTCCGGATTATTTTTTTCCGAAAGGACTCGAAATGTGGGGGAATCGGGATCGCAAGGATAGAACACCCATACCCTGTCACATTCAAAAAACGAAAAAACTGCGCTAATAGCATTTTCAATAATGTGATCCACATCCTTGGACTCATTCATAGCCTGACCGACAACATCAAGGCATGCAAGGAAATCTATCTCACTTATATTTATAATGTTTTTGGATAGAGAAGTATTTGATTGCTCATTCTCAACAACATTGCTGTTAAGTTCCTTGATTCTCTGCTCCAGGTCTTCGTTGGTCGGTTTCTTCATTGCCAATTCATTTATGATAGACTCGTAAAAAGTCCAAACGCCGTTTTCATAGTTGGGATATACAATGATTTATATGATTACCATCGAAACTCTGCCTTTTTGCTCGTCATTCCCGCCTACAAGGGAGTGACTTTCTGGTAGAAAGCATTCTCTGAACTATCAATGCATTACAGTGTTTGCTGTAAAGTTGGCTGAGCTTCAGTGGTAATCACAATGATTTTTAACCTTTCCGCCGTCGGTGATGAAGTTATTTACGGCAACGATAATTTATCACAACAAGAACAATCGAAGTAAAAACTATCTGAACGTTAAAGAGTTAGTCGCCCAGGCGTTCACTCACTGTCGCCCTTACAATTCCCTCACCTTGTAGAAGTATACAGGGTACCTGTATGTTCACCGAAAGATTTTTTTACCCAGCATCATTTTTAT
>CAMYLK010000255.1 GCA_947259225.1 uncultured Desulfobulbaceae bacterium | reverse complement strand
ACCTGGTCTGCATAGAGGATCGGTTCACCACCATGAGCGGCCGCAAGGTTGGCTTATACATCTATGTGGAACAGCGAAACCGGGAAAAATGCGGTCATGCCATGGAATCGTTGAAAAAGGCCATGCGTTGGGATGAGGAAACCTTTGGCCGTGAATACGATCTCGATCGGTATATGATCGTTGCAGTTGATGACTTTAATATGGGGGCCATGGAAAATAAGGGGCTTAATGTCTTTAACTCCAAGTATGTGCTGGCCCGTCCTGAAACCGCCACTGATATCGATTATGAGGGGATTGAGGGGGTCATTGCCCATGAATATTTTCATAACTGGACAGGTAACCGGATCACCTGTCGCGATTGGTTCCAGCTCAGCCTTAAAGAAGGTTTGACTGTTTTTCGTGATCAGGAGTTCACGTCAGATATGACTTCAAGACCGGTTAAGCGTATCCATGATGTCAACGTGATCCGTAGTTTTCAATTTCGTGAAGACAGCGGTCCCATGGCTCATCCAATCCGGCCGGATTCCTTTGTCGAGATAAATAATTTTTACACGTTGACCGTATACAACAAGGGCGCTGAAGTTATCCGGATGATTCACACCCTGCTTGGCGCCAAAGGATTCCGCAAAGGCATGGACCTGTATTTTCAACGTCATGACGGCCAGGCCGTTACCTGCGAAGATTTTGTCCGGGCCATGGAAGATGCCAACGATTTCGATCTGTCCCGTTTTAAACGTTGGTACAGCCAGGCCGGCACCCCGGAATTGGCGATTACTACCAACTATGATGCAGCAAAACGCCGCTTTACCATGGTCATCAGGCAGAGTTGCCCGCCTACACCGGGACAGAAAGTAAAGGCGCCGTTTTTCATGCCGGTGAAGCTTGGCCTGTTGGCCGGTGACGGCACGACCCTGATGGAGGAGACTGTGATCCTCCAGGATGAGGAGCAGGAATTTGCCTTTGATGAAATAGTGGAAGAGCCGGTCAGCTCTGTGCTGCGCAACTTCTCAGCTCCTGTTAAAATCAGTATGAAACGTAACTATCAGGGACTGGCCTTTCTCATGGCCCATGATGCCGATCCATTTAATCGGTGGGATGCAGGGCAGCATTTGGCTATGAAAGTGCTTCTCGATGGCATTGTTTCCTATTGGCAGGGACAACAGTTTACGATACCCGATCATTTTCAACAGGCCTTTGCGCAGTTACTCGCTGATGCCCAAACCGATCCTGCATTTCTCGCCCTTGCCTTGACCCTGCCCAGTGAGAATTGGATCGGCCAGCAACGGGCAACCGTTGATCCGGAGGCGATCTTTTTTACCCGCCAGTCCTTTCGTTATAAACTCTCCGTGCAGCACAGGGATGCTCTCTGGGCCAAGTACCATGCATTGGCTTCGCAACAATCCTATCATTATTCTGCGCCTGAGGCAGGTAGGCGTAGTTTGCGTAACGTCATCCTCGGCTACTTGCTCACGCCCGGTCCCGATGGAAAAGTGGCTGATGATTGCCTGCAGGCCGGGGAGAAACAGTATCATACCAGCGATAATATGACGGAAGTGTCGGTAGCCCTTGCCGCAGTGGTCAACGCAGATAGAGAACGGGGAGATGCGCTGCTGGCTGATTTTTATCAGAAGTGGAAGGCCGACCCTCTGGTTGTCGATAAATGGTTGACCCTGCAGGCAACCTGCAGCCTGCCTGGTACCTTGGACCGGGTTCGTGAATTAACCCGACACCCGGCTTTTTCCATTAAAAACCCGAATAAGGTTCGTGCATTGCTCGTTGCCTTCTGCTCCAGTAATCACTGGCAGTTTCATGCCCCGGATGGTGGAGGGTACTCCTTTCTCGCCGACCATATTCTGACCCTTGATCCGATCAACCCGCAGATTGCGGCCCGTCTTGTGACCCCGCTTACGCTGTGGCGAAGATATGATGAAAAGCGACAACAGCTGATGCAGGAACAATTGCAGCGCATCAGTGCTGAGCAGAAATTGTCCGGTGATGTGGGGGAAATAGTCGGACGGAGCCTTGCCCCGGTCAAATAGGCAAATTCAGATACTCACCGTGGAACACCGTCCGACCACCCTAAGCCGAGCGCAACTTGAGTATGTCCTTGGCGAGGCCGTCCGCCATCCGCATAAGCATATACACAAGGGCGAGTTGCGATTAACCCCTGCAGTCTTCTCTTCGCCCGATCGGGAAACCAATATTCTGATCAGCCGCTTTGCTCTCATCGACTGTACCGGCACTATAGAATTAGGCCCCTGGTGTAATATCTCGGCCCGTTGCCGGATTTATACCCATGATC
>CAMYLK010000254.1 GCA_947259225.1 uncultured Desulfobulbaceae bacterium | reverse complement strand
TGCTGGTATCGGGTTCCTTCGGCAATTCCTTCTTTTCAGGGCAGGGGAGGAAATAGTCTTCAAGGCAGTTGACTGTCAGGATACCGGACGCCATCTTGATGCAGCTGCTTTTGAAAATAACCCTGAAAAACTGGACGAATTGTTCCGGTTTCCCCTTTTTTTTGGTTGCCACCAGTGCTTTGTAGGCTGCAATAATTGCCTCCTGATAGAGGTCGTTGTTGTCAGTCGCCATATGTCGATAATAGGGCGAGGCAATCTGCCGGATGAGCTTCTGGTTAGCGGAGACCCATTGGAGAGCCATGGCCCATGTTTCCTGGCTGGATATCTGTTTATTGCTTTGCATCGGTCGTGTCATTATCTACATGAGCCTCGCTTCTGCCTCATTCCCTAAAAGATTAAAATAAGGTTAAAGATGGTTAGGTTGTTGTGGCCATTTCTCTGAAATCCCCTGTTGACGGGGGATTTGGCGGATTTTCGTTTTGCAAAGTGTGAGTGTTATGCCCCTTGTGCACGACTGCTATGCCCCCCTTGCTGTGACTGTTATGCCTCCCGGTGTGAGTGCTGTGCCCCCTCTGTGTGACTGTTATGCCCCTCGAGTGTGAGTGGTATGCCCCCGTCACGTGACCGCTATGCCCACCAGGCGTGAGTGTTATGCCCCCTTTAAAAGACTCATTTTGAAATTTGTCTGTTTGTAAATCGTTGTACATGCAGCTTGTCTTTGTCGTCGATTTGCCAGGCATGGATAGCTTGCACATGAGTCAGTTCCTCCATTGCTTTGCGGAGACTCCTCCTGTAATCGGCCAGACGTTTGCAATCGGAACCACATAACCGCTTTAACGTTTCGACTTTCATCGCAAACGGATATCGATGAGTGGCATAGAAGCCATGCAGCCATTTGGCCAAATCGGTTTTCAATTGGAGTCGTTGTTGCCATTGGAGTTTAGTCCAGTCTGAGTCGAACAGTATCGCCAGCTTTGGATTGATTTTTAGAAAATATGTTTGCTCACGGTTGTTGTAGTAAAATTCATCTATAAGGGATCCAGCATAGGTATATTGTTTGTTCATGTAGGGTTGAGGAATATCGACGTTGATCTCTATGGTCGTAGCCGTCAATCGGCGGAAGGAATCCTTGAGCCATTCTCGGCCGGATTTCCCAGGCTGACGGCCTATCGCTCGAAGAAAGCTCTTAATCTGGAAGCGAATGTAGTTGTCTGAAGTTTTTTCGATATGGCGATTTTGCAAGTGAAGGGTCTGCGCCAGGACATCAAGATCTCCTTGGCCAAGTCGTAAGCCCGTATAGAGGATATTGAGTCCTTTAACAGTGGCAACAATTTCCTTTTCAACAGCTTTTCTCGGGCCGCGCCTTATGACCCCAAAAAGTGCAGAACGCAGATAAAGGCTAGGGACCCCTCGTATGCTTTCCGGCCAGTCGGGTAGGAGAGGAGCCTGCTCAGATTTCAGATCTTTTTGCTGTGGAACCGGCGAGGGAAAGGTTGAGACGGCGTTCCTGTTTGGAACTGATCGGGAGAGGGTAGGAGACTTTTCTTTATGTGTTCGATTCTCATTTCTTGGCGGTTTTCTGGAGTTGAATTCGGAGTTCATAGCTATCAATTACCTGCTATGAATTTCTCTGCGGCGACGAGGTCTTCCGGCTTTTACGGCATGAATTCGTTTACTCTTAAACCAGTTTGTCAGGTCTTTTTCTAAGATCAACACAGCCTTTCCAGGTTTGTACGCTGTCAAATCACCTTTCTTGATAGCGCGGTGAATGGTGTGATAGCTGCATTTTGCTAAATTGGCCGCTTCATCTATAGTCATGAGGTTATCTCGTATCATCTCTCCACTCCTTCGCCACTGTCATGTGATCTCGCCAAATCTGTATCAAGTCCTGGTAAGTCTGCTGATGCAGGTTTTCGCTTTTAAGTTCGAGGCAGCCAAAACGTCCTTCCTGTCTCAATGAATAGGTAATCTGCTGTTTCGAAAATGATGATGAACATGACCCTATGTTGTCCTGAAAGCAGCTTGTCCATCAATTCACCCATTCTGTTTTCTAGGTAATGTGCATGGCTCCAAGGCTAGATGAGCTTTGGAGAACAAGCATGTCCTGTTTATGCCAAAAAAACGCTTGCAAAATATTTGAATCCAGGTTTTTTTGAAATCAAGTTGATCTTTAATGTGCCTATTCATGCTGGGTTTGGCAATGAGTTTCCTAAGGTTGTCCGGTATGGCACCTGCTTACTGGATTTAAGGTGAGTTGTCAAATAAAATATTTAATAACAATAAGTTATGGGTTATATGTGGTAT
>CAMYLK010000253.1 GCA_947259225.1 uncultured Desulfobulbaceae bacterium | reverse complement strand
GTCTTCACCGCCTCGGTGGTGGGTTGCTCGATGAGTTCAATTCCACGTTGTTGAAGAAATTGTTTCAATTCCGGTGTGGCCTGCATCATGCCGGGTGTTCCCTGACCAAGGATGAGAATATCCGGGACCCCTGTAAGAAGATCCTTAATATCTGCAGGGTCACAGAAATGACCCCTTTGCCGCCACCAGTCGGAAAAGACGTTTTTCCCCTTTAGGCGAAGATCATGAGTATACCAGGTGCCGTTTATGCAGATTTTTCCAAAACTGTATGCTTCGATCATTGTTTGCTCACGCAACGTGTTTCAATGGGGGGTCAATATCCAGGTTTTGTTTTCGAGCCAGCGTCGTCAAATGAATTTTCCAGCATTGCCAGGGCCGGACATCTCCGGTACAGGTTTGGGGACAGCCGGAAAAATCGGTTTCGTGTATGGGGCAGAGGCCGGATTTAAGGTCGCAAATACGTTTTGCAGCTTGTATCAAGGCCTGTTCTTCAATTGAAATGGATGGATTCGTAAAAAGTCCAAAACGCCGTTTGCACTGCACGGAAATACAATGCGTTATAACCTTTCCGCCGTCGGTGGCGAGGCTTTTTACGACACCGACAAATAGTTTGGTTCATGATCTCTCTCCGCATATCATTTTGTTCGTTTGAGTGCAAGAGTAGAGCCCAAATGTTGAGATCAGGTTAGCATTTCAATATGTTTTCTTACAATATTTTTTAGCTTCTCGGTTGGAAAATATATAGTTGAGATCAAGGGTGTTGTGCCTTGAGCATGAAATATAAGTAGTTCTTGATATGGCCGGACAAGAAAAGGGTAAGATAGTGGAAAAAACCTTTACACTGCATCGATTTATCTGCAATACTGTCGGTAATGTGAAATATAAATGAACCGATTATATTCTTAAGGACTTTCCGGGTCCTTGAAATGGTGTCGAGGAAGATATTATGCAGCCACTGCAGAACTTTACGTGGACCTTGCCTGAATCACTAGAGCTTTCCGACCTCCAGGTTGCCCTGGCAGAACATTTTGACCTGAAGCCGGAGCCTGGCAAACGGTTCAGTCGCAGTTGGTATGATACCTTTGATTGGCGAATTTTCAGAAAGAAACGGTTGCTGGTGCGGGAAGGAAGCCGCTGGAGTTTACAGGATTTCGAGGGGAAGCAACTGCACACTCTGACAACGCGTCGAAAAAAGCTGTCTTTTTCCTGGCAATTCGCCGATTCCCCCCTCAAGACTGCATTGCATGACCTGCTTGATGTCCGTGCCCTGATAGAGCTGGGCATTGAGAATATACAGAACAACACCATACGTATTCTCAACCGCGATAAGAAGATTGTCGTCTATTTGCAACTGCAGGAGTCGACGAACCCAAAGAGCGGACAACGGTTGGTGACTATTTTCCTGCGGGAAGTCCGCGGCTATCCCAGGAGATTTCATCAGGCGGCGGCCTTCCTTAATAAATTCGGCCTTAAAACACTGGACGGCCCGGCAGATACCTTGCGTTGTATCGTGCAGGGGCAAGGCAGGCAACCCCTTGATTACAGTTCCGGTTACAATGTTCCCCTCGATCCACACATGAGCAGCATTGAGGCTGTCGGCCATATTTACCGCTCGCTTTTGATAAATATTCAACGGAACGAGCATGGGATAATAGACGATATCGACAGTGAATTCCTCCATGATCTGAGAGTTGCCGTCCGGCGAACCCGTTCCGCCCTGACCTTGACAAAAGGGGTGCTTGCTTCTGATCTATCTGATCATTTCAAGCAGGAATTTCGATATATTGGTCAAATTACCGGTCCGGTCCGGGATCTGGACGTCTACTTGCTCAGTGAGACCGACTATAAGGCCAGGTTGCCTGGTCGGCTTCAGGAAGGACTCCTCTATTTTTTTGAGGACCTTGCGGCCAGACGTAAACAGGAACAGCAAAAACTTGTTCGCGCCATGCACGGTCCCCGATATAAACAGATACTTGCCGACTGGGAAAAGGCCCTTGACTCCGAGGGGAAGAGTGTTGGCGGAAAAGACGGTGAAGTCCCCATCGGTACCTTGGCAGGAAAAATAATTCATAAGCGTTTTCGCCGGGTCTTGAATGACGGAAAACGCATCCATGAAGATACACCGGACAGCGAGTTACATTGTTTGCGGATTGAATGCAAGAAGCTTCGCTACAGCCTTGAGTTTTTCGCTCCGCTCTATAATGCAAAGCATATGAAAAAACTGATTGGCCAGTTAAAAAAACTGCAGGACAATCTCGGTGATTTTAATGACCTTTCCGTTCAACAGGAGATGTTGGCTGAATATTTATCACA
>CAMYLK010000252.1 GCA_947259225.1 uncultured Desulfobulbaceae bacterium | reverse complement strand
ATTGTCAATATGTCCAGCATGCTCGGCTCTCTCACCCTCCACAGTGACCCGCAGTCGGGGCTCGAACAGATTAAGGGCCTAGCCTACAATGCCTCTAAGACCGCGGTCAATCAGTTCACCGTTCATCTTGCAGCCCTGCTCAAGGACACCCCGATCAAGGTCAACTCCGCCCATCCCGGCTGGGTCAGGACAGAACTCGGCGGGAACGAGGCCCCCATGGAGGTCGGGGAAGGCGCAAAAACAGGAGTTGCGCTTGCAACACTCGATACAGACGGCCCCTCCGGCGGATTCTTTCATCTCGGCGAGCGAATGCCCTGGTAAGGGAGTGGCCGATCACAGCACATGAAACATATCCGCCGGCGGCTCCCCCTCCTCTTTGTCCCTGTTGTCTTGTTTTTACTTGTCGGCTGTGCCGCGCAAGTACAAAATAGGCCAGAGGATGTACGAATTGTAACTGTTTCAGCGAATACGAACGTAAAACCACCGCCCCCGGTCTTTCTCATATCGGAATGGCAGCAACAGTATAATCGGGTAGGAGCAGTCCGGGCGGAACAACAGGGGGGATATGAACGGATAGTGATTGATCCGAACCAGGCTGTTTTCTATTTCGAAAAATTTCAATTTACTACACAAAAGGGCACCTACAGCAACCTGGTCTATCGTGTCCATTTTCCACGAATTCCTTTCAGCCTGATACCCTTTCACCTCGCTTACGGCAGCAATGTCGGCATCCTGGTGGTGATCACAGTGGATAGTTATGATAAACCAGTTCTGGTCACCACCGTCAACACCTGTGGCTGCTATGTGGCTGTCATCCCCACCAACTATCTGCCATCCCATGCTTACCCTGCAAACTGGCCGGAAAGAAAGCAATATATCTATGGTGAACGGCTGCCCTCGCGGCTGCTGATGAACGATCCTGAGGAGAGGTTCCTGATAGCAATCCGACCGGCGGTTAACAGGGTAATGGATGTTCAGGTGATTGCGAAAAACGCCCTCCTTCCCTACCAGGAGATCATCGCCGGCATCAAACCCCTGTCCGAGCTGAAGTCTTTACCGCTTGCAAATGGCGGCACCACAAGCATGTTCTATGATGGCTGGCCCCTGCAAGGACATGTCAAGGGAGCAGTCAAGCCTTGGGAAAGTTTGCTGCTCAGCCTGATCAGCCTAGACCTGTTTGTAGGCATGGACAAAGAATACGGCAGTACGACAGAAAGCGGTAATCCGTTTTATACCAGCCTTAAACCATGGAACCACAAAGCATCAGATATGAATGATTTTGCAGGGTTCTTGGAATTCAATGGATGGAAGCTGTAGCCTGATCTCGGCAAAATAGTAAAAGAATTGGCATTACCCTGGATTACCTTCAAAAGGTTATTCATTGCTCCGGTTCAGGATCCAGTCATATCCATAGCCGTCAATGGATTGGGCGCTCTTAAGCTGGCCCAAAAGTGGTTCATCGCCATATTGCTGCAGGTGAGTAAGTACCCCAGCTTCAGTGCCCCCGAAATCAACCTGAAACCATTTATAAATTGAAGAGACTGTTACTCTGCCATTGTGCACAGTGACAGCCCGCGGGTGATTGATAAACTCCCTGGCGGCAAGACTGAGCATTTCTTCCATATTTGCGGCGGTAAAGGCCTTGTCCTGAAGTTGTGGACAGCCAATCGATGCACAGTTCAAGGCATAATGAATCCGGTTGTCCCGGTAAATCGGGCGCAGAATACGGTGTTCAATGTCATCCAGGCTGACCTCCTGCCCCTCAATACGAACAAGTTTTTTCCCCAGGGACCGTCGCTGAAAAAACCGGGTGAGATGTCGATATCACGGATGGACTCAATCGGATAATGGTCGAGAATTACCTGCACGGTTAAGGCGTTGTAAAGATTTATCCAGAATGCTTTCTGTTCAGCCCTGTTCAGCCGACGGACTTGATTTGCGGTAAGAGTCTGCACAAATGCTTTCAATGCAGCATGGTCCGCAGCGGTCACCGCAGCATAATCAACCAGGTTGATGTCCCCTTTTCTGAGGTATTTTTCAAGAAATACATTCCAGGCCTGGTAGTCGACAGTACGGACCGATTGCGGGTCATCGGCCTGCCAGAAGGCCCATAAATCAGGTTTGGGCGCTGCCCAGCCTACGGCCGGCAGCAGCAACAAGATGAGAAATAACCGTATAGAATAGTTAAGGATCATGACATAAATAAGATGGGTAAAATGTTATTGATATAAACTGAAAATGGTGTAACTGTATCAAAGTTTCGCAATGTGTGCCATACCTCAACCTCACCTTGTATTTCGTAGGATACATTGCAGAAAGGATGAA
>CAMYLK010000251.1 GCA_947259225.1 uncultured Desulfobulbaceae bacterium | reverse complement strand
ACAGGTCAAGGTTCTGCCGGCTGGACGCTTTTTCTCATTCCAAGTCTGACAAGTGAATAGGAACGATCTTTACTTTGGTTGGCTCCGTTAGGAGAAGAAAAGGCGCTATACAAGCGGCTTCGCTCGACTGCGCTAGATTTGCGGGTGGGCGAGATTTTATGTGCCTGATGACAATTTACTGTTTCCGGAGGAGAGCCATGATACGATGTCGAAAAATTCTTACGGTTCTCATTTGCATGTTTATACTTGCACCTACTCTATCCTCCTATGCCGAAGAAATTGAAGATTTAATTGATATATTCGAGTCGAATAGCAAAATTATCGCTATTATAGAGGGAAAAAAGACAATTACCTTTGACCTTCGGGCAAATGAGCAGGTGCTGTGGAGGGATTCAAACGGTCATTTAGGTGCATTTTTAACCAATGAACGTTTTTTCGTAATTTCCACTTCGTCAGATGCTTGGCAAGCGTTGCCTTTGAGGTTAGGTGAGTCTGAAAAAGGAGTTGCGTCCTTATCGCCGTATATTGCTTTACTGGTAACTGGAGATCGTGCTATCGGCTATGATGCAGCGTCCAATCGATTTGTTGAAACTCAACTTCCAATTGATGATGAACTACTTACAGCAAAAGCAGATAAATATGTTGCTGTGGTGATAACATCCAGCCGGGCATTCGGTTTGGCAGCAAAAACTTCGGCTTTTACTGAAAAATCCCTCCATGCTCGAGAGACCATAGAGGGGATAAAAATAACATCAAGTAAAGCAACAATTCGCACCTCTGATCGCTTGCTAACCTTTGAGTCCACAGGCTTCACATGGAAAGAACACAGACTTTAATAGTCCTAGAACTGACACATATCGAAAGAAAAGGGGTTGAGTCGACTTTTGCCTCTTGTTGATGTTTGAGGACAAGTCAACTATTTGGCGTATTTTGGAAACATGCTGACTCGACTAAAAGCCGTCGGTGGCGAGGCTTTTTACGACACCGACAATCTTTGATTCTCTGTTTTCTGGTCGGTGGTGCTCATTCTTAAATAGCCCCAGGTGGCCATGGCTCATTCCTCTTATTTTGCAGTTCTAATAAACAAACGTATTTTAATATTATTTATCTATAAAAGCTCCACTTCCAGTGGAGGACTCTAAAAGGTCCTACCGTTTCGGGGTGAGAGATGACGTTGAAATTCTTAGTAACCCTTTGTTAAGGGCATGAGATTCAACCACAGCGATGCTTTCTGGATCGGAGTCTCCTGCTGGAACACTGGATTCCCGCCTTGCGCGGGAATGGCGGGATGGGTCATCACTGGCTCCGTCATGCCCGAGTGTTTTTATCGGGTATCCAGAAGATTACCACTAGATGTTGAGAATTAACCCCCCATCTGAAATATTCTCTTATAATCGCCACCTTTCAGGGGGCTTCCTGACGCCTCCTGCTTTACAGGAGGCGCTTTACTTATACGCTTATGCAGATAAAAAAGTCGATCGTATATGTATTTACTAAAAACATAACAAAACCATGGTGTTGTTGTTTGTTTAAAAAACTGAGAACAACTTCACACGAATCGTTGCGGTTCCCCCTGGAAGAAGCGGAATATTATTTTAGTTGCCAGGGTTAAAACTTGACTATCATTATAATGATCATTATAATAATAGTGTGGAAACAGGGGAGGTAGCGACATGACAACAGCAGTGAAAACAGAGCGAATTACCATATTAGGAACTCCAGAATTTAAAGAGTTCTTGACTCGTGAAGCCAAAAAAGAAGGGGTAAGCTTATCACAGCTCGTTCGGCAGCGTTGCGAGAAAAAGCCACCAAACAATGAAGACGAAGAGTTGTTGGCGGCGCTGGTGAAAGAGGTTAGTACGGCAACCGCTAAGGCTAAATTGTCTTTAGAGAAAGGACTGAATGACGCGGAGAAGGTATTAACTGAGTTAGCTGAAATAAGGAGCGCCGCGTGAGCACATTAAAAGATGTTATCTCGGCAATGAAAGATGTTTTGTTGCTCACTGATAAAGTGGATAGAGCGGGTACGGTGCTCTCTGAAATGTCCAGTGAATTGCGCGATCATGACCGGCGGTTAATCCGGCTGGAAACAATGGTTGAAATTGCCAAGAGTCAACCCCGGATAACGGATGAACCAGAATAGCGAGGAAACCATGGCACAGGTAGATTACTTCGTTTGGTACGAGGAAGAAAGCAGGGGTCTGGCTAGAGTCATGATTGCACGTGGATCCTGATGATGCAAGGGCTATCATTTATAATGAATGGTGGCGACGTGGAACGGATTGATAAAATTGAACCGTTAGCTGACTCAAAATAACGAAGAATTGAATTCA
>CAMYLK010000250.1 GCA_947259225.1 uncultured Desulfobulbaceae bacterium | reverse complement strand
GTTTGTCAGCGGCAATAACACAGCCACCGTCATCTGTCCGGCCTGCAATACATCCAAAACGGTCTCCGCCGAACCCTATCGTGGCAAAAAAAGTGCCATCAAAGCTCGTTGCGGCTGCGGCGAGACATTCGCCCTCCGCCTGGATTTCCGCGATCATTATCGCAAAGAGACCAACCTGCCTGGAACCTACTCCATTACCACGCCAGAAAAGGCCGGGGGCGGCGTCATTCATATTCACAATATTTCCAGGGAAGGCATAGGGTTCACCGTTACCGGCCGTCATCACCTGGAACTAGGGCTGAAACTCATTCTCGAATTTCAATTAGACGACAAGAAGCAGACCCAACTGCGAAAGGAGGCCATTGTTCGCTTGGTTGAAGACAATTATATCGGTTGTGAATTCATAAGCACCGCAGCCGAGGAAAAGGCCTTGGGTTTTTATCTCCAGCCCTGATCAACAACCAGCCGCACTACGGCAACAAGGCCTCGGCCCGTTCAAGTAACGGCGGCAGCGTTGCCGCATCCTTAGCACTGATGAAAACGCCGTCTTCGCCTGCGGGCGTCCCGCCTCCCTGAGCCCGGACAATATCCACCTTGTTAAACACCTTGAGGCAGGGAATCCGTTCCAGCGCAAGCTCCCGGAGCAACCTCTCCACCACCTCCACCTGTTCCCGCCAGGAAGGGTTGGCAACATCGATCACGTGTAAAAGTAAGTCCGCCTCCTGCAGCTCTTCAAGGGTAGAGGCAAAGGCCTTGAGGAGTTCGGCCGGCAGGTTTCTGATGAATCCGACCGTATCGGTGATAATCACCTCCATGTCCTGGGGGAAACGAAGCCTGCGGCTTGTCGGATCAAGGGTGGCAAACAACAGATCTTCCGCCTGAATATCGCTACTGGTAAGGGTATTGAGCAGGGTCGACTTGCCGGCATTGGTATAACCAACCAGCGAAATCACCGGCACATCACGCTTGCGCCGTCTGTTTCTCCGATGAAAACGCTGTTTACCAACGGCTGCCAATTCTTTACCCAGGCGGGCGATCCGGTCATTGATCCGGCGACGATCAATTTCCAGGCGAGTTTCTCCCGGCCCCCTGGCTCCGATACCTCCGGTCAACCTGGAAAGAGCATCATCGCGGGTAGAGAGTTTAGGCAGCATATACTTCAACTGGGCCATCTCTATCTGCAACTTCCCTTCCCTGCTCTTGGCCCGACCGGCAAAAATATCGAGAATCAACTGGGTGCGGTCGATGACCCGGAGATCCGTATGGTCGGTGACCGAACGAACCTGGGAGGGACTCAGCTCCTGGTCAAAAAGCAGCAGATTGGCTCCCAGGCGCAGACTCATCAGCATGATTTCCATCAGCTTTCCACGACCCAGTATAAAACGGGGATGTATCTTTTTACGTCGCTGGATGACCTGGTCAAGTACCTGTACCCCCGCCGAACGCGCAAGCTCTG
Organism: uncultured Desulfobulbaceae bacterium; assembly: GCA_947259225.1. GTDB lineage: Bacteria > Desulfobacterota > Desulfobulbia > Desulfobulbales > Desulfobulbaceae > UBA10518. The sequence goes on along the minus strand of CAMYLK010000250.1, from coordinate 886 downwards.
ACAATTCGAGCAAGGATTCCTCAGCCGCAGTACGGCTTCCCGTGGTCACCGATATAAGCAGGGCCCGGTCCCTGCCCTTATCCACATCCAGCACAGGCCGTAAGCGAACAAACTCTGCTTCAATGGCCTCGATCAAATCGACACAGGATTGACGCCATGCAGCCGGATGAACAGGGTCAAGTTTAGTCCACCCCTTCCCCTCAACCTGATCTGGTACCAGGTGCGCAACGTGAAGATACTCCGGCAACCCCTCTTTGATCGTCAGAACGGCCATCAGATCCAGGCGCAGACAAACCATATCCATAATATCTTCATCGTTTACGCCCGAGCCGGAAAGTACGGTATGTACACAGCGCAGCCCCCGCAGACGACCGCCTGCGGTCCGGATATTGGTTAAAGCGGGGATGACGATCCGGTCATAATTACCGACAATAACGGTTTCCACCTTGCCGGATCGATGGATGAGCAATCCCAGTTGACGATTCAACTCTGTTGACAGCTCGGCAAGACTTCGCGCTAACTCCCGGCCGATGACCTCATCCGATGCGACTGTTTTGCGAACAAGCTTTTCAAGGCTTTTGAGCTGCCGGGTTTTCAGTCCGGTTTTGTTGCCAACAACAGTAATGGAACACCTCCGTTCAGGTTATTTTTACATCCTTAATACGTGAGCGTCCGGCAGTGGTTCAGATGCCCGAAAGAAACCACACGATTATCCTGTAGTGATATCGTATGGTTGATGACAGATAGCGCAGACTTCGAAGCAGATGAGCCGCTGCTGGACGCCGCGAAGGGCAAACAGGTGAATTAATAAATCACTCGTAAATCGCAGTTTACTCAATAAGATTAACCGCATAAAAGTAGAAAAAATGTTTATTCGTCACGAATT
>CAMYLK010000249.1 GCA_947259225.1 uncultured Desulfobulbaceae bacterium | reverse complement strand
TGGTAACGCAGCACTAAAAAGGGGAAAAGAGGGTAAGCTATTAAGAACTTGAAGGAAATAGGAAGGTTAAAAGGTGATATCCGCCGGCATGACACCCACTTTCTCGGTCAGTCGCACGAGCTGGGCTATGGAATTGACTCCCATCTTACCCAAAACCTGTTTGCGGTGGGCTTTGACCGTCCGTTCGGAAATCTTCAATTCATAGGCAATCTGTTTGTTCAGCATACCTGTGATTAAATACGTCAGAATTTCGTGTTCCCTCGTTGTCAGGGAGTCAAGTTTTTTCATAATTTGTTGTTGTTTTTTAAGACCGGCGTGGGCATGAGAATCTTTCAAAAGCGCCTCTTTCACGGCTTTGAGAAGTTCGTCATCTTCAAAAGGCTTGGTAAGAAATTCGACCGCACCCTTCTTCATTGCCTGAACACTCATAGCAATGTCGCCGTGACCTGTTATAAAGATGATCGGTATTGCGTCGCCTCTGTTTGTTAATTCTCCCTGTAAATCAAGACCACTTAGGCCCGTCATTTTTACATCCAATACCAGACAAGAAGGCCTCTCCTTAACTGTATCCGATTTAATAAATTCTTTGGCGGAAGCAAAAGTTTGGACACCGAATCCCGCCGAACCCAGAAGTAGATTCAGAGATTCCCTTATTGAAAGGTCGTCGTCAATTACAAAGACGGTTGGATTATTATTAGCCATCCTTTATCTCCGCATGATGAGGAAAATATCCAATTCAAAGTGTCAACACATTCATTTTATCTGCCCACTGGCCGGAAGCGTGAAGGAAAACGTTGCACCCCCATCCTGTTTGTTCTCTGCCGCAATTTTTCCCCCATGGGCTTCAATGATGGATTTACATATGGCGAGGCCAAGGCCTATTCCTTTTTGTTTAGTTGTATGGAACGGATCGAAAATAGTCTCCATCATATCAGCAGGGATGCCGCTCCCCGAGTCGGAAATGGAAACGACGATGCCGCCTCCTTCTTCTCTGCTGCTTGACACGGTTATGGCACGTGCTCCATACGGTTGATCAGCCATGGCATCTAACGCGTTTGTCAACAGGTTGATCATCACCTGCTGTATCTGGATCGGGTCACCAATAGTGGCCGGCTCATCGGTCTGAAGGTTTAAGGTAATTGTTGTCTTTTTAAGAACCAGCTCACTATTCATCAAGTCAACCACATCATTAACGAGTTTGTTAATCTGGAGCGGTTCATATAGAGCCGTTTCTTTTTTCACCAATGCTCTCAACCGATTGACCACTTCTGCAGCTCTCTTGTTATCCGACACGATGCCTTGTAATGCTTTTCGTATGATATCGTAATCAGGCTGATCTGCATCCAGTAAACGGAGAGCCGCTTGGGCGTAACTTCGCATGGCGGCAAGGGGTTGATTGATTTCGTGAGCCAGGGCTGAGGTCAGCGAGCCAATGGTGACAATCCGGTTTATATGTGCCAATTCGGATTGGAGTTTTTGTTTTTCCCCTCGATAGAGTGTTCTTTTTGTTATATCACGGTTACTGGCCCGAATGCCCTGACTATTTCCCTGGCGATCGAACACCGGTTGACAGACATGTTCGATCCAACGAATTGTTCCATCTGGTCTTTCAATACGAAATTGAATTTCTGTTGACTTCATTTCCTTTGGGATACCGCATCTGTGTTCCTCCCAGATCCTTCTGTCTTCAGGCAAAATGATATCCTGAAACAGAGAGGGATTATTGATGAACTCCTCAGCCGAATAGCCACTGATACGCTCACAAGAAGGAGAAACATATTCGATTCGTTCTTGGTCATTTTCCCAGTATTCCCAGTCATATGTGTAATCAGCGACCGTCCGGTATTTCAACTTCGCGTCTTTGAGCCGTTCCGCCGAATGTATCCGTTCGATGGTGTTGGTTAAGATTTCTCCAATAAACCGCAAGCGGTCTCTTATTTTAAGCGGCCATTCTCTCTTGGTACTAATGGAATCCAAACCAATAGCACAAAGTGGCGCATTTGCCACCAGTATGGGAAGAATAAGACCTGACTGGATATTCATTTTGAGGCAATAGTCGTGTTCGGGTTGGGCTTCTTTGATGACGAAATCTTCTACATCCGGAATAATGATATCTCTTCCTGCAATTAAATTTTCAGCAAGCCATGGAAAGTGCTTCTTTACGATAACACCTCGAACAACCGGGTCTTTTTGGATTCCATCGGCTTCCCAAAGATGCGAAATCCTAAACTCGGTTTTTTCCATGTTGAACCTGAAAAGATAGCTTCGATCCACTTTCAAATATGTCCCGATATGAGACAAAGCTTCTTCAATCTTGGAATTGAGATCATCGACTTCAAGATTG
>CAMYLK010000248.1 GCA_947259225.1 uncultured Desulfobulbaceae bacterium | reverse complement strand
ACAGAATCTTCGGATCGTAGGCCGGGGCCCCGGTCTCATCGTTATTAAACCTGGAATCGAAAATGGAGATATCAAGTTCATGGTCAATAAGGTTGCTCAGGGTGAACTCGAAGGTGCCGGGCTGGATCTGGTGGTCGAAATGGACAGGGATAAATACCCCCTGGGCATAAGAGTAAGGCTTGTATTTTGCCATTGTAATATCCGGTGCAAAGGTTAAGGGGTGTTACTGCAGATGTTTGACCGAATTATACAATGTTTTTATCAATATTTACAGTTAATTATACTTTTCCTACAGGCTCAACGCTTGAGCTAACTTGGCGGGCCAGAAGCGTTTTCGTCAGCCACGCCTATATTTTCCCGTCAAGTTCACATACTATTAGGCGTAAAGTTTTTTAAAACTAAAAAGCTTCTCCTTAAAGCTGCTGATGTACAATATGATTTTTTGGATCATAGAATGGGTACTATCTAACAACAAAAAGGAGAAGCTATTATGAAAATTACACGAGCAGCAGAGAAAATCAATCTAAAAAATATCCTGGATATTTCCGTTGATGTACACAAGGAGATGCTTTGTTTTTATTTTGAGGTTGAAGGCATTGAATACAGCGATGAGTGCCGGAACCGGACATCTGTAATAGGGAAGAAATTGCGGTCGTATCATGAAATAGCTTTAAAGCACGGCCGTAATACTCTTCGCATAATCTGTGAGCCGACCGGTCAGTATCAGAACAGTTTGTTCCGCACGGCCAGGCGTCTTGGTTTTCTTACCTGCTATGTGAATGCCGAGGCGGTATCAAAGTTCCGGGTTGTGGAGACTAATGATACGGGCAAGACTGATAAGAAGGATCCCCGGGTGATAGGCACTCTGGGCAGGCTGAACAAGGTACTCCGTTTTCGTCTGCTTGATGAGGAATATCTGGTGCTCAGGAAACTGCATAAGATCTATGACGAGACTGACATATCCATGACAAGGCTGCGGTGCCGTATCAGCAATCTTTTGGTGGAGCTGTTCTGTGACTATTCGTTTAAGAAGGATTTTCTCTACAGCAACTCAGGGCAGGCTCTGGTGGAACAGTATGGCTGTAACCCGTACCGGATTGTAGAAGATGGTTTTGACGCGTTCTGCCGTCGTATGAAGAGGGAGGTTCCCAGGATCAGGACAAAGACCCTGGAACGGTTGTGGAATGATGCGCAGAGTTCAGTATTAAATGAGATGCCAGAATGCTATGTTGCTAAGCTTGAACATCATCTTTACTGGCTGTTGGAGGATTTTTCGAGGCAGGAAAAAAGAAAGGAAGAGATTGTAACTGAAATGAAGGAAATCCTGGCCCGGCTTCGTGAAAAAGACCCTGATATCCCACCATCGACTCCCCATGTGGTTTCTGATAAGAACATGGCCCGGTTTCTTGCCGAGACCGGTCCCCTTGGTGAATTTAATCACTGGCGCAAGCTCATGCGCTATGGCGGCATGAACATACGCATGCGGCAGAGCGGTAAATTCGAGGGACAGAACAAGGTCACCAAGAAGGGCAGACCGCTCTTACGCAAGGTGCTGCATGAGATAGCCCTGCCCCTGGTGAAAAAGAAATCGCTTTACGGCTCGGTGTATCACCACAAGAAGGAGAGCGAAAAAAGACCGGGCAACGTGGTGATGACCATCGTCGCTAGGCAGCTGCTTAAAAAGATATACGGCTGGAGCAGATCAGGTGAAGCATTTGATGAAAAGCGGTTTTTTACCTGCCGGACGCAATATATGAAACTGTCAGAGGCGGCATAGTAGAAGATGGAAATATCATAATACAACAAGTCCGGTGAACACCCGGCCCCCAAGATGACCGCAAATCGCTTGTAACCAGCCAAAGGCTGGATTACCAGGTTCACAATAAGTCACTGGGGCAGGGAGTTCCCGACATGGCCGATAAAGTATGATTGTCCTGGAGTGCCATACCCAAGGACCCGTGTAGGTAGGATTGCCAGTCGGAAACGGATTGACCGGACTTGGAGGAGAATATATCGGATAATTCTGCGCTTCAGGAGAAGCTTGACTTTTTTAACCTAAAGGTAGCGATTTGTTAGCAATTTTTCATTTTATTTCTAAATGTTACTCGTAATGCGTCCACATTCGAATAACTTTCACCACTTTTTCTTTTTTCATGACTTGATAAATGAGACGGTGCTGAATATTAATTCTACGAGAATATGCACCGGAAAGATCACCAACAAGTTTTTCGTAAGTTGGAGGGGTCTGGAACGGGTTTTCCTTCAAGATAGTTAAAAGCTTTTCAACTTGAGGCCGGAGACCTGCTTTCTTTATTTTTTTTGTGTCTCTCTGGGCTTGTTTTGTAAAAACTA
>CAMYLK010000247.1 GCA_947259225.1 uncultured Desulfobulbaceae bacterium | reverse complement strand
TATTTTCTACCTCCATGTCCATGACATCAAGGTCAAAAACAGGGGCACCGAATTCGTTCGCTGCGGATAGCGCAATGTCCCGCGCATTGAGAGTTTGTTTGCTTACCAAATGCCGGACGAGAGGTATTTTTTCCTCAGATGCTTCTTGGAAGGCTTTTTTAGCATCTTCGCTGCTCAGAAGATTGTCATCAACAAGACGATGGGCAAGGCCGGAAAGGTTTATATCATTCACAGATATTTCCATTTATCAGGTAGTTATGAATATCGATAATCTTGATATTGATTTCGACCTGAGCGGCCATTTCTTTAGGTTTGGCCTATGTGATTTGAGACTTGATGATCAGAATAATAGCGGCTGGTGAGTTTTATGATTATGCTCAATACTTTGGCTATTTGGCCGAATATTTTTAGGGCATAAAGGTAAAATTATCTTTCTGAATTAAGAAATGGAATATCAATGAAGCAACTGCTTGGAGCAATAAGAGGGACGATTTTTCACCCGCAATGGTTGTCAGACCGTTATCACGCCAAATCAAAAAGGTTATTGTTGAAAATCCGTGATTCCATGGTCTTGGATATTGGCAGCGGAAATATTGGATATAGAAAAAACATTCACGATTCAAATCTTTTCTATACACTTGATTACCTGGCTACTAATGAGAGATACGAAGTTCGGCCGAATATATTCGCAGATGCTCGTTGTTTGCCGATTCATGATGATGGATTTGATGTGGTGTTTCTGTTTGAAGTTCTTGAGCATGTAGCGGACCCGGAGAAAGTGTTAAAAGAGATTCGGCGTGTATTGCGACCGGGTGGCAAGCTCTATTTGTCAGTGCCGTTTATATATCCGATTCATGATGCACCAAGTGATTATTGGCGTTTTACGATTTATGGAATACAGGATGTTTTGAAAAAGTATGGCTTCGAAATTGTAGATTTGATCGTTCATGGCAATACTCTGGTTTCTGCATGTCAAGTATTCAATCTTGGTTTGTTGGAGGTATGCCGTGATTTTGGTCGGCTGAGTAAGTGGTTTTCCTATTTGAGTGGTGTATTAGTGTATCCGGTTACACTGCTCGTTAATTTTCTCGCATTGCCATTGCTATTTCTTCCTCTGGGTAAGGCGGGTAATTTTGGTTGTTTTATAATCGCTAGGCAGAAAGATAACCAAGTAAATGGTTAGACAATCATTGCGGGTTGCATTGCTTACCACCTCTTTTCCTTTGAGGAAAGGTTCGGCCAGTGGAGTGTTTGTCCAACGTTTGGTGAAAAGTCTTCCTTCTTCTATTGAAGTCACGGTGGTAACGCCATCGGATACATCAATAGTTATTCCATCTTCCGAAACGAGCTATAAGTTGATATGTTTTCGTTACGCTCCCAGGAAATGGCAGGTGCTGGCCCACCAGCCTGGCGGTATACCTGTCGCACTGAAACAAAATAAGGCAATACGATGGTTGGTCCCTGTATTCTTTGTTTCAACGTTGATTTCAAGTTTTCGAGCTGCCAGGAAAACTGACATTATTCATGCAAACTGGTCTATAAATGGTGCTATTGCTGGATTGGTTGGGTGTGCCCTGAGAAAGCCTGTTGTAACAACTGTCCGAGGTGAAGACATTGCTAGAGCAAAAAGCTCAAAAGTATATCAATATATTCTGGCTTGGTGTCTACGGTCTAATTACAAATTGGTGACTGTTAGCGAAGCTATACATGAGTTTTTGTCGCGTGAGTATCCAGCTTATAGTCACAAGATTACATTCTTACCAAATGGTGTGGATTCAGGATTGTTAAATAATACGCATTTTGGCAGCAGGGAAAATCAAAAAGGGGTATTTAGATTGTTAACAGTAGGGAGCTTAATACCAAGAAAAGGTGTTGAGACTATTATAGAGGCGTTAAGTTATTTGCGCTCACCAAACGATTATAAGTTGTCGATAGTTGGTGATGGCAAAGAGCTCAAAAGCCTAAAAAGTTTAGTTAAAAGAAAATCCTTGTGTGAGGTCGTAGAGTTTGTTGGCCAGGTTTCGCCAGAACTAGTGGTTGAATATTTGTGTAACGCTGATGCCTTTATCTTGGCAAGTTATAGTGAAGGCCGGCCAAATGTTGTTCTTGAGTCATTTGCGGCAGGTGTTCCAGTCATTGCAAGTGATATAGAGGGATTGCAGGAGCTGGTGCAGCCAGGAAAGACCGGTTTACGTTTTCAGCCGGGTGACGCGAAGGAGCTTGCAAAGAAAATTGAGAAATTACATCAAAATCGAGAGTTGCAAGCACAGTTTTCAGAGCAGGGGCGAGAATTTATTCTGAAAAATAAATTGTTGTGGGAGCATGCTGGGCAACGATATACAGAGCTATATTTAGAAGCAGTCGAGCATAAACAAT
>CAMYLK010000246.1 GCA_947259225.1 uncultured Desulfobulbaceae bacterium | reverse complement strand
GCCCGGTTCCTTGGTAGTGAAGAAGGGATCGAAAATATTGTCCAGGTATGACGGGTCGATACCTGTGCCATTATCCCTGCATGTAACCTTTATGGCTGCAGGTTTCCTGTGGGTGACATCAGCATCAGTGCTGATAACAATTTTTCCGTGATAATCGGGTCCTTTTTCTCCTATGGCATCAACGCCATTGATGAGGCAGTTAAGAAATACCTGGCGTAATCCTTCTTCATCAGCCAGGACGACGTCTTTTTCAGCGCGCAGGTTCAGGTGAAAGGAAATGTGCTCCATTTTTTTGCGGGCCCTGAACAGTTCCAACAGGTCCTGAAGCAGCGTATGGATACTGATGTGCTGTTTTTCTGCCGGGGAGGAGCGTGCAAAATCAAGAAGCTGACGAATAAGAGCATTGACCCTGTTCAGTTCCTCAATGGCCCTTTGTGAGAATTGATTCCTCTCCTCCTCAGATATATTCTTCCTTTGCAGCAGTTCCAAATACCCCTGGATAATCCCGATGGGATTGCCGATTTCATGGGCAAGGCCGGCTGATAAACGCCCGACTGCTGCCAGTTTTTCAGCCATGATCATCTCATTTTGAGTCTCTTGCAGTTTAACGTTCGCTGACTCAAGGGATTTAACAGTTTCCCGAAGTCGTCTTCGATCCTCCTCAATCCGCCGGGTCATCCTGTTCAGCGCGGCTGACAGTTGACCGAATTCATTTCGCTCCTTCCCGGAAAATAGCATGAAATTGTTGGAATGGTCATACTTTTCGGTCAGTGTCACAAGATGCTCAACGGGCTTAACGGTTGCTTTAACAAGTCGGAAAAAACCAATGACTGACAGGACCAGGATGTTGACCAGAAGATAGACCAGGTTGATTTTCTGTTTTTTCCGGACGTTTTGATAAACAGGCTCTAGCGGGGAAGTAACACCTATAGCGGCAGCCGAGTTCCTGTATTCAAATGGGACCACGACAAGGAGATGTTCCGGTTTCGGAAAAAGAAGTCCCCAGGTGGAGCCAAATGTCCTGGCTACAGGTTTTCCTGCATTGATGGTCTTTTTCAGGTCAATCTTCAGTTTGTTGATATGATTGCAGGATTTGCCGGCAAATAAGGGGAGTTCACTGCCGAATTGTATGCTTACGCAGGATGAACCGACCATGGTTTCAAGTTTATGAAGATAAGAATACATGTCAGCTTGTCTCTTGTCTGTCTGATTGACTGTGATAACATCTGCAGATACTCTTATGATCGAACTGATTTTTTCTGCTTCTGACTGGACCAGGCTCTGCTGCCAGAGTATTACCATGATCAGATTTGCCAGCAGCATAGCGGTGCCCAATAAGAGTATAAGGGTTATGGTGATATGTACCTTGAGACCTGTTCCGCGCATAATATATTGTAGAAGCTCCAGAGAACGTAAATAGTTGCCTGACAAAGAATTGCTGTGCTGACAATTTTTGTCACGGGGTGTTGTCGAAAATTGTCAAAAATACATTGACCACCTCTATTAAACAGATATAATAATAAAAAAATAAGTTTTTTTTTGGATTATTTCATTAAACATTAAGGAAATTGTAAAAGCAAACTGATTTGGCATAGACTTTGCTAGGAAGGTAGCAAGACAATTTCTTCATCAAACAAACAGGAGGAGATAAAATTATGAAATTGAATCAATTAAGTAAAAGGGCAAATGACAAGGGTTTTACCCTTATCGAATTGATGATCGTTGTGGCGATCATCGGTATTCTGGCTGCCATAGCCATCCCGAACTTCCTCGGTATGCAGGAAAAAGCCAAAAGACGTTCGGTTGAAGAGGCTGCAACCTCTGCAAAAGCTGAGTTGCACAGCTGGATGGATGCCAGCCTGAAAGGTGAACAAGGTGTTATCGATATCAACGGCGACGGCGTCGCAACAACCAGAGAAGGTCCTGTTTTAACTTTAGGAATAATTCCTCAAATGTGGTCTTCAGCATTCTATGCCAAGAAAGGAAAAACCCAATTCTCACCATGGAACGGACAAAAAGGTTTGTTTACTTATGGTGCTCCTGCTCTTCAGACCGGTGTTGTGGTCTTCAGCACGGTTAATGCTGGACGTTCTGTAAGGATTGTGGGATATGATATTAAAGGCGGTACCGTTTACCAGGATACCGTTTCAGTTGACTAAAAAGGTAAACCTAACCAGGTGTGATTCCTGGATATGAATGTTAACCAACAAAAAAACCGCTCCTAATAGAGCGGTTTTTTTGTTGATGGAATGAAACAGTATAAATTATGAACACCTCGCGACAAAACAAAACTGATTCCGGCTTTACCCTGATCGAACTGATGATCGTTGTGGCAATCATCGGAATATTGGCCGCCATAGCAATTCCTTCCTTTTTGG
>CAMYLK010000245.1 GCA_947259225.1 uncultured Desulfobulbaceae bacterium | reverse complement strand
CTCCTTGTGGCTAATGATTCTGTGCGGCTTTATGTCGTCACAGACAGCTCCTATGCTATTCTACCATACAGGAGGTCTCTTTGTGTTTCGTTCCCTCTACTTATGCATTCAAACAGAGCTATTGTGCGGCCGGGCAAGGTCGTGTATTTCAGCGGGTGTGAATCCCGCCCCGGAAGGCAGGCCAGCCACCGGGTAGCGAGTCTTTGGAGACTTTATGGTAACGTAAAGTTTTAAGCGTAAGACAGCGAGCAGATAGGCCGTAAGCCGTAAGGTTGAAGGGATTGAGCCACGAAATAGTCGCGTTGGGAAGGATCACACTGTAATAGTAGTGGAAATCAACACAACCATCACCGCTAAAGGCAAGGTGATGGCTGCTTCCCCGGGGTCAGAGACCATGGCATGTCTGACATAGTGAATACACGGCAACCCGGGAGGCCCTGTGTCTCTCTTGTAGTGAAGAGAGTATGCCGGACAACTGAAGAGGGAGGAAGGCAAATGTGGCACAGGGAGTCGGATAGCCTCATAGTACCAGTGAAGGCGGGTAATGCTGCCGGAGGAAAGGAGGCTACACATGGTAGCGCTACGTGAGGAAACACCGGCCGTTCACAGAAGCGGGGAACCGGTGGGAACAAAATTGCGTCGCATAGCAGAGAAGGCCCGTAAAGAACCTGCTTTTAAGTTCACCAGTCTATATCACCTGATGAATGAGGAACTGTTACGGGGGTGCTTCAAACGGCTGAGGAATGACGCGGCCGCCGGCATCGACAAAATGACCAAGGAAATGTACGCCGAGAATCTGGAGGCTAATCTGTCAAAACTGGTAGATCGGCTGCACCGGTTGTCGTACATTCCGCAACCTGTCCGGCGTAAATATATACCTAAGCCGGGCAGTACCAAGCAACGTCCCCTAGGGATACCTTGCTTTGAAGACAAACTTGTCCAGGCGGGTCTTGTTCGCATATTGGAATCAGTATATGAACAGGATTTTATAGCGGATTCCTATGGATTCCGTCCGTCCCGAAGCTGTCACAATGCGCTCAAATCCTTGAGCGAGACAGTGGAGAACAAGCCGGTCAATCATGTCGTAGAGGCCGATATTAAAGGATTTTTCGACAATGTGGATCAGGAATGGCTGATAAAATTTCTGGCGCACCGGATTGAGGACAAAAGAATTCAACGCATGGTGAAACGTTTCCTCAGGGCAGGGGTGGCGGAGGATGGGAGTGTAACGGTAAGTGATGTTGGTACCCCACAAGGTGGGGTTATTTCACCACTGCTGGCGAATATCTATCTACATTACACCCTTGACCTCTGGTTTGAGAAGGTCTACCGCAAGAGTTGCTCGGGCTTTGCCCGACTCATCCGATATGCTGACGACTTTGTCGTCTGCTTTCGGTACAAGCTAGACGCTGAACGGTTTCACATGGAACTGGGTAAGCGGCTGGGTAAGTTCGGACTTGAGGTGGAACCGACAAAGACCAAGGTGATGGAGTTTGGGAGATTTGCCGTCCAGAATGCGAAAAGAAGAGGGGAAAAGGCAGAGACGTTTGATTTTCTGGGCCTTACTCACTACTGCAGCACAAAACGGGACGGCAATGGTTTTCGGATGAAGCGGGTGACTGCCCGAAAGAAGTTTATTGCCAAGCTAAGGGACTTTAAGGAATGGCTGAAGCGAGCCAGGATCTTAAAGACCAAGGATCTTTGGGAAACAGCCAAAGCCAAATTGAGAGGCCATTACAACTACTACGGGGTAACCGATAATCTCCACGGGATCGTGCGGTTTTTCGAGGAAGTGAAAAAGCTGCTGTTTAAGTGGCTGAACCGTAGGGGTAAGAAGAACTGTCTCAATTGGGAAAAGTTCAATAAAATGCTGGAGCGATTTCCTCTACCGAAACCACGTATCATGGTCAGTATGTTCGGATTCACTGTGAATTGACTATGTGAGGAGCCGTGTGCGTAAATAGCGCAAGCACGGTTCTGGGAGGGGCTGGTGACAACGGATAGCACAAGGCAATCCAAGCAAGGCACGTAGTAGCCGCGTGCGGCAAGGCGTTAATGAAAGACTCGTTTGGAATGTATTGTTTTAACCGGAGAAGCCAGTCTACTCGACTTTGTGGGATCACTAAATTTCATAATGGTATCACAGGCGTATCACAGTGAAAAATAAAACTATACAAATTCAATATGTTAGAAAACGGATCGGAGGTTCAATTCTCTCGTTCCGATCATAGAAAAGGGGTCAGGTTTATTTAAATAACAATTTTAAGGTGCATAGTTGTTACCCATGCATGCGTTGTGTTACAAATTTATCACGAATAGAGTGGCATTTAAAAAAACCTGACTCCTTTTTCTGCAGAAATGTTCATCTAACGCATCGAAC
>CAMYLK010000244.1 GCA_947259225.1 uncultured Desulfobulbaceae bacterium | reverse complement strand
CGCTGCTGACGAGACGCAAATAATCACCACCAGTGTACGTCCCGGGACACAGGAAGTTTCTGCCATCTCCCCAACGTTCAATGACAAAGCAGCAGAGATCGAGGCAACTCAGATCCTGCAGCGTCAAGGCACTGAACAGGGAATTCCACTGACCGGCAAGCAACCTTCCAGTACTGAAGAGATAATGGAAACCCAGATTCTATCCCCGGATCAGGCTACTTCCAGAAGACCTCGGCCGCATTCAGGCGCTGATGCTGCACAGAAGCAAACTGAAGACATTGAACAGACTGTCATCCTTTCCAACAGAACAAGCCACTCAGCTCCACCTGAACCCCGGCATACCTCCCAGTCGCCTGGCAGCCCTGTCGCCAAGCCTGAAAATAAAAAACAGGCAGGCCTCGAAAAACAGGGCGATAATGATAAAAACTTTAATGAAGACATTTCTGAGACAGTCATAATCAGTCCCGAAGAACTGGCCAAACTGAGGAGGAAATCCTGAATGGAAAACCCAATTTCGTTGGCTGCATTAAGCTCTGACATCCGCACAATTTTCCGGGAAAATGAGCTTGGTCCGGAGAGTGCCATAGAAAAATTTCTGCAGGACGAATTGCAGGACATACCCGATAAGCAGCAGTTAACTGTCATACGAGAACTTCGGGACTCATTTTCTGCTGTAGAAACCGGGCCCGAAAAAGAAGCTCAACCTTTGGACAGGGAGGGCTTTACCAGGCTCATTTCCCTTTTGCTGGGCAAGAGAGGTGAAGGGGTTGATCAGTACTCCGATGAAACTCTTGAAAAACTTGCCGGGTCACTGAATACAGTATTTGATTCCCTCAACGAAATAATTAGTGGCATTAATGCTACATTCATGGGTAAATCAATAGATACTGAGGAAACTATCCGCCTTGTTATAAGTTCCAACCTGGACAGACAAGAGGGGCTCAAATCCCTTGAACAGTATCTGAATCAGATAAAAGAGGCTTTTGCAATTTCCCATAAGGCCTTTCAACAGGCGGCAAGAACAAAAATGCAGGAAATGCTGGACAACCTGTCACCGGCAGTAATTGTTTCTGAAGTTGGTAAAGGTATTAAAATGGGACCATTTCACAAAGCGGAAATGTATGATATATTTTGCGAAAAATACATAACTGTAGAAAAGTGGCTCCAATCCGGCATCTTCGTTGAAGCACTACTGAGAGAGTTTGAAAAGAACTGCCAAAAATTCTATTCACAAAAAGGGGGGATATAATGCACAGACTATTGAAAAGGTTTTCCTTGATCGCCTGTCTCTTTTTCATGATTTCATGTGCCGGCAAGACTATTCAGCCGCCGGAGTTTATTTATGCCAAGGATGGTGTCCGGATCAATGTTGAGGCCGATTGGGAGCTGAATCGTTACGAGGGGGCACCCCATACCCTGATGGCCTGCGTTTACCAGCTCGATTCGCGCAAATCCTTCAATCTGTTGTCAGGTGACAGGGATGGTCTCTATACACTCCTGGAGTGCTCCCGGTTTGACTCCAGCGTTACCAATGTCGAAAGACTTTTCATCCATCCCGGCCAAAAAAGCGTAGCAATTTTCGATCGGGTTGAAAGCACTCGGTATGTAGCGGTGGTAGCGGGATACAATAGGATGGAAAAGGAAGGAGATGTGCGTATCTTCGAGATACCAATTAAGAGTGAGAGCGCAGGGTTTATGAGCTCTACAGTAATAGAGGTTCCGGAGGAGCTTACTATCGATCTTATCCTGGGGCCGGAACGGATCAGCAATTAATCTCAACGGTTTCCCATAGACTGTGTTGTGCCGCACATTCCTTTAACCATGTTTACATGGAGGCAATCGTGGATATACAAAAAGCCCTTTTCTGGCAGCAGGGGATTTTTCTTCAACCCCACCATTTTCAAATAACAGATCGTCACACGCAGTCACTCCTGTTGCCGTACCAGAAATTCCTAGTGCCCAACTTTTGGGGTGTCGTGAAACTTGATATTTCCCTGGGCGCCCTTGATAACCTTGTTTTTGACATCACCCAGGGTGAATTCCTCTTTCCTGACGGCAGCCATGTTGTTTTTCCCGGCAATGCCATGCTTGAAGCCCGCTCATTCGAAAAGGTGTGGGAAAAAAAGGATAAACCCCTGACTGTCTTCGTGGGGCTGAAAAAATGGGATGAATCAGGCAATAATGTTGCAGTCCTGAAAGGTCAAAATGAAGCAGGAGTTATCTCCAAGCGTTATTTGACTCCTGCGGACCCTGAGGAGGTTTTTGATCTGCATCAGGAAGGGCAGCAGGGCCAGGTCCAACTCCTGCATTTTGCCATGCGGATTTTCTTTGAGTCCGAACAGGACCAGCTCGGTGATTACATTCTATTACCGGTTGCGCAAC
>CAMYLK010000243.1 GCA_947259225.1 uncultured Desulfobulbaceae bacterium | reverse complement strand
AATTTTCACTACCCGCGATCCCCGCTCGCGGGCCATGGATATTTTTCTTTCTAAAATCTCTTCCCTGGTTGGTTTCTTTTTCTCCTCATTCATTTCTTCACTCCTTATTTACCGATGATTCGTTCATTTCTTTTGACTTTAGCCCGTCGCCACAAATCCAACAGATATACCGAGCCATACGGTACAATGGCTGCCACAAGTAAAAACAAGGCTATCTCCGTTGCCACCGGTACAAGGTGCGGCAAAATCATGAGATAGCCGTAATAAAAACTTTTCGCGTTCTTGCCAAAATGTTGAGCTATTGCCCAGACATGCTCCGGTGTGCTCATTTTAAAAAGAATCAGGTAGAAGACATAAACAAGGAATCCCTTGGAAATAAGCGTTATAGCCCTTCCTATAAACAGGGAATTTATTGCCTTACGGGTGATATTGCCCACGTAATAGCGGCTAATATAAATGCACAAAAGGGTATTGACCATGAGGACAAGATAAGGAAAAGAATCAAAAACTATTTGTATAAACAGATCGGGACGCTTCAGGACAAAAGGCAAGATATAAAAGGAAAAAACCGGAAAGAGCAGGACAAGGAACAACCCCTCGTTGAATCCACTCTTGATACCGATGCGGAAGAAATCAAGTGATCCTTCCAGGGTCAGGAACTCTCCAGGTATTTCCTGACCTTGACTTTCTATGACATAGAACTGCTGTATCTCAGAAATGGCGTTGATAATATTTCTGCGGCGTGGAGTGCCCCTACTGCCACTTGCGGTAATAATAGTTGCGTTCGGACTATAATCAGCGGATTTCTGTTGGCCACCAGGCATATTCCATTTCCCTCGTTAATCGTCCAGATAAGGTTCGACTGATTTAAAATTCTTGAGTATTCCCGACTTGTTGTTTTCCATTTCAGCGATGGAGCCAAAGGCTTCTGCATGAAAGGGTGTGTAAAAACCTTTCATGGTTTTGCCGCCTTTCGTCGTGATAGTGAAATATCCGCCAAAATATTGGTCCTTGATCAGTCCCCTGGCAATCACATCATGGTCGACTCGTAACCGATTAACTACCGTGAACAACACCTGGCGCATAGTTGGATCGTCGGCAGCCATGGTCGCAATATCCATTGCCCCAGCCTGCTCTGCCTGCTTCCTGGCAACCTCTTCAATGACCTTGGCCTGAAAATAGACATAGCCATCGGCCATGGAAAAGGCCATGAACCGCCGGCCTGACACTTTGTTGATGTATGGTTTCATGGCGTCCAGAAACGCCTGGGCATCAAACCACGCGCTAATATCTATCAGGTGAGGAGCTTCACTTTTTTTCTTTGACAGGGGCTCTTCTTCGCCAAAGATGTCAACCTGAGCCTGCCATGCTGCAGCAGATCCTTGGCCGGGGGGTGAGCCTTTTGCTGCAGGTGCAAGAAGAGGGGTGACCGGCTCAGGTTGAACAGAAGGGCTGTCTCTATCTGATCTTTCAGGAGGAAAAGTCGGTTGTTGATGTTTTGTTTCCCGGTTGCCAAGATGTTCCACAGCATGTTCAAGTTCCTGCTGCCGGGCAAGCTGATCCGCTTTTTTCAGGGTCTTGCCGAGTAATCCTTCGGGTCGTTTATGATGCAATTTGATTGCCCGGGAAATTTCGTCTTTCTTGGCAAGCTGCTTGAACGGTGTAATTTCAGCCAGTACCCGACCGGCAGCCAGAGGATGTTCACCCAGACTGTATAAATGACCTTTTATCGAAGGCAGTTTCCCCAGGTCATGGCCCAGGGCTGCAATCAGAGTGTCCGGGATAACATGCCTGGCATCTGCCTCAAGCAGGAGCTTGATGCTTTCTTGGGCTACATTTAAGGTATGATCCAGGAGTGAGGTTTTTCCAAGCAGGGTATAGGTATTGGAATCCCAGGAGGCTTCCACGTCATCCGCTGCATTGACTACAGAAGAACATCCACCTTCATTATCAAGGAGCTGCAATATCTGAGCGCAGACATCCTTTTGCAGACCAGCTTTACGAAACCAGGGTGCCTGTTCGATCTGTTTGCTATAAAAGTCGGCAACCCTAATATTTTTGAAAAGGTATTTTGTTCCTGCAAACTCGGCCAGGTTCTTTTCATCCCGCCATATCGGGGCAAGCTCGGAGATATGCAGCTCTCCTGATGCCCTACCCTTGGCCCAGAGAGCTGATAGATTCTTCAGGGCAATTTCCTGTCTGACAACTTCTTTGTTTTTCTGTAGCAGGAGAATCAAAACAAAAATTATCAGAAAGATAATGGCACTGATACATGTTATGTTAATGGCGTTAACCTGCATGATCACCTTGTATGTCGTTCACGTCTGGGAAAAGGACCTTGATAGACGAATCAACCACTTCTTTTGTGATCCCCCGGTACACCCCTGAATAGGTTGTCAGAA
>CAMYLK010000242.1 GCA_947259225.1 uncultured Desulfobulbaceae bacterium | reverse complement strand
GGGAAAATCAACTTCCCGATTGCACCATCACGCCCAATCATTGGAAAAGACTTGTTTTCCTGTGAGACCGGACTACACCTCCAGGGACTGATGGCGGACCCGGCAACGTATGAGCCGTTCGCCCCCGAAATCGTTGGCGCCAGGAGAAGATTGCTCATCGGCAGACAAGTCGGCAGGCGCTCTGTTTCCGCCACCCTTAGTCGCCTAGGCCTTCCCCGACCGGACGAAAAGAGCCTCACCCGCCTTACTCAGCAAGTACGATCACTTGCTGCCATGCTGGAGCGCCCCCTGGGCGACCATGAAATTATCAAAATTGTGACCATGAACCCTTGACAGCGTCATCCTTCCTGAAAAGAGAGGGATATTAGCTTGTTGATTAATGAGGATTTTGTTCAAGGTCAGGCAAACGCAGACTCCGAGGCATGCTGAAAAAATAATCACAGGGATATAGATGATATCCCAATGATTACCTCTTCAGCATAACGCCGAGATTGGGCGAAAATACCATTTTTCATCAGGCTCAGATATAAGGTCCGGCACCTGTTACTCATCCAAGGCAAATGCAGGCCTGGTCAAATTAAACTTTTTAATGCGGTACCCTATCTGGCGCTGGGTGAGGCCCAACTCCCGAGCCGCCCTCGCCTGCACCCAACCATTTCGCCGTAATGCCGCTTCTATCTCCTGTCGCTCAAGATTCTTGAGCGTACCGGTTGGCCCCTGGGGAAGAACCGGCTGAGGCTGACTAAGCCCTTCCATCGCAAGCTCCTCTCCTGTAGCTCCTGAATGCCTGGGGATGGCACGAAGGTGCTCTTCTATATCCAAGGGCCTGACCACTTCATCATCGGCCAGAATAACCAACCGTTCAATAAGATTCTGTAACTCCCGGACATTTCCCGGCCAGGCATACGCTGTCAGAAAATCAAGGGCAGTGTTTGCAAGCTTAACCTCCCTATCATTACGCCTATTACTTGAACGAAGAAAATGATCTATGAGAAGTGGTACATCTTCTCTTCTGTTTCGCAGGGGAGGCAACTGCAACGGCACAACATTAAGACGATAATACAAATCAGAGCGAAACAGACCCCTGTCTACCGAATCCTGCAAATCAGCATTTGTTGCCGCAATAACCCGAACATCAACGGTGAGCGTACGGGTACCGCCAATGCGCTCAAACTGCTGCTCCTGGAGAACCCGTAACAGCTTGACCTGCAGCAGAAGAGCCATTTCCCCGATTTCATCTAAAAAGATGGTGCCGCCGTCTGCCAGCTCAAAGCGCCCCGGCTTGGACGCAGTCGCACCGGTAAACGCTCCTTTGTCGTGGCCTAGCAGTTCACTTTCCAGCAGGTTTTCGGGCAAGGCTGCACAATTTACCTTGATAAAAGGCGCGTCTCGGCGTGGGCTCGCCTCGTGAATGGCCCTCGCTACCAACTCCTTGCCGGTACCAGACTCGCCCAAAAGCAGAACAGTGGCTCGACTAGGGGCTACTTTCTCAATGGTCCAATATACCTCCTGCATCGCCTGGGACTGACCAATGATGTAATGCCTGGAAAACCTGCTATGCAGTTCCGCCTTCAAGGACTTATTCTCTTCCACCAGCTGTTCTTCCTTTTTACTGATGGCATGATGCAATAAAAGAAACTGACCAATGAGAGTGGCCAGGATCTCCAGAAAACTCATATCCTCTTCAAAGGAAACCTCCGGGCCAAAGAGACGATCCACGGTCAGCACCCCCACAGGACTGCCCTCGACCAGTATCGGCACCCCGACAAAAGAAAGACCCTCTTTTTTGATTCGACTCCTGGCTCCGGTTCGGTTCAGGAACAACGGTTCACTATGCACATCAGGGACCACGCAGGGAGAGCCTGACTGAAAAATCTGACCACAAACGCCTTCAGACAGCCCGTATACGCCTCGCTGTTCTTCCTCCACGCTGAGACCGTATGAGGCGCGAATACTCAATTGATTCCTGTTTGGGTCAAGAAGAACAAGGGTGGCCCGTTCCATCTGCAGGATATCATGCAGCACCTTCAGGACTCTATTTAAGGTCGTATCAAGATGAACAGCACTACCGATGAGCTTACAGATTTCCGATAAGGCCCGTATCTTCAGGGTCTCAACGTTATAATCCCTGACAAGGAATGAAGGGTGGGTATCTTCTACCATATGGTTCACTCTGTTTTGGTTGATCTTGACCAAAACAAAGCAAAAAACGATCCACACCCATAACATACTGAATTTTAACGTATTATATCCACAACAAGCTCCGCATACGCCTGAAGCATCATTAAACAACCCACAAAACATACATTTTTGTAGTGTTTTCAGGGTCACAAAGTTCACCTTCACGACTTCGCCAAACGCTACCTTTTTGTCAACTTTATTCCATATTGTTCTATTTCCCACCAAAAAGAC
>CAMYLK010000241.1 GCA_947259225.1 uncultured Desulfobulbaceae bacterium | reverse complement strand
GCATTTTCACTGCGGCCGGGTTGGCAAAACTGATTTTCTGTTCCTCGTTAATCCCACAGATTCCGTTTGCCGCAGCTTCGAGAATCATTTCATAGTTACGTGTTACCTCTTCAAGCTCCAACCGGGCATGGTAAGCATTGACCACGTACCTGATACGGTTTCTCAGTACAGACCAGAGGATTGGTTTCCTGATAAGATCAACCGCACCGGCTATAAAGGCGCGATCCACAGATTCCTCATCCTCAAGACCGGTAATAATTAAAACAGGAGGGGGGTTGCTCATTGACAATTTAAGCTGTTCACAGACTGCAAGTCCGTCAATACCCGGCATGGCTATGTCCATGATAACCATGTCAAAGTAGGTTTCAGCAAGCTTGTGCAGGGCTTCTGATCCATCTGATGCCTCAGTCACCTCATACCCCTCGCCTTCAAGGAACTGTTTCAGCAGCAGCCGAAGAACCTCATCGTCATCAACTATGAGGATTGAAGGAGTGGTCTTATAATTTTTCAAGATAGATTTTCCCTGAGTTTATTCAAAATACAGGCTATATGATATTACAAGTTAAAAACGACTATCTTTTATTTTCCAATAATTCTTATATTTTATCAAGCTCTTCTGATAAAAAGCCAGCAACTTCATCAGAAGCCTGACAAATATCATCAAAAAGCTTATTCATATTATCAAGCTTTTTGATTTTTGCTGAGTTTTCGACACGCTGGCAAAGACCTGCCAGGGTAGCGGCACCAAATTGACTGCTGCTTCCCTTTATTGTATGGGCAACCCTCCGGATAGATTCATGATCATCATGCTGAATCGCTTCCTGCAACTGTTCCAGGCGTCCAGGGAGCGAATCCAGGAAAACCTGGATAACGGGTCGTATATCTCCCATGTTCTCTCTCAATTTTTCAAATACATTGAGCTTGATTATGCTTTCCACTTCCTTCTTGTCGATGGTATCCTGCAGCAATTCAAAATCAATTTGGGGTTGACCGGGAATCACTTGAATACCGGCACCAGGAAGCCAGTTTTCAAGAGAGTCCTGCAGCTTGCTGAATTCTATAGGCTTAAGCAGGTAATCATCCATTCCCACATCCTTGCAGCGCTGCCTGGTAGCCTGTGTTGCGTCAGCAGTGAGAGCAATTATGACCGGTCGTTTTGCTGTTCCTGATGCCACTTTTTCTAAAATTTGCTCTGTTGCCTTAAATCCATCCATTACCGGCATCTGGCAATCCATAAAAATCAAATCAAGGGTTCTTGATTGGAAGAGCTCGACAGCCTCTTTACCGTTTTTTGCAACAACAATTCGTACACCGGACTTTTGCATAATTGTTTCAAGCACAAATCTGTTTGTTTCATCATCCTCAACAATCATGATCACCGGGGCTTCAGGTTGCAGATCATTACCATTCATTTCCTCGGTTAGACGATCATTAAGTGGCCTGTAAAATTGTTTCTTTACATCAGTTTCCTTGACAATCACCGGCAGGCTAAGGGGAATGGTAAACCAGAATACACTTCCCTCTTCTGGATCTGACTCCACTCCTATTTCACCTTCCATCAGTTCAACCAGTTTCTGACAGATTGACAAGCCCAGGCCGGTTCCCCCATATCTACGGGTAGATGAACTGTCAACCTGAGAAAAAGGCTTGAACAGCCTGTCCAGCTTATCTGATGGTATTCCTGAACCACTGTCATGTACAGCGAAACGCAGAACATCTTTTCCAGGTTTGGACTCCTGTTTGTTAATTCGCAATATCACCGAACCTGTATCTGTGAATTTTATGCCATTTCCAAGGAGGTTGACAAGAATCTGGCGAATACGATAACTGTCGCCCAAATAAAGGCCGGCAATATCCGGATCAACTTCTCCAAAAACCTTTATTTTCTTTCTCTGCCCCGAAACGCTATAGAGATTCATGAGCTCGTTAACCAGAGATTTCAGGTTAAATTCAGCAATATCAAGTTCCATCATTTCAGCTTCAATCTTGCTGAAATCAAGAATACTGTTTATGAGGGTCAGCAGGTTTCTTCCCGAAGTAAGAATGAGTGCGGCAAAATTCCGCTGTTTGCTTTCAAGATCTGTCTCCAGGAGGAGTTCTGTCAGACCGATGACACCGTTCATTGGGGTGCGGATTTCATGGCTTATCATAGCCAGAAAATCACTTTTGGCCTTGTTGGCCGTATCAGCCTTTTCGGCCATCTTCTCCAGGCGTTCGTTTTCGTTCTGCAGCTCCTCAATTCTTTGTTTGAGATCCACAAGCTGTTGTTGCAGTTTATTTTCTTCGGAAGATGTCATATCGTTAATACAGGCTCAATTGTTTCGCTTTTCTCTTAATCCGTTTCTGTCCCTTGTTTTTTTCCGGCGGCAGGTTTACATACTTTTCAGGTATTTCATTGATAAACCTTGAGGGCATCTGATGTACTG
>CAMYLK010000240.1 GCA_947259225.1 uncultured Desulfobulbaceae bacterium | reverse complement strand
TCCCGAAATTGAAAGGGATCTATTACATTCAGCGCACAAGTTATCAAAATGCCCATAAGATCATCTCCAGCACCGACCACCCCAAATATCTGGTCTCACGTGAATTTGACCAACAGCTTCCGGATGAGGTCGCCAAATTTTCCAAGCATTACCCTGACACCAAAACGATCATTGTTTTCCGCCGCCATGACAGCTGGATTGCATCGCAGTACCGCCGCTTTGCCAAGAATGGCATCCATGTCGATTTCAACACCTATTTTGATATCGACAACAATCAGGGATTGTGGAAACACGATGACCTCAACTACATGGCTAAACTAAAAATCATCGAAGATCACTTCAGCCAGAAGCCGCTAGTCTTATTCCAGGAGCAGTTAAAGACGGACCCATACGGATTTTTCGACAAAATTGCCACCTATACCGGCACTACCTACGATAGGGAAGATATCTCGCTGGATAAAGTACATGCCTCATACGAGGAGAAACAGCTCAAGGCCGTGCGTAAAGTCAGTAAATATCTTTTCCCAACTGAAGAGAAATACTCACGCAAAACCCTGCGCGGCTGGTTACAGTGGCGCCGCATCCAGTTGACCTCCTACGCAATTATGTACACCGCTCTGATATTGCCAGACTCCTGGTTCAGTGACGTGGAGCTTACACCCATAGAACAGTTGAAAAAGATCCGCGAACACTATGCGGACGATTGGGAGCAGGTCCAGGCCTATGCTGAAAAATACAATCCGAAATAACTGTCATATCGGCTGCCATAATTGTGAAAGCATCAATTCTGAAAAAACATCGATACTTTCCTTGATGAAAAAAGAAGAGAGCATCTTACATGCAATATGACGTTGCCATAATCACCATCAATTACAATTCGAGCCGCTTCACTATTGATTGCGTCACAAACCTGCTCGAAAAAACAGATCCAAAACTAAACCTACACGTGGTGATTGTAGACAACAACTCCACTTCCGAAGATTACGCACAACTCTCTGCACTTCAGGGACTTGACCGGGTATCGATTGTGCGCAGCAAAGTGAACTATGGTTACGCAGGAGGCAACATGTATGGGGTACAGTTTGCCAATGCAAAATATTACTTTTTTCTCAATAATGACTGCCTGTTACTCAACGACTGCGCATCCATTCTTTTTAATTTCTGCGAACAAAACCCCTATATTGGTCTCTGCTCACCGCAACTTTACAACGAGGAACATCAACCCACTCCCTGCTTTGATTATTTCCCGGATATTCTTTCAAAATTTCTAGGAACAGGAGTATTCAGGATTACTCGTAGAAAATATTTCCACCCGAGAAAAAAAATCCCCAACACCCCTATCAAAGTTGATGTTTTAAGCGGGAGCCATCTGTTCATTAGGGCCGAAGCATTCAATAAGGCAGGAGGATTTGACACCACATTCTTTCTCTATTGCGAGGAGGAGGATATAGCCGCACGTTTACACAAACTTGGCTATGACACATACCTGGTTCCCGAGGCGCACAACCTGCACTTCGGTGGTGGCAGCACAGAAAAGTCACTGGCAATACAAAAAGAGTTCATCATCTCCTATCTCTATTTTTACCGAAAACATTATGGTTTTATAAAAACTCAACTGCTGAAATTTTATCTGTTGGTGAGATACACAAAGAAATCGATTAAATCCCGCTCCAATATTCATCTCATCTCCTTGATTTTATCTGGCGCCCACCCGAAAAATAGTCTGCGCCACCGTCAGACAATTAGCGAGATTGAATAACCCCAGGCTTTTTTACACATTCCTTTTCGCAAACATATTCGACACAACCCATCCACCACAGTAACAAGGCTAAATAGCCCCCCGGTAGTGATTCCTATATAATTCACCCTATCCACAACCAGCCCAGGATCGTATATGACCCGGCAAAAAGACATACCCAAGGCCAGCGTTATCATCTCCGTCTATAAAGATGTAGAGGCGCTTCATTGTGTCCTGATTGGGCTGACATTCCAGACAGAAAAAGGGTTTGAGGTCATTGTCACTGAAGATGGTGAAGACCAGACCATGGCCGATTACATCGCCAACCGTGCACCCAAGTCACTTACGTTGCGCCACCTGACCCAGGAAGATGATGGCTTTCGCAAAACCCGCGCCGTCAACCGTGCTATAGCCAGCGCCAAGGCCGATTATGTGATCTTTCTTGACGGGGACACCATTCCACACAAGTGTTTTGTCGAGATGCATCTGCTCCATGCAGAGCCTGGACGTGTCTGTACCGCGCGGCGAATCCATCTCGGCCCCAAAGCATCGGCAAAAATAAGAGAGAATCCCGCCAGCGTTCTGGAACTGCAAAATAGATTCACCCTGCTGCGCAGATCCATCGGAATGCACCTGGATCAGGTTCGCAATTATGAATCTGGCTTTATGTCAGACCTGTTGCACAAGCTGGCCAAGAATCGTCATCTAAGCATCGTAGG
>CAMYLK010000239.1 GCA_947259225.1 uncultured Desulfobulbaceae bacterium | reverse complement strand
CGGCTGGCCTGATACATCTGTACGCAAAACCAGGTTGTTGACGAAAAACCCTACTAACTGCTCCAT
Source organism: uncultured Desulfobulbaceae bacterium (assembly GCA_947259225.1). Taxonomy (GTDB): domain Bacteria; phylum Desulfobacterota; class Desulfobulbia; order Desulfobulbales; family Desulfobulbaceae; genus UBA10518. The sequence goes on along the minus strand of CAMYLK010000239.1, from coordinate 2,407 downwards.
TTCGGGCCATTGTCGGCCTGCAGTGGGAGTGCCAACAAGAATGTCATCTTCTCGTGTATAGCGATAGAGCAACACTTTGAACGCTGCCAGCAACGTCATGAAGAGTGTCGCTCCTTCTCGACGGCTTAATTCTTTGAGTGCATCAGTTAAACCCCTCGGAATAAGCAAAGATTGGCGGGTCCCCCGGAAGGTCTGAATTGCTGGCCTGGGATGGTCAATGGGTAGTTCCAGGACAGGTGGGCTTCCTTCTAGTTTTTGCTTCCAATAAGATAGACGGGACTCCAGTATATCCCCTTGCAGGAATTGTCGCCGCCACTGTGAGAAATCCTTATATTGCATGGGAAGCTCCGGGAGTGGAGAGGGTTCTTCCCTGGAAAAGGCGCCGTAGAAGGCCGCAAGCTCCCGGTTAAAGACTCCAACAGACCACCCATCTGAAATAATGTGATGCATTGTAAAGAGCAATATGTGTTCCTCTTCGCCAACGCACAGGAGAGCCACTCTTATCAAAGGCCCTTTACCCAGATCAAAGGGATCGAGACCTGCTTCGGTGAAAAGCCGGTCAACCTCCTTCTCCTTCTCAGTTTCAGGTATCTTCTGGAGGTCAACAATGGGCAGGTTCAGTTTCAGGGACGGGGCAATCACCTGAACAGGTTCCCCTCCCTCTGCTACAAATGATGTCCGAAGGGTATCATGACGCCTGATAATTTCGTTCAGGCTCTGCTCCAATACTGCTCTATTGAGCGGGCCTGCCATGCGAACACATGCAGGTATGTTATAAGCAGTAGTCCCGGGCTTTAACTGATCTATGAACCACAGTCCCCGCTGTCCATGGGAAAGCGGATACCCCCCGGAAGGACTTCCTTCCAGGTGCAATGACTCCAGAATATCCTCTTTGCGGGCCTTTATGCTGCCGAGTAATTCGGGAGTTAAAACCTGACTGGGTCCTCGATACAGCAACTTATCGCCTTCGGCCCACAGAATGATCCCCTTCGCCAACAGGTCATTCAAAAATGTGCTTATGTTCACAGCTCACCCCCGATTATGTCGCCTTTACTTCCGATCTCCTCCCCGCTCTTGCTAAAGAGCATTGCAAGATTGGCAACGCTCAAACCATTAATAAACTTTTCCATTGATATGTCTACTCCCAAATCGGTCTTAAAACGGTTTCTCAGTCCTACAGCCATAAGTGAATCGAGTCCCATGGTGTTAAGAGGCTGTTCCGCATCCAGCTGAGAGGCCCCGAGGCCCAGAGCATCGGCAACACGCTCCTGAAGATAGGCAATCAGGAGAGAGTAGCGATCGCTTTCAGATGCTGATTTTAATTCATGCAAATAGTCGATCCTCTCCATATGAGGGAGTTCTGCCCGGGTGTCCGGTTCATCAATATGAGCCCAGTCAGAGATCAAGGACGGCATGCGTGATTGGAATTTCTTTGTAAACCTCGCCCAGTCAACAGACAACATGCCGACCTGGACAACAGGATGTAAGAATGCTTGTTCGAGGATCTGAAATCCCTGCTCCGGGGATATCCCGCCAAACCCCGCTGCTTTCATTCGTTTCTGCTCTTCTACTATCGCCTGCCGGACTGCTGTTCCTATTCCCTCCATAAATCCCCAGTTAACAGTCAGCCCCGGGAGTCCTCTGGCCTGACGATAATGGGCCAGTGAGTCCAGAAACGTATTCGCCGCTGTATAATTCGCCTGGCCGGGATTGCCCAAAAGGGAGTACGCAGAAGAGGAGACAACGAAGAAGTCGAGAGACATATCATGCGTCAATGTATGCAGGTTCCACGCTCCATCGACCTTTGGCGCCATAACCCGTTCAAAGCGCTCCTTCGTCTGGTTGAGGATCACACCGTCGTCCAGCACCATTGCAGCATGGAATATTCCTTTCAGTGGCGGCATGGACTTTTTTATGTTTGCCAGAAGGCGGACAACATCTGCGCGGCTGGACACATCTGCCTGAGCTACAACAACTTGAGCACCAGCCTGCTCCAGCTCTTTCAATTTACTGCCGGCATCATTTGTTGAACCCCGCCGCCCTACAAGCATCAGATTTCTTGCGCCGCGCTCAACCATCCAGCGTGCCACAAGCATCCCCAGGCCCCCCAGCCCGCCTGTAATCATATATGTTTTTTCTGAATGGAAGGCAAGCGGTTGTTGTGATGAAAAACCATTGAATTTTGAACCGGCTGCCACAAGCCTTGCCACATAACGGGCATTCTCACGAAACGCCACCTGGTCTTCATTGGTTCCCCTTTTCAGTGACCATATCTCATCAAACAGGGGACGCACGTCATCAATCCCTGTAGCTGGATCTAAATCAACCTGAACAGAGTTTAGCTCCGGGTGTTCCAGTGCAATAACTTTTCCCATTCCCCACAGTGGTGATTGCGCCAGCCCGGGAA
>CAMYLK010000238.1 GCA_947259225.1 uncultured Desulfobulbaceae bacterium | reverse complement strand
ACCATTGTTTAATAATGTTATCCTTTTCAGGAAAATGTTGTTGCAGTACCGTCAATAGAGCTTTCATGTCGAGACCCGTTGTTTGACAATTCCAGTTCATGAATACCAAGAGTTTGTCGATTAAAATCAGTATACAATCATCCAGGTGATATCGACTAGAACGTACATGTTACGTACATGTTACAGAAACACATATCAGCTTGAATATATTGACTTTTTAGTACCAAACATGAATAACAGTAACTTTCATATCGAAGTGCCGGAAGAGACCGTTCGAGGCCAGGTGGCACGTATAATCCAAAGCTCTCGATTCAATGGTTCGGAGAAACAGAAACGTTTCCTGCAATTTATCGTAGACGAAACCTTTGGGGGCAGGACCACGCAACTCAAAGCCTATACTGTGGCAATTGCAGTATACGATCGACCCTCAACTTTTGATCCTCAATCAGACCCAATTGTTAGAGTGGAAGCGGGGAGGCTCCGTCGTGCACTAAAAAACTATTACCTCTCATCAGATGGAGAAGACCTCGTAAGTATAACGATCCCCAAAGGTGGGTATATTCCTCTCTTCAAAGATATTTCTATATCATTCAAGGATGATACTCAGACACAATCAGCTTCAAGTCACCAAAATCCTTTTGCTGGGCCTTCAATAGTACTCACACCTCTGGTCAATCTATCTGGAGAAAAGAGTCAAGATTATTTCGTCGATGGCCTGACAGAGGAGTTGATGTCCGAGCTAGCGCGTTTTCAGGATATTTCAGTTATCGCGGCACAATCGGCCATGCGGTTTAAGGATCAAAAATTTGAGCCCAAAGAAGTCGGCCAGTCTCTAGGTGTACGTTTCCTGCTCGCAGGTAGTGTAAGAAAAGGAACGACTGACATCAAGGTAACAATCCAGCTATACGATACCGCAACCGCTGAACAGATTTGGGGAATGAGTTTTAAGGAAAATCTTGCGGCCTCCGATCTGATAAAGATGCAAGAGACTATCAGCCAACACGTGGTTGGTCATCTTGCCGATCACTATGGGGTACTCAATAGCCGATTATCAAAAGAGTCACGAAAGAAGTACCCCTCGACCTTAAAATCCTATGATGCTGTGCTGAAGTTTTATCATTATGAGACGGTTTTGACCCAGAAATCTTTCATGCAGGCGTTTGACGCGCTTGAAGAGGCGGTGACGTTGGACCCAGATTATGGATTAGCCTGGGCCATGCTCGGCCATCTACATGCAGACAATTACGCTCTGGGCTTCGTAAAAATTGATGCTCCGCTGTACAAGGCCTTCGACTGTGCCCAGAAAGGTTTAACTCTCGACCAGGGTAATCAGTTCGTACAAGATGCGATCACTTTGGTGTATTTTCATCGTGGTGATAAAGCATTATTCTTAAAAAGCGTAGCCGAAACTATTGCCTTGAACCCCAACGCACCTTACATCGTAGGAGTGGCTGGTTGGCATCTCTGTCTGTTTGGTGAATGGGAGCATGGGCGCAAATTTTTGGCAAAGGGGATGGTGCTAAATCCTTACCATCCGACCTGGTTTCACCTTGCAATATTCATGGATTACTACCGTCAGAGTGACTACGAAAATGCATTCGCTGAAGCGCTCAAATTCAATTTTCCTGATCTGTTCTTCGATCCTCTGATGCGAGCTGCTGCCCTTGGCAAAATGGCGAAAGTACATGAGGCCCGAAAAGCAGTTGGGGAACTACTTGAACTGGTTCCAGATTTTACAAACCAAGGAAGAGAATTGATTGGCAGATATGTAAAAGTCCCTGAAGTGATTGACCAGATCACCGAGGGACTGATACTGGCAGGGTTGAAAACCATTGACTGAGCAGACCGTGGATGACCGTCTTTATGACATTATTATTGGCAATGTTAATCATTTAAGCAAATCTGAAAATTTAGACTATTCCTGTTATGTTGCGAGTCGGCCTATCTAGCTTGAATTAAATGATTTTTATGACATTTTTGAGGGTTTAGATATTCATTATAATATCGGGACTCTGTGGTGTTTTTGAGAACTGCTACCAATAAACTCGCAACATAATTCCTGATATGGGGTCCTGCCGAAGAACCCCCAAAAGTGCTCAGTTAGCCCAACTTTTTGCGATTCATTCCTAAATTCTTCTATAGCGAAGGTTTTTGGTTAACGGTAAAAAATTAAACAACGGAATTTCAGCAGTATAAAGTTTTACTGCGTTTTGTAGTGCCATAAAATATAGAAAAAGGTTGACAGGGGAAGATTGTTATGCCATCTTCGTTCTCATGTATATTCGAAGAACAGCAATCAAAAGCAGAAAAGACGGTGGCCAATATTACACCTATCGTCTTGTTGAATCCCGACGTACGGAACAAGGAGTCCGTCAGCACACCTTGCTCAACCTCGGTGTTGATTTTTCGCTGCCAAGAGAACAGTGGCCGGATCTGACAAAACGGATCGAGGAAATTCTCGGAGGACAGCAAGCATTATTCGATATT
>CAMYLK010000237.1 GCA_947259225.1 uncultured Desulfobulbaceae bacterium | reverse complement strand
TAGATGGTAATGAACTCAATACTGATGAACGGGCAGCGTGTACCGATGTCAATCTTCTCATTGGGACAGAACGTTGGTAGTTGTAATGCTCAAGGCGCACCCTTTGCCTTGCAAAGGGTGCGTACAGGTAACAGAGAATGTTTTTACCTGTTTTGCAAAATGCATTGCTTGTTGTCATATGCTTTCATGAGTGAAGTTACAATGGATTGGCCTATAATGAAACGACAAAAGGTCTTAGTTGGGAATCAGACCTGCAATCATGAAAAAGTGCAAAAAAACCACGAAAAACGCTTCGGCTCATTGATCAGGAATTGCTAAGTCAATTGGTTACACTGGGCAATGACTGGACAGGGGTGGGGTGGTGATGGATACCGTTATTAGCGCAACCATTGAAGGTCTTGAGGTGGAGCAATGGGACTGCAGGCAGAGAATTCAATCGTAGAGCTGTCAACAGCAACTGCAGAAAAGAGGGAGATAAGATGAATTTACAGAATTATTTTTCAGAATCAAAAGGAAGAGGCATTTTAGCTACCGGTAATGCCGAAGGTGTTATTGATACCGCGATCTACTCCAGGCCCCATGTCATGGATAAGAATACTGTCGCCTTTATCATGCGTGATCGTTTGAGCCACAAAAATCTCCAGGAAAACAGCCGTGCCAATTACATGTACCTAGAGGGCGGCCCAGGGTTCAACGGTGTGCGTCTCTTCATGACCAAAGTTAATGAAACGCAGGATAGCAATCTGATACAGTCCATGACCAGGAGAAAACTCAGTCCGGAAGAAGACAAGGCCAAGGGAAAAAAGTTTCTCGTATACTTCAAGATTGATAGAGTGTTGAACCTCATCGGCGGAGATGAGATAGCGATTAACTGAGTCGTCATCAAGAGGAAGAACGTGGAATCCTACGATGTAATCATTGTCGGCGGCGGGGTAGGGGGACTTGTTTCCGCTGCGTTGCTTGCCGATGAAGGGATGCGGGTTCTTGTTCTTGAACAGGGTAAAAATCTGGGAGGTTGTGCTGCAACCTTTTCCCGGAAAGGATACCGGTTTGATGCCGGCGCAACCATCGGTTGTGGATTTCACGATGGTGGCCCAATGCAGTGGCTTGGAGACAGGCTGGGAATCCGCTGGCCGCTTCTGACTCTGCCGATTGCATGGGAATACCTGAGTGGAAAGGTGCAATTGCAATTGGATTCCAAGCGAGAGTCGGTATTTGCTGTGTTTCCGGCAAGCGAGGAGTTGTGGAGGGAGCAGGCAGAAGCCAGTGACATCCTATGGCGGGTAACGTCCGAGCTCTTAACCCTCTATGGTCAGTCAGGGTTTCGCAAAATCGCTGCAACAGCGACCTCCCTGCTGCCCAAACTGGCTCGAACCCGCATTGTCAAGCTCGCCGGAACAACTGCATTGCGCTGGCTGCATCGTCATGGTCTTGGAGATGATACCATGTTTCGTCGATTCATTGATGCACAACTGCTCATATCGGCGCAGACCGTATCAACAGACAGTAACGCCCTCTTTGCGGCACTTGCCCTTGATCTGCCGCGCAAGGCCCCCGCCACCCTGACCGGTGGCATGGGTACGGTTGCAGACCTTTTGGGGGAGGCCATAGCTTGCCGGGGAGGAAAGATCCATCTTAATGAACAGGTTCGGCGGCTTGACCAAGCCGGTGATCGTATACAGCAGGTTGTGACCTCCAGAAGTCAATACCTTGGAAAACAGATTGTCCTTAACGGTTCTACAGCAAGCCTCGCTTCACTTCTCGGTAAACAACCTTCTTCTGCCTGGCCGGCTGACAATCGGGCCAGATGGGGCGCTTTTATACTGCATCTCGGTGTGCAGAAAAACCTTATGGACGGTCGAAAAGCAAGGCATATTCAGATCGCGCAGGCGATGGAAAAGGATGACATTGCCTTACGATCTGTGTTTATTTCGTCGTCAGATGCAAACGATTTGAGCAGGGCTCCGGCTGGGCACCTCGCCCTCACTGTGTCCTGCCATACTAATGTTGCCCAGTGGTGGCAGGTGCATCAAGAGAGCAGGCCGAAATATTTACAAAAGAAACAAAAGCTTACTGAAAAAATTCTTGACAGCATGGAACAGCATTTAGGCAGTTTTCGTGACGATATTGATCTGTGCCTGTCGGGCACACCGCTCACCTATGCTCGTTATACCGGTCGCTTTCAAGGGCTGGTCGGCGGCTATGCCCAGACCGGTCTTTTTGCTCCCCGCCAGCCATGTTATGGTCTGAAAAATCTTCACCTGGTTGGCGATCACAGGTTTCCCGGACAATCCTTACCCGGAGTGACAGTGGGAGCCGCTTTGGTTGCCGATAAAATTATGCGAATGTGTTAACTCGTCTTTCCTTGATAAGAAGAACTCTTGAGTGCAGTTGTATAAGCTTGAAATACTTTGCCTTGGCCTCAACATATGATACATACATAAGAATATTTCATCGGCAGAGGATGGGTAATGGAAAGGATATTAATAGCT
>CAMYLK010000236.1 GCA_947259225.1 uncultured Desulfobulbaceae bacterium | reverse complement strand
TTGAACAACAGACCGGAACAGGCGAAGAGACCGTAGGCTTCACGATAGTTTGCCAGTTGCCAAAACGCCGCCGACTTGGCTACGGCATACGGGCTGCGTGGCCTAAACGGTGTCTCCTCGTTGGCGGCCAAACCACAGGTATTACCGAAACATTCACTTGACGAGGCATTATATAACCTTACCCTGCTTTTCATAAAGCGTATTGATTCAAGGAGATTCAGGGTCGCAATACCAATGGATTCAAAGGTTTCCACCGGTTGTTCAAAGGAAAGGCCGACCGAACTCTGTCCGGCAAGATTATAAATCTCGTCCGGTTCCACAGACTTCAGGGCCTGTAACACGCTACGGAAATCACCCAGCGAGACAGAGGCAACTTCGACTTTTTCACGAATACCAAGTTTATGCAGGTTGCCAAAAGAGGACATCTGCGCATCTCGGGAGGTTCCCACCACCGTATACCCTTTGTCCAGAAGGAGTTTTGCAAGATAACTCCCGTCCTGACCGGATATTCCAAAGATCAATGCTGTTTTTTTCTTCACAACCGAATCTCCGCTATGCTCAAATGCGCCAACACTACTCAAAATGATCTTTTACGGTAAATCCTTCACTCCTGCACAAATGATCTCTTTTTGCCTCTTCAAGGTCAAAACGGACCATTTCCCCGACAAGTTCCTTAAAGGTTGTTTTCGGAACCCATCCCAGTTTTTCTTTTGCCCGCACGGGGTCACCAAGCAGCGACTCAACCTCTGTCGGCCTGAAATATCGAGGATCGACCCGAACAATTGTTTTCCCTACCAGTTCGGCTTGATCGGCGGAAGCAACGGTTCCCGTCTCATTGATGCCTTCGCCCTGCCAATCAATCTCCACCTTCAACTCTTTGGCTGCGGCATTGACGAAATCACGCACCGAATGCTGTTTACCGGATGCGATCACAAAATCTTCCGGTTTTTCCTGCTGCAGCATCAACCACTGCATTTCCACATAATCCCGGGCATGCCCCCAATCTCGTTTGGCATTTAAATTACCAAGATAGGTGCACTCCTTCATACCAAGGACAATTCTTGCAAGGGCTCGGGTAATTTTACGTGTAACAAAGGTTTCCCCCCGTACAGGTGACTCATGATTAAACAGAATGCCGTTGCAGGCATAGATACCGTATGCTTCACGGTAATTTACCGTGATCCAATAGGCGTAGAGTTTGGCGACCGCATAGGGCGAGCGGGGATAAAACGGAGTCGTTTCAGTCTGCGGGACCTCCTGTACTTTACCGAACAACTCAGAGGTTGATGCCTGGTAGAACCTGGTTTTTTTCGTCAGGCCGATGGTCCTGATCGCCTCCAGGATACGCAGGGTACCGAGGGCATCTGAATTCGCCGTATATTCGGGTTCTTCAAAAGAAACCTGCACATGGGACTGGGCAGCCAGATTGTAAATCTCATCGGGCTGTACTTTTTCAATAATGTGAATCAGACTTGAAGAGTCTGTCAGGTCACCATGATGTAGGATGAAAAGCAATTTTTCCTCATGCGGATCCTGATAGAGGTGGTCGATACGAGCCGTATTAAAAAGCGATGTCCTTCGCTTTATTCCGTGGACCTCGTATCCCTTTTCAAGTAACAAGTCGGAAAGATATGCTCCATCCTGCCCGGTAACACCGGTAATTAAGGCTTTTTTTGTCATACAATAATCCTCATAGGGAAAAGATACATTACGTGTAGCTCTTGCCCCTGTACATGTTTACATTCTTCGCTTAAAGAATAAGTAGCTATTCAGATGTCGACTAAGAAACCAGCTAAAATTCAAGATGGGATGCTGCTGAACAGTCACAAACAGTAAAACATAAAAGATTCAACAGCCAACGTCAATCATAGAACACAGGCCTAATTCCGAGAGCGTTCAGCAGGGGTTCAGATGGGTGGAAAAAAGCATATGATTATCCTGTAGTGATATCGTATGGTTGATAACTGACAGGCGCAGACTTCGGAGCAGATGAGCCATTGAACAAAATGCAAAGACCATTTACTTTACAACCCTCTTCATCCGACTACATCGTCTTTCGTTGTTCTGAAAGATAGTCAAGATAGGTTGTTTTAATACCATCCGGCAAGGAAATTTTCAGTTGCCAACCCAGCTTCTGCAGCCTGCTGATATCAAGCAATTTCCGAGGGGTACCATCAGGCTTTTCCCGGTCCCAAACAATATCGCCGGTAAAACCGACAATACCTTTCACGAGTTCCGCAAGCTCACCAATACTGATATCTTTTCCGCTCCCAATATTAACCATTGGCGCCCCGCCCGCTCCGAATGACGCCGCCACTTTTTCTCTCTCGCTGGTCAGCAGGAATGTGATCGCATCAGCAAGGTCATCACAATGGAGAAATTCTCTGCGAGGTGTTCCCGTACCCCAGACAACCACTTGCCGATGCCCCATTGATTTAGCCTCATCCATTTTCCGAATGAGGGCCGGAAGCACATGTGAATTTTGCAGATCATAATGATCACC
>CAMYLK010000235.1 GCA_947259225.1 uncultured Desulfobulbaceae bacterium | reverse complement strand
GACCGCAAAAGAACTCTCTATATTTATTCAGACAAATGGTATTTCGGCAAGGCTTGCTACCGAAAATAGAGAAGCCAGAGGTATGTCAACTCCCGCAATATTTCGCAACATTCGACCTTTCATTGTCAACCAGATGAGGGTAGTCTATTGAGTTGTAAGAGCTCCATACACCTCCGATGCAACAAAAGAATCCAGAAAGTGCCTTTTTCCAAGTAGTTCCTTGATAGAATATGATTCAAGATAACACGATGCGGAAGTAATAAGCTCAATGTCCGCCGCTTTCCGACTCGCTTCTTCCAAATCAACATAATATAGAGGATATTCATCCCCCAGATATTCAGCTACACCACCGACCCTATTCACCAGTATCGGGGTGTTAGCCGCAATACACTCAACAATAGTCGTATTGGCGGAAGAATCTTTCAGATTAAGAAATATTACACTGTCGCTGAAAATATTATCATAGTCCTGGGGAGAAAGACTTCGAACCACCGTCACCGAGTCATTTGTGTTAATTTCATCGGCGTTAACGCCATGATGATGAAGTAAAACCTTTTCATACTCAGGCGCTTCAAGATCATAAAATGCCTCATAATTACGGAGGTACTGTCCTATATGAATCAACCTTTTCCTTTCCCGGATCTTAAATGATTCGAAGTCAAACGTAATCCTGACCTGGGCCGCCGGATAATACAATTTACACACAGGAACATTTTTGACCTGTTCCATCACGTATTTTCTGACATATTCCGAGAGAACAAAGAGCCCTTTACAGTAGCTGAGATTTTCCCTCCAGACAGAACTCGCAAACAGCCTTCCCAGGTCAGGAAACCAGCGCCCCTGTGTGTCCGGAACTTGATGAAGAAACCCGACCCATGGTTCTTTCATTATTTCGCCATTTACAACACTATCGTCCACCGAACTAATAAATTTAACCCCACCTGGGGAATGTAGGTGAGATTTCAGAAGCTCTATGACGTATTTCCATCCGCGCTGGTGATGTTTCCATACGTGGGGATGCTCAATCCTGATACGCTTCGGATAGATCATGTCATATTCAGATTTCGATTATACTGTACTACCACGTCTTCACCTCTAATAGCTTTGGGAACTCACGGTTGGACCCAACCGTACGCACACAAAAAACCATCATAAAATTCTTTTCGCCAGCGGAAGACAGATCAGGGATTGTACCTGATGAATGTGTCAAATATTCAATTCCCCCAACAGTTCCGCAGGAGTGGTACCCAGCGGAGAGCAAAAGCCTTTGCTCTGGATTATATGGATTTGAACGCCACAGGGTAACCGCATAATCTGTAACAATGCGGCCATTCACTGATGGTTTGTATTCTTTGTCATCCACTCGAATTCCCTCTCTGCTCATTTGTATGGGCAGTGTTTTGTCCGTCAGTAAAGATTCTGAAAGAAGGTTCGAATAATACCCCCCCAGAAGAATCAATGGACTTCGTAGCCTATTGTCAGGCACATCGGAAGAGGGGAAAACCATGGGAAACCGTTGTCCACCAAGGGATGACGTTACATCGAATATACGACCGGCAGCCTCTGTCTCGCCCAGTCCGGTATACTGGCTGGACATGACATATTGTTCATTGTTCACTGTTGTTGCCGCAGGACCATCCCCCACTATCCTCGCCCTTAAGAGTTGAGGACTGGCCACTGCAATCACAAGAGGTAAATCAGAATCCATCAGACGTTGCCATAGCCATATCGCAGGAACCTGCAACCTGTTTTTCTTAGCGGAATCAAAACATGCCGCAGTAACCTTGAGGGCAACTGATCGCATTGACATTATCGTATGTTGGGGATCGTCATCGGCTGGTAATTCCACCTCGCCTGCAATAAGGCCGGAAAGGTCGCTGGGGAGTTTCAGATCCGAACCTTTTTCGCTAACGATAGCGCAGTTTGACCGGCCCCAATGCCCAAGCCATAGCCCCAGTTCAAACACTACATTATCTCTCGGAACGCTGATTTCTTCGTTGCGAAACACAACTTGGTCGTCCTTAGTGAAAATAAAAACTCCGAAGGAATAATCGGTCAAGATGGCTTCAAGGCTTTCTATGGGTGTTGTCGATAAACCGAAGCCTGCATCCTTCCATAGCACTGCATCGACCTGCTCTTCTTCAAGGCATGCCAGCAGTGCCTTTGCGGCGGACAACCCTTCGGAGGAAGAACCAATAAAAACTTTTGGATATAATTTTTGAGATTTGGTATTCGACATTTCTTCCTTAATGTTAGCTTTTTCCTGAATCCGTGAGCGATTGCCAGTGGTTCAGAAGTGCGGAGGAAACCATATGATTATCCTTTAGTGATATCGTAGGTTGATGACAGATAAGCGTAGACTTCGAAGCAGATGGGCCGCTGCGGGACGCCGCGAAGGGCCAACAGGTGAAATCAGCGGTTAAGCCAGACCTTGAGAACATCATAAAATATCAAATATATAGAAGCATTAACAGTGATTTTTCGTCACGGATTCAGGTTTTTGCCT
>CAMYLK010000234.1 GCA_947259225.1 uncultured Desulfobulbaceae bacterium | reverse complement strand
TTTTATCATGCTCATCGAAATGAATGTAGCCAACTTTCGCTCTTTTCTTGGCCAACAAACCTTCAGTCTGATTAGCGGCAAAGGCAAGGAGTTGCAGGACAGCAACACCTTTGCGGTCAATGGCATTGAGTTGCTCCATTCCGCTGCTGTCTATGGTCCTAACGCCGGTGGAAAATCTAACTTTCTAAAGGCGCTTCAGACGATGCGGCGTATCGTTCTGGAGTCAGCGGTTAAATGGCAACGAGGGGATAAGCTTCCCGTTGTCCCCTTCCGCCTCAATGCTCAGTCAGCCACAGAGCCCAGTGAATTTGAAGTCAGCTTCATGGTTGATAGTGTCCGCTATCAATACGGCTTTGCAGCTACTCCGGGACGTATTCATGAAGAGTGGCTTCTTGCCTATCCCAAAAAAAGACCGCAGCGCTGGTTTGGTCGTGTTTGGAATGAAGAAGAGCAAAATTACGATTGGGAGCTGGGCAACAACCTGGTTGGTGAAAAACATCTCTGGCAGAAATCGACCCGCGACAACGCCTTGTTTCTGTCGACAGCGGTTCAGCTTAACAGTGAACAACTGCAGCCGGTATTTGACTGGTTCAAAAATACGCTGCGCATGGCCAACCTGGGCGGGTGGAACCCTGCTTTTTCGGCATCACTGTGTGAGCAAAATGAAAAAACTCAGGTGATGGATTTTCTGCGTGCTGCTGATTTGCATATTGAAGATATCCTGGTAGAAAAAAAGCCTTTCGACTCTCTGGGGCTTCCAGACGATATGCCGAAATCATTGCGGGAAATGATTGCCGAAGACATGAAAGACAAGCAGGTTCTCAATATTCAGACCGTGCATAAAGACAAGGATGGCAAGCCGGTTGCTTTTGATCTTGGTGAGGAATCGGATGGCACTCAAAAACTGTTTGCCTTTGCTGGACCCTGGATTGATGCACTGGCGCATGGAAAAGTTCTCTTCATTGATGAACTTCACGATAATCTACATCCTCGACTGGTCCAGTTCCTGGTCCAGTTGTTTCACAATGCAGAAACCAATCCCCATAATGCACAATTGGTATTTACGACCCATGAAACCTCGATTCTCAATCAGGATGTTTTTCGCAGGGACCAGATCTGGTTTTGTGACAAAGATGATGAACAGTCCACCAAGCTTTATCCTTTAACCGACTTCAGCCCACGTAAAGGTCGTGAAAACCTGGAACTGGCTTATCTTTCCGGTCGGTACGGTGCCCTGCCCTTTATTCGTCCCTTGCAGAAGAGTGCATAATGGGAACCGATGACCTTTTTCACAAGCGCAAAGCAAGAAGTCGGAAAGAGTTACAGAGGCGCGCTGCCAGGCGTGCCCCTTATGACAAGATTCTTATTGTTTGCGAAGGAGAAAAGACCGAACCCCATTATTTTACCGATGCGAGGAACTATTATTCGTTGAACACCGCCAATATTGAGGTTTGTGGAGACTGTGGTTCTGATCCGAGCAGCATTTTGCGCTATGCGAAACAGCGCTACCGCGAAGAAAAGGATGCAGGGGATGCTTTTGACCGGGTGTATTGTGTGTTCGACAAGGATGCCCACCATCATTATGACAGAGCCCTCAAAGAGATAGCCTCACAGAAGCCGCATAACTGTTTTTTTGCCATTACTTCGGTGCCTTGTTTTGAATATTGGCTGCTGTTGCATTATGACTATTCAACAAAGCCTTACGTCGGATTCCCTGGTAACAGTGCAGGAAATCAAATGGTTGCTGAACTGCAGAAGTTTTTCCCTGAGTACCAAAAGGGTCGCGGTGCTGTTTTTACAGAACTGATTGGTCAACTCGATTTTGCCATCAACAACGCAAAACGGGCATTGCAGGCGGCTGAAACAGCACATACTGACAACCCGACAACGCGTGTGCATGAGTTGATTGCCTTTATGCGCGATATCAAGAAATAGAACATTACTTGCTGTTGCGCTAGGAATGGGGGATCTGTGTCTGAATACACAGAAGTTGAACAACCTTTTCTGCCCCAGCTTAAGGAATTAGGCTGGGACATTAATGATCAAGGGCAGGAAATCCCTGCGGGACAACAGGGGGACATAATACCTATTTTTTCTTTCGCGGTCTCCCAGCAAGGCGTGGACGCAGAATCCGCCCCGATAGCGCTTCCAACTGCGAAACAAAGTCATCACCGCCGACAGGGCGTCCCGTCCGCGTCGCCTTCATGATCCGCTCTTGCGCTTCGCCATCACTCCGCTGAAGAAAACTCGCCCAGCCGTCCACCATTTCAGGCAAGGCTGCCTTTGCCACCAGCCGATCGGTCTCGACCTGCCCGCAGTGAAACCGGCAGCTCGACCAGGGATAGTCACATGCCTGCCCTGCCATCCCGGCCTTGACGGGGTTCATCTCGATATAGCGCGCCGCCGCAAGCAAATGAGATTCGTCGAGGACACACGAACCGAAACGGCCCTGAAACAGATAGCCGCGGACTCCCTCGGCAAAATTCTTCATCCGGGTGTAGCGACGGTGGG
>CAMYLK010000233.1 GCA_947259225.1 uncultured Desulfobulbaceae bacterium | reverse complement strand
CGGATTTCCCGACGAATGAAGCGGTAATGCAGTATTTTGTCAGGGTACTCAGCGGCTGTCTGCAATGATATGGCCATCTTCAAGGGTTACCATACGGTCCGCCATTTCCGCTATTTTCTGATTATGGGTTACCATAAGCAGGGTGGTTTCTCGGGTTCGGTGCAGTTTGAGGAGCAATTCCAACACCAGTTCGCCATTTACCGAATCGAGATTGCCAGTCGGTTCATCGGCAAAGATGATGCGCGGATCATTGATGATGGCTCTGCAAATGGCTATCCGCTGTTTTTCGCCGCCGGAGAGCTGGCTGGGATAGTTGTCGCTTCGTTGTAGGAGGCCCACATGGCCCAAAAGTTTTTTTCCTTTGTTTTCCGCTTCCGGGTCGCCGCACAATTCGGCGGGGAAAATAACATTCTCCATGGCTGTCAGCGATGGGACCAGGTGAAAAGATTGAAAGACAAAACCAAAGGTCCGGTTGCGTAGTGGAGCCAGGCGGTCTTCAGACCATTGGGTGATGTCCTTTTCCTGGACAAAGATACGGCCGGATGTCGGTGTGTCCAAACCAGACAGCAGGGTCAGCAGGGTTGTTTTGCCGCTGCCGCTTTTGCCGTTAATGGCAACGAACTCTCCGGGGGCCACTGCAAAATTAATTTGGTCCAGAACGGATATCTCTCGCTCGCCGATGTGAAAACGTTTTGTCAGGTTTCGTGCTTCAAGCATCATGGAACGTTATCGTTTCGTCAGGGGAGAAGTCAGTTGTATACCTTCATACCTTAACAGAGACCGCAACTTTTTATCCTGGTCAAGAATTGGGACCTGACTTTCAGCCAAGGAATATCTCTTCGCCGCCAACCAGTTGGAGAACACGGTCAACCTTGAAGCGAACCATGTATTTTTCGCCCAGCGCCTTGTCCTGTTCAGGACTCAGGTGCCTTCGGGTCATGGCTTCGATAAGGTCATGGTCGGTGCTTTCATCAATTTTGCTGAGAAAGAGTCGAACCCCTTTATACCCTTGCCCTGTTTCCAAAAAAAGGTAGCCGGCATGGTAATTTTCCTGCAGGTTGTTGTGGGTCAGGCGATCGCGCATGATGAAGGCCAACTCGTCGTCACTTAGCACATGCGGTGTTGAGTAGATTGCCATGTCTACAACGCCTGCCTTGTTACTGGTGGCAATGACGCCGGTTCCCTTGTGTTCGCTAAAGTAATCATTAAGATTCATATTTTTACATATCCTTTTGGTGTACAAATGGTTGTCAGGCGCTTACAGCGTAATTATTCCGTTGAACTTTGGTATAAAAAAAACTCCTCCAGCGGTCGAGTTTTCGGTGTTCGTTATCAATAGAACTTACTGCTCAAGACCGTCTACCTTAATACCTCTTGCCGCTAGATCACGACAAATCTTATTGAGTTGACTGGTGTTACAGTCCGATATTTCAAAAGTGTCGTTAACTCCATCGTTAAAGGAAAAGGTCACTTTGTTGCCTTTTTTCAAGGTGACTCTGTTGAGGTAATTGTCATCCAGCCAGGGGGTGAGGCTTTCAGTGAAATGATTGAGGCTGCATTTTTTCATGGCTTTATCCTCTGCATTGAAGAAAGGCACCCGTTTCACCAGAGGAAAAGGGTGCCTGTAACACTGCTACCAGCGTTCGGTTCCTATGATGAGACTCACGTCGGAACAGGCTGCCCGTTCATTAGCGGAAAGCTCTTGTCCATCGACAAAGTCATCCCGGATTGCATCGGCTGAGCAAACCAGCTCTCTTCTTTCTTCGTCTCTAATCCAAATGAGTGATTCATATCCAGACATGGTATACCTCCATGAAATTTTAGGTATTGGTTTTTTGTCTTGCCTAAGAAAGTAGTCATTATTCATCCGCTGACAATGGGGAAATTAGCAGGGCGTAATGACAGCAGATACTATCATTTGGTTAGCTTGGAGAGGATGAAACGAAAAGGCGAGGGTGAAGGTAGCGGTCATGACGAAGGGATTTTTTTCATCTTCGCATGAAATTTTTTGCGTATGTTTTCCACACGTTTGCGATTGACTCCAAAATCATAATAACCGATCCTGGCTGCGGACCGGAGATGGATAATGTGGCTATCGCTGTCAAGACAACAGTTCAGGTCATCGGCAAAACGAAATATTCTGCTGCGGAATACGGCGTGGACACAATGATCATCCGCTTCTACGATTTGGCCGCCCATGTCAACAAGGACCTTCTGCAGAACCTGCCAGGCCTGTTCGGCTGACCCTGAAAAATGAAGCGGTTCAACATGGGATCGGCCTTGAGGGGCTTTGCTGGAAACGCAGTTCGGTTTGTCGGGACATGGCTGCAGTGCCTTTTTCATGACCTGTTCTGTGTGATGAGGAGTTGTCCTGTTCGCTTCCTGCTCTATGTTGAAAACACTTTTTGCGTTGAGCGATGGATTGGTAATCAACATAAGCAATAAAGCAGTTCGCAATACAGCTTTCACAGGTGAATTATATGGTTTGTGAACTCGAAATTTCTCCCGTTGGCTGCATC
>CAMYLK010000232.1 GCA_947259225.1 uncultured Desulfobulbaceae bacterium | reverse complement strand
TCCTTGCCGATCATTTTTTTTCCCAACTAGCACATGCTCGGGTTGAGTCTTTTGAAAATAATGCGGTCCTCACTATTTATACCGGCGTTATGGGAGGGCTTCCCCTTCTTTTAAAACGAACAATGGATATCGTTCTATCGCTGGCATTGTTGATTGTGTTATCGCCATTTTTTCTGGTGGTTGCCCTGATTATAAAATTTAGTTCCCCTGGCCCGGTTTTTTTTATTCAGGAACGTATCGGGCTGAATAAGCGTATGTTTCCGCTCTATAAATTTCGCACCATGGTGCAGAATGCGGAAAGTATGCAGAAGGAGCTGGAAGCGTTAAACGAGGCGGACGGCCCGGTCTTTAAAATTAAAAATGACCCGCGGATAACACCGGAAGGACGTTTTCTCCGAAAGACAAGTATAGATGAGTTGCCACAACTCTTGAATGTATTAAAAGGAGAGATGAGCCTTGTCGGTCCAAGACCTTTACCGATGAGGGATTATGAAGGGTTTGATCAGCGCTGGTTTAATCGGCGTTTCAGTGTTCGCCCAGGTTTGACGTGTACATGGCAAATAGACGGTAGAAGTGATATCCCCTTTGAAAAATGGATACAGCTTGACCTGACCTATATTGATAGCTGGTCGTTGCCGCTGGATATTCAAATTCTTCTCAAGACAATTCCAGCCGTGCTGAGAGGGCGTGGGGCGTCATGATCAGTCTCTGATGTGAGTATCTCACCCCATGGGTGTGTCGGCTTTGCTCTATTTGATCAACAGAGAAAGATGCCTGCCCTTTACACCTCAGTACTACGGTAGGTAATACGGTAGGTAACAGATAACTCCCTTCTCCGTACCTGGCAGTAGGGTCTTTTTCATTGCCCCTGCCTTGAGTATCCCTATCGGGGATGTTTGAAAACCCTCGACTTAAGGTGGAGGTTCGTTCAATTGTTTGATTCATTATGCCTGATGCTTATTGCCAACCTCCCCCTCCCCCAATCAAATCAGACTAGAAAGTTGACGCAAACAAAAAAGTAGATAAGGTTAACCTCTGAAAAAATATTGTAAAAACAAAATGTTGTTACAGTCGCTATGTGATGGGCTTGAAAAAGTCTAAATCACAGTTTGCGCTGTACGGTATAATTGTGGGACTTTTCTTTTCTGCGTTCGGTGAAGAGGTTTTTATGACTCCGGCAATTGTAATGAGTCGTGATGACATGATTTAGTTACTTGCGAGAACGTCGTATCCAAAGCTTGTTCGTGGCGAGTTGAAGTGTAAGACCAGGGGAGAGGTACATCCTGAATCTTCCGGAAAATCCGTAAGATTCAGGATGTGGATACTACTGTTATGCCTCTTTATTAACCGGCAGGTTGTGGGGGTTTATGTGACATTCCAAGCAGTTGGGGAATCGCTTGTGTACTGCTGGACCATGCGGTTCGTCATGACATTCCTGACATTTTGGAATCTGGCCGTGGGTGGCATGACAGGTTGCACACTGCAAAGCAGAATGTTTAGTGTAATTGGCCTGCAGGTCATCATAAATTTGCGTATGACAGGATCCGCAGACGTTATTGGCTGTTTCTTCCGGATACGGTAAAATATTTTTTGCGCTGTGCGGCCGATGACACACAAGGCAGTCAGTATAGGTTTGTCCGGTTACATGCGGTTCGTGACAATCAAAGCAGCTCGGTATGACACCATGTTTGTCTGCATGACAGCCGGTGCATCCAACCTCTTCGTTATGCTTGTTCGGGTTGGCCTCCATTTCCATGCCTTGCGAATCGTAATGGCAAACCTGGCAGGCAACGACATCTTTTCCTTCTTTATCCTTGATGTTCTGCTCTACCCCTGAAAATGGGATATCCAACGGTGTATGAGGATTCTCATGACATTGCGCACATTTTGGAAATGCTTCGCCATGGGGTAGATCATGACAGGTGGCACATTTGGGCATTATGTCGAGGTAGTTATCCTCTGTCGGTTTATATCCATGGAGTTGTTCATGGCAGTCATTGCAATCAAAACGGTGCTTGGAAGCACTTTTCTGGAGTTGCACATACTGATCAGCATGACAAGAGCCACATTCAACCGGAGTCATCATTCTTGGTGTTTCCGTATACAATGGTATTTGGGCGACCTGCTGTTCAGCCGTATCGGGTGCAGCTGTCTCTACTGTACCCGAAGCTTGCGGGGACTCCACCACAAGCGGTTCTTGAATTGTCAGCGTTGTTCCTTCCTGCCCCTGATTGGCGCAGGCCATGAATATCACCGAACATGCCAAGGCCGCAATACATGCCAATACCCTGATCTTGACTTTCTTGTTCATTGCTATCTCTCCTAATTATATAGAGCAGTTATATGGCAAGATCATGCGGATCAATGTGACAGTCAAGGCAGTTGGGGAACTTTTGCATCATAGACTGCGGATGTGGCATTCCATGGCAGTCTTGACAGGACGGCAGATAACCGTGCTTATCCTTGTGGCAGAATACACATTGCAGTGATGCATGTTTGCTCGGTCCGGCCGTCAGGGTTGTTGCC
>CAMYLK010000231.1 GCA_947259225.1 uncultured Desulfobulbaceae bacterium | reverse complement strand
TTCCTTATGATCAAAGCTTTTTCAGTATTTTTCAATCTGTGTTTATTCATTTCTGTGAGCTGAAAAATATTTTGCGACCTGATTATATTGCCGCTCATGCAATGGTTATTTCTGCTGAAGTATTCAGGTCATCGAAAGGTTTTCCTGAAAATTTTCAACCAATTATAGAAGACGTGGAGTACAGCCATAGATTACGGCGACAGGGATACTGGCTGGTTATGGAGCCTGAAATTCAGGTGCAGCATATCTTCAATTACACGTCCCTCGCGGATTCAATGAGAAACGGCTTTTACAAAAGTAAATTCTGGACCATATATTCACTGCATAACAAAGACCTGTTGTCCGACTCAGGGACAGCATCACTGGGATTAAAAATAAATACCGTTTTGTTTTACCTGGTCCTTGCTTTGTCTGCCGTATCCTTCATTGTTCCGTCCAGCGTCTCTTTATTTGGAATAATATTTGCTGTATCACTGAATATGTATGTAAATAGACAGCTTTTTCGCCTGTTTAACAAGACCGGCGGCCATTATTTCATGATCAGGGCCATTATGTATTACATGATGGTTTATCCACTCGCTGTCGGGACTGGAACCCTCACCGGCATGGTAGAATTTCTTTTTCCATTACGATCAGGGGATATGCCGCAGTTATGACCTATTCACTTTTCCGGCATGCTGACTCAATTTTTTTTAAAAAACAGCCGATTCAGTTGACATTTTTTCTGACCAGCCGATGCAACGCCCGCTGTCCGTTCTGTTTTTATCTTTCGCGGGAAGAAACACGAAGGAATGATGCATCGGAATTGTCGCTGGCAGAAATAGAACAGATGGCTTCTTCGCTTGGAAAACTACTCTGGCTTGCTTTCTCCGGCGGCGAGATATTCCTCCGTGAGGACCTGGTCGAAGTGGTCAAAATTTTTTATGAAACTAACAAGCCTGCGATAATCCTTCTTCCCACTAACGGACTGTTGCCGGAAGTTATTTACAGGAATACCTCGGCAATTCTTGAGAACTCACCGAAGAGCGTCGTGACGGTCAAGTTGTCCCTCGATGGCCTGGAATCAGTCCATGATACTTTGCGGGGCGTTCCAGGTGCTTTTCAGAAAACACTTGATACGTACAGGCTCCTTGCCGGTCTTGTTGAGAGATATGACAATTTCGAACTGGGCATGAACACGGTATTTTGTGCCGCAAACCAGGACAGTATGGAAGAAATCATCAGCTATGTCAACAAACTGGATGCTGTCAAGACACATACTGTTTCCCTGATCAGGGGAAACGTGATCGACAGGGAACTGAAAAAGGTCGATCTGCAAAAATACCAGGAAACTATTTCCACGATGGAGGCCAACCTGAAGACCAGACAGGCTGCCAGGTACCGTTTCAGGGGGGCCCGGCTGAAGTCGGCACAGGATATTGTGCAGCGCCGTTTAATTCACCAGACACAAAACCAACAGAAACAGGTCATTCCATGTTATGCCGGACAGTTAACCCTTGTGGTTACGGAGACAGGTGACGTGTACCCCTGTGAATCGTTTGACGAAAAGCTTGGAAATATAAGGGACTTTGATTGTAATCTACAGCAGGTCCTCAGGACAGAACAGGCAACAGAGGTGATAACAACAATCCAAAAGAAGAAATGTTTTTGTACTCACGAGTGTTACATGATGATGAACGTTCTTTTTAATTCAAGATTGTACCCGGCCATATTCAGAGAATATCTAGGGTTGATGGGGGGAAATTGATGTACAGTTTTGAGGTGATTTGCTTTTTAAAAGTGAAGAAATGTGTTTTCAGATAACACAGTTCTTCATCGCAGGGTTATGGATTAGATGGTAGTCTTCCCTTGCCAGTCGTGAAGCATCTGCAATTATTTTTCGCACCTCACCACTAACGCCGATAATGCTCAATATTTCCCTGAACAGTTGAACTGCGAATTTTTTCAGCATTTTGAATTCAGCAAAACAAAACGATGCGCGTTTGTCACGCATCAGTGAGACAACTTGGATTGCCACGTCTTCCCCGCGCGAACCATAGGCCATTTTCGCGTACGTGACTACGTCAGCCTTGGTTAAAGGGATCATCCCCCGTGAAGGCAGGGTTACATAGAACATTCGCATTATAAGTTTTGCAAACACATGGGCCGGTTGCAGCCCCTCGCATCCCTTGCTTTTTCTGCGGCACGACGAAGAACAACCCCTTTCTTTCGTTTCGCCCTGAAGTTTTTTAAGCATTCCGTAGTACGGAGTAGCAATATTTTCATACAGGCATGTTGTGTAGTATTCTTTATCGGGCAACAGGGGGAATCTTTTGTTGCGCAGCATGAGTAAATATCCATCATCCCTTATTA
This sequence comes from uncultured Desulfobulbaceae bacterium, assembly GCA_947259225.1. Classification (GTDB taxonomy): domain Bacteria; phylum Desulfobacterota; class Desulfobulbia; order Desulfobulbales; family Desulfobulbaceae; genus UBA10518. The sequence continues at coordinate 198 of CAMYLK010000231.1, read as the reverse complement.
TTACGCCATAACGAATGGAGTAGGCAAACGGGGAGGATATCTCAAAAAGCTTTGTCGTTTGGTCGGACGACAGGACGGTGTATTCAAGCTTGGAATCTTCCCCATTGCTCAATGATTCTTCAATTTCCCTTTCAAAGAGAAATTCGCAGACCTTTTCATGACCGCCTGTCGTGGTGATAATAACTATGTCAAGATCTG
>CAMYLK010000230.1 GCA_947259225.1 uncultured Desulfobulbaceae bacterium | reverse complement strand
GGCCCGGATGCGACAGATTGTTTTAAACTTAGTCGGAAACGCAATAAAGTTCACGGAAGCGGGTAAAGTCACGGTGGATTGCAGGCTGGAAAACGATAGCCACCGACCGCACTTAGTTCTTCGGGTCACCGATAGCGGCATAGGCATTGCGCCGGATAAATTAGAAGCAATTTTCGACCCTTTTGTTCAGGCGGATACCCAGACAACACGCCGCTTTGGTGGCACCGGCTTGGGCCTTGCCATCAGCCGAAAATTCGCTCTGGCCCTGGGTGGCAATATCTCGGCAGAGAGTGATCCGGGCAAGGGAAGCTGTTTTACTTTCAACCTGCCGACAGGAGATATGCAGGATGTGGCCCTCCTTGCGCCGGAAGAAATAATAACTTTTCAGCAACATCCTGACGATATGCAGGAGTCTCATTGGCATTTCCCAAAAGCCCGCATACTGGTGGTGGATGATGGCTCTGAAAATCGTGAACTCGTCAACCTGTTACTTTCAGAAGTCGGCCTGACTGTTGATGAAGCTGAAAACGGTCAAACCGGAATGGAAAAAGCCATTGCCAATTCTTATGATCTCATCTTGATGGATGTGCAGATGCCGGTGATGGATGGTTTTACAGCTACGCATAATCTCCGTCAGCAGGGGATAACCGCACCGATCATCGCCCTGACAGCCAATGCAATGAAAGGATTTGAGCAACAATGCCTTGCGTCAGGCTATTCAGGTTACCTCTCCAAGCCAATTGAAGTCGATAGATTCATGATCTATGTAGCAGATCAACTTGGCGGCAAGTTGGTCCATGATAACGCTTCTCCCTCTCCTGCTGCAGCAAACAATCAGGAGACAGTTATACATGCGCAAAACAACAATTACCCGCCCATTGTTTCGAGGTTGCCGATAAAAAATGTAAAATTCAGAACATTAATCCTCCGCTTTATCGAAAGATTAAACGAACAGCTACAGGCTATGGACGCTGCTGTCTGTCAGGATGACATGGATGAAGTTGCCGCTCTTGCCCACTGGTTAAAGGGTGCCGGAGGTACGGTTGGTTTTGATGAATTTACCGAACCTGCAGCTCAACTGGAATCGCATGCAAGGGATAAAAATAAAGCAGAAGTTATCCGGACTGTAAAAAATCTTCACGCCATGACAGCCAGGATTATCAGCCCTGAAGACCAGTCTGCTCATGCCTCCGCCACAGAGAGTCTGATATCTGAAAATTTGAGCATAACAGAGGAATCAAATGTTTCTCAAAGGGAAACGATATGGAATACTCCTGTCGTCTCTCGTCTGGCTGATAATTCTCGATTTCATGGGCCGATTCTTCAGTTTGTGCATAAGCTCGAACAACAGGTAAAAAAACTGGAGCAATCCTGGCAGCGTCGTGACATGTCTGAGCTTGCTGAGTTTGCCCATTGGTTGAAAGGCTCGGCCGGTACGGTTGGATACGACGACTTTACAGAACCTGCTACCAGACTGGAGGAGTACTGCAAAAAAGGCCAGAAAGAACAAACAGCGCAGACAGTTGCACTAATTCGCGCCATGGTAAATGCAGTTGTACCACCGGAAAACTCGAAACACATCGAAACAATAACTAAGAATTAACAATGCCCATAGACAGCATTTCCAAAAACAAAACGTCCAACAAGAAAGAACGATATCATGGCTTGACCGAGTCCGTTATCATGATGGTTGACGATGAACCCATAACAATGGAGATGATTCAGGCCTTTCTTGAAGAAGACGGGTATAAAATGTTCCACCTGGAAGAAAAATCCGTGCGGGCGATGGAGACCCTTGAAAAAATTGCCCCTGACATACTGTTGCTCGACCTTGTCATGCCGGAAGTATCGGGATTTGATATCCTATCAGCAGTCCGTAAGCATGCGAAATTCAGTCATCTGCCCGTTATCATTCTAACCTCTTCAACAGACACGGAAAGTAAACTGCGGGCCCTTGACCTTGGTGCTACCGATTTTCTGGCAAAGCCGGTTGATCAAAGTGAATTGCAGTTGCGAATACGCAACACCCTTGCCGCCAAGGCATACACAGATCAACTGGCCTACTATGACCCCCTGACCAAACTGCCCAACAGACAAATGTTTCACGAACATTTTAACTGGGCAGTAACAAAAGCAACACGCTTCAATGAAAAACTTGCATTGCTCAATATCGCGTTGGATGATTTTGGTAGAATAAATGCCTCAGTCGGGCTCAGTGGCGGCGATGAGATCCTGTTTCAAATTGCCCGCCGCATTGAACAGTTGGTGAGAAGTACGGATATTTTATCGCACTCATTACCCTCTGAAAGTATAGATATTAATTTATTCCGCACCGAAGGCGGAGCCTTTCTTCTGCTTTTAGAACGCCTTCAGGATACCACTGACTCGGTAATAGTAGCTAACCGTCTTCTCCAGGTCATTCGGCAGCCGTTACAAACAGCAGGTGTGGACATCTACCTCACCGCAAGTATAGGTATCGCCACGTTTCCGGATGAGGGTCAGGATTGTGCCACCCTGGATCACCTGGCCAACAACGCCAGGGAATACGTGAAAAAAA
>CAMYLK010000229.1 GCA_947259225.1 uncultured Desulfobulbaceae bacterium | reverse complement strand
GCGGTTGTTCTTCTCAGCGGCGGCCTCGACTCCACAACGGTTCTCGCCATGGCCCTTTCACAAGGTTTTTCCTGTTCATGCCTGAGTTTCAGATACGGTCAGCGTCAAATTATTGAACTCACCAAAGCGAAAGCTATCTGTCTAAAAATGGGGGTTCAGCGCCACTTAATCCTGAATGTTGACCTTGATACAATAGGCGGCTCCGCTCTGACCGGCGATACAGAAGTGCCTAAGGGTAGATCCTTGAGTGATATGGAGGGAAAAATTCCTGTAACCTATGTTCCTGGACGAAATATCATTTTTCTTTCCCATGGACTTGCCTGGGCGGAAGTGATAGGGGCTTCCGATATTTTTCTCGGAATAAATGCAATTGACTACAGCGGATATCCTGATTGTCGGCCGGAGTTTCTCTCGGCATTTGAAAAAATGGCCAACCTGGGCACCAGGGCGGGCAGCGAAAATTGCCCCTTTACACTGCATGCCCCACTCATAAACATGAGCAAAAAGGAAATCATTCAGGCAGGCGTGGAACTCGGGGTGGATTATTCCATGACCCACAGCTGTTATGATCCCCAAGGGGAGTCAGCCTGTGGGCAGTGTGATGCCTGTATACTGAGACGCAGGGGCTTCGCGGAAGCAGGGATTGCCGATCCGGCTGGATATGTAAAGTAAATAAATGATCAGGGAAGGAGGTTGCGGGTAATCCTGCCGCCGACCATGGTAAGAACAGCCCGCCCCTGTAATGTCCAGCCAAGGAAAGGTGTATTCCTGCTCTTGGAAACAACGGTCTCCTGGGTGTAGTCGAATTTAATATCCGGATTGATAACCGCCACATCAGCAACGGAGCCTTCAGACAATGACCCTCCCGGCACCTTGAGGATAGCAGCCGGATTAACTGACAGCAGCTCGACGAACCGCTGCTCACCTATTATTCCCTCCCGGACCAAAGCCAGGGTCAGGGGGACTGCTGTTTCCAGCCCGATGATGCCATTGGCAGCCAAATCAAATTCCAACTCCTTCTCAAGCGAAGAGTGCGGAGCGTGGTCTGTGGCAACAGCATCAAACGTCCCGTCAGCAAGGCCATCCAGAATTGCCTGGCGGTCAATTTCGGACCGGAGAGGCGGATTCATTTTAGCATTGGTATCATATCCCTGCACCGCCTTGTCGGTCAGGGTGAAATAATGGGGTGTGGTCTCTGCCGTAACCTTTACACCCCTTGATTTGGCGGACCTGAGAAGATCTGTTGACATGGCGGTGCTGACGTGAGCTATATGGACAGGATTACCTGTATATTCCGCTAAAGCGATCTCCCTGTATACCATGATTGACTCTGCGGCAGTTGGAATACCTCTAAGACCGAGACGGGTCGATACCCCCCCTTCATTCATGACCCCATGTTCTGAAAGAGAGCTTTCCTCGCTATGGGAAATAACTGTCAAATCATGGTCACCGGCATACTCAAGAGCACGGCGCATTAGCTGGCTGTCTATTACTGGGAGCCCGTCATCTGAGACTGCTACAACACCGGCATCCTTCATCTCGCCAAATTCAGCCAGGCTTTGCCCTTTGCTTGACTTACTTATGGCCCCTACCGGATACACCCTTGCAGCCCCTTTTTCCGCCTGTTCAAGTATATAGGAAGTGACGGCCGAACTGTCGTTTACAGGCATTGTGTTCGGCATACAGGCCACAGCCGTAAACCCTCCCGCAGCAGCAGCCCTTGTACCGCTGACAATATCCTCCTTGTATTCCTCACCAGGCTCTCGCAGGTGGACATGCATATCAATTAATCCCGGTACAACCCAGCATCCGGACACATCCAGGACTTTAATATTTTCCGGGGAAGATGCGCCAACGGTAGCAATCCTGCCATCAATGACCAGGAGGTCCCTCAGCTGATCCGTCTTGTTTACCGGGTCTATAACCCGCCCGTTTTTGAGCAACCAGTTTTCAGACATTATTTAATCCACTTCCGTCTTATCAAATAAATCCTTATAAAAATCGTAAAGGCAGAATGAGCACAACGACATTTATTAACCCGGGTGCGCAATCCGCCAACGGTGCAACTCATTTCAGCGCAGCAAATCATACGTTTCCCATGACCAGGTAGAGAAGGGCCATGCGAATCGCCACACCATTTGTCACCTGGTCAAGAATTACCGACCTGGGACCGTCGGCCACATCAGGCATTAATTCAACTCCCCGGTTAATCGGTCCGGGGTGCATGACGATCGCGTCGGATTTTGCCATGTCCATAATTTCCTGAGTCACGCCGTATTTCTGCGCATATTCACGCAGAGAAGGAAAAAGAGGGTCATCCTGGCGTTCCTGCTGAATACGTAATGCCATAACAACATCAGCGTCCCTCACAGTTTCTTCAAGGCTCGAACACACATTCGCACCAAGCTCTTCAAACCATTTTGGTAACAGCGTAGCCGGACCATAAACGTTAACGTCTGAACCCATTAAAGTAAAACCAAGAATATTGGAGTGTGCAACCCGGCTGTGCAGGATATCACCGATTATTGCAATTTTAAGGCCAGCGAGCCCTCCCTTATGCTCCCGCACGGTCATCATGTCCAGCAG
>CAMYLK010000228.1 GCA_947259225.1 uncultured Desulfobulbaceae bacterium | reverse complement strand
CCGGAGCTATCAGCTTCTGCCACCCCGGGGGTTACAGCAAAGGTGATCCCACCGATATTGACGCAGCTGATTTTGAAATAGGGAAAAAATAACGGCAATTTTGATGGAATCGCAAAAAGTCACAAACGTTTGTTACACAAGATGGAAAATCAACAGGTTATGCCCTGTCCGCCGTCTGTGGCGAGGCTTTTTACGACACCGACAATCTTGGTTTTTCCCCTGCTCTGCTCAATTTTGATACAAGAATGTGAGTCCGCCAAGATTGCCATGAGCAAATACCGCATTTTTTAAAAATATCAAGCAGTTGAGTTGAAAAAACATGTTAGCCAAACTTTGTGACGCCAACATATAAAATTATATGCAATCGAATGGTTATCCATCCATGCAAGCACCACGGTTATGGCACTACATCTTTCATTTTGTTTCATATCGTCGTCTTTACCGTGTTCCCGGGATGACTTTTTATGCCCAGGGCTGAATATATTCCCTTTTGATTTGCCTCGGGACGTGCGCTCTTCCTGACATGAACAGTACTGCCATTCCTGCATTGCATGGAGACCGTCACCCGATTCTGGGTTGAGAGTCGGTAAACCTTGTCATTCGCTTCTTCAAGCCTCCGGGTCAGGCTGTAACGATTGCCCGCTGGCCGGTGGCGGTATAGATGGATACAACAAATCGACCGAGGTGTACAGTGACAGACTGCAGACTATGTTGTCCCTATCTCATCAACTGCTGTTTAGCGACGAGGGAGAACTGACTGGGACTGCTCATCGGATTCACATACAAAAAGCTGCCGAGAAGGAGGCTAACAGATAGCCCCAGCTCTTTTTCCTTTCAAAGTAACTATTCAGGAGAATGCAAAAAACCTGCACTACCTCGGAATGTAACTGTTCAGATGTGCTCCAAATTGGGGTAAGCAGGTCAACGAATCTATAGCCCGCCTATGTGAGGTGACCTGATCCGCCCCAAGAGGTAAGTGCAGACTCAGTGGGGTGCAGCTGAACAGTTACGTTTCAAAAAGCTATCCTCTTTTGAAAAACACTGTCTTGCCTTTGCCGAAATTTAAAGCTACATTCATAGCGAAAGACCTTCATCTACATTATGGTGCTTTGAAAAATTGATCGACCAGTAAAAAGTCTAAAACGCTATTTCTACTATAGGGAAGTACAATGAGTTATAGCATTTCCGCCGTCGGTGTCGAGGCTTTTTGCGACACCGACAAAAATTAGAATTTTCGTTCAAGGTAAGCATAGACTCCGAGGCATGCGCAAACTTTTACCACAGGCAGCAGATTCCCAGGATAAAATTTTAAGCATAACGCCGATGTTGAGGGAAAATAGAATTTTTCAAGGTAGCCATTATTCATTCGACCAGCAGTAGCCCATAAACCGTTCATTTATACAATTATTTTTCTTTACTTCCCCCATGTCCTTCACCTCAGTTCTTCCCGGTTCAACGGTAACCAACCTTGGTTCCATAGAACTCCTCCCTGTTCAATACAGCTTGGCATTAAAAACCTGGTATTCCCCTCAGGTAATAGAGAAAGCACACGGGTTAATCCTCAAGGGAAACGTTCGCCACCTTCTCTTTTTTCGCCAAAGCGCCGCCCTGTTCTGCGAAGACGGTATTACGGCCACCGTAAATATTGCGGAGGGAACGAGGGGTAAGCATAGGTACGTTTTTCGAGACGGCTGGTGCAGCCAGTGCATAGCTGGAAAAACCGGTCATCGCTGTCACCATGTAACCGCACTGACCATACTCTGCCTACGGCGGAACGACACGACGCTGCATCCTGTAACCATGGGCTTTACCGATAGCACCTGGCAGAAGATAGGACACTATCTCTATCAGCGGTTGACATCCGGCCCGTTTACAATTTCCTGGGAAGATCATTCAGATCATATGCAATTATCCGTTCTCCAGGAAGCGGGACTTTGCTTACATGTGAATCTACACCGGTCGGCAGCATGGGAGCTACAGGCACTGGGTATTAACGGCAAGAAAGACACAACATCTCCAGGCAAAGAGGTGTTGGATCCGATTGTAGAACAGTTGACTCGGATGACAACCACGGTAAATGAACGAGCACTCCTAAACCGGGGCAGTATCTCCAAGCAGCTGCATCGAGATCGTTCATGCTGGATGTGGTTGGCCAGGTTTCTTTTTCTACACTGTCCGGCTGAAGACATCTCCATCAAACGTCATAAATCAGGTCGATTCGTCATCCATTCATTGGGTGAAACACCTTTATTGCAACTGCTGATTCCCCGTCATCACAGTTGGGAACTGCTGGGTCAGCTTGACCTGGAGCCCTATGGATTCAAGCTGCTTCCACCGGCTGAAAAGTTCAATCTGGTTCGGTTCAGCGATGAGGGCAATGCAATTCAGGTGGAAAACTGGTGCCGTCATATCGATGGTATAACACACAATCTGGCCGCACTTGAAGAACAACGTTACGGTAGCCGGTACTTCCTGGATAACAGCTTTTTTTCCCTGGCACCTGTACCCGCAGAAGAACGAATCGATGAGACGAAAAAGAAAACCCTATCCCTTTTTGACCTGGCAAACCTGGACGAACAGAAAGTCA
>CAMYLK010000227.1 GCA_947259225.1 uncultured Desulfobulbaceae bacterium | reverse complement strand
ATTTCTTTGTTACTGCTCACCGGGATCGGTCTGTTTATCGGGCATCGAATGGAACAAATTCTTTCCCGACATGCCGTTAAAATTCAGCAGGATGGATTTATTGCTGATTTCCTACGAATAATTGCAAATCGTCAAAAAGTTTTCCAACTTCTGGGGGGGCTGGTCGGACTAACTCTTGGGTTACAAATATTCATGCCGGTGTCTGAACCTGCACCCTATCTCCCCACCGCTGTCAACAGCCTCATCCTGGCCTTGTCCTTATCAGTTTTCGGAAAAGCATACATGATCACGCTTGCCGAATCAGACCATGAAGACAAACCACTGGTCCCTATCTCTCAATCCGGACTCTTTCGTCTTCATTTGCTTGCCTTTCTCTCAGGCATCCTCTGGTTTGTTGTTGCCAGCCCGCTGGCAGCGGTATTGCCGGACGCTGTCTTTTACCTGACTCGTGCTCTCATCGTAACCCTTTGGTATGGGATCCTCCTCTGGTTATTCTGGTTTGCCTGCAATTTATCCCGATTTCATTCATCATGGCGAGGGCCTTTACGTTTTACCCTGACCTTGTTGTTGGGTACGGTCATAATTGCAGAGCTTAGCGGCTATCGCAACCTAGCCACCCATATTTTGGTCGGAACCATAGGCAGCCTGGCCCTTATTCTCACCCTGAGTATCGGAAAATATCTGGCCAACGAATTACTGGGAGGGTTAGGGCGAGGGAAATATTCCTGGCAACAACGATTACGAAATCAATTCGGCATAAAGCCAAAAGAAGTGATCAAAGGCATCATCTGGATAAACAGTCTTCTTAAGCTTGTACTCGTCCTTGGCTTCACCTATTGGCTGCTTTCATTATGGGGCATCTCCGAGGTTTATGCATCGGCCTTTTTCGACTGGCTGGTTGATGGATTTACCATCGGCAAGATCAACATTGTCCCTTCACGAGTCGGTGTCGGTTTGCTAATCATAGCTTTAGGATGGACGGTGGTAGCTCTCCTCAAGGATAAAGTCGTTCGCAAATGGCTGGCTGATTCAGAACTGGCACCCAGTCTTCAGGATGCCCTTACAACAGTCTTTGGTTACATCGGCTTCAGCATTGTCATCCTCATCGGCCTCAGTGCTGCCGGCATCAACTTTGCCGGCCTTGCTGTGGTAGCCGGTGCCCTCTCCGTCGGTATCGGATTCGGCCTGCAGAATATCGTCAATAATTTTGTCTCCGGCCTGATTCTTCTTTTTGAACGCCCCATCAAACGTGGGGATTGGGTTGTTGTCGGCACAACCGAAGGATATGTAAAGAAAGTCAGTGTACGGTCCACCATCATTCAGACCTTTGACCGCTCCGATGTCATTGTGCCAAACTCAGAATTAATTTCCAGTCAGGTAACCAATATGATGTTATTGGATGTAAGGGGCCGGGTACGGGTTCCGGTCGGCGTTGCCTACGGAAGCGACACGGAACTGGTCAAGAAACTACTGCTCGAAGTGGCGCATAACCATCCGGAGGTTATCACCAACGGCTCCTCCCCGGCACCTGTTGTTCGTTTTCAGGCCTTTGGTCAATCTTCTCTAGATTTCGAGCTCTTCTGCCATCTTAAGAATGTCGATAAACGTATCGACGTCCGCAGTGACATGCACTTTTCCATTGACAAATTATTTCGAGAACATGGTATACAGATTCCCTTTCCGCAGCGTGATCTGCATATCAAAAGCGGTCTGCACAATGAGAAAGAACAAGAGATACTGGAACAGGGGTAGGCTGGGTCCGCATACTGAAAATTTACTAAAACATCGTCTCTTGACGAAGAAAAGAGAAGCACCATGAAAATAGCCATACTATCCAGAGACAGGAAGCTGTATTCGACCAGGCGGCTTGTAGAAGCAGCGGAATCACAGGGGCACGAGGTTATAGTGGTCGACATACTCAAATGCTACATGAACATTACGTCGCACCGACCGTCCATCTATTATAAGAACCAGTTATTGCATGATATTGATGCCGTCATTCCTCGCATCGGCGCTTCGGTCACATTTTACGGTACCGCGGTTCTTCGACAGTTTGAAATGATGAATGTCTTTGTCCTCAACGATTCGGTCGCCGTCACTCGCTCCAGGGACAAACTACGCTCCATGCAGTTACTGGCGCGAAGGGGTATTGGGCTTCCCGTTACAGGTTTTGCCCGTAACCCCGATGATATAGAGAATTTAATAACCATTGTTGGTGGGGCACCGCTTGTTATCAAACTGCTTGAGGGGACGCAAGGTATCGGGGTCGTTCTTGCCGAAACCCACAAAGCAGCGGAAAGCGTTATTCAGGCCTTCATGGGCCTCAATGTCAACATCATGGTACAGGAATATATCAAAGAGGCGGGTGGCGCCGACATCCGTTGCCTGGTCGTCGGCGGCAAGGTTGTTGCCGCCATGAAACGCCAGGGGGCTGAGGGTGAATTCCGGTCCAACCTCCATAGGGGTGGCAGCGCCAGCCTCATCAAAATCACTCCAGAGGAGCGATCAACTGCCGTTCGCTCGGCAAAGATCATGGGATTGAATGTCTGCGGTGTTGACCTGCTACGGTCCAATCATGGGCCGGTGGTAATGGAGGTCAACTCTTCC
>CAMYLK010000226.1 GCA_947259225.1 uncultured Desulfobulbaceae bacterium | reverse complement strand
CAATTTCAGCCATGGTGATCATGACTTTCATGCAAAGCTGATCAGCGATGCACGAAGCGTCGCAGAAGATATGCAAAGGCCGATAGCGTTGCTGCAGGACCTTTCCGGGCCCAAGATCCGTGTAGATCCGATGGAGCCTGTGCAGCTGGCTGAAGGCGATCTTCTCCATGTCTGGAGAACAAAACCACCTCAAGGAGCAGAGAACGCTATCTCAATCAACTATCCCGATATCCTGGACGGGGTGTCGATCGGTGATCAGGTCTGTATTGCCGATGGTGCCATATGCGCGGCTGTTGAACATGTAGATGCAGACAAGGTCACGATAATCATCCTGACCGGGGGAAAGCTTACCACGGGAAAAGGTGTGAATATTCCGGTGGGGCAGGTCAGACTGTCAGCAATGACCGAGAAAGACAAAAAAGATATTCAATTCGGCATATCCCGGAAAATTGATCTTATCGCCCTTTCTTTTGTGCAGTCTGCTGATGACATCCGACAGGCTAAAGAGCTTGTCAAAATGGAAGGAGAGGACATACCGGTTTTTGCCAAGATAGAAAAAGCCTCGGCCCTGGACAACATAGAAGAAATTATCCTTGCAGCAGATGGCCTGATGATCGCCAGGGGGGATCTGGGTGTTGAGATGGGACCGTATATCGTTCCCGTTATGCAGAAGAGGATCGTTGCAAAGGCCAGGGACAGGGGGATGCCCGTGATCATCGCGACCCAGATGCTGATGTCAATGGTGTCCTCATCATACCCAACCAGGGCAGAGGTCTCTGATATAGCCAATGCGGTCCTGGATGGCGCGGATGCGGTGATGCTCTCAGATGAAACAACCATCGGTGATTTTCCCGAAGAGGCAGTAAAGGTTATTTCCGCAACGATTAATGAAACAGAGAAATATTATCCATGGTACCGGGAATTTGTTGAAATGCGGGACAGCCGAAAGGCAATAGCTGCGTCAGCGGTTGCCCTTTCCCAGCGGATTAAGGTTTCGGCAATCGTCACTTTTACTGAAACAGGCCTTGTCGCACTCATGGTTGCCCGTCAGCGTCCTGAGGTACGAATTATTGCCGTTACCAGCAATGCAAAAACATACAGGCGACTGGCCATTGTCTGGGGTGTCGAGTCAATCCTGGTCGAGAGGAAATACCAGGACAGCGATAAGGCGATTCTGAATTTTTACAAAAGGGCGGTAAAGCAGAAAAGAATTGATCCGGATGAACCGTTCATCGTTACCATCAGCCGGCACTCAACAAAAACAGGGACAACCAATGTCGTCCAGCTTGTCGATAAGCAGAGTACAGAAGAACTCCAGAACCTTGCCTATAAACAGAAAAAATAAATCGAAGAATGACCCTGTTAATTTAAAATAATAAAAGTAATAACTTCAGCAAAAAATAAGCACAACGGTTAATTTTTCCCCTTTATGAAATCATGAGAAATGAAGACTGAATACGGTGAAATAATTATTTATCAGTCCGAAGACGGACAGAGTTTATTGGAAGTCCATCTTCAAGAGGAGACTGTTTGGTTGACCCAAAAACAAATGGCACATTTGTTTGACAAAGATGTTCGTACTATAAACGAACATGTAAAAAATATATTTTCCGAAGGAGAGCTTCTTACAGAGTCAACTATCCGGAAATTCCGGATAGTTCAAAAAGAAGGTAAGCGGAGCGTTGCAAGAATGCTCGATTGCTATAATCTCGATGTCATAATTTCTGTCGGATATAGAGTAAAATCAATCCGCGGCACTCAGTTTCGTGTTTGGGCAACTTCGGTACTCAAAGACCATCTGATAAAGGGATACACAACCAACGAACGACGCCTGGCTGAGAAGGGCTTGTGTGAGATGGAACAAGCTGTTGAACTCCTTACCCGAACATTGAATCGTCATGAAACCCTCAGCGATGAGGGAAGAGCTGTGCTGGAGGTTGTAAACCGGTACGCCAAATCCTGGACACTGCTCCTCCAGTATGATGAAGACCAATTGGAGTTGCCGAAAGACCGCCATCCATCGAAACAACTTCTTGAATATGAGGAGACACAGGAGGCAATCGCAAAACTCAAAACTGAACTTAATTATCATTCCGAGGCAACCGAACTCTTTGGCCGGGAAGGTGATCACCAACTCCAGGGAATACTGGGCAATATCTATCAGACCTTTGAGGGCGAAGAGCTTTACCCCAGCGCAGAAGAAAAGGCCGCCATCTGCTCTATTTCGTCATTAAGGACCATCCCTTCAGTGACGGCAACAAGAGAATAGGTTCCTTCCTTTTTCTGCTTTTCCTGCGAAAGAACGGGTTGCTGGAAAAATCCGGTATCAACGAAAATACCCTGGTTGCTCTGGCCTTGCTGATTGCAGAAAGCGATCCCCGGCAGAAGGATTTGATGATAAGATTAGCAGTCAATCTGCTGGTGGAATGGAAAAAGCAATGAAATAAGTACGATGTTCCCCAATTCCACAAAAAGGATGAGAAAATGACAGATGCTTTGCAATACAGGATGGGAACCACCATTACCGAACACCTCCTCCAGTGCGAGGGAGAATGCCCTGCCGCAACAGGACAGTTCACGCAGCTTCTCAGCGAGCTTACCACGGGAGC
>CAMYLK010000225.1 GCA_947259225.1 uncultured Desulfobulbaceae bacterium | reverse complement strand
GGTTACTGAAACCGGAAAGGGCTTCGACCGGCGAAACCAGGCCGGTTAAGGCGACACCCCCCAAAGAGAGCAGGGCAGTGACCTCCATGGGAATCCACTCGGTGACCAGAAAAAAGACGGCTGTGATCAACAGCACTAAAACAACTGCAATTTCAAGGGTCAAAATATTAATCCTTCAATTGTATTTTTCACGCCAAGCCTGATGGGGTTTGGCCTCGGTAATGATTCACTTGATATCGCCCAAAAAATCTAAAACACCGTTTGCACTGTACGGTAATGCAATGAGTTTTAGCCGTTACGCCATCGGTGGCGAGGCTTTTTACGACACCGGCAATATGCAATATAATCAAAAAATGGATAAATTCATGCAGATTGATGAGAGCAAAAGAAGATCCTAATTTTTCAAGGCACCCAACAGTTAATCTGTCTCCCGGGTTGGCGAAAAAATTCAGTCTCCTATACTTCGAAGGCCGCCCAGGCTTTTCTACTTTCAAACTCAGCTGTGATGGTAACCACAAAAATAATTTTACCACACCATGATACTTACTGCACAAGCGGTTAAGAGGGATTTCAAAGCTATTTTCTCTTCAATGTTTCTTCATCAAATCCTACGCATGGCATTCCCGTATACGGTTTTTCGCTGTCCTTCACCGTGAGGCCTTCACCTGTTTCCATATCGTATACATATGATTTTAATAAGCATATCAGAATCAAACATATACACGTCGCTCCTGCTGCAGACAGGATGGAAACCAAAGAACCTCTTTATCATCATGAACCGGGAAAGATAGCAATTTGCGATCAGACAGGGTTTGTTCTGATTTTCGTTTCCTCCTGTTAATTCACCTATTTCGAAAAATAGGTATTTCTACCTATATTCAAAAGAGTAAAACTTTGATTAAATAACAAATGATAGATTTGTTGAATGACGAATGAGTTTCCAAAAGTCCATATATTTTTTCCTGTCCTTACGTTTGCTTGTCTCTGAAATGATCAGGACATGAAAAAGTCCATTGACAGAAGCCATTGAATCACAAGTATAAAAATAATTTAGGCCATGGTCTGCTTGAGCTGGTATCTATCGTTTTTCTCTCTATATTGAGAGGGTTCGAGAATTGGATTGGAAATCTCAAAACCAAGTCCGGGTGTCCCAAAAGGGTTGTTACGAAAAACCTGAAATTGCCGTAGGCATAATGCTTTCAAACTGCTCAACAGATTATTGCGGGCTTGTGAGATACGGGCTAGTCTCCAAACTGTTATGGCATTAGTCTCTGAAACGTCATTGTGAAACAAAACCAGAATGCGTATGACATCTGAATGGAAATCAATAAAACCAAGTTGACAAACAATGAATTTACCGGAATTACAAAGAGAATTTAATGTAAGAGCCGAAATACTTATTATTGATGACAGCGCTGTCCAAATTGAACATCTATGTCATTCATTCCCCAGCAAAGAGTTCAATATTACTTGTTGTGCCAATGGCAATGAGGCGCTTGATTTTCTACAGTATTCTTCACCAGATCTGGTTCTCTGCGACATCATCATGCCGGGCCTGGACGGCTATGAAATCTGCAGGTATTTTCAGGCTTACGACCGGCTAAAGGACATTCCCATCATCATGGTGACGGAACTCTCCCATTTTGACAGGCTGGAGCAGGCCTTTGCCGCAGGGGCGATGGATTATATCGTCAAGCCGGTACAGCGTGTTGAACTGCTGGCCCGGGTCGGATCGCTGCTGCGCCTCAAGAGAGAGACAGATAAACGTAAGCGCCGCGAAGCCGAATTGCTCAGTCTTACCAACGAACTCCTGGAGAAAAACCAGATACTGGAACGTCTTTCATACATTGATGGGCTGACGAGCATTGCGAACCGTCGATATTTTGATGAACGCTTTGAGAAAGATTGGAAAAATGCAGTCCGCGACAACAGCTTTTTGTCGTTGATATTTATTGACCTCGACTATTTCAAAACCTTCAACGATAAATATGGGCATCAGGTCGGTGATGAATGCCTGAAAAAAGTTGCGGTAGCAGTGAAAAACACCCTGAAAAGGCCATACGATTTTTTTGCCCGTTATGGTGGTGAAGAATTCGTTGCTATCTTGTCCGGCACCGATATTGCCGGGGCGGTCACCGTAGCAGAACATATGCGCCAGGCAGTTCTCGATTTGAATATTCCACATGACGGCTCAGCAATAGACAATCATGTGACAATCAGCATAGGCATTGCCACGATGCAGCCCAAGCAAACCAATGAATCCGCTGAATTAATTGTCGAAGCAGATAGGGCGCTCTACGATGCGAAAGAGGGGGGTCGTAATCAAATACAATGGAAACCTCAGAACTGACCAAACCGTTGAGGTCATTGTAAGGCAACCGGTTTAAACCATACGAACTTCACAATAAGACCAACAGGGATGGTTGCGGTAGGTTGAAAGAACTGGCTACCAAATAAATAAAAAAGGGATTAAGTCAAAAAGACCTAATCCCTTATTATTTTTGGTACGCCAGGCAGGATTCGAACCTGCGACCTACGGATTCGTAGTCCGGCACTCTATCCAGCTGAGCTACTGGCGCATATAACGGCTGCGAGCATAGCGTATCTCTTGTCGAAGCGCAAGAGATTTTCTTCTCTGTGACCAAACCCT
>CAMYLK010000224.1 GCA_947259225.1 uncultured Desulfobulbaceae bacterium | reverse complement strand
TTCTTGGCGTTGTGGTCGTGGAAGCAACCTTGAAGTCGGGTTCGCTTATAACGGCAAGACTGGCGCTGGAACAGGGACGGGAAGTTTTTGCAGTGCCGGGAAGGGTGGATTCAGTAAAAAGCCAGGGCCCCCATAGATTATTACAGCAGGGTGCAAAACTGGTTCATGGAGTGGAAGATATAATCGAAGAGCTTCATCTGTCAGAGGTGATGAGCCACGGAGCTTCGGCTGAGATGAATGACAGGAAGCATGAGGACATGAGTGAAGGTGAACATCATCTGCTTTCCTGTTTTGATGTGTATCCGTTGAATATTGAGGAGTTGGTTCGCATAACAGGGTATGGTTTGTCAAGTCTTGCAGACCTGCTGGTACGTCTTGAACTCAGGGGTCTTGTGCGGCAGCTGCCTGGTCAGCAGTATGAGTTGAGTCAATAAGGAAAGACAGTTTCGCCAGGGGTGAGGCGGGAAGAGACAAATTAACAATACTACCGGGGGGAACAATGATCACCAAAATGATTGCACCTTCAATACTCTCAGCAGATTTTTCGCGATTGGGAGAAGAAATTAGAGAGGTGGAGGCTGCGGGTGCAGATGTGATTCATGTGGACGTGATGGATGGGCATTTTGTCCCCAATATAACTATCGGTCCGCTTGTCGTAAAAGCTGTTCGCCAGGTAACTTCACTACCACTTGATGTCCATCTGATGATCACGGATGCGGACAGCTATGTGCGGGATTTCGCAGATGCCGGCGCCGACTGGATTACTGTGCATGTTGAGGCGTGCGACCATCTGCATCGAACAATCGATCAGATTAAAGCTTTGGGTAAAAAAGCCGGAGCTGTTTTGAATCCTGCGACGTCACTGTCAACCCTGGATGTCATATTACCCGACCTGGACCTGGTTATGCTGATGAGTGTGAATCCGGGTTTTGGCGGCCAGTCTTTCATTACATCCTCGCTGGACAAGATACGCCGGCTCAGGGAGATGATAGACCAGGTTGGCCTTCCAGTCGGAATTGAGGTTGACGGTGGAGTAAGCCCGGATACCATTTCCATGGTTGCGGAAGCCGGTGCAAATATTTTTGTAGCCGGGTCTGCGATATTTGGACAGGAGAACTACCAGACCAGGATAAGTGAATTGAAAAGCCTGGCCCATTTTGTATAGGTACGTTACGGCAAATTCCCGTTTTTCAATTGACACAGGAAAAGGAGCAGAACGATGCAATTCAACGAATTCTCCGATCTCAATAGTGTCAAGACCCTCACCAGTTTGGCAGAAAATCCTTATGACCTGACCGGTCCGGAAGCGTTGACTTCCGAGAGGATTCGAAACTATGTCGCATCAGCCGACGAGTTTGATTATCTGTATGCATGCCAACGGATTGATGACAGGGTGATTGATGCTCTCCAGAAGCTTGCTGATGAGGCAGGACTTGTTGATAAATTTCTGGCCTTGAAAAAAGGTGAACGTTTAAACCGGATCGAAGGGTGTGAGAGTGAAAACAGAAGAGTTCTGCATACAGCCTGCAGGGACATATTTTCCAGTACACCGTTTAACCTCGAAGCAACTTCACAGGCCAAGGAACAACTGACCCGTCTTCGGCAGTTTCTTCAGGATATTGAGCAGGGAGTTATTGTCAACCACCGGGGAGAGTCATTTACCACTATGATCCAGGTAGGGATCGGCGGGTCTGACCTTGGTCCCCGGGCCCTTTACCTTGCACTCCAGAGGTATCGTCTTCCAGATAAGGCCGCCCGTTTTATTTCGAATGTGGACCCGGATGATACTGCTCGGGTCCTGGCGGGGATTGATCTTTCCAGAACCCTGATAAATGTTGTATCCAAGAGCGGATCAACACTTGAAACATTAACCAATGAACAACTGGTTCGTTCCGCACTTGATCAGTCCGGCCTTGATCCCAGCCGTCATCTGGTCTCTGTCACCGGTGTCGGCAGCCCGATGGATAATCCGGAAAAATATCTCAAGTCATTCCATATGTTTGATTACATCGGAGGACGCTACAGCGTTACTTCAATGGTTGGCGGGGTCACCCTGGGGTTTGCCCTGGGATATGATGCTTATGTTGATATCCTGAATGGGGCCCATAGCATTGATGTGGCGTCCGAAGAGAGAAATATCAGGCAGAATGTCGCACTGTTGATGGCAATGGTCGGTATCTGGAACCGGAACTTTCTTGGTCACGAAACGCTCGCGGTCCTTCCCTACAGCCAGGCTCTTGAAAGATTCCCGGCTCATCTTCAGCAATGCGATATGGAAAGTAATGGCAAGTCTGTATCACGCAATGGCAAAGGGGTAACCTGTAAAACAGGTCCCATTGTCTGGGGAGAGCCGGGCACTAACGGGCAGCATGCTTTTTATCAGCTGCTTCATCAGGGGACCACTCTTGTTCCATCTGAGTTCATAGGTTTCCGCCAGAGTCAGTACGGCACCGATGTCACAGTCAAGGGTACAACATCCCAGGAAAAACTCGTTGCTAATATGCTTGCCCAGTCTCTCGCCCTGGCGCATGGAAAGGATGATGCAAACCCCAATAAACGTTTTACGGGGAACAGGCCGAACTCCGTTCTCATAGGAGAAAAGCTTACGCCCCGTTCAATGGGAGCCCTCCTGGGCCTGTATGAAAATAAGAT
>CAMYLK010000223.1 GCA_947259225.1 uncultured Desulfobulbaceae bacterium | reverse complement strand
CCCGTTGTTCTGGTATCAAAAAACGAACGGTCCATGTTCAGTACGTGGGAATAAATTCGGTTACGGAGGTCAAGCTCAAGGAGCCTGGAAAAACCGATGATCAGGTATCTCCAGCAGAAACGCAACAGTGCCGCCCCGAATGCTGCAATCAGGATCAAGATGCTGATTTCAAGAAGTCCTGCCTGCGTAGCAATACCGCCAGACAAACTGTCGACCGCCCATTTCAGGAAGCGGGGAATTAACAGCTGCAGGAGGTCCACACCGACCAGGGCGGCAAAACCGAGTGCCAACCGGTACCTGTTACGGGAAAAAACCGGCTGTATTATCTGCAGAACTGAACGCAGATTTTTTTTTTCATCACCCTTCACTCCCACCCTTACTCCTCACTTTTTGGTCCGCATAATTTCATTATACGCATCGGCCAGTTCAATAAACTCTTCATGATCACCACCCGTGTCAGGATGGAGTTTCCTGGCTTTTTCCCTGAACAGCCTTTTCAGTTCCCTGCGGCTCATGGATGAGAGTTCAGCGCGGTTTATACCAAAAACGGTTGATACCTCTGACATCGTCATTCTCTTCCCGACCTTCGGAGGAGTGTACCTGCGCCGGGAGTCCATGAAGCTCCTGACATACTCTTCCCATCCCAAGCCGGCAGCAAACGAGTAATCAAAATACATTATGAGATACCTGGTGAGATAATCAGGAATCCTATCGGTTCTATCGAAACCCAGCCAGAATATCTCGTCACTGTCAAGCTTGCAGACCTGGGCGATAAAGTGCTTGTCGACTTTCTCTTCTGGCAGTGCCTCCGGCCTTGTTCGGGCAAAACTCTCTGTAAAGAACCGCTGCAAGTCAAAAATGGTAAAAATGTACATTCTGTACTCGTGAGGACTGAGAAGCAGTTCCATCTGGAGGAGGTACTGCTCAATTTCATCTCTCGATTTACCGGGAAGCACTTTGTACAATGCAGCTGACCTTTCCAGACGCCGTTGATCGGGCTGGCCGAACTTGAGGAAATGCATTCGTCTTCGATCGAAAAGGTGCGTGTTTTTGAGAATCTGTTTTTTTCTTTCACTGGAAAGCGGTTTCCAATTCCTATGTTTTGAACGATCAGCAAAAGAGTTGAGACGAATACGAACCTGCGGATCTACAAATGGGTAGAAAAGTTCCTCCAGTTCAAAAGGATCAGCATCATTCCCCACTTCCCTGAGCAAATTCACAATACTGTCATCAATGTAAAACGCACTGTTGCCGGTATAGACTATATACTTCTGTGGAAATGTCCCCAGATCAAGAAGATCACGGTGCTTGAGGCACCCTTCTTCTTCAAATGATTCCCTGATGATGAAACGGATTGTATTATTAACGGTTCGCCGGGCAAGGTACATTAAATCAAAATAAGGTTAAGAAAGCTGAATGGTTGTGAAACAACGGGTATCGTTACAAATTGCTTGATAAACGATGTTTCATGATGGGACATTCAGCAACTCTTTCACAGTGTCCACCACTGACTGAATATCGAAGGGTTTACTGAATACACGATCTGCACCAAGTTCTTGTGCTGCCGGCAGGTATGCTTCCGGTCCAATTCGGCCACCGCCGGAAATGGCGATTATCTTGATTCCCTCATAATCCTTTTTCAGCCTGGAAATCGTTTCCAGCCCTTCCTGTTCAGGCATAATGAGATCTGTTATGACCAGGTCCGCGGGATTTTGCTTCTGGATATTCATGGCAACCTTGCCGTTTTCAGCAACTTCCACCTCAAATCCTGCCCATTCCATCATCTGCTGAAGAAGAACACGGATCTGTTCGTCATCATCAATTATCAGAATCCGCATTATTAACTCCATTGGCTGTTGACAGAATTTCACGAATTGTAAGAGCCAGTTTTTTCATCTCAAGAGGTTTGGACATAAATTTTCGTATCACACGTCTTGCTTCCTGGTCCAGAATAACAGAATCGCTGAAACCGGAGCAAAGCACGACCGGGACATCCTTGCCCGCGTCCAGTAAATCCTTGGCAAGCTGGACGCCGGAATTTCCCGGCATGGAATAGTCGGTAATTACCAGATCAACGTGAAAGGACTCCTGTGTCAACATGGAAATTGCCTTTTCCGCACTTGTAGCAGGATAAACTGTATAGCCAAGGTATTCAAGCATACGAGTCGTCATTCTCAGGATATCCTCTTCATCGTCCACAAACAGTATCTTTTCACTTCCACGGGGAACACCAAGCACAACGTCATGGGAAGTATCCTGTTTGCCATCCACACATGGAAAAAAGACAGTAAATTCAGACCACTCACCCTGGACGGATTTCACATCCATTTCACCACCATGGGCAGTAATAATTCCATGTATGACAGCCAGCCCCATACCTGTTCCCTCACTGACGTCTTTGGTAGTAAAAAAAGGATCGAAAATTCTCTCCATTACTTCAGGAGACATGCCGTGTCCCGTATCTTTCACCGCCAGGGAAACATACCGTCCGGCTTCAAGGTTGGGATATCGTTTATGATCAAGATCGGCAAAATCTACAGTATGGAGGGAGATGTCAAGTATGCCACCATTTTTATCCATAGCCTGAGCAGCATTGGTACAGAGATTCATAAAAACCTGATGGACCTGGGAAAGGTCGGCAAATACCTGACAGGTTTCGGATTCAATTGCCGCCTTAAT
>CAMYLK010000222.1 GCA_947259225.1 uncultured Desulfobulbaceae bacterium | reverse complement strand
TCGTTGGATTGATTGAGACCGAGTTCTCTAAGTGTCACCTCTCTATAGCTGACCAGCTCCCCTTCATCGGGAATGGTGTAGCGGAGCTTTTCCTCATTTTGCATGCGATGGGCCAAATTGATAAATCGTGCCGAAAAATCTACCCCAGTTACCTGGCCGTAATGTTTTGCCAGCTCAAAGCTGGCTCGTCCAACCGAACAACCGATATCGAGCACACTGTTTCGAGGTAGCCCTTGGGTATGCCGTAGCGCTATATCGACAATGGCTTTTGGGAAGTTGGCCACACCAAAATACTCTCCGCCGTAGTGAAACTCGCAATACTGGGAGAGCATGTGGTCTTCCTCATAAACAGCATTTTCTGTTTCTACCTCATACTCTGAAGTGATGTAGCGAAACCCCGCATGTTGAAAAAAGTGGCGACGAAAAGCATAGCGTGAAGCGAAATTGGCCTCGTTGCCTGTGGAAATCCACGAGCCGCCTTTGATGATATTGTGCCGGTTGTCAAAGGTCGGAGTCGAAAAATCATCGTACAGCGGGTGAACCTTGAAACCATCAAAGCCATAAATAGGCGTCTCCGTCCATTGCCAAACGTTGCCGATAATATCGTAAAATTCGCCCTGCTGATGCTGATTGACCGGCACAGATGAAGCGGCATATTCTAAATTAATGTTGCCGGGCGCCTTGTTCCAATACGGCTCATCTTGCAGTTCGATCTGGTTGCGCAGGTGCACCCACTCATCCTCCGTCGGTAGACGGACCGGTTGATCAAGCTGTTCGGCCTTGAAATTACAAAATGCTTTGGCTTCAAGGTAATTGACATCAACCGGCCAGTCCCAGGGCATTTCCATCTCCTCGGCCAAGGCACGGTAGCGATAACCGGCATCGGTTTTAACCCAGAAAAGCGGATGCCGGGCTTTGGTGAAAGCAAGCCACCGTTGCCCCTCTTCATTCCAATATTCCTTCTTCTCATACCCTCCTTCTTCAACAAAGCTTAAAAATTCGCCATTGGAAACAAGGTATTGAGCGGCGTTAAAAGGATGGACCATGGCGGTATGGGTCCCATACTCATTGTCCCAGCCATACATGGTATGGGTAGTGTGATCAACGCCCAGCTGCACTTCGTCGCCGGCTACCGCAATAAGTTCATTTCTTGGAGCATCTCCATGTTGTTTACAACAAGGGAACAGGGGATGGGGTTTGACAAGGTTGATATCGGTTTGCCGAAGAAGAACTGAAGACGTTTCGAGATGAATACGCTCATGCTCAATGCCCATTAGGATGGCCCAAAAGGCCGAGTCCCATGTAATGGGAAGCGACAGAGGCAGGCCAGCGATGCAATCATCCATGACTGTTCGAACCCTGTTGCGATATTGACGAACGTCTTCAACGCTTGGCCAGTCGTAGTTGGCTTCGTTAAGGTCATCCCAGCTCATCTCGTCGACCCCGATGGCAAACATCGATTCGAATGCAGGATTGATACGGTCTTCTATCAACTTGGCCAGGATACATTTATTGATATAAAAGGTCGCTGTATGGCCAAAATAAAAGATATGTGGATGACGCAATTTTTCAGGTTGCACATAAAAGGCCTCATCGTTCACCAGTATTTCATGAAGCGCCTCAAAGGTTGAGAACGTTTTATGAAAATAAGCGCGGATCTCTTCTCGCTTAACCTCAACGGCATCTCCGTTGAGGAGAATAGTTTTCGTCGGCATAATCGTTTTATGTACCACAATGATCCTCCAGCTATAAAAAATCCTGTGTTATGGGTAAAGTTGGTATCAAATTAAAAACGGTTAGCGGGGAGTGGTCAAGGAAAAGTCGCAATGTTTATCACCTCAAAAAAAGAGGATGAGCTGTTATCGGCTGTACACCTATTCACAACAAGCTCAAATACTTTTTTTGCTCTGTCCTTGACAATACCGGAATGGTGGTGGCATTTTAGAAGTATAATAACTCCGTTACCTGATGCCCGGGCCAGACTAAGGAGGTATTCCTTTTCGAACAACTCCTATCGTTTCCAGGCAGAAAATCAGGCCGGATGTTAAATGCAGCGCTGTGAATAAACCATATTGTAAGCGAAGTGATAAGCTGGTATTCTCGCTCCTTGCTTACGCTTTCATTTTCTCAGTAAACGAAGAATCCGACACACCAACGCAAAGGACCCCATGGAAGACCTGAAAACCTCTGAGACCTGGCGCATTTTCCGAATCCAGTCCGAACTGATCGACGGGATCGAAACCTTGAATGAACTTGGACCGGCGGTGTCCATTTTCGGCGGCGCCCGTTTTGATAAAGAGCATGCATTTTACAAGGCCGCCTATCAGACCGCTGAACAGATGACAAAAGAGGGCCTGACGGTAATCACCGGTGGTGGTCCGGGCATCATGGAAGCGGCCAACCGTGGCTGCATAGAGGCAGGTGGGACTTCGGTCGGACTCAACATCGAACTGCCCCATGAACAGGCACCCAACGGTTACCAGAATTTAGCCATCTCCTTCCGATACTTTTTCATACGCAAGCTGATGTTTGTCAAATACGCCATGGCCTATGTGATTTTTCCCGGCGGTTATGGCACCATGGATGAATTCTTCGAGTCCCTGACCCTTATCCAGACCGGTAAGATTCGCAGATTTCCCGTGGTACTCTACGGCAGCGAATACTGGCAGGGACTTATAGA
>CAMYLK010000221.1 GCA_947259225.1 uncultured Desulfobulbaceae bacterium | reverse complement strand
ATATTTTCGTTTCACGGTTCTTGTTTAGCGGGGCCAACGGAAGAAATTATCGCGCTCCTTGATTTTATTGAACAAACAGAATGCACCTTTATCAGGAATGACAAACCGTACGATTCAATCGAAGCACGCCAGCATATTGAAAAAAAGTATGATTATTATAAGGAACGGATCAAAATCGCAGAGGACTTTATTCATTACTCTGCTACCAAAAGCAGTATGACCGGTAAACCCTACACAGTGCTTTGCAATGGCATGCGCATGAATAGTTCAGACTGGCTGAGCGTTGAACTTAACAAACTGAGGACACGATGAAAAACAGGATAGAGAAGCATAGAAAATACTCTCAGGTGAAGATATCCATGGCGTGCTTGTATTTCGCTACCCTGCTGTTTTTTCTCCTCAATGGTTGTGCTATTCTACCAGAAAATGTTGAACGAAATCAGTCCTTTGCTTACAGGGATACGGATGACACCTTCCTTGGTAGAGGGACCAAGGATCTCTTAGCTGATCATCCGGGAACGTCAGGATATATGCTTCTGGGCAATGGTCTAGATGCGTTTGTAGCACGTGCGGTACTTGCGCAGGAGGCTGAACGAAGCATTGATACGCAATATTACATGATCCATGATGATGTTGTCGGCAGCCTGTTCATCGATCAGCTCTACAAAGCTGCTGAGCGAGGAGTCCGCGTTCGCCTGCTCCTTGATGACATCGACCAGGAAGGTCGTGATACCGGGGCAGCCATCCTGGACAGCCATCCGAACGTCGAGGTACGTATTTTCAACCCTTTTTCCCGCAATACCGGTAGGACACGGCAGTTTATCACCGGGTTCGGCAAGCAGACCCGCAGGGCTCACAACAAATCTTTCACCGTTGACAATAAGGCCACTATCCTTGGTGGACGAAATATAGGCGATGAGTATTTCGAGGCAGACCCGGAACTCGGCTTTGTTGACCTGGACGTCCTTTCAGTTGGTCCGATTGCAGGTGAAGTTTCCACCTCTTTTGATCAGTACTGGAACAGCGAATTGAGCTATCCTATTTTGTCACTGTTGAAAGCCCCTCCTTCAACAGAGGAAATAGAGCAACGGAAGAAAATATTTGATGATTTTATTATGCAACAGGCGGATTCTAAATACGTGAAACACCTCCGCAATTCTGAGCTGGCAAAACGAATACGCCAACAGAGAGAAGAGTATCAATGGGGAGTTGGAGAAGTTGTCGCCGATGACCCGGAAAAACTTACCCACGATGTTGCTGAAACTAAATATCGTCTGTCTGAAAAACTGGCCCCCTATATGGCCGGAGTCCAGAAGGAACTGATTATTTTTTCTCCCTATTTTGTTCCTGGTAAATCCGGGGTGGCTTTTTTACAACAACTCCGTGACAGAGGGGTACAGGTAAAGATCCTGACCAATTCCCTGGCCTCAACCGACGTCAGTATCGTTCACGCCGGTTATTCGCGCTACCGTAAAGACCTTCTGCGTATGGGGGTGTCTCTCTACGAGTTGAACCGCAACCTGAGCCGTGAGGAGCGAAAGGCCTTGAAAGAAGGCAGTATAGGCCAATCAAAGTCCAGCCTCCATGCAAAGTGTTTTATTCTTGATAGAGATACAGCATTTATCGGCTCGCTGAACCTGGATGCACGTTCAGTGGTGCAGAATACTGAAATAGGTGTCGTCTTCAAGTCACCTGTCATTGCCGAAAATATTGCCAGCGGCTTTGACCGCAGGATCGACCAGATTGCCTTTCGGCTTGAATTGCGAAAGGACAAAGATGGTTCTGAACATTTGTTATGGCATGGCCTCGTCGAGGGTGAAGAAATCACCTTCACACATGATCCCTACACGGGTTTCTGGAAACGTTTAGGGGTTGGATTCATGCGGCTTATGCCTATCGAATCACAAATTTAGCACTATCAGCAACTTGTCCAAATGATGAACAGAAAAGCAGCCTGTAACTCTTCGTTTTTATCACAGTCTGATTGGTATTATAGACGCAGAATAAAGTTTTAAACTGTCTGAGCGTAGAGAGTTTTTAAAATCCAGATAGTTGTGAGGAGCGCAAAGTAATCAGAAGGCCCACATATAACAAATAACCTGTAGAGCCATATAGTTATGAAGAAATTACCGGAACAGATGGAACCTGCAAAGACCAAAAGATCATACCGGTTCTGGTTGCTGGGCAGTGTCTCTGTGCTGCTGCTCCTTCTGCTGACGTTTTTCTTCTTTGCTGGGAGGATTATTTCTTCTCCCAAGGTCAAACAAAAGATACAGCAAACACTATTTGAACAGACCGGATTCGAGGCCGACTGGCATACGATCGGTCTGAGTAATTTTCCTCGTCCGGCTATCATAATGCACAAGGTCACTCTGAAACTTCCAGATCGGTTTCAGAGCAATGTCGAAGAACTTCGCATCACCCCCGAAATTATGCCGCTTCTGACCGGTGATATACGTCTGACCCGGATCGTATTGAATAAGCCGGTGATAGACCTTGAACTTCCTGAGTCAAATACTGATAAAGCTTCAGCTGGTACAAAATCCCAGGTTAAATTGGAGGAGGATCTGAACACAAGTATTATGCAGTTGGGTCAGGTTGCCCCGGACCTTGACCTGATCATTCGTGACGGTCGGTTGTCGACTACCCGTGGTCAAAAGAAACTTGTCAAAGTCGAAGGAA
>CAMYLK010000220.1 GCA_947259225.1 uncultured Desulfobulbaceae bacterium | reverse complement strand
AAATTGACTTGTTGTAATATGAATAAATACGGAATCATTACATGGGTATTGTGTTATTTGGTGGGGAGAAAGGCGGTACCGGAAAGACCACGCTGGCAACTAACATGGCTGCCATGCTGGCTCTGCAAGGTAAGGATGTACTGCTGCTGGATACGGATCGACAGGGGACGGCGTCTTTTTGGGCAACAGTCCGGGAAGACACTGAGATCGACCCCAGGATTTCCTGCGTGCAGAAATTCGGCAAGGGACTGGCATCTCAGGTGCGTGATCTGGCGGATCGGTATGATGAAATCATTATAGATGCCGGCGGCCGAGATTCCATGGAACTCCGCTATGCCCTCGGTGTCTGTGATCGAGCCTATATTCCTGTGCAGCCGTTTCAGTTTGATATCTGGACGATCAGGCAGATGGATGAACTGGTGGAAATGGCCCAGGGGTTAAACGAAGAGATGCAGGCCTTTATTGTCCTGAATCGTGTTTCCACCAACCCAGCTGTTCGTGAGGATCGGGAGACGCGTGATTTTTTCAGGGAAGAAGATTTTCAGCATCTGACCCTTGTTGGTTCGGTACTCCGTGACCGTATCGCGTTTCGCAAGTCGGCCCGGGATGGATTATCCGTGCCTGAATGGAAACAGGATAAAAAGGCAGTCGAGGAAATGAACCAATTATTTAGAGAGGTGTATGGTGGCTGATAAAAAGAAAACTCCACTCCGTTCCACCCCGACAAGAACAAAAGAAGCCGACCTGGATAAGTTTGCTGCCGGTGCCGGAAAGAACAGCCCAAAAAACGAAGAAATTTATCCTTGGGAGGAGCCGCATATCCGGGAGGATGTAATGAAAAACCTGCCTCTCAGGCTCCCGGAACCCCTATATATGAAATTAAAGTACATCGCTGTTCATACACCCTATAGTATGAACTCCTTTATCCTTGAACGACTGACACAGGAGATCGAGGAGGAAGTTGCCAGGATGACAGATCGGGTGTGATGGTTTCAAATAAAACTTTTTGATGTTCTTGCAATTGTCAGTGTCGTAAAAAGCCTCGCCACCAAAGGCGGAAAGGTTATAACTCATTGTATTTCAGTGCAGTGCAAACGAACGTTTTCAACTTTCTACGAGTCCTTCACATTTGACCATTTAAGCACCAAGTTTTGAGCTGGGACAGTATTTTGTTGACGCGCGACACAAAAGCGTGACATATTAGTGTCGTTCTATTGTGTCGCATGGCGTAGAGTGGTGTGCCAATCGGCTTTGTCAGCTCACTTCCGGGGAAGTTCTCATGTCGCGTATTGTGCCTGCTGAAGAATTGGATCTGATTGAACAGGTAATTTCAGAACATCCTGAAGGGCTTGGAATTTCAGCGCTTGAAAAAGTTCTGGCCAAGCATTTACCCAATATCAATCGTCGAACATTACAGCGCCGCCTGAAACGACTCCAGGAGGACGGGCGGATCATTACCGAAGGCGAAAGTATCGCCCTGGTTTACAAGCATGTGCCTCGTGTTATTACCGCCCCGGTGCAGGAAAAGAAGAAAATCTCCAACCATATCGAGGCTGAATCTTACATTCCGGTCTCAAAGGAAGGAGGCCTTATCCGCGATTTTGTACGCCGTCCGCTGATGGAACGAAAACCGGTTGGCTATCAGCGCTCCTTCCTGGAAGAGTATGAACCGGGTGTCACTTTCTATCTCTCCGAATCCCTGCGTGCCCAGTTTCATGAGATGGGCCGCACACCAGTGGGGGAACGTCCCGCAGGCACCTATGCCCGAGAAATTCTGAATCGGTTACTGATTGATCTGTCCTGGTCCTCTTCCCGTTTGGAAGGGAATACGTATAATCGCCTCGACACTGAAAATTTGATCGAATTCGGCCAAGCCGCAGAGGGTAAAGATATCCGGGAAACGCAGATGATTCTGAATCACAAGGCGGCCATCGAAATGCTCATCGAAGAGGCCGACCAGATAGGGTTTAATCCCTTCACCTTTCAAAATTTGCATGCCATCCTATCGGAAAACCTACTCCATGACGAGGATGCCTCCGGACGATTACGCCGCAGACCGGTAGAAATTTCCGGGTCGGTCTTCCACCCGCTGGCCATGCCTCAGGTTTTGGAAGACTGTTTCCGTCTGCTGCTGCAGAAAGCCGCAGCCATTCCAGACCCGTTCGAGCAAGCATTTTTCGTGATGGTGCAGTTGCCCTATCTACAGCCGTTTGAGGATGTCAACAAGCGTGTCTCCCGCCTGGGAGCAAACATTCCGCTCTTTCGCAACAACCTATGCCCTCTCTCTTTCATCGATGTGCCGGAACAGGCCTATGTGGATGGCACCCTGGGCGTGTATGAATTCAATCAGGTTGACCTGCTGCGGGATGTGTTTATCTGGGCATATGAACGCTCATGCCAGCGTTATCTCGCGATCACGCAAACCATGGCTGAGCCTGATCCGCTGCGTATCCGATACCGGGAAGCATTGATCCAGGCCGTAAAGGCCATTGTTCATGGCCGTAAGTTGCCATCTGCGAAGAATATTCAGCAACTGACAGGTGAACTGGTACCTGAAAATGACAAAAAGGCCTTCAACAATATGGTGCTAGATGCCTTGCAGCGCTTACACGAAGGTAATGTGGCCAGGTATCGGTTGAAAATATCTGAATTTCAGGCATGGAAAACTATCTATGACCAGCACGGTGATCA
>CAMYLK010000219.1 GCA_947259225.1 uncultured Desulfobulbaceae bacterium | reverse complement strand
GTTATTCAGAGATTCCCTAAAACTCAAGCCGTGAATGAAAAATGTTTGATTTACAGCAAGGATTTTGAGGTAAAACGCTATGCCACACGAAAATGAAAATTGCGAGTTGGAATTTGACTTATTGTCTGCCTTATGGGATTTGATTGAAAACATAAATGATCAAATAGCAGACCAGGAGACTGTTCTGGAGGACCTTCATTTTAGCTTTGAGAAATGCCAAGAACTTCAAGAAGAGGTGCCTATTTCCTGTGATACATTTCTTGATCAGGCAGAAGATGCTTTAGCTAAATATAATGCATTAAGTGAAGAGCGCGAGTCTCTTTTAGAGCAGGCTGCTGATGCCCAAGAAAGAGTTGAAAAATGTGTAGAACATCTCGCGGAAGCGCCACATCATGAATAGTAAAGAGCATGTGAGTATGTCGATTTAACCTGTTTGTCAGTTTCTTGTAACTTATTTTAAGAGGTTGCTTTTTGAAAACAATTCCGCGGTACAAACGAGATAGATATATATTCATATCAAACCTAAGTGAGGTTACCGCTAATTCTGCCCATGAATTGACTTTAAATCGCGAAGGGTACCTGCTTTCTGAAAATTTCACAGATTCCTCAAAAATTGAGCTAGCGCGTTGGGTCAGGCAAAGACGCAATTTGCTCATTAGTGACAACGGCAATTTTAGCCGGATGAAATCGATTGCAAAAAAGTTTGAAAACGAAGGGAATCAAATACTTAAACATGCTGAGCAAGAATTTGAAACCAAAGGCACAGTTAGTCAACAAACGCTTCAAAACCGCGATCAGATAATAGAAAAAATATCCGTTGCCTGTAGTCGAGAATTAAATAAACAAGACTTTAATAAGATTATTGAGCGTCAAGTTGCAATAAACCCCCACTATCTTATCGGCTTGGAAGACTTCACCATTCCGGTCCTTATGATGTGCGGTCTACTTCACCCTGTGTTTAGCCCCGCTGCAGAATCTGTAAAAGTATTCCAGGAGCAAACGAGTAGTTTGTATGAAAAGCAATGTCAGGGACAGTTTGGTCACAGTGATAAACTTTCAAAAGCCGCTAAGTTTCTCGTACTGCACGCCTATGATTATGAAAGTGCTTTTCGCGGGGCAAAACAGCTCAATGCCGCACCCGAAGGGCTGGCAATCAGCTATGGAAGTCCAATGAGAAGTCGGCGCTGGATAACTGAACTTGATTTTGGAGACAAGCGAGAGTTATTTTCTGAAAAATTACCCGAACCCTATCTCGTAGCAACGGCATTAACGCTTGGTGCGGTTTCCGGTCTGAATTCAGATACGCCCATCCATATTCTAGGTGTAGGATCACCCATACTGATTGCATTGATAGGCCAGTTGTTAAATCAGTCTCGAGCGGTGAGCATAGATTCAACGGCTCCCTTCAAGGACTCAAACGTTGGCACGCTCTATGGCTCACGTTATGCCTTTATAAAAATGAAAATGTACAAGGTGGCGGCCTACGCATTAATAGATAACAAGCCTTTTACGTCGCGAACACCCTACTTCAAGCAGTTTGAACATGATTTTCCGTCTAACTGGGCGGCAATGAGAGCAGAGCTCGGAATACATTCCTCCAGTGACGTAAATGATGTTGTAGATGACTTAAAAGCCAATGCCAAAATGGTAGAAACCCATATACCTTTCTTTAGCCGTATGCGGTCAGGTAATGACCCAATGATTGAGCGCCTGCGCATGGACCGCGCTGGCCACAACTACTGGATATTACGCAATATATGCGTTGGTGTCAGGAAACGGATGCAACAGCCGGAAAAAATGGCGCATTGGATGGGTCAACAGGTCGAAAGATACAAAAAGGTTGGTAGCGACAAATGGAGTAAGGCTGTTTCAAAGGCCTTTGAATTGAGTCAAATATATAAGCCTACTCGTTAGTGCCTTGCCCATAAAGGCCAAAAATATCGCCTACACTAATCACACGGTTTCAAATGATCCAGTGGCAAGCTCAGCAGTTGGCAGGTAAGCCGAAACTTAAGACTCCTTATCCCAGTAGACAGATATTTTTACTTTTGACGTGGTCAATACCCTGGAACTGAATATCCTGTTATCTATGTTTAACAACTATTAAATATGCTTATCAACTGATAGTCATTTATACTTACACAAATCAACTTTTAAATATCTGATGAGTTTGCTATCCTGATCGACACTCTTTACATGATTGTTATTTTGCAGGAGCCAGTTCGGCTTCTGAATACAATGAAAATGAGGACTAAATATGAAACCGTTATTGGCAGATCCAAACGAAAGTGCTATCGGACTGCGATTAGATAGATTTCCAACCGCTATGCCTGAAGGAGGACGAATTGTCCCACTTCTGGAAAAAGTGACCGCTCTACAACAAAGCGTGGTGGAGGGAAACTGGCCCGAAACTTTGCAGCAAAGTACGCAATGTCTTGGACTCGGCTATGCTTCATTGAGATGGCTACAAGGAGAACAAACCACTGCTCACAGACGCAATAGAACTATCAAACCGATGCGTCACACTTTCGCAGACTTAATGAAAACGATAGCGCGAAGCAAGGGAGGAGAAACGTTCTTTACTGATTTACGAAACAAAATCTCTCCTGTTGAGCCTGAGACACTCATTGAGACAGCGATACAAAATTTACGCCAGCAGGTCGCAGATCAGGAGATTCCTGATGAAGTATTTAACG
>CAMYLK010000218.1 GCA_947259225.1 uncultured Desulfobulbaceae bacterium | reverse complement strand
CGAGATCTGCCCGGCATATCGAATACAGAATTCTTATTGCCATGCATGATTCGTCGAGCACGGCATCCAAGGTTATTTACAAGAAAATAACAGACATGTTCGGGAACAAGGTGTTCAACACTGTTATCGACTATGACCAGAAAATGCAGGAATCACAGATACTTCATCTTCCTGTAATCCATTACGATAAAAACAGCTCATCAGCACAGCAGTACAACCAGCTTGCCCGTGAAATAGTTGAATTGAAAACCTGAGCACCATTGCATTGACAGCAGCCGGGAAATTACATTGATGACACAAATCATTCCTGAAAATGATGTCCGATGATGAGAAAGAATTTCCTGCTGCTATCCTCGCTGTCATTTCTCATCCTGCTTGTATTGTGGGAGATCTTTACACGTTTGTCAGGCTGGAGTGAGAATGTTTTTCCAGGTCCACTGAAGGTACTTGCAAGCATGGTGGAACTCGTTGCCGACGGCAGCCTGTTCAAACATACCGTTGCTAGTCTTTTCAGGGTAACGATCGGTTTCTATCTGGCCATTCTTTTCGGTATTCCGCTGGGTATAGTCCTCGGCAGAATTCAATCCCTGGCAGTTGTGATCAATCCGCTCATCCACTTTTTACGGCCTATCTCACCCCTGGCCTGGATCCCTCTTGCCATGCTCTGGTTCGGCATAGGTGACCAACCGGCAATTTTTCTCATTTTTCTGTCCAGTTTTTTCCCCCTTACGGTAGCGACTACAATCGCTGTTGGGGACATAAATCCCATTTACTTTCAGGTTGCTGCCAACTTTAACTTTACCCGGCGAGAAACTGTCACCAAAGTTGTCATTCCTGCTATTATTCCTTCAATTGCTACTGCGTTACGACTCACCATTACAATAGCGTGGCTGGTAGTCGTCGCAGCAGAGATGATTGCAGTGCAATCCGGGCTCGGATACCTGATACTTGATTCCCGCAACGCTCTGCGTATGGATTATGTTATTGTCAGCATGATCGTCATCGGGTTTATAGGCCTTTTACTGGATTACATTATGAGAAAACTTGGTGAAATAGAACATGCAGTATGGGGCAAATTTACCTGATAACAGGTCATTCAGGTAAGCATATTTTAAAACAGCGCAGCCTGCCAGACAGGCTGCCGGAAAGCATATGAAATCGATTAAAATTGAAACGCTCAGCAAGGAGTTCATTGACCGCAGAAAAGTGAAGCGGGACATGAAAGATTCAGTTTCAAGTAATAATAGTATCCAGGTCCTCAGTGACATCAATCTTGAATTCAAGGAAGGTGAAATGGTTTGCATCCTGGGGCCGTCAGGATGCGGCAAATCAACCCTTCTTCGTATCATAGCCGGCTTTGACAATCCGACCACCGGCAAGGTTCTGATAGACAGCAAACCTGTTACCGGACCCAGCTCTGCTAATATTTTTGTGTATCAGCACAGTGGCCTCTTCCCCTGGATGACTGTCTGGCAGAATGTGGAACTCGGCGTGCGCCATATCACTAATACTCTGGAAAGACATAAAATTATCATGGAACACATCGATATGGTCGAGCTGGACGGGTTTGAAAATCACTACCCATACCAGCTTTCAGGCGGAATGCTGCGCCGTGCTGAGCTGGCCCGCGCGCTGGCTGTTAATCCTGAAATGCTTATCATGGATGAGCCCTTCAGCGGCCTTGACTTTCTGACCCATTTGAAGATGCGGGAAGAAGTCGTTAACATGCATGAATTCATCGGCAAGACAATACTTATCGTCACCCATGATATTGATGATTCTCTTATTATGGGAGACCGGATAGTTGTAATGAGTCCACGCCCATCGAAAGTTCTCCTTAACCAGGAACTTGATTTTCCGCATCCAAGAAACTTTGAGAAAGAACCTGCGTTAAGGGAACTGCGGGATAAACTCTACCTGATGCTTGGTGTAAGCTATGCTGTTTAACAACAGCAGCAGACTGTCTTGTGGAAATGTCCTCCTTTCACTGACAGGTCTTTATGCGTAATAATATACAAACAAATTTTGCCAGGCGTATTGCTATTCTTGCGTTGTTATGGCTTTTCCTGATTTCCGCCCTCCATTTCCTGTTGAATTCCAGAACCGGGAACCAAAAGATTATAACTTTGGGATACATGCCTGTTATAACCAATATAGCAGCACCGCTCCTGGACCATCTCAGCCGGGACAAAGAACCGGTCCATTTTAAAGCACTTAAATTCTCTTCTTTTGCAGAAATGGCGGAAGCCCTGCGGCATGGCGACATTCA
Organism: uncultured Desulfobulbaceae bacterium; assembly: GCA_947259225.1. Taxonomy (GTDB): domain Bacteria; phylum Desulfobacterota; class Desulfobulbia; order Desulfobulbales; family Desulfobulbaceae; genus UBA10518. Next base: position 433 of record CAMYLK010000218.1, on the reverse strand, counting down.
GGGCGCCTTTATCATCGCCCCTTTATCTATTGTTCTCAAACAGCAGGGAGAAAAAGTCAAGGTTATATATATTGGCAACCGTCATGAGAGTACCCTGGTGGCCAGAAAGGATCTGGATGTAAATTCTATTGAGGATTTGACAGGAAAAACAGTGGCTGTCCCCATGCGCTATTCCGGGCATAACCTGGCACTCCTTCGTGAAATGGACAAAAGAGGGCTTAAAAACAGAATTAATATAGTGGAAATGAACCCTCCTGATATGGCATCAGCTCTTGCCACAGGTTCCCTGGAAGCCTACTTTGTCGGCGAACCCTTTGCCGCACAAACGGTATTCACTGGTGATGCAAAAGTTGTAAACTATGCTGAAGACCTGTGGCAGGGCTTTATCTGTAATCTCCTTCTCGTCCAACAGGACTTTATTGAGCAAAATCCA
>CAMYLK010000217.1 GCA_947259225.1 uncultured Desulfobulbaceae bacterium | reverse complement strand
TCCCTTGAAGTCAGTGTTCCAACGATCAGAGATTATCTTGATATAATTCACCATACTTTTTTATGGAGGAACCTTGAGCCGTACACAAAAAATCCCCTGAAAAAAGTCCAAAAGGCAAAAAAAGGCTTTTTCAGAGACCAGGGACTGCTGCATTACTTTCTAAAAATCAATGACGTCGACTCTTTGCTAATACATCCGGTCGCAGGCTTTTCCTTTGAAAGTTTTGTCACTGAAGAAATTATCAGGGGGCTACAGGCTACAATGGCGACTCAATTAGAATTTAATTATTACAGGACGATCAACAAATCCGAGGTAGACCTTATCATAGATGGGCGTTTCGGAACTCTACCAATAGAGATCAAACTCAATTCCACAGTTAAACGAACTGGACTTCGTGGCCTGAAAAACTTTCTTGCCGACACAAAGGCCAAATATGCACTTCTGATCAACCGAGGAAAAAGAGTAGAGTTATTGGCAGAGAATATTATTCAGATACCAGTTAATTATATTTGAGCAATGATTCTGCCGCTCTCTCCGGGTAACCACTATGAAAACAATTTATCAATATTTCTTCCTGTTCACTTTTATCGCCGCGTTACTTCCTGCAACAACACAAGCCGACTGGATCAACCTGACCGGGGCAGAGAACTCCAGGAATATAGCTGAAATTTTTGTTGAGAAGGATCAGGTTACGGTCAAACTGGAAATATATGTCCAGGATCTCATTGTTTTTGACGAACTCGTTCCAGATGACTTTTTCCCGGACCCCATACCAGGCAGGCCCGGTCCGGAGGAACGTATACAGGCTTTTGCCGAGTCGGGATTTCAAGTTGTCACCGACACCGGTGAAAAACTTCCTGCAAAACTCACCCTGGTTGAACCCCGGATGCGGGTTGAGCGCCCCTCCCCCTTTGCCGGCACCATCAACCCCTATACCCGGCAGCGAATTCCAGGACCACCGGATGACAAACGGGTTCTTTATGCAGAACTGTCCTACCCCTTCGAGGGGAAGCCACAATCGCTGACCTTTATTCCTCCCGTTGATGAAAAAGGTTTTCCCAAGGCTTCGATCGGTTTTCTCTGTTACCACAACGGCGTGTCGGTGGTTGATTTCCGCCAACTGACCGACAGCAACACCCTGCACCTTGACTGGGACGATCCCTGGTATTCCGTTTTTGAAAAAAAAGCGCTTAAACGGACCCTGCAGTCGGGTGTGCGCACCTACCTGTACATTGAACCCTATGAGGTGCGTCACGAAATCCTGGTCCGGGTTAAAGACATGATGACCTGGATGGATATTGACCTGCGCGGGGATGAATATATTGAAGAAGACGAGTTCAACCCGGTTCGTGAACAGATAGCGCAATTTTTCATGGAACGGGAAAAGGTTTTGATCGACGGGGGACGACTCAAACCCATCCTCGACCGGACCGCCTATGTCGAGTCCTCCATGCTCCGCAGTCGCTTCATTGAAATACCGGAGCGAGTACCGCTCAACACCGCGATGATCGGCATCGTCATTACCTACCTGACCGACGGCATTCCGCAGGAGGTTGAAACCACTTGGAACCTTTTCTCTGACCGGGTGCAGAAAGTAACCGCCAGGATGACCGATCCGGCCGGTCCTTTTCCCTATGATCTGGAACCGGATGATAATGTCCTTAAATGGACCAATTACCTGAAAAATTACACCATCCCAACCGTAGAAACCATTCTGGTAGATGATACCCACCGAGGTCTACCTGTGCCGCTCGGCAGCCTAGCCTGTGTTGTCCTGCTTGTGCCTTTTGCCTTTTCAGCCTATCGGCGACAAAAAACCTCTCAACCCGTTACAATCCAGTTCAGCATACTCCTGATCCTGATCATCGGTGTTGTCGCCCTCTTCCCACGTTGGCATATATCGGTTGGCAGCAATGCGCGGGCAAGCCAGATGAGTACTGATGACGCAAAGGCAATCGTCCACAGTCTGTTGAAAAACGTGTACCGGGCCTTTGATTTTCGTGAAGAAGACGATGTTTATGATAAACTGGCCATCAGTGTCAGCGGCGATCTGCTCCAGGAGGTCTACCTGCAGAGCCGTAAATCATTGATTATCGAGCAGGCCGGGGGCGCCCAGGCCAAAGTCGAGCAGGTTGACATACTGGAAACCGATGTAAAAAAATCAGATACACAGCCAGGTGGACTCGATATCAGGACACAATGGACAGCGGTAGGTTCGGTTGGTCACTGGGGCCATATCCATACCCGCCAAAATGTCTACGATGCCATTCTGACCTTGGCGGTGGTCGATGGTTCATGGAAGATCAACGGCATTGAGTTGCTGGAAGAAAAGCGTGTGGACCCATACACCGCAGTGGGTATGAAGTAATATCTGTCACTATTGAAACAGGCTGGACAATTTATCAGGTATTTACATTTCATCATAGAAAAAATTGCCAGATCAGATAGCCATGAACGCAGATATTGAAGAGATTGTCAGGCAGATAAGCTCCAAACCAAATGATATCCTTGCGCTGGGGCGGACACTGATGGCCAGCAGGAGGACGTTTTTAGGCGTTATCAATACTTCTGTCTGTTTCCTTGGTGGAGGGATTGGGATCATCAAGTATCTTCATGATCCCTTGTTGATCGCCCTTGGTCTTGTCCTTATTTTTTCAGCATTTTTCTCCTTGATAGTAGGTTATAAAAATTACCGGGATATGGATAAGCTCTTATCCCAGG
>CAMYLK010000216.1 GCA_947259225.1 uncultured Desulfobulbaceae bacterium | reverse complement strand
AAAACGTCCTTGATGCTGATTTTGCTAATAAAGAATACTGGCGGGAGGAATTACTGCACCTGCGAATGGGTACATTGTGGAGCGGGTTGCGGGCGCCGGAAGCCGAACTGCTGGTCTTGGCGCTCCATGAGGTGAAAAAAATATTTTCGGATAAGGAGTAGAAGTGTAGATTTGATGGAGAGAAAAAAAATAAACGGTGACCATGTAGCTGTTTTTTAAAGGTGGATGAAATCACCCATTCGCAACAAACGAACTTTGTGGTGACATGTCCGGCTTAACCGGCTTTGTACATCCTTCTAAAATTCCACCTCGGTAACAATAAATGCACACGAAGCACTGTGGTCTATGAACTTATTCTCGTCCTCCACCAATACCTGACCAAGGCTAGCCATTTCCTCGCTACTCATTGCTTCCGTTAACTCAGACTCCGATTCAAACCAGACTTCCGCTATGCCGTCATATTCATCCATCATTCCTCGCGACGCCTTCATACCATCATTCAGTGGGCTAGTTATGGTATGAGATTGAACATACTTTTTTGTCCGCATGACGTCTGCATTTTTCATGAAAAGAGGCCCATGGTTATTTTTCCAATAGTCTTGGAACTCTTCACGCGATAATTTCCGGACAGTGCGGAGCATTGTTCTGTTTTTACAAGTTTAAAATTTACCCAGGGTGATCACGGAAATTGGACCTGGCCCCTTTTCGGTGCGAGGGTTGATCGCTCCTTTTTGCTATCGACTGGATGCACTCGTCAGGCAGAAATTTCTTTTTTGAATTCGTTCCCGTGGCCATAGAGCTAAACCAGAGAATCAAATTACCTTTGTGATCGGCAAAATCTCCAAAAAAGCCAGGCGCCCCGCGAGCTACTACAACCTTCCCGCCAAATTCCAAGGCTGGCTCCACAGGCAACCCCTAGCCCAATCGAAGCAAAAAATAACCTCGCACATGTTCGTCGTGCCTGTTGCTCAGGTTGATCAATGGTCAGGTTCATTGAAACATTCAAATGATCATTGACTATCCCAATAGTCTCGGCCCACTCAATTAACAGCATAAGCTTCTTTGCTGAAAAACATGGAATCTTTTCATGGGTAACATACTCTTGTTTTCCATGAAAATATATAGAGAAGTCCGCTCCGTTAATGGTGCCGGTTATTCTTTCTTCTTTATCAGATAAAACATCGAGTACCCCGACTCCGCGGACCCTCTCATCGGAATCAATAACAAAGCCTATTTCGTTTTCACAGCCGGTTGTTAAATCAATTGATAATGTCGAAACATTACTGTTATTTTTGTCTCGTCCAACTAGTTGCATTTTTCCCTCAGAATATAACAACTCAACACTCTTGATCCGTGTGTTAGAGTTGCAGCAATCTGGAATTGTGACGAAATCTCGTAATTCGCATTCTGAAGACCCGGTGTGTTTATGAGCACCGCGCTCGGCCAGGAACTGCTCCACCGGAATGCGCGAGGCCGCGTCGACGATGAGTTCAGTCCTGCGCTGCACGATAATCTGCTCAATTTCCCGCCCATCCGCACTGCACCGGCTAGAGGGGCTCGATTGCACTATTTCTGCGCGCGGAATCCATACAATCGGACCTGTGCAGCGGCACGGGTTGTCAGGCGAGTCTTGCACGCATAGGCACCATAGGAAGGGCAGGTGCGTGTCCCATGGCCCACGGTCGAGCCCGTCGGCCTGCACTGTTGAGGCGTGGATCGCAAGCCCTTGCAGCGCTATGCCTTCAGTCTCTTCTTCGATCATTCGTGCTCGGGCCTCATTCATAGTCAAGGGATCATTCTGGCTCATTGCTTTACTCCTTTCGTTGAGTTGTCACTGTGCTTGCCGCCTAACGTAGAGCTAACCGGTACCGGAATATGTTGCGCCGAAGTATTAGATATATATCAACTTTTTTGAATGCTCACTATTTTTCCGGTTACGTGATTTTAGGCAGCCAACAAAAAAACCCCTCCTGCAATGTCTGATGTACAATATGATGAGAAAGGGGGCATGAGAAAGGGATCAGAGCCCTTTATCGTCATGTGCCCACCTTCCGGGAGCCGGAAGACTTTGGAACCATCTTCAGCAAGGAGTTTTGAGGTTGAAATCTTTATTGGAACATCAAGGATTTCTTTTTGGTCGGACAGGGTTATTTTATCCTGCAGGCGGATGCCAAGCAGGTCGGTTTTTAGAATTTGAAGGGTGTGTTCCTTGGTCAGTTCCTCTTTGACAAGTTTTGCTGTGATAGAGTACAGATCCATAGGCTCCTCCTTGAATTGTATTCCTAACTTGCTGTTGCTGCGGCAAGTCAAACGGTAAAACCATGCAGGAAGGTGGAAAAAATGAATACAGGAGCATTTTTTACAAAGCCCCCATACAGAGTACAGTAATAATGTTCTGTGATCGTGCTACTGCTAATTTAAGGATATTTCATATATTTTGCTCTTTCCTGTACCGGGCAATGTTCAATTTTACGCTAACCTGTTTACATTAGATCCATAACAAACGGACCTACTGTGACTGGATCAGGCATTTAATCTCCTCATGGCATATGTAGAGGGGAAAGAGCTGCCTGTTGTTGGTGAACAGAACATTGAAAAGAAAGACTTTATAAAGGTCGAGCTTATGAATAACGAAGCAACCAATAGGGCCGTGCAGGCATTGATAGACTTTTTTGAGGCAGGCAATAACGAGTCCGACATCGCAGCGAAAAACGTCCTTGATGCTGATTTTGCTAATAAAG
>CAMYLK010000215.1 GCA_947259225.1 uncultured Desulfobulbaceae bacterium | reverse complement strand
TGTTCTCCGAGGTATCGACCCCCAAAGTGCCGGCAAGGTCATAAATATCGGCAGGCAGATGAAAGTCGGTCAGCTCGCCGACCTTGACCGTCCGGAAAACATCCCCGGAATAATCGTTGGCAAGGAGCTTGCCCGGCAACTCAGTGTAAGAAAGGGAAGCAAGGTCAGGCTTATTTCTCCGGACGGCCCCCTTTCCCCCATGGGTGTTCTCCCCAAAATCAAAACATGTGTTATTACTGGTATTTTTGAGACCGGGATGTTCGAGTACGACTCCACCCTCGGGTTCATCAACCTGGATACGGCCAGAAGCCTGGGGGGCCATGAGGAAGGCGTGCACGGCCTTGAAGTGCGGGTAAAAGACGTAGAGCGTGCCGACAAGGTGGGTGATGCCATAAGGGAAGCCCTTGGTCCCGGTTACTCAATACGGGACTGGATGCAGCTCAACCAGAATCTCTTTGCGGCCCTCAAACTTGAAAAAGTCGGCATCTTCATAGCCCTTGACCTGATCATCCTGGTAGCAGCTTTAAACATCATCAGCGCGTTGATAATGGTGGTCATGGAAAAAACCCGCGACATTGCCATTCTCAAATCCATGGGTGCCACGACAGCATCGATTATGCGCATCTTCTTCTACCAGGGCGCTGTTATCGGCCTTACCGGGACCGTGTTCGGTGTTATGGGAGGGCTTGGCCTCTGCGCCATCCTGAAAAAATACAAGTTCATTGAACTTCCCAGCAATGTCTACCCCATGTCAACAATGCCCATCAAGGTGGTGCCCCTTGATATCACTATTATTGCCATCTCAGCTATCATTATCACCCTGGCCGCAACCCTGTACCCTTCCTGGAAGGCCTCCAAGGTCCGTCCGGCAGAGGCCCTGACCTATGAATAACACGGGCAGCGACACCCAGAATTTCCCCCTGCTGCTGGCAGCAGGCATCCATAAGTCGTTTGGCCATGACGGTTCCGTGATCGAGGTTCTCAAAGGTATCGACATCTCTGTTGCACAGGGGGAAATGGTGGCCGTGGTCGGTGCGTCCGGCTCCGGAAAAACCACCCTGCTGCAGATCCTCGGAACCCTTGACGCTCCGACATCAGGCACGATGGAATTTGACGGGCATGACCTGACGAAGATATCTGAAGCAGAATTGAGCAGCCACCGTAACACGAACGTAGGTTTTATTTTTCAATTCCACCATCTTCTGCCGGAATTCACGGCCCTTGAAAACGTAATGATGCCCGGCCTTATCCAGGGAATGGAGAAAAACACACTCGAAAAAAATGCCCGGGAACTGCTCGGGCAGGTGAACCTCTCCCACCGTGAAGATCACCGCAGCGGAGAACTCTCAGGCGGCGAACAGCAAAGGGTTGCCCTGGCACGTGCCCTGATCATGCAGCCTGCCCTGCTCCTTGCAGATGAACCCACCGGAAACCTTGACTCAAAGAGCGGTCAAATGGTCTTTGACCTGTTGCAGAATATGAGCAGGGACATGGGGCTGTCTGTTGTCATGGTTACCCACAACCAACCACTGGCCCTATCCATGGACCGGCTCCTTACCCTTAAGGATGGGGTGCTCACATCCTGAAAAGCCCTCTAACTCTATCTAATTATTACTCAAGAGTTAAAAATCCAGTGGGCTCCTGGCTTCTTTAAGTGTTACGCTTTTTACTGTATGCGTGTAAATCATGGTTGTCCGCACATCACTGTGACCAAGCAATTCCTGTATAGTGCGAATGTCATAATTGGCCTGCAGCAAATGGCTGGCAAAACTGTGGCGAAAAGTATGTGAGGTGATCCGCTTGGGGATTTTTGCTTTTTGTACTGCTTTGCGAAGCGCTTTTTGCAAAACTGTCTGATGGATATGATAACGTCGTCGTTCCCTGCTCTTCGGAATAACAGTTAAATCCCTGGCCGGAAAAAACCACTGCCAGGTAAGCTCTTTGGCTGCATTCTTATATTTTTTCTCCAGCATTCCATATAAAAAAACGCCATCAAAACCTGAGCGGCAGTCACGCTCATGGAGTTTTATTACCCGGCGAAGGTGCTCCTGCAGCTCTTCCATAAGCGCATCTGGAATAGGAACAGTCCTGTCTTTTTTTCCCTTTCCATCATGGACAGTGAGTACTTTCATGTCAAAATTAAAATTCTGAACACGAAGAGAAAGGCATTCCGAAATACGAAGACCGCACCCATACATAAGGCTGATAATCAGCTTATAAGGGTAGTGCAAAAGGCCGATTACCCGTTGAACCTCTTCCTTTGACAAAACAACCGGGATATACGGTTTCCTTTTGGCACGAACAACACCGTCAACCTTGCCGAACTCTTTGCCAAAAACATGGCGAAACAAAAAAAGCAATGCGTTGAAAGCCTGATTCTGACTTGATGCGGAGACATGCTTTTCAACCGCCAACCATGTTAAAAACGCCTTCACATCTTCAGTCGCAATGAGACGGGGATCTTTGACTTTGGTGTACCTCTGAAATTTTCGAGTCCATCCGGAATACGTCTTTAAGGTTGCGGGGGAATAATGACGTATTTTAATGGCATTTTCCAAAGCATTGAGGACTCCGTCCCAGTCTGATCCTGTTTGCTTGAGTACTTCCCGCGTTGGAGATAAAGGCTCGCCGGTTCGAAGTGATGTGGTGTCATCAACTTGATTTTCTTGATTAATTACTATTTGTTGAGTATGGAAATATTGAGGGTCCTGTAAAGGTTGACTTTTAACCGTTCTATTATCCTTAAAGAGGTTACTTGAACTCTTTCTT
>CAMYLK010000214.1 GCA_947259225.1 uncultured Desulfobulbaceae bacterium | reverse complement strand
CCACCTCGGTGGTGTCCGGTCACGGCAAAGCGTTAATCACCGCCACCGGTATGGCTACCGAGATCGGCAAGGTTACCGCCATGCTGGGAGAAACCGAGTCGGAGATGACCCCCTTGCAGCGACGACTGCATGAATTTGGTAAAAAGCTGGGCGCAGTTGTCCTGCTCATTTGTCTGCTGGTCTTTCTCCTCTTTGTCGGCCGCGATTTTCTCCACGAGGGCCTGACCCTGCAATCGCTGACCGGCTTTTTGTTTATTGCCATCAGCCTCGCTGTTGCCGCTGTTCCCACAGCCTTGCCGGCGGTGATCACCATAGCGCTAAGTATCGGGGTAAAAAGGCTGCTCAAGAAAAAAGCCCTGGTACGCAATCTGGCCTCGGTGGAAACCCTGGGTAGTTGTGATGTGATCTGCACCGATAAAACCGGAACCATCACCGAGAGTCGCATGCGTGTGCGTGCACTTTGGGCTCTGGGTGAAGAGTTAAGGCTTCAACGGGAAGAAGAACAGTCGGCTCAAACAATTTCACCTTCAATCAGTCAATTACTCGCCATTGGCCTGCACTGCAACAATGCCACACTGCGAAAAGAAAACGATCAATGGCTGGCCGAAGGTGAACCAACCGAAAAGGCCCTGCTTCTTGCCGCGGCAAACAACGCGGTCTCTAATGTATGCGAACGCATCGATGAACTGCCCTTTGATTCTGAACGAAAGCTGATGAGTGTCCTCTGCAAAAACCCCACCGGCGAGCTGAACATGTACTGCAAAGGGGCACCGGACAGGATACTTGCCCGATGCACTTCTGTTCTGGACAACGGAGAAGTGATCCCCTTGACCGAGGATCTGCGCAACCGTATTCTCCGACAGAACGAAGAGTATGGCTCACAGGCTCTGCGTGTTCTGGGCTTTGCCTGCAAGAAACTGGACAACAATGACGAATTCACCGAACAGGACCTGGTATTTACCGGCCTGCAGGCCTTGCAAGATCCCCCCCGAGAGGATGTCGGCCACTCTATTCTCGCAGCCAGACAGGCGGGTATCAGGGTGATCATGATTACCGGCGATTACCCGACCACTGCCGCAGCTATCGGCCGGGAGGTTGGCATAGACGGAAAGACCTGCAGCGGCAATAAACTTGACGCCATGGACAAGCATCAACTGCTTGCGGCTTTGGCCAAAAACACAAACATTTTTGCCCGCGTCTCACCGGGGCATAAATTACGGATAATAGACAGTCTGCAGTCAATGGGGCATACCGTTGCCATGACCGGTGACGGGATAAATGATGCACCGGCTTTGAAAAAGGCTGATATCGGCATAGCTGTCGGCAGCGGCACCGAGGTCGCCCGAGAAACAGCAGATCTGGTCTTACTGGACGATTCTTTTACCAACGTGGTCAACACCATCGAGGAGGGCCGAGGTATCTACGATAACATCCAGAAATCGATCATGCTGCTGCTTTCCGGTAACCTCGGCGAGGTTCTTATCATCCTGTCAGCGGCATTGCTCGGTCTGAATCTACCCCTGACCGCCATCCTCCTGCTCTGGATCAACATGATCACCGACGGTGCTCCGGCACTGGCATTTGCCGTTGACCCCTATGGCAGCGACATCATGAAGCGCAAACCAAAACCAAGAGATGAAAATATCCTGCCCGCAGATAAACTCCGGCTGTTGGCCATACTTGGTTCAGTGGCAACAGTGCTGGCCCTGGGCCTGTTTATTTACTGTGGTGGAAAAGAAACCGGGGATGCCTTGATCCAAGCTCAGACAGTGGTCTTCAACTTTGTGGTTCTGTATGAATGTATCTTGGTCTTTACTATCCGCCGGCAATATCGGGTACCGCTGTTTTCCAATGTCTGGATATGGGGCTCCATTGTGCTCTGTATCCTGCTTCAATCGCTGCTGATGTACACACCGCTGCAAACGATTTTCTCAGTCTCTCCCCTGAACCTGAACGACCTTGGTCTGCTTGCCCTTACCGGGGTATGTTTCTACGGCTTCACCCAATTGTGTACCAGCGATATTCTTATCAAAAAGATTTAAACCGCGCCACACTCGCAGGGGCTGCACTAGCTCCTTAGCTTGCCGCGCCAGGCTTTTATTCCTTGAGGATAAGAAAACTGCAACTCACCGGCTGTTACCCCCACCCTCAACCCTTTACTTAAATGGAGTTCACTACCGCTTCGTCCTTCCCTCCCGGCCTTGACAATAGCCATAATGTGTTCGTATCGGGCAGGACTGCCAAGTTGCCAGAGGAGGGCCTCCAGCAACCGTCGTTGAAGACTCGGATGTAATTTGGTCAAGCCCTGTCGATCCAGTACATGGACCACATGCCCTTTTGTATTTTCTTTCGAGCTGACGAGCTGCCGGAGGCTTTCTTCAGTCACCTTCTCAAGAAAGTCTTCATCTTCACTGAGATTTGCGGCGGTCTTCAGCAGGGCCTTGCGGATACCGGGATCGAATTCTTTTTCTAAAAACGGCAGCAGGTGGTGACGAATCCGATTTCGAAGAAATTGCGGATCATCATTACTGGAATCATGGCAAAAGGCGATGCTGTGTTGCGCAAGATATTCGAGGAGACCCTTTTTGTCGGTGGTCAGCAGAGGACGGATTACATCACCCTGCCTGATCAACATTCCTGCAAGCCCTTTACGTCCGCTACCGCGAAGCAGACGAAGCAAGAGTTCTTCCGCCTGATCATCAGCGGTATGTGCAACCGCAATCCCTGCTGCTCCATGCCGAGCTGCGTATTCACGCAGTGCCTGGTAGCGGAGCTCCCTTG
>CAMYLK010000213.1 GCA_947259225.1 uncultured Desulfobulbaceae bacterium | reverse complement strand
CGCAACCTTGTTCAAAGGGTTCTTGGTATGGGCGGCAGCATCAGGAGCTTTGGTATGGACATGGAAGAAATCAAACGCTTCTTTATGTTCATCTACCCAACAAAGCCGCTCATACAGGTCCTCGCCTGGATCGGCACTGTCTTTTACTTTGTGAACATTCAGGCCTAGAAACTTGCTTAGTCCCCAGTAGACAAGGCCAGAGGCAATGGACACACCTTTCAGACCCCAACGCTTTGTAAACGGTTCAACATCGCGCCATTGCCCCGGACGCTGAGTAACCAAACCGTTTACAGGTAATTTGCCCTGTTTGATCCTCGCCTGATTAACAGGATGCTTTTCCAGCACAGTCCTGCACCAGAGAAGATAGGACTTAAGAACTTGAGCACTCTGTTTACTCTGGGCATCATGAGCTGCATGGTGCAGGGGTTGAGGTTCAATAAGAACCTGCCCTGCAATGAGAGGATCTGTATCGGTAATATAAGGTGTCACATCCCCTGAAAGGGAGACAATGCCATCAAGGTTCCGGGTCTGGGTGAAGCGGCAGGTAATGGTGTCATGGGGGTATTGTGCTACTGCAGCGGCAAGCTGATCAGCCTCTTCTTTTGCTACTGGAGGGCGGACTTCAGCAAGAATGAGGGTGTTCTCCTTTTCAACAAGAGAGACAAAATGAGCCAGAAGCGCGACATCGGTGGTGCCGACCTCTATCCCCGCGCCCAATGCCTCAAGCAGTCCCCTGCCGGGAAAATCTTGGGGAGAATAGCCAAACATGGCAAAATGAGCATTTTCACTGGGTAATACCACCCCGGGTCGTGCGGCGTGAAACAGGCCATTTGTTCCCCGGGCTGCCAGCTCATCCATGATCGGAGTTCGGGCAGCCTGTAATGGGGTTTTGTGACCAAGTTCCGGATAGGACCTGTCACCTAATCCATCGAGTAAAACAACAACACAGTGACTGGGCCTGATGCTTTCCCTCAAGGCTTTTTTTTCTTTTCCTGCTCCATTCATATCCAGTTATCGGAAATTCCTATATGTTTATGTTGAAGTATCTCAACAAACGATTTGACATTTTGATATGAATTCATAAAGATATGAACTATGAAATTCGATATTCATGTTCATACCAACTTGTCACCGTGCAGTCAAATCCCTCTCACTGACCTTCTGGCAGAAGCCCCATTCAAGGGAGTTCAGGGAATTTGCATAACTGACCACGATACAATGGATGTGCGTAAAAAGATAAAGGAAGGGGTCCAATCCAACGGCCTTTGTGTTCTCTTCGGTCAGGAATACTCTACCCAGGAGGGTGATTTTCTCCTTTTCGGCCCCTTTGAACAGCTCATCCCCGGTCTGTCTGCCAACCTTCTACTGCAGTATGTAGGAAATTCCGGTGGTGTCGCCATTGCCGCTCACCCTTTCCGTAAAGGAAGAAGCGTTTCCGAACATCTCATTAAAAAGCAACTGTGTACAATCGTCGAAGGAGTAAACGGCAGAAACAGCCAGCAGGAAAATGAAGCTGTACTCTCCTGGCAGGTTGACTACGGCCTGAAGCCGGTGGGTGGAAGTGATGCCCATACTCTTGACGAGGTTGGATCAGTTTCAACGCATTTCACCACTCCAATCACAGACCGAGCTGATTTCATAAGAGCGCTCAAGCGGGGAGATTTTCAACACGTTGTCCCCCAGAAAACCCTGACCCGCCAGGTTGTGTAATCTTACCGTTCAGTCCCAGTTGAAACATGACCATATTTTCTTTTTATAACTCGTAGTTACATTCTTTTTACTCTTTTAGTGCAAAATGGCCTGCGAATCCTTAGCTCAATCGGGATCCCATTTTGAGGCAACTTCTAAAACGCCTCAGCCCGCATGTGTAGGTTGAAGTTCGTGTTGTTCTGGAAGTGGTAAATTGTAGGACATACCCTACCAAATATCATTTAAAATCGGGTAGCCAGTGCAACTGGGCTTCGAACAGTTCTTCGGTCATAGCGGAAATCTGATCTAGCGTACACACGGCGGACGTAACCGGGTCAAGCATGCAGGCATGCTTGACAGCCTCCCGGTCCCCTGACAGCGCCCCATTGACCAGCAGTTCCTGGACATTGATGTTGGTTCGACACAGGGCTGCGCACTGGGCGGGCAAGACACCGACCGCCTGGGGATGCAGTCCATTGTCATCTACCGTGATTGGTACTTCCACGGTGCAATCAGCCGGTAGGTTGTCAATGAGGCCTCGGTTTGGCAAGTTACCACTAATGCGCACGGGCTCGCCTGAGGTTACAGCATTCATTATCCTGGGTGCGTTGAGCATATTGCGGCGCAAAGGCAAAGGCAGCTTGCCTTCCAGAATTTCACAGGTTTTCTGTTCGGTCAGCAAGGCCCGTTCGTTCACAAGGTCCATGAGATTCCAGCGACGAGGTAGGAAGCGGTCGATTGTCTCGGAATTCTTGCGGAAATAAGGAACATAGTCCGTCATATGCCAATGATTTTCTGTACACCACCAGCCAAAGGCCTTGAGCATCTCGCAACGCACGCCGTCAGACTCATATACGGTCGGAACGCTTGGAAGGGATCTGATCTCTGGATACAAATCCTTACCCCGATATTTAAAATTCAGGATCCAACACAAATGGTTAATACCGCCGAAAGAGAACTCCAAATCTTCCGGTACTGATGCATATAGCAGGGCGTCCCACAATTCGTTGGTATACGGGTGCTCGATCCACGGGCCGACGCCAAGGTATCCCGCCAATTGAGTGACAGTATAGGCCACGCCGTAGCACAAACCTATACAA
>CAMYLK010000212.1 GCA_947259225.1 uncultured Desulfobulbaceae bacterium | reverse complement strand
AACTTGACAAATGCACAAAAAAGTTGTTAGAAGCATGTAATTTAACTCTTGGGGGGAAAGGTTCGCCCGTTGCCAGCAGAAGGATTGCGGCAGGTGCAGGGTGACCAAAAACGAACAAGGGTATAAATTATTAATTGACGTTGTATGTTGGAGAAAGATGGTAAACATCAACCAAAACACAAAAGAGGAGATAAGAGATGAAAAAAGTTTTAGCAACAGTAGCGGCACTTGGCCTGGTACTTGGTGTAACCGCCAATGCCCTGGCCCTTGACCAGCCGAGCAGGGCAACAGAGGTTGAAGCAGACACCGCGCCCCGTGTACCCACCCCAACCGCTCCGGGCGTAGCCCTGTGGTCAGTGGCGGGTCAGTGGGTTCTGGCCGGTGCCGTGGTAGACGGTGGTCTGGGCCTTCCCGGCGGTGCTGATGTCCGGGACCAGTCAAATGGCAACGACGCCTTTTATATCTATTCATTCAAAATCCTGCCCGTACTGCAGGTGAACGACAAGATCTCCATGAAAGGCGAGATCCGTTTTATAGACCGTGCTGTTTTAGGTTCTGGCTTGGGCGGCGGATCCATTAATAGTGATCGTGACGCGGATTTCAAACACGTCTACATGGAATGGGTATCCCCCTGGGGTAAAACACGTTTCGGACGCACGCCTGCCGGTGCCTGGGCTGGAAGCTTCATGAACTCCAGTGGTCAGGGCGACCGTCTCATGTGGTGGCCGAACATGCTGCCCGAAAACTGGGGTATGCTGCTCTTCACCCAGAAAATCGTTGAAAACGATGCAGCAAGAACGGTGAGTGACAGTGATACTGACGGTTACTACGTCGACCTGAGCTACAAAGCCAGCTTCGGTAAGACAATCGGTGCCGTCTGGGCCGTAAGGAATGCCACCATCGAAGTTGATGATGATCCTCTTATCACCACCCAGTTAAGGCTCTACGGTAACTATACCTTTGGCAGCTTCGGCCTGGAGTACGAGGTCAACTATGACTTCGGTGACGGCCCGCCCGAACCGGGATTTGACGATGCATCAGACCGAAGCGCTTTAGGTGTTGCGGTTGACGGCAGCTGGAAGATGCAGGACTGGACATTCGGCGGGTTGTTCTTCATGCAGACAGGTGATGACGATCCCACCGACAACGACTCCGAGGCTATGTTTAGATCAGCCGCCGGTGTTGGTAAGGACTACAACCCCTACCAGATCATGACCGGTGACTACATGAACCTGCTGAACTGCGACAATCCGTTAAGTATTGGTGCAGGCAACGGCGGTTGTAACCCGATCTTCTTCGAGCAGGGTTCATCCGGCGTCTGGTCACTTGGCGCCTATACCAAGTACGCCATGTCTCCGCGTCTGTCCTTTTCCGGTGAAGTCGGCTACTTTGCAGCCACCGATGAAGGTGACGGATTTGATGATGAAATGGGATGGGAATTTGGTGTTGGCATGGGTTACAAGATCATGGATAACCTGAACTACAATGCCCACTTCTCCTACCTGAAAACCGGTGACTTCTTTGAGGGTGCCAATGGCGCAACTGATACTGAAGACGTTTACCTGTTGGCCCATGCACTCAGCATGAAGTTCTAATTTCAGTATCATTACGTAACGAAATTAGATAGACCAAGCACAACAAACCCCCTGCAGGATTTTCCTGCAGGGGGTTTTTATTTTTTAATAGGTTTCCAGGGGTCAAGGGGCAAAGTTTCCAGTATGATTTCTGGGGACAGAATTGAATTCTGTCCCCAGGCCTTTAATACAAATAAACTTATATTTATATGAAGAAACTGTCACATTTCCTCCAATACGCAGCACTGCGGTCTGTTTTTTTCATCTTTGCCATCCTGCCCTTAAATTTTACATACAGATTGGCTAAGGGCTTGGGCTCTCTGGTTTATCATATGGGCTTCAGGAAACAGATCGTCCTTGATAATCTGCAAATTGCCTTTGATGCTGAAAAAACCTCTGCTGAACTGACTGAACTGGCACGCCAAACATACCGGAATATTGCCATGAGCTTTATCGAACTGATGATTGCTCCAAAGCTGATCGACAGCGTCCTGCAGATGATAGAGGTGAAACATATTGAAGTAGTAAAAAGGCTGCTGAAAAAAGGGGGCGGCCTGATCATGGTTTCCGGCCATCTGGGCAACTGGGAGCTCCAGGGTGCGGCAGCGGCGGCCATTATCAATTCCACTATTACAGTTGCTGCCACCAAACAATCAAACCCATACATTGACCGTTTTATCACCCGGCGCAGAAACGACCTGGGAATGCAGGTGGCCGGTTCCAAGGGCGCCAGGAAGCTTTTGCTTAGAGCCCTGAAAAACCATGAAGCTATCGGCCTGGTCGCGGACCAGAATGCCGGCCGGGATGCGGTGTTTGTCAATTTTTTTGGAAAACAGGCTGCCACCCAACCGGGCCCGGCTCAACTGGCCTTAAAGTATAAAGTTCCGATTCTTGTAGGAGCAGCAATCCGCTCCGGGCCTGGAAAATTCAAGATCCTGCACCAGGAAGTGGAAATACTGGATGCTGACACGGTGGAGTCACTCACCCAGCGGCATGTCAAGGTACTGGAAGGCTTTATCCGGCAGTACCCGGAGCAGTATTTCTGGCTCCACAGGAGGTGGAAGAGAAGACCGGAGGGGGAATTGTCTATATGAGAAACTGTTGAAGATTAATAGAAGAATTGGGATAAAAAGCGGTCAGCGGTCAGCGGTCAGCGGTCAGCGGAAAAAGGATAATTTACTTAATTATTATACAATGAAAAATTTCAAGGATCTGCAAGTCTGGCAGAAAGCACACCAGTTGACTTTATCAG
>CAMYLK010000211.1 GCA_947259225.1 uncultured Desulfobulbaceae bacterium | reverse complement strand
CAAAGAGATCAATGTTGCAGAGGCCAAGGTCTCCGAATGGAAGGGATTAAATAAACTCTTCATTAAGCTGGAGGATGAAGGGTATCCTGGATCTACCTATACCCTTTATTATTACGCAGAAAAAGACGCTCTGGCCGGATTTTATTACCAGGCCGCTTTGCAAAAGAATTTCGAGGTTGTTTTTTTGCGGAAGGAATAGTTCCACCATAGCAACACAGGCTTCTAATTTTATAATTGTTTGTTGAAAAGGATAACAAAATGAAAATATTCATTCAGCTTGCTTTTGTCTGTTTTTCTTTGTTTGGAATTGTCCTGCTAACACATGCAGCAGAGAACCAACCAAAACTTGTTCTGCAGATCACCGTAGATCAATTGCGTGGTGACCTGCCGATGCGTTTTAAGGAGCGTCTCGGCAAAGGGGGCTTTCGTTATCTATTGGATAAAGGTACCCATTATAATAATGCCCACTACCAGCATGCCAACACGGAAACGGCTGTAGGCCACGCGACGCTTGCCACAGGGACAGATCCAGCCAGACATGGCATTATCGCAAATGACTGGATCGATCAGCAAACCGGCGAATTCGTATATAGCACTGAAGACGCTCGCCATCATATTATTGGCAGCAAACCAAAACTCCACAAAGGAGTCTCACCTCGCAACCTGCTGACCAGCACGATTGGTGATGAGCTTGTTGTTAACAATGGCGGTCAGTCACGGGTATTCAGTGTTTCGGTCAAGGACCGCGGCGCCATCCTGCCGGGAGGACATGCCGGCAAGGCCTTCTGGTACTCCAAGAGCAGTGGAAATTTTGTTACTAGCACCTACTACTATGACGATTATCCTCAATGGGTGAAGCAATGGAACGCGACCAAACCGGCCGACCGCTACAAAGGAAAAACCTGGGACCTCCTGCGTGATCGCTCTTCCTATATTGCCGGAGATATTGATAATCGTCCTTATGAAGCGGCCTTTGCAGAATTGGGCAGAACCTTCCCCCATTCCCTCGGAGATGGAAGCTCTAAATATTTTTACTTGCTGCTTACATTGACCCCCATCGGCGACGAACTGACCCTGGATTTTGCCAAAACCCTCATTGACAATGAAAAGGTCGGCCAAGGTGATGCGACCGATTATCTGGCCATCAGTTTTTCATCAACTGACTATGTGGGCCATCTTTTTGGACCCTCCAGCCTTGAAACGGAGGACAATATCCTGCGGTTGGATCGGCTGCTGGCCGAGCTTTTTCAATATGTAGACAAAAAGGTCGGTATCGACAACTCCCTGATTGTTCTATCTGCTGATCATGGAGCACCCGAGGCTCCGGAATACATTGCTGAATATGGCATGAAAACAGGCCGCTTTCCACTGGACTGGTTCAAGCAAGACTATCCCTTGCTGAAAGCGCTTAAGGAGCGCTATGGCCGTGATGATCTTGTTTCTGTGCACAGCCATCCCTATCTCTACCTCAATCTTGACGCCATACAGCAAACTAAACTCGATGTTGCAGAAGTTGAAAGATTTGTCGCATCAGAAATGATGAAAGTGGAGGGCATTATCTATGCCATGACACGGAGTGACCTGTTGGCCGGGCGAATAACCGAATCTCCTATCCAGAATCAGATCCGCCGCAGTTTTCATCCTGTACGTTCCGGTAACATTCATATGGTAGCTGAGCATTACTGGTTTTTACACTCAACCGAAGAAGCTGAAAAAATGGGCATCGACAATATTGCTGCAATCCATGGCTCCCCATGGAAATATGATACCTATGTCCCTATTTTCTTCGCCGGCAACGGTGTTCCTGCCAAGACAATTAACAGGCTTGTCAACCCCTGTGATATAGTAGCTACAATAGCTGCCTACCTTGAAATTAAACCTCCCTCAGGTTCTGTTGGAACCCCTCTTGTTGAAGTGTTCAAATAGGCAAAGATGAAAGAGACGATTAATGACAACCAGCCGCAAGGCATTCATATTGTGGCGAAGCCCATTGTCCTGATGTGCAATTTGAACTGTTCGTACTGTTTTTATCTCCACAAGGAGGATCTCCTGGCAACCAAGAACAACTGGCGAATGTCTGATGAGGTCCTAGAAGAGTTTATCAAGCAGTACATCGAGGGACAGGATCATGACGAGATAATCTTCTCGTGGCAGGGCAGCGAACCGACCCTTTGCGGGTTTGATTTCTTTAAAAAGGTTGCAGCCTATGAACGCAAGCACATGGGCAACAAGATTATCCATAATGACCTGCAGACCAACGGAACTTTGCGGGATAACGAATGGTGCGAGTTTCTAAGAGAACATAATTTCCTGGTGGGCTTAAGCATTGATAGCCCGAAGGAACTGCACGACATGCAACGCAAGACCAAGGGCGGCAAACCGACCTTTGATAAAGTATGGAATTCGGTGGAACTCCTTGAAATTTATTGCTTTATCCGTGACGAGGTGAAACCCCGGGCAATTCAATTTAATGCCTGTGTTGAGGCGAAAACCTTCAAGGAAGTTGCTCCACCATATTGGGACTCGATAGAATTCCCGGTACTGGGATCAGATGCTGCCAAGCCGGGCACCTCGGACTCTGTGGTTTACAATTGATCAGTCGATTCCGATGATTACGGCACTTTTCTTTGTAACGTGTTTGACGAGTGGTACCAGAACTATGTCGGCAAAACTTTCGTCTACAACTTTGAGTCTGCCCTTGCTCAGCAGAAGGGGGTTTATGGCCATATGTGCGTCTTTGGCGAGATCTGCGGTAAGGGCATGGCCATTGAACATGATGGTGAGATCATTACCATGAAAAATTTGTTTAGGGTTTTCACATTATTAATTC
>CAMYLK010000210.1 GCA_947259225.1 uncultured Desulfobulbaceae bacterium | reverse complement strand
GAAATATCATGCTTAGTTCAATAGGAATAAAATGTCAACACCAGGAAAGTGATCGGTTATTGTTAGCTTTGTGCTAGTAAAACCGCAACAAACATTCTAGGGGTGCGTATTCCAGAGCAAGTCGTCCACTGATTCCATTCCAAGTCGTCCACCCATTCCATTCGAATCCGTCCACTGATTCCATTTGATTCCGTCCATCGATTCCAGAGGAATCCGTCCACTTTTTCATAGCGTAGCTGCGCAGCACAAATGATGGTATCACTACCTCCTTTTACAATAATTTCAAGGAGGATGGTAATGCCCGCAAAGAGGTTATCAATGCGCAAGATACGTGAAATTTTACGATTGAAGTTTGAATGTAAATTGAGCAACAGAGAAATAGCCCAGAGTTGCTCAACTGGCCACAGCACTATAGGAGACTATTTGCTTCGTGCCAGTGCAGCCGGTTTATCATGGCCTATTTCAGGTGACATGGATGATGCCGAACTTGAGAAGCTATTGTTTCCTTCGGCTACAGGAACATCAAAGCGGAACAAGGCGTATCCAGACTGGACAGAGGTCCACAAAGAACTGCGGCGCAAAGGAGTTACCCTCGCTCTTCTTTGGCACGAATATAAAGAGAGAAATCAAAATGGTTATCAGTATAGCTGGTTTTGCCATGAGTACGCACGGTGGTCGGAAAAAATTGATGTGGTTCTGCGCCAGGATTACCGGGCCGGAGAAAAAATGTTTGTTGATTATGCTGGCCAGACCATGGAGATCATTGACCGATTGACTGGGGAAATAAAGTATGCCCAGATCTTTGTAGCTGTAATGGGGGCAAGCAATTACACCTATGCAGAAGCAACTTGGAGCCAGAGTTTGCCGGATTGGATCAACTCGCATGTAAACGCCTTGCGATTTTTTGGAGGAGTACCGGAAGTGCTAATCCCGGACAACTTAAAAAGTGGCGTTAGTAAGGCATGCTACTATGAGCCGGATATTAATCCAACATACCAAGATATGGCCACCCATTATGGAACCGTCGTGATGCCGGCTCGGGTCCGGAAGCCACAAGACAAGGCAAAGGTTGAAACAGGAGTACAGATTGTTGAACGCTGGATTCTTGCCAAGCTCAGGAACCATACTTTTTTCAGCCTGCAAGAGCTAAACAATGAGATTAAAAAACTGCTGCATAAGATGAACAACAAGCCTTTTCAAAAAATGCCGGGGACAAGAACCAGCATGTTTAAAGAGCTCGACAAACCTGCCCTGAAACCATTACCGGAAAATTCTTACCAATTTGCCGAGTGGAAAAAAGCAACGGTAAATATTGACTATCATATAGAGGTTGCCCGGCATTATTACAGCGTGCCATATCAGCTGGTGAAAAAAGAGGTTGAGGTTCGTTTCACCACGAAAACTGTAGAATGTTTTTTCCGGGGCAAAAGAGTTGCCAGCCATTTACGAAGCTTCCAGCCAGGTCGGCACACCACGGCAAAAGAACATATGTCAACGAAGCATCAAAAGTATCTGGGCTGGACACCAGAACGTTTTCTCCGCTGGGCAACAAAAATCGGGCCGCAAACGACGAAGCTGACGAAAGTGATTCTGAGCTCAAGGCCTTACCCTCAGCAGGCTTATCGAACTCTGTTTGGCATCCTGAGACTTGGAAAAAGCTACACCGATACTCGGCTTGAAGCCGCCTGTGAAAGGGCTCTTGCCATAGGATCAACATCCTATCGAAGTGTGGAATCTATTTTAAAAAATGGCCTGGACACGAAACCATTACAGGAAAAAGAGACTTCTACTCCAATTCAGCACCATAATATTCGCGGATCTCAATACTATCAAAATCAACTCATACAATAAGAGGAAAGATATGCTTACTCACCCGACAATAGAACAATTGCAAGCCTTGCGTCTCTCAGGAATGCAACAGGCTCTAAAAGAACAATTGGAAATGAATGACATCAATGACATGAGCTTTGAGGAACGCCTGGCTTTGCTTCTTGACCGAGAAGCTAATGTTCGGGAAAACAGGCGTCTACAGACCAGACTACGAAAAGCAAAACTAAGGCAAAATGCCTGTATAGAAGATATTGACTTCAGGCATCCTCGAAATCTGGATAAATCAGTTATTACAAAACTTGCTGACTGCCAATGGATCAAGCACCACCAGAATCTTATTATCACAGGACCAACAGGCGCCGGTAAATCTTATCTGGCCTGTGCCTTCGCTCAAAAGGCATGCCGGGAAGGATACACGGCAAACTACTTGCGAATTTCAAGACTCTTTGAAGATCTGAGCATTGCCAAAGGAGATGGCCGTTATCTCAAAATGCTGACCGGGTTTGCAAAAACTGATTTACTGGTTCTGGACGATTATGGACTTTCTAAACTCAACCAAGAGCAGCGCCATGATCTACTGGAAATATTCGAAGACCGCCACCGGGTAAAATCAACCCTGGTCACCAGCCAACTTCCGATGGAGCACTGGCACGAACAGATCGGTGATCCCACTCTCGCCGATGCCATTCTCGACCGGTTGGTTCATAACGCTCATAAAATTCAAATTCAACTGAAAGGAGGATCAATGAGAAAACAGAAAGCAAACTTGACACAATAGGATTAAGAAATGTAAGGATAAAAACTACTGCGTCGCTTCGCTCCGATAAAGGGTGGTCGAGATCACTGGATTAGGTGGACGGCTTCCTCTGGAATGCATGGACGGATTCGACTGGACTGACTGGACGACATCACTGGAATAAGGACTCAGGTGATCGTACCATTTTTCCCCGGGTGTACATTTGCGGGTCAATGCCAACAATATAGGCGCCTTTGGCCCCAATACGACGGTTA
>CAMYLK010000209.1 GCA_947259225.1 uncultured Desulfobulbaceae bacterium | reverse complement strand
AAAAGGTATCTCAATATGGATTTGTTAAGAGAAATGGAATTGGAGAAGAAAATGACAGCTGCCTGAAAACTATACCGAGGCCACAGCCAAATGAAATGTGCGAAAGATTCTTGACACTACCGGCGGGTCCTGCACCAAACACTTATTGAGGTTCAACCTCCGGCACTCCAAAGGCTTTATTGATTTGCCGGTCAGCTGCAAAGAGTACGAAGCTCGTTGCGACCTAGAAACAATTATGTGCCCCTTATACCGTCCTAATCAAAACTACAGGGTAATGATACAACAATCCCCCAGTTAGTTGCGGGCTCGGGGAAGGGGCAGAACCGCGACAAAATTCATGCTGCTCACAGTATGCAAAGGAGCGGGACGGATCGCCAATCAAAGCATCTGGCTGCCGGGCTGCACGGCATAATATCTTATAGTGCTTGCGCTGCACATGGAGGCTGATTCTCCTTAGTCATCAGATATTTGTCATGCTCGTTGTTCCGTTTGGTTCCAGTTAGGCGTCTGGCTGATCCGTCCCCTCCAAATTATGTGGCTAAAAACTTATTCAAATCAAAAGCCTTTTGATTTTTGAGCACATAATATACGGCCCGACCCAGCTTATGGGCCAAAATTGAGAGCGCTTTTCATTTATGTTGACACCGTTATTGTTTCTCCCTCAATTCCTGTTCCAACTTCTGCAGAAATATAATCTCCCCTTCTCCCTCCTTGATGGACTCAAAGCTCACGCCGTCAATTTCCGGCGCGCCCTTATTTGCCCTGACAGACTGATAAGCATGACTCAGGATGTCTGCCCGGCACACCTTATCGTACAAAGAATAGAAACGGAAATCTGATTCCTGCTTGGCCTGACAATAGAGCTTCCTCTGTAGCGTCCTGATTTGTTCAGGAGTTACTAGCATTATGCAATCTCCTTATCCTCCACTCTTTGGTTGCTTGAACAAAGTAGGGTCCCTTTCCTCGGTCAAAGGTTATGTTGTCCCTTGTCCTCAAACGGTACTTTGAACCCCTCCGACTCCCAATGTGGCCCAATGGACTTTCGGCAAGCCTTATATCCACCAGTTAGCAGCCCTGTGCCACTACCACATTGGGTCTCCCGCACTGTGCTGTTATTCTTCCGATACATGCCATCCCTGCTACCCCGAGAGATCATTTAAAACGCTTCCGTTCTCACATCTCAAATGCAACGGCCTTCCCTTGATGTCCAAAAGGTAGGCATCTCCATTTAGTTGACGAGGCTACATATAGGTTCATTTTCATTACGGCCAGCATCTTTGCCCATGGGAAACTTACAACCCCCGATTACTCGGACGCTGCTTCCTGGTGCTAAGGAGGCGTACGGACAACTCCCCCTACAGGACTTTAACCTGTGAGAACAACAGCCGATTACGGCATACGGGCAGCATACTTAATTATTGCGCTACGAATAAAAGCTAAGTCATTATATTTAAATTTTCACCTTATACTATCAAGTCTTCATCAATTAAAAACGGGGCATTCCCAAGCAATAATCTGTTTGAAACATCCAACAAAATAAAATCCTGCCAAAAGCAAAAGTTTGAAAAATACTAAATTTTTCGTGGGAGACCTCATATGCGCGCCCTGGCGTACTGACAGAAAAAGGTATCCGTCAATCAAATATTACGCATTTTAGCCTTTCCACATTATAGCACCAACAAAAAAAGGGCTCCAGGGCAAAACCCTGAAACCCACTCTATTACTGGAGCCACCCATCGGAGTTGAACCGACGACCTACTGATTACGAATCAGTTGCTCTACCAACTGAGCTAGGGTGGCAGTTTTGAACATTTGCCCGACTCAATAATGATTGCAGAATCGGACTTCAGCTATTAGCAAGTATATAATAAGGTGTCAAGAATTGTATGGTTGATTCACGTGGTCTGATAATTTTCCTGACAACCTTTTTCACCCTGCATCATCATCTCCTTTAAACATAGCAGCATAATGCGGCAAAATTTAACTATGCATTTTTGCCATATTGCCTTTCAAAATAAAATGTTTATCATTTAAGCCATAACACTTGATTGCAATGATTTTTTCATTGATATTTGTATTTGTTACTTTTACTCGGCTAAATATTGCAGGTTCTAATAAGGAGACAGACAATGGTTTACGTACTTCATTACAGAAAGCATATTCTACCTGGAGCAATTCTTTTTTTCATGGGATTGGCCTTGACACTTTTCTCGGTTCGTTCCGCACAGGGTGCTTATCCCCCTGATTTTGCTGATCTGGCAGAGAAACTCAGTCCTACAGTTGTCAATATTTACACGACCCAGACCGTTGCTGTTTCATCTTCACCGCATCAATTCTTTTTCCCTGACGATATGGAAATTCCGGAACCTTTCAAGCGTTTCTTTGGAATGCCGGACAGGCCTGAGAAGGCCCCCAAGCGTGAGATGAAAAGAACGAGCCTGGGTTCCGGAGTCATTGTTACTGCTGATGGCTACATTCTAACCAACAACCACGTAGTAGAGGAAGCAGATGAAATACATGTCACCCTTAATACCTTTGAAGAATTTGAGGCAACCATTGTTGGACGTGACCCCAAAAGCGACGTGGCGTTAATAAAAATTGAGCCCACGGCAGATCTGCCATTTGTCTCCTTCGGTGACTCAGACAAGTTGCGGGTCGGTGAATGGGTGCTTGCAATCGGCAACCCATTCGGGCTGCAGAAGACCGTCACCGCTGGTATTGTCAGCGCCAAGGGGCGAGCAATCAACAACGAGTCATACGGCAACTTTATCCAGACAGATGCCTCAATTAATCCTGGCAATTCAGGAGGGCCTCTCTTCAATCTCAAAGGGGAGATGGTTGGGGT
>CAMYLK010000208.1 GCA_947259225.1 uncultured Desulfobulbaceae bacterium | reverse complement strand
CAAAAAAGAAGAAACAATAAAGCATCTTTCATCAATTGGCATTGATCATGTTATCGAGTTTAAAACAATAATCAATAATTTATATGATTCTATTGATATAAAAGAGAACTATGGTTCAGAGATTTTGCAAACTCTTAGACTTTTGAAAATATATCGAGGTCAAGATATCAACACATAACAACGCGCTGGAGATGAACGAGTGTTATAGGACGCTTTTTCGGCTTGTTGTTGGTTTAAGGTCAGCTATCAACTTATATGCTTGTTGATATGCTTTATGGGAAAATAAAAATGGAGATTCTATCATTGTTTATTTTTGTCATTTCTATTATGCCTGTTTATGCCCAAGAAATAAATGCTAAAGAAAAAATGATTTTAGAAGGCATTATAAATGACTATATTCAGAGAATAAAAGCAAAAGATGAATTTTCATTTATGTTTGACTTCGATTCTTGGTCAGGAGCATTAATAAATAACGAAATAGATGTTTATATTTATGTTCGACCACCAGTATCAATAATTGATGAAAGATACCCTATTGTCAAAAAAGAAATAGAGAAGCAATTCGAAAAATTAAAAGAAGAAATTGTCTCAGGCGTAACAT
This sequence comes from uncultured Desulfobulbaceae bacterium, assembly GCA_947259225.1. Lineage (GTDB taxonomy): Bacteria > Desulfobacterota > Desulfobulbia > Desulfobulbales > Desulfobulbaceae > UBA10518. The sequence goes on along the minus strand of CAMYLK010000208.1, from coordinate 2,247 downwards.
TGACAATTTTGGGATGGCCAGAATTTTCAAAATATAACAATTCAAAAATAAACGTTAATTTACGGATTGAAGAAAAAAAATCAAAGCGTCAGCTTGAATCATATTTAAAAAGCATAAAAAATAAGAATTAGCCAATAACAAGACAATCCACCTAACTTTTTTCCGCGACTTAACCCTGGGAAAAAGTAGGTGATTTCTGTGTTAGTGCGCCGAGGAAAGCTTGGCGCTTCTTATAGGGTGAGAGTCCCAATCGGGCAAGGCCTAACCAGCCACCCGTACCGAGTGTTGCATCCGTGTAGGAGGCGAAAGCTGAACGAATCGGATGAAGCGTACACAGGGAACCAGGTAGACCGCAGGGGAGGCCGCACTCCCTGAAGCTTGACACAGCCTCGTTAGTGTAAATTGAAAGCAGTCGGCGATGGTGTTAACGTGCCAGAAGCCAACACAAAGGAACCGAAAAGACAGGGTAGGGTTCTGGAGGGACTGCCGGGGTCAACAAAGAGCGTGGTATGTCTGGAGAGAAGCGTTGAGAACTCGGGAGGCCCTGACCGTTCCTGATTCAAGGGAAGGGGTGACGGAAACTCAAGCAAGAGATACGGATATTTAGCCACAAAAGGGGAAACCCGGACACAGAAGCAAGCCGGACTCTAAACGAAAGTGGAAGACGCAGCCGGAAAATGAAGCAGGTAGGTGAACCAACTAAAAGAAGGGAAGCCGAAGGCAGTCAGGGAGTCAGATCAGCTCATAGTACTCAGAGGGCGGGAGAGCCGTCCGCAGGGGGAAGGGGCTGACAGGTATACGAAGTCAGTAACGGAAAACATTAACTGGACAAGGAGGGCCGGAAAAGTAATGCACACCTCGTTACTGGGGATAGCGAACAAGGCGAAGAAACAGAAGAAGCACCGATTTGGCAACCTCTATGAGATGCTCAATGAGGAAAACCTGCTGGACTGCTGGCGGCATATACGGAAGAATGCAGCATATGGAGTCGACCGGATAAGCGCACAGGAATACGGTAGGAACCTGAAGGAAAACGTCAGGGACTTAGTGGAGCGTCTTAAGAGGAAGAAGTACAGGGCGAAACTGATCAGGCGGCACTACATACCAAAAGGACAAGACGAACATCGACCGTTGGGCATACCAGCGATAGAAGACAAGCTGCTGCAGGTAGCGGTAAAGCGGATACTGGAGGCCATATACGAACAGGACTTTGTGTGGTGCAGCTACGGGTACAGGCCGAACAAGGGAGCACTGGATGCGGTAGAGAGACTGACGGGGAAACTGCAATTCGAGAGGTTTAATTATGTAGTGGAAGCGGACATCAAGGGATTTTTTGACAACATGGACCATGACCGGATGATAGAGATGCTGAGAGAGCGGATAGAAGACGGAGCCTTGCTGAGGCTGATCAAAAAGTGGCTGAAAGCCGGAGTGCTGGAGACAGACGGAAAAGTAAAGCATCCGGCAACAGGAACGCCGCAGGGAGGAATCATCTCCCCTGTACTGTCAAACGTGTATTTGCACAATGTGCTGGACACGTGGTTTCACAAACTGGTAAGGAATGAGAGCAGTGGCCGGGCATATATAATAAGGTATGCCGATGATTATGTAAGCGCATTTCAGAACAAAGGGGATGCGGAAGGCTTTTACAGGATGTTAAAGAAGCGGCTGGGAAAATATGGACTGGAGCTGGCAGAGGAAAAGACGCGGATCATTGAGTTCAAACGAGAAACACAAGGGAGCAGCCGATTCACATTTTTGGGATTTGAATACTACTGGGACAGGGACATGAGCGGAAAAGCACACCTTAAAAGACGGACATCGCCGGAGAAATTACAAAAGTCATTAGCCAACTTTACCATGTGGTGCAGGATAAACAGGAACATGAAGTTGAAGGAAATGTTTAAGCAGTTAAACAGCAAGTTGAGAGGCTACTTTAACTACTACGGGGTAATAGGCAACTTGAGGAGCATATGCAGATTTCACCATACCGCAATGGGAATACTTCACAAGTGGCTGAACCGCAGGAGTCAGAGGAAGAGCTACAACTGGAAGGGATTTGAAGAACTGCTGAAACACTTCAACGTCTTGCAGCCATACATAGTGGAACGCCCAAAACGCCAAAGGGTGAAATTACTGTTTTAAGTAAATTGCGGAAGCGAGTATACTTGAGGAGCCCGGTGCGGGAAAACCGCACGCCGGGATCTGTGAGGGGGCAGTCGGGTAACTGGCTGTTCTACCTTGATT
>CAMYLK010000207.1 GCA_947259225.1 uncultured Desulfobulbaceae bacterium | reverse complement strand
TTCATTTTTCAATACATTGATTGAGGGAGACGGACTGCTTACAGGTCTGACAGGTGTAGTATGTCCTTTTTATACGGCTGGACCAGAAAACAGAGCAGTTTTATGTTTGTTCCAACAAAAAAAGAACAAAAGAGGATTTTCAATGCATGGAAGATTATGGAAACTTGTAGGAACAGCCACCCAAAATCTGTTTCATTCAGCCACACGCCAAACATTTACCTATCATTAAATACCCATAGAAAAATAGACAGGAATTCCCACGTGGAATCGGGTTGAGTTCATTGGTTTTATCAGTAATTGCGGCCCATTGCCTTGCTTTAAGTTAAGCTCTGAGGATATTTTCTCGCCGTGCCTTTGAAGCATTTTGTTTTGCGCAACAACTGATAAAACACTATTCTATTATCTTCACCTACCGACTTTCAATTTCTGCTATGAACTCAATGTTGACTTCGTGAATGAATATTTAAGTGTCAATATGTCCAGTGGATATCCATGAGAAATTTTTAAGGCTGAATATTAGACTTGAACTCAACCGCTATGCGGATTAGTACCAGCCCATCCCGCCCATTTTTTTATTCCTGCCGTTCAAATAAATATCACCTGAGTTTTATTGTCTCATATTAGAATATCTCCTTGGCGATGTTTTCTTTATTCATTTTAACCAAGGAGGTATTGTTATGAGCAGTGATCTCAGAACTCAACTGATTGACCGCATGACCCTGTATGGCTTTTCAGAGCACACCAAGAAAGGTTATGTCACAGGCATCAAAGGCTTGGCAAAATTCTACAACCAATCACCGGACAAATTGACGGATGATCAAGTTCGGGACTATTTCCGCCATCTTCTTACAGAGCGGAAATTAGCCTGGAGTTCATGCAAGAATTATCTCAGTGGCATCACTTATTTTTACAGACACATCTGTGATAGAGAGGTTGATGACCGTTTTGGCCTGCCGCCCCGTCCACGAGGCAGAAAGCTGCCTGCTGTTCTTAGCATGGAGGAGGTCGCGCATCTCCTTTCCTGTGTTAAAAACTTAAAACATCGGGTTCTGCTCAAGACAATGTACAGTGCCGGCCTGCGAGTCGGAGAAGTGATTTGTCTTAAGCCAGAGCATATTGAGAGCGATCCTTCACGTATGGTAATCCGAGTTGCTCAAGGCAAAGGGCGTAAAGATCGCTATACTGTTTTGTCAGAGAAACTCCTTGGGGAACTCAGGGAATATTGGCGAAAATACTCACCCGCGTCTTGGCTTTTTCCCGGACGGAAAGCAGATTCACACCTTACTTATGCGTCTGCAAGGAAAGCTTTTGATGTCGCTAAAAAAAAGCCGGTATAACTAAAGAGTGCAGTCCTCACACCCTGCGGCATAGCTTTGCTACCCACCTTTTATATAATGGATACGACCTCTACACCATCAGTCAACTTCTTGGCCACACCTCAATAAAAACCACAACGATTTACCTCCATATCGTACCATCCAGATACGCCGATCTCAAAAGCCCTCTTGATTTTCTCGAACTGGAAAAGGAGGGCGACAATGATGATACAAGATGAAAGGCAACCGGAAATAGCAGATATTTTTCGCATGTACGGTGAGGATTACCGACGAGAAAACATTTTGTCCTCTGAGCAGTTCAAAGCTATGCGTCATCTCGAAGTATGCCGCACGGCGGAACTCGGTGGGCATATCGAGGAATGTAATCACTGCGGTTTTAGGCAGAATGCATACAACTCCTGCCGGGACAGACATTGCCCAAAGTGTCAGACGCTGGTCAAAGAAAAGTGGCTTAACGACCGGAAGGCGGAATTACTGCCATGTCCGTATTTCCATAATGTCTTTACTTTGCCACATGAATTCAATCCACTCATCCTGGCCAATATGCAGGTTATGCAGGCAATATTGTTTGCAGCTGTCAATGAAACCCTGCAAGCGTTCGCCAAAGATCCACAGTGGCGACTTGTTGGCCGACTCGGCTATATCGCCGTGCTCCATACATGGAACCAGAAACTTCTGGATCATTTCCATCTTCACTGCGTCATCCCGGCAGGAGTACTTTCATTTGACAAGAAAAAATGGATTGCCGCCAGGGAAAACTATCTGTTCAGAACTGAATCGCTGGCCAAGGAATTCAAGAAACGCTATCTGAAAAAGCTGAGGAAAGAATTTGACAAGGAAAAACTGTGCTTCCCCGGAGGTACGGCTCAACTTGCCAACAGAAAACATTTTGAACAGCTACTGGTAAAAGCGGGAAACAAAAAATGGGTTGCATACTCCAAAGCCCCTTTCGGTGGACCGGAACAGGTCCTTGAATATCTTGGCCGCTACACGCATCGTGTGGTCATTACAAACAACCGCATTCAATCAATAGATAACGGCATAGTCACCTTCAACTACAGGGACCGGAGTGATGATGACAAAGTCAAGGAGCTAATGCTGCCGGTCGAGGAGTTCATCCGCCGTTTTCTCCTGCATATACTGCCGAATGGTTTTATGAAGATCCGCTACTTCGGATTCCTGGCTCACACGAATAAAAGGAAAAGCATTCCGCTGTTAAGACAACTGATTGGCTCCAGTGCAGAACTACCTGAGAAAATAGAGGAAACGGTGCGGGAAATGATGCTCCGACTGACAGGTGAAGATATCTCCACCTGTCCGGAGTGCAAAAAAGGAAAAATGGTAATCATTAAAGAATTGCCGATGCCGGCTTCAGACACATCATAGCCGGTTCATTTTTCAATACATTGATTGAGGGAGACGGACTGCTTACAGGTCTGACAGGTGTAGTATGTCCTTTTTATACGGCTGGACCAGAAAACAGAGCAGTTTTATGTTTGTTCCAACAAAAA
>CAMYLK010000206.1 GCA_947259225.1 uncultured Desulfobulbaceae bacterium | reverse complement strand
CATAAATGGTCTTTTTGCCCTGTCTTTGGTTATACGCCAGAGCGCTCATCTCATTGGTCAATGCATTATGTTGAGAGTATCATACATATGCAAGTTGCAGGTGCTTGAGCTGTAGCTCAATCCAATGGTGGGTCATACGGGCTGGGTTTTGAGGGCGATTATTCCGCCGAGGCCGGCCGTAGCGGTTTGGGGGTTATCATCACAAAGCGTTTTTCTGGATCTTGCAGGATCGCTGAAACTGCTGCAGCCTCGTCTTCCTGAAATCCGTTCTGCAAACTTGCGATATACTTACCAAGCAACTCCTTGAGATGGTCTATACCATCACTGGAGATTGTTGTGAGTTTAACATGCGCACTTCGGGCCAGACGCCGCTCAACGGCCTTGCGGTCGAAGCCGTACTCCGGATAAAGGCACTGATAAATTACTCCACCGGTCATGCCGGAACAAATCCAGGGACCGGGATCGCCGAGGACGACAGCCCGTCCTCCGGTCATGTATTCAAAGGCAAACCCCTTCAGGTGCGCTCTGCTGGCGATATTGCCCAGTTCATCCCTGACCGATGCGGTTATTCGGCAACCGAAAACAACATCTGCTCCGGACAGCCGGACACAAGCCCTGGAGTCGGCCATGTTTTGCACCATCAAAAGGCCGCCGATAGCTCCGTATGCAAAACTTTTCCCGGTTGAACCGTCAACCCGCCTGCCAAGCATGTTTTGCCCTTTGAATACTCCAAGCCGACCTCCCATGCTTCCTTTAGCAGCCCCATCCTGAGAGCCGCCGTCAACCATGACTTCAAGGTTCGACGACATAAAGGCACAGAGACCGTTTCCGGGAACGGATGAGTCAAGCTGCAACACCGCTTTTCCACCACGATTTGTGGTCACGGGTTTACGTTCCATGACTCCGGCAAGATAGGTGCCGATCGAGCGGTCTGTGCTTTGCACCCTGTCCTCGGCAAACCGTACCAATGTGTCACCCCGCGCGAAACGCTCCATGGTCAAGTCGGCAATCAACCTGGTCAGGTAGTTTAACGGTTTTCTGACGATTTGCGATTTTGGATGCTTTACATGATCAACAGCAGAAAAGGGTTTTTTCAATACCCCGGTTACATCAATAGCATTGTGCAATCGGTATTGCTCAAGCATGTCGGTTCTGCCGACCAGATCCTGAAGCCTGGTTTCACCAAGTTCTGCTACGCGCATACGCAGTTCATCGCCAATGGCCAAGAGCAGGCGAGAAAGATGTTCAACTTCCTCGTCAATTACCCGTGGCTTAAAACCTTTCATCCCGGTTGCCTCTGCATCTTTTTTCGTCTGCAACTGGGTGGAAATTCCTCGTGGGCAGCGGTCAAGATGGCATTTTTGGCAACTTATACAGCCAATCCCCATAAGTGCCACGGTGCCAAGGCCAACCCGATTGGCGCCCAGAAGAATCATCTTCAGGATGTCATCGCCGCTTCGCATACCGCCATCAGCCCAGATTTCCATACCGTCTCTCAGGCCTGATTCCTCAAGTGCCCGATGCGCTTCACTGACGCCGATTTCCGCTGGTAAACCGACAAAACGTTTGGCATGTTCGCGGGCTGCTCCTGTCCCCCCTTCAAAGCCGCTGATGTTGAGGATATCAGCACCGGCCTTTGCAACGCCGACAGCAATTGTTCCGATTCCGCTGCTCACAGGGATTTTCACCGAAATTCTGGCGTGGGGATTGGAAGTCTTCAGCTCAGTGATGATCTGGGCCAGATCCTCTATGGAGTAGATGTCGTGGTGATTCGATGGGGAGATAAGGGTTATTCCTGCCTTGCAATGTCTTGATTTTGCCACCATTTCTGAAACTTTATTGCCCGGCAGGTGCCCTCCTTCTCCCGGTTTTGCGCCCTGGCCGATTTTGATCTCCAGAACGTCGGCGGAATTTAAAAATCCCATGAAGACGCCGAAGCGGCCGGAGGCAATCTGCTGCCCCCGATTTTTTCGATAGCTACCCAGCATATCCGGAATCTCCCCGCCTTCGCCATTCATGCAGATGATGTTTACTCGCTCGGCCGCTTGTGCATAGGCACGAAAGGAGTTTTCACCCTGCGACCCCAGGGACATGGCTGCAATGACCAGGGGCATGTCGTGTTCTCCCACGGAAAGGTCAACTTTATCCATGGTCAGCCGTTGTGTTGTCTCTTTCTTCTTTACCTGCAGGATATGCCTGATTCCGGTGGGAAGTTCTTCGGCTATATTAGCAAGTTCCCTGGCCATTTCACGATAGCCGGTTTTCCCCACCGCCACATTTCTAAGTGTCCTTCCAACCTTGGGATTTCTGGCCGGTTCTTTGTATGTATCCTCATGATCCGTTGCCTGAGCCCGGGTATAACGTTTTGCTGCCATTTCCTCGAGATCGGCAAGGCCCAGCCCTCCACTCTCCGAGGGGCAGAAGTTCGGCAGCTTGAGGATATCGGCAAGATCCGTTTTTAGTCCTATGGCAGAGAAGATTCGACCATAGCCGCAAAGTTCATGGATGCCCATGGTGGACATGACCTTTTCTATACCTTTCTGCAGAACAGAAAAAGTGTTGTCAAGTACCCGTTGAGGGGGGTGCCGTTCGTCACTGTACTGACAAGATATGCTCCACAGGAGGTATGGATAGAGCGCATCTGCACCCGTACCCAGGAGCAGCATGATGTCGTGGAGGTTCCTGATTGCAGCCGAGCGGACGATTAGGCCGACCTCACGTCTGAGACCGGCCTTGAGCAAAGATTCGTGCACAGAGGCAACGGCCAGGAGGGGATCAATAAATACCTTCTTTTCCGTAAAACTTTTCGAGTCATCGAGAATGATCAATATCGAGCCAAGGTTAACCGCTTCTTTTGCC
>CAMYLK010000205.1 GCA_947259225.1 uncultured Desulfobulbaceae bacterium | reverse complement strand
AGTATAAACAGCAGGGAGTATATTCCCACGAACCCGAGCAACGAGGCCGCCACTGTTTCTGCGGGAAGCCTGCTCACTCCCTGTTCGGTCCGCAAAACCCCCTGGATGACCCATGGCTGCCTACCCACTTCCCGGACAATCCATCCCGCCTCCATGGCAATATAACTCAGGGGGATCGCCGCTATCCAGCTGTAAAGCAGCCATTTCTGGCGATCAACCCGATCCGGCACCAGCTTGCCCTGCTTCCAGGCCCACAGCGACCAGAGCATCAAGAGAACAAGCGCCCCGCCAATAACCAGCATGATGCGGAAGGAATAAAAGGTGAGGAGCAACGGCGGTTGATCTTCTGGCGGAAATTCCCGCAGACCCAGAACCTGTCCGGTCGGTGAATGGGTAGTGATCAGACTGAGCGCATACGGGAGGCTGACAGCCCAGACGTTGTCCTGTATTGTTTTATCCGGCCAGGCCAGGATATTCCAGGCCGCGCCTTCACCTTCAGGGTTCGTTTGCCAGTGGGCCTCGATTGCGGCAAGCTTGGTCGGTTGATGTTGAAAAACTGACTTTCCGGCGCCATCACCGATCACCACCTGAAGGGTGGTAACAAAAATGGCGGCCACGATCATCATTTTCAAAGAGGTAAGAAAAAATTCCGTATGTCTACGTTGCAACAGGTACCAGGCGCTGATTCCGCCGATAACAAAAAGTGAAATCTCCAGACATGCCATCCACATATGGCTTATCCCCCAAAAGGCATCGGGGTTGGTTATCGCTGCGAAGGTGTCTTTGAGGATAAAGCGATTATTGATAAAATCGCCACCGACGGGGGTCTGCATCCAGGAGTTGGCCACCATGATCCAGAAGGCGGACAACGAACCGCCAAAGGCGACCATGCAGGTGGCAAAGAGATGCATTCCCGGCGAGACCCTCTTCCAGCCGAAGGCCATTATTCCAATAAAGGCGGCTTCGAGCATAAAGGCCATCGACGCCTCAAAGCCAAGCAGATGCCCGAAGATATCACCGCCGGCCCGGGAAAACTCGCTCCAGTTGGTGCCGAATTGAAACTCCATGGGGATGCCGCTGACCACCCCCACGGCGAAGTTGAGCAGAAACAGACGCATCCAGAAACGGGCATGCTGATAGTACCGTTCCTCTCCGGTCATCAGCCAGCGAGCCTCCATCACCACAAGAAATATACTCAATCCGATGGTCAAAACCGGCCAGATGATGTGGAACATAGCGGTAAAGGCAAAATGCAGGCGGGAGAGGAAAATATGATCCTGAAAGATTTCCATGGTTTTTTACTCTTCAGGTTGATGTTATGTTTCTAAGAAGTTAATATTTTAGTCTCAATCGGTGACGAAAAATGACTATTTTTTTCTTTTAAATAGTTGATATTTTCTGGAGATTGTTAAGCTATGTTTTAACAGAAAAATTCACCTGATCGCCCTTTTCCTGTTTTCCTTGGGGTATTAACATTACCTGAATCTCTCATCAGAACGTTTCTTTTTAATTTCTTCATCACTGGCTTGTAGCCAACCAGAAACACAATCTTGCACAGCATCAAATTTTTCGATATATGGCTTGATATCTAACAATGGAGTTTCATCAAGTATATCAATTCCCTTTACAATAACTTTATTACCTTCGACTCTTAATAAATTAACAATAGACATGCCAATATGATTTGGTCTTAGCGGAGAACGTGTGGCAAAAACGCCCCTTGTTTGATTGTCCATAAATGGGGTTACATGCATTTCTGTTCGTGTTGCCTTATGAAAGCTATACAAAAGATATATATGGCTGAAGCCATCAAGATCTTCCAATCCATCAATATATTCATCATATACTATTATGTGTCCAACAACCTCTGGTGCCCCTCTGGGTTGAATAGGCATATCTTCAATTGACTTATGGGGTGAATATATTTTTCCTAATGGATGTATTTGATGCATTTTTTTGCCTCTTTTTTGAACAAAAAGAAAAGGAATCAGAACTATTTAGTATTCTTTTTCGGCCTTCCCGGCCCTTTATTGGATATTCGAATACCGAGCCTGCTCGATATTTCAGCTCTAAAACGTTCACCACCGGTCAACCTCCCTCTCTGCAGGGCATCTCTTATCAATTTGGTTTCATCTTCCGCTATGGTGTCGGCAACATATTCTGCATAGGCAGCCTGGCGCTCTTTCCTGCTCCTACCGAGAGCCAGGTAACAGGTATCATAGTCGACAACAGGGTCTTTCATTCCTTCCGCCTTACTACGAAAACTGGACCACCTGTACTGACCTGGGCTTGCAACCATACCTGCACGGACTGGATTCAATTCGATATCTCTGCAACAGGCTGGCAAGTAGTCAATTGTAGAGACAACACTGGATTTGAACCGCCCCTCCCACAGGCTGCCGGACCGGCCTTCGAGCTTGTTGACATAGCGAGTTTGCCTGCCGGAAACCCTCCGCATCAATCGAGACAAAGATTCAACTTCATTGCCGGGGTCGACAACAAGGTGAACATGATTGGTCATCAAGCAGTATGCATAGACCTTGCAACCAAACTCTTTCTTGAAAAAACTCAAGTTGTCCAGGTAATACCTGTAGTCTTCGTCTGCAACAAAGACGGTCTGACGGTTGTGACCGCGTTGCATAATATGGTGGGGTGTATTCGGGAGTAGAATTCTAAGTGGTCTTGCCATACAGCATGCTAAACAGATTTCACTCAGGAATGCAAATAATAAATCTGACCCCTTTTCTCACCCTGCAGGGCATCTCTTATCAATTTGGTTTCATCTTCCGCTATGGTGTCGGCAACATATTCTGCATAGGCAGCCTGGCGCTCTTTCCTGCTCCTACCGAGAGCCAGGTAACAGGTATCATAG
>CAMYLK010000204.1 GCA_947259225.1 uncultured Desulfobulbaceae bacterium | reverse complement strand
TGAGACTTTAGTCAAACCACTCAGCCGGTCAGTTTTTTTATCTTTTGCATTACTATTATCTGGCGTTGTGCTGATAAATCTCTTTAATGAGCTTGGTGCTAGTTATCAAACTGTGACATGGTTAACTGTATTGTTTGGATCACTCATCGTTGTAGTCTGTGGTTTCCTCATATTTTATCTGAAAAAGCCGATAGCCCAGATATTAATTTCCGAAGCTAACACTAAGAAAAACAGCCGGTTTTACACGCAGCTTGTGCGCCATTGGGATAGACCTGCACTCTTGTATTTACTCATTGTTTGGTCCATCTGGGTTGGGCAGGAAATGTCTGGAACAGTAGAGCGTGATGTCGCATTTATTGCCAGCTTATTTGTTGTACCCATTTACTTGTTCTTAAGTTATTTCGGGAAAATATTTATTGCTTCAGTGGTTGAATCGCTTGCTCTGGATAAAAAATATGATGCTCCTGCGACAGGAGTAGAAGATGTTAATGAAGATGTCGGAGTAATTGTAGAAGACAAAGAGGTAATAATCACCAAAATAAACTTTTACTTTCGCCTGCTAGTTTTAATTTTACTCATAACGTGGATACTTTCCATTTGGGGAGTAAATATCCCGTATGCCTCCTTTGTTGTAAAAGCGGTTTTGGAGTCGTCCATCACTCTGGTTCTAGCTTTTTTCTGTTGGAAAATTGCTTCTTCATTCCTGGAACGTAAAATTCAAGAGGGCAGCCCCGTTCTAGAGAAAATTGAAGAAGATGATGATAATGAGTTTGGCAGTTCATCTCCTCGTGGGCGAGTTCACACCCTGTTGCCGATTCTACGCAAGCTTTTTGGGTCAACCCTTGTGGCGATGGTTCTTTTGATTGTGGCCTCCTCCTTCGGGGTAAACATAGGTCCACTGCTCGCTGGAGCAGGTGTCATTGGTCTTGCTGTTGGTTTTGGCGCCCAAAAGCTCGTTTCCGATGTCCTTTCCGGTTTCTTCTTCTTACTCGATGACGCTTTTAGGGTTGGTGAATATATCCAGGCGGGATCTATGAAAGGAACTGTCGAGGCTATAACTCTGAGAAATGTGATGCTTCGACACCATCTTGGTTTTTTGCAAGTGGTTCCATACAGTGACCTGGGGGCAATAATCAATTATATGCGAGGGGGCATTGTCATCAAGTTCCCGCTTGAATTTCCTTATGATACAGATATAGATCTGGTTCGGAAGATCATCAAGAGGGTCGGGGAAGCAATGATTCAAGATGAAGAATTTGAAGATGACTTTTTGCAGCCTGTTAAATCACAGGGGGTATATGAAATCACAAATTCAGTGATGGTCATCAGGGTCAAGTTTACTGCAAAACCTGGTAAGCAATTCGTCATTAGACGTGAGGCTTTCAGGCGTATTACTGAAGCTCTCAATGCTAAGGGCATTTATTATGCCCATCGAAAAGTTATTGTAGATTTTCCAGATGAACAGAAACGAAAACCGCTCGATGAAGATACTGCAAAGAAGATAGTTGAGGGCGGTGCCGCAGCAGCAGTTGCCCTAGAAAACCAGCAGCAAAAGAACACAGAGGATTGGTAAAACGAATGCTGTTGATTGGTTTGCATAATTTTATAATATTCCTTCGGAATATTCACTTATCGGAGGGTTAGACTTATCTCTTCACAGTTGCTCCAGTGATTTCATGTTATTACCTAAACACATGGGGATTTGGCCCAGTGAGTCTAGCAGTATAAAAAACCAAATTTTTTCATGGTAATAGAACGCGCGAAAATCTCTAATTTACGATGTCTGGGAAATGGGTGAAGGTCAACCCTATAGACGTCAGGTTATCGAAAATCTAGGATTGCCAAGTAGAAGATTCAAGACCATAGAAATGATGTTTTGTTGAGATGTCTACTATATTCAGAAAAATAGGCCGCCCTCAAAACCTAACAACAAGCATGTAATCTGAGAGATGATCTTATCCATGATGAGGTTATGGAAGCACATAGTGTCACAGTGGCAGAGACTGGTCTTGGCAATGTTAATCATTTAAGAAAATCTGCGAATTCTCCTTCTTCCTGAGAAGGTGTCTGACAGTATACGTATCAAATCCTATAGAATACCTCGATCAGATTTCCGTGTGTCATAAAACGAACGTTTTATGGAACAGCCCATCTCGCCCTTAAAAGTGTATCAAAAACCCGTCTCAGATAATTAATCCTGGATTTGTCCCAAAAAATACGTTTAATGAGACCAGGAGGGCTTTTTCATGGGAACAGTTATCGGATACGTTCGTGTGAGCACGAAAGATCAAAATTCTGAATCACAGGAAGAGGCTCTTAGACGAGCTGGGTGTGCAAGGATATACAGAGACATTGCAAGCGGAGCCTTATCGGAACGATCAGGTCTGGAACAGTGCCTCGAAGATCTAACGGAAGGTGATACTCTTATCGTGTGGAAGCTGGATCGTTTAGGGCGATCACTTCCACACCTCGTCCAGACAGTGACATTACTCAAAGAGAAAGGGGTCGGATTCAGGTCGATGACAGAAGGTGTCGTTGACACAACCAATCCTGCCGGTGAACTCATATTTTCAGTCTTTGCTGCACTGGCTCAATTTGAACGAGGATTGATTCGGGAACGGACTCAAGCTGGACTTGATGCAGCAAGGGAAAAAGGAAGAGTAGGAGGCCGCCCATCTCTTTCAAAAGGTGATCGAAAAGTACAACTCGCTCAGGAAATGACCGAAAAGGGAATGAAGATGAAAGATGTTTGCCTAGCTTTGGGGATCAGTCGATCTACATATTACCGATATTTGAAGCTGAATGAGTCAATTTGGAAAAGTTGGCACTTATCGCAACGACCCGGTCATTAGGCCTATCTATAATGGGATTGAGGGGGTA
>CAMYLK010000203.1 GCA_947259225.1 uncultured Desulfobulbaceae bacterium | reverse complement strand
AGAATATGGCGATCTGGGATCGTAGCAGGTTTCCTCGGTAAAAAATCCGGTTTCCCCGAGAGAACCATACACTTCATCGGTACTGACATGGAGAAAACGACAACCGTCATCTCCCCTTCCCTGATCAAGCCAATATTTTTTTGCAGCTTCAAGGAGAGCAAAGGTTCCAAAGACATTAGTCCGGACAAAGGCATCCGGCCCGGTAATGGAGCGGTCGACATGGGATTCTGCGGCAAAATGAACCACGGTATCGATGGCATATTCTGCAAACAACGAATCAATCAATTCAGCATCACAAATGTCCCCTCGAATGAAGGTGTGACGGGGATGATCGGCAACATTTTCGAGACTCTGCAGGTTTCCGGCATAGGTCAGCTTATCAAGGTTAACCACCTGCCAGTCCGGACAGGTTTCAAGAAGCAGACGTACAAAATTTACACCGATAAAGCCACAACCACCTGTGACGAGGATCGTTTTTTGCATAACTGTACCAATATTCAAGGGAAAGTAAAGCCTTCAGGATTCAAAGGAAAATGAAGGGTGTTAGGTAGAGCAATATAGAAAGAAGAACCCGGTTTGTCAAACCGCGTTCTTAAAATATTTCACTCAAAAAAGCTGGAAAAATATTTACTGGAAGGAATAATGATTTTTGGCCTGACAAAAGTCAATTATACGGTAAACTGTTTTACCAAGGCGGGAAGCTCCACGGAAAGTTCATTGAGTTGTTCCGCTGAACCGGCAAGTTCAGAACTTGAGGTGCGAATGGAGGCGGACTCGGTATTGACCTCGGCAATATCACTTGCAACCTCTCCGGCCACGATAGAGCTCTGGGCAACATTTTCCGTAACTTCCTGAATGCCCTCGGAGGCCTGGTTAACATTTTGCGATATCTCGTGGGTAGTAACAGCTTGCTCTTCAAGGGCGATAGCAATACCACTGACGAGTTCATTCACGTTGTTCACAATATCAGCAATGCCGCCTATCTCTGTCACCGTTACAGACGTTGAGGATTGAATAGATTCGATATTCTCACGAATATCCATAGTGGCTTCCGCCGTTTGCTTGGCTAACTCCTTAATTTCATTAGCGACCACTGCAAAACCTTTGCCTGCTTCTCCTGCACGGGCTGCCTCGATGGTGGCATTAAGAGCCAACAGGTTCGTTTGCTCCGATATTTCGGTTATTGTTTCAGTTACCTTACCGATTTGTGTGGCCGCGGTTCCAAGTTCGTTTACCCGTTCCGAAGCCCGCTGCGATTGACTGACGGCATTCTCGGTAATATTCCTGGCGCTTTCCGTATCCTGAGTAATTTTACTTATCGTGTCAGTCACCTCATTAACAGCACTGGCCATTATTGAGACATTAGTCGATGTTTCTTCAACAGCCGCAGCAACAGAAGTCATATTGGCACTCATTTCTTCTGCAGCTGCAGCAACGGAATTTGATCGTCCAGACACATCTGCAGAGCTTGCAGACACTTGATCGGCAATTTCGAGTAAATGTCCGGAAGTGAAGTCAAGGTAGCTGGCATTGTTACTTACCTTGCCGATCATTCCACGCAGATTCGTTGCC
The DNA here is from genome assembly GCA_947259225.1 of uncultured Desulfobulbaceae bacterium. Classification (GTDB taxonomy): domain Bacteria; phylum Desulfobacterota; class Desulfobulbia; order Desulfobulbales; family Desulfobulbaceae; genus UBA10518. Next base: position 1,314 of record CAMYLK010000203.1, on the reverse strand, counting down.
ATAATATCGAGACTACTGCCTATCTTGCCGAGTTCATCTCTCCCAGAAACTCCGCAAACAACAGTAAAATTTCCCTGACCGAACTTTTCGGTGAAGGCATCTGCTTGACGAAGACGTGTGGTGATGGAACGAATTGTTAAAAAGACAGTACCGCTAAACCCCAGGCCTACGAGTACTAAAATAATCTGTAAGGTGAGTAAAAGACGAACAGAGCGTTCTGCCTGCAGCTGCATCATGCCAACGGCCTTGTTCATTTCTTTGAGAAGATTCAGGTTATTTACGTTTATCCAATCCAGTTCCTGAGGGGTGTACCCTCCTCCCAAGACCTTTTCGATCATTGGCGGAAATTGTTTTCAAAGGACTCCAACACTTTGCAACTGGTTCAACGCTGGTTTTTTAGCAGCCGGAATCAATCGATACTCTGTGTTTTCCAGGTCCAGAGAGAGGGGAGCCTTGCCGGAATGTGTCAAGGCGTCGAGTTTCAAGGTAAAGACCTTCATGGTTGCCCGGACCTTACCTGCAGAAGCCTGATCAAGCTTACCCGCCTATTTCGAAACCCACATAAAATGGAGTAATTCCTTAGACATTTTTTGGGAAAGCATCCTCTGACGTCCGGCAAGATTAATCAACAAGCCGTCATTTTTTTGTTTTTGCGACACATACAGCGTTGCAAGAAACACCATGACGATCAGCCCAACAAAAAAAGCATGATCATTTTTAACTTGAAATCAATACTCATATACGAGACGCGTGAGTTGGTATTTTGAAGAACCTGTACAGGTTTTCAGGAGAATGAAAACACCGGATTCAAGTATCCTGCTCAATGGAACTTGTGTAATCAAATTGTGGCACAATTGAAAAGTATGTCAAGCGGAATACAGAATATTCTTAAAATAACGGGGAGAGATGGCAGACGACTTTTCTAGAACAATCGCAAAGAAAGGAAAGGTAGAAAAAATGGTTTTACAAACAGGAGCGACTGTTAGGAACAGGGGAGTCCCCAGTCGCCCCTGGGCTATCTAAATATAAGGGCTGCAAAAAACAGCCCTCTACAAGTTAATCAATCAGCACTATAAACAAATGTGGGCAGTGTTCTTCGCCACATTCTTTGAGCCCAAAACACAATGCAAATATCTTTGACACTCAGGATGATTAACTTATGGAATTTAAACTCAAGTTAGACCTCGGTCACCGTAATGGCTCCTTCAGGACAAACTTCTACACAGGTCTCACAACCAAGGCATTCATCCATCTCAACAGGCTCTGATTTTTCGTCAACCAGCTCTAAAACCTGGGCTGGACAAGCGCCAATAC
>CAMYLK010000202.1 GCA_947259225.1 uncultured Desulfobulbaceae bacterium | reverse complement strand
CTGGCATGGTCTACAGCAAACCCGGCCTCTTTCAGCCCCTTTAATATGAAGGATGATGTTTTCAGGTCATCTTCGACCAAGAGTAAACGCATAAAATGTGTAACAGGAGTTTACGGTTTCAACTGTGGGACAACTATCGCCGAACGATTCATTTCCAACCAAACATATCCTTTTTTCGCCTGCTATTCGACAACCTTTTATCCATTTCATGAGGTATTTTTGGAAAACCAAAATTTTATGGCATTTCCATCAAATTTTATGGCATTATAAATGTCATTGTTTAGCCACTTTTGTAAATCCCCGTACCGTATCTCTCACTTTTAAGTATGGTTACCTTTTATACATTTTCATGGTGGTCGGCGTCGTAAAAATGCCAAGCTACCGACGGTTGAAATTCGTTATATCTCGTTGTAATTTTCTATATTTCAAGCAACATTTCAGACGTTTTACTGTTGCCATCATGTTTGTCGGTGTCGCAAAAAGCCTCGCCACCAACGGCGGACAGGCTATAACTCATTGTTTTTCCATACTGTGCAATTTGCGTTTTACTCTTTATGAGTCCATGAGGACAACCTGTTATTAATGGACAAATGGAAAAAGGGGTCAGACTTATTTTCTAAAGTAAACATAGCTTGTTCTATGATATCTGAAAGTTACCATGGATTGGAAGTATGTATACTTTTGGATAGCCAGGATTTTGGTACATATACCGTGCAAACACCTTATCAGGAAACATCTTAATTGTTCCTTTTAGCCTGATGCTTTACCTTCCATTTCCAAGATTTTTGTTTCATGATCCTCCCTCTACATCTCTATTGATTAGTTGCATCTATTTGTTTCAATAGCTATTCTGGAGGAAATACGTCTCAAACCATTGATAGGAGTGAATGATGATTATGGTGCGAAAGAAAGACACGATGTTCCTTCACCTGTTGTTCGCAGGCATGATATGCACCTCAACAGCCGTTGCCGCCGACAAGGTAGTGGTTGTCCCATTGGGTGGAACAGTGGGTGATGCCACCGCCGCCGATGTGGTCAAGGGCAAAACTTTTTCCAGCCAAGTGACCGGCAAAGGAGTGACCGGAACCTTAGAACTGCCGCCCATCGCGCAAAGCCATACAAATTCCATCGGCATGGCCTTCAACCTCATTCCCGCAGGCACTTTTGCCATGGGCAGCCCTTTCAGTGAATCCGGGCGTAGGGACACAGAAGAAACCCTTCACCAGGTTACACTGACAAAAAAAATCTATATTCAAACCACAGAAGTAACCAACAAACAATGGGATTCCCTTATTGTCGGCCAGAACCTTGGGGTTAATCCATCAAGAAGCCACACATCGGATGATTACCCGGTTGAATACGTCAACTGGTTTGAGGCCGTCTATTTTGCCAATATACTGTCTGCATGGGAAAGCCGCAGCGAATGCTACAATCTGACCGGTTGCAGCGGTCTTGCCGGCGAAGGCAGAACCTGTACTACAGTCACCCTGAACAGCAACTGCACCGGTTACCGATTACCGACCGAGGCAGAGTGGGAATACGCGGCCCGCGCAACCACTGATACTCCATACGGCAAGCCTGTTTACTACAACGTGTATGATCCAACCGGGATAGTTTTCAATCCGAATTTGGACTCCATGGGTTGGTATTACTGGAACAGAACACTTCCTAATGGGTTCGCGGACGGCACCAAACCAGTCGCTCAAAAACAGGCCAACCTCTGGGGTCTGTATGATATGCATGGAAATGTGGGGGAGTGGTGTCATGACCTATGGGACGAGTCTTCCGACTACCCGGAAGCAACCGTTACCGACCCCATAGGCGATACCGGCACCCTGCGCGTCAACCGCGGGGCCGGATGGGGTGAGGCAGCAGAAGACGCACGATCGGCAGCAAGGCGGGCAAATGCTCCGGACAACCGTGCCTTTATCCGGGGATTCCGGCTTGTCCTGACCTCAGGTCAATAAGAATGTATTAATTGGAACGGGGGGCAAGTCTTTGCTTGACTCTTCTCTATTTTTGAACCCGTTGACCTTTTCACCGCCAATCCTATTTGACTTTTTCCTTTTAGGTTCGCCAAGTGAAAAAAGGTGTCAGATTTTTTTACAAAGTCAACATAAGCTATATTTCATGATACCTGACAGTTACCATGGATTGGAAATATGTGGACTTTTGCTTGCCAGTATTTTGCTGCTTATACCGTGCAAAAACCTTCTCAGGAACAACAACCTCAACAACCAACTTGGACTACTCGGTTGAGATTGGCAGTGGATAGATCCCCAACAATTTGATGTAAAGTATAGAATTGGAACCACGGAAAGATATCACTTTTCCACCTTTACCTCTTTAATATCGGGTAAAGTGAAAAGGTTGGAAGGGTTAGTAATAACTGGAGTGTTTTCCATTTTAGCGCCTTAATATCAGGATAAATGGAGAATCCGTCCAGTTATAGGGCAATATCATGGAGTTTTTCCATGTATTAATACTGATGTGTTCAAGACCAAAAAACAAAATATCATCCTGTGCTAAAACCAGTAAAAATACTAGTAGGATTACTTATTACCCTTTTAATATTATTTGGATTATTCATAGGGATAGTTGGTGGCACCATGGCTGATATCAATGTTGAAGAGCAGAGGCGATGCATTGTATTGGGTTCTTCGATCGTCCTATGTGGAATAACAGGCATTGTAAGCTTATGCTCTGAGAAGATGAAATTTAATATAAAATCAAAACAAGAAATTGTTTTCTACGTAAGTGCAATAGTGTTAGCTGCTCTTTTTGTTGTTTCGTATCTACATGCTTAAATTTAATATAATAATTCACATAACCAAGCGTTTCACCATCGCTCCACTGCGTTCCGCTGGACTCGCTGAAGCTCGCCAGTGAACTTTCCGTT
>CAMYLK010000201.1 GCA_947259225.1 uncultured Desulfobulbaceae bacterium | reverse complement strand
GAACAAGTGGATAATACATTCAACATAACACTCGAAGGAACAACATCTCCGACATACACGGTCTACGAACTCTTTAAACCGGCGAGAATCGTGGTTGATGTTGCAGACACTTCTCTTTCGCAACAGGCGGTTATCACGCTTCCGAAGGAAAGCGGAATTATCCTGAGCACCAGTGACGTCACAGACTCCACCCCTCCTTTGACACGATTCACCTTCACTCTTAATGAATCACGTCCGTTTTCTGTTGCACAGAGCGAAAAGAATATCATCATCAGTCTCAAGTCAACAAAACCACAATCCAAGGCAGCGGAAGCGCAAACAACGACAGATAAGGGTACAGCAATAAAAATTCATGACATTAAAGTGCTTGCCACAGCAAATGAGACAAAAATACAACTTATCGCTGATGGCAAAATTTCTGATTACACCCATGATGTACTTGACAAAAGTGGTAGCTCACCGCCACGACTGTATATCGATATCAAGAATGTATCCGGAGACACACTTCTCAAAGAGCAGAGAGTTGGAACTGCAGTTGCAGGAATTCGTGTAGCAAAAAGAGGTTCCGGTCTTCGTTTCGTTCTTGACTCCTCCAAGGATACGTTGTTTCCGTTTCAGCTCTACGCTTTAGATAACGGTCTTGAAATACGCATCGAGGAGGATAGCAAGCAGGACGAGCTCAGTGAGCTTATCCAACAAAAGCAAACAATAGAAAGCCAGCTTCCGGAAATAGATCCTTTACGGCAGAAGACTGAAACAACAAATGCCCAATCTGTTGCCGATGCCATGCAGGATGCATTTAATTTCTCCGGATACAAAAAAGAACGAATTACCGTCGATTTTTACAAGATTGACCTTCATAATGTTTTCCGCCTCCTACGCGAAGTAAGTAACACCAATATTGTCGTGGATGAAGCAGTTGCAGGCTCACTTACTCTTGCTCTCAATGATGTTCCTTGGGATTTTGCTTTAGACATCATTCTCAACCTTAACGACCTGCAAAAAGAGGAGCGGTTTAACACCATCGTTATCCTCCCGAAAAGCAAAGCCTTCAACTGGCCTGAACGGGCTGAAGATAACCTGAGCTTTGAAACCGATGAAACGGTAACAGAGAAGGAAGCGATTCTGATCCAACAACAGATGAGTATTCCTAAAACCGTGATCGCAGCAAAAAAATATATTTCCAAAGCCCAGAATTTTGAGAAACGAGAAGAATTTGAGAGTGCCATCCACCAGTATGAGTTGGCGCTACAAAAATGGCCGGATAACGCCAAACTTGCCAATAAAATTTCATCAATTTATCTTGTCCAGTTACGGCAAAACGCTAAAGCGCTGTATTTTGCCAAAAAGGCACTGGCCATCGACCAAAACCTTGCCAGGGCGTCATTAAATGCAGCCATTGCCTCGGCAAACATGAAGGAGATAAAAAAATCGCAGCAATTTTTTGACCATGCGGTTCAGGGAAATAGTCCCCTGAAAGAAGCGCTGCTCAGTTATGCCGTATTCAGTGAGGAGCAAAAACACTACCCCGAAGCTCTGAAACTCCTCAAAAAGTACGATATCCTATACGGGGAAAATCTAAATTCCATGGTTGCACGGGCTCGCATCTTTGATAAACAGGGAAACCATGAAGATGCAACTGCCGAATACAATAAAATCCTACTCTCAGGGTACAGGATAGCCCCAGATCTTAAAAAGTATATTCTGGGCAGAATTGCCCTCAGTCAACCTCAATAAAAATAACCCCTTGTTGGTCTCTGGACAGAGGAAGATCTTATGAAACCCATACAATACAGCTTGACAGTCAGCTTCTGTGTCTTGATGCTGGCAACGTTCACTGCCTGCAGTAATAAGGAACAGGCGGTTGCACCTGAACCGAAAAGTGCTGAACAGATAGCCTTGGAAGAAGCAGCCGCACTTCCAGAGCCGACGCAACTGCCAGTCAGATTCCAAAATCCAGGTTACGTAGTTTCCACCGATGATGAATTCAGTACCCTTGGTCAGGAAACGGATCAGTATGCAGTAAAAGTCGGCGCTAACATTACCTCAACCAAAGGCCCGCAGCCTCTCTGGGATATCGTTAAGAGACTGGGCAACTTGAAAGGTATGAGCGTCAGTTGGGCCTCCGATGTTGACCAATCTTTATTGGTTGATGTGAATGTTAAGGCAGAAGATAACTTTTTTGAAGCCCTAGACAACCTCCTCCGTCAGGTTGATTATTATCATGAGGTACTAGACAATACGATTATCGTCAAATATCGTGAGACCAAACGTTTCTATATTTCCCTTCCCTATATGAAAGGGAACTACACGACAACTGTCGGCGGAAATTATTTGACTGATCGTGATGCTGCGACCGGAACAGAAGGAACAGTTAAAATTACCAGTGATGGTAACGAATTTGACACCTGGCAAAATATTACCGACAACCTTGATATAATCGTTCAGGAATGGACAACTTCTGCCGAAACAACCCTCGTTAGCGATACTGAAGCCGAATCACCCTCAGGGGGAACTGAGCCCATTGCTGAAACAGCAACTACTGAAACCACCAGACAGCGGTCTCAGAGCGGTTCATATTACACCCTTGATAAATCAGTGGGTATAATCACGGTAACCGCTCCCCGGCCAATGCTTGATAAAGTCGAATATTACCTGGAAAATCTGAAAAAAGAACTCTATCGCCAGGTCATCATAGAGGCAAAGATCATTGAAGTCTACTTGCAAGACAACTCAAGAATCGGGCTTGACTGGAGTGCAGTCCTGAAAAACTTTAGCTTGAATGGCATTGTTGAGTTTGGAACAGGTGGTGCGTTGGGTCAGGTTTACCCCGCCCCTTTTGCCGACCCCAACAATCCGGGTGAATTAACATCCGCCTTTGTCAGTAAAGTCTCAATGGTTGCGGCCCCATTTTCAGTTATGTTAAACGCCCTTAAT
>CAMYLK010000200.1 GCA_947259225.1 uncultured Desulfobulbaceae bacterium | reverse complement strand
TATTTCTCGTTCAATCACTATATAGCATGATAAAGTGAATTGTTAACGATTATGAAGGAAATCTGAAAAGATAGGGTTTGATAGTTGTAGAAGAGGTCATTCAGGACAGAATGATTTTACCGCGACCAATATCTCTTATGTTATACCAAGAGGGAAGGTCGAGAACGATTTTTATGGCTTGCTTGATCGGCAAGGCCCTCCACCCTAATGGATAAATTAACGGCTATACATTACCGGCGAAATCGCAACCTTTTAGTAGGGTTTGGGGGGGTGATGATTTTCGTTGCCATGCTCTATTCCTTTTATTCAAGCAGTCGGATGATCAATATCTACTCCCCGCTTGTTGATGCTACAATGGAGATTAAATTCGAGGCCACCACTGCACATCTCTGGTTTGAAGAAATAATCTCCGGCGACAGGTATGAGAATATCGAGGCGATTATGGAGCATATTGATCAGGCTACCTGGTATGCCCAAGCAATACTTGAAGGGGGACAAAATGATGAAGGCAAATTTTTTCCTCTCGAAGACGTGGTGCTCAGGGAGAAAGTCACTGCAACCATCGAGCACTTAAACGAGTTTAAAGAGATAACATTAAAGAGGTATTCCTCCATAGAATCGGCTGGTATCGGCACGGCAATTGATCAGCAGTACGATGGATTGTTTAAAGAATTCATTGATCAGGTTGACGATGTTGAAACGTTGCTACAGAAAAAAATATACAGTGATTTCAGCAGGTATAAATATGTCCAGATAACACTTGTCATGACAGTTGTTTTGTTGAGCTTCTTGATGTTTTACCTTCTCTACAGATATGACCGGGCACAGGAGAAGAATATTGTTGAAATAAAGGAAGCTAAAAACAAAGCACAAGATAACGAGAAATGGCTCAAAACCACAATCAACAGTATGGGCGACGGAGTCATTACCGCAGATCACGCCGGCAATGTGACACATCTTAATCCGGTTGCATCGTCTCTCACCGGGTGGTTTTTAGGTGATGCGAAAAACATGAAGATGCAAGACGTCTTCAATCTCGTCGATGAACAAGCAAAAGTACCGGTTGATGATGCGGCTAGCGAGGTGATCGTAAAAAAGGTTGTTGTCGATCTCGGCAATCACTCGGAACTTGTCTCAAAAGATGGAACAAAATGGCCGATCGCAGGCTGTGCGGCTCCAATTTTCGATCACGACAATAAGCTCATCGGCGTGGTTGTTATTTTTAATGAGATCACAGCCCAGAAGGAAGCGGAGAGAGAAAAAGAACAACTGGAGGCCCGGCTCAGACAGGCTTTTAAAATGGAAGCCATCGGCACAATGGCCGGCGGCATAGCCCATGACTTTAACAATATTCTGGCTATAATCCTCGGCAACGCTGAACTAGCCCTGCATGAAATTCCTACTGGAAATCAAGCCAAAGGTGACGTTGAAGAGATTTTTCAATCTGCGGTTAGAGCAAAAGAATTAGTGAAACAAATTCTTTCCTTCAGTCGACAGCAAGAGAGTAAAAAAGAGCCGTACCCTCTTTACCCGTTAGTCGAAGAAAGTATAAAGTCGATACGATCGACTATTCCCTCCTCAATTCAAATACAACTAAATAGTGCAGTACAAGGCCGGGGCAACAATGCTGATTGTGCAATGGCTCTTGTCGATCCCACACAAGTTCATCAACTTCTGCTGAATCTTTGTGCCAATGCAGTACAGGCTATGGATGAAAAAGGAATTTTGGAAATCAGCGTGGATGAAGTAACCGTTGATGGAGGATTTCCCTTCAACCGTCCCGAATTAGCACCTGGTAACTATGTGCTTATTTCAGTGGCAGATACTGGACCAGGTGTGCCTCCGGACATTGTCGAAAAGGTTTTCGATCCATTTTTCACTACCAAAGATGTCGGCAAGGGTACAGGTATGGGCTTATCGGTGGTACATGGAATCGTTGAGAGTCATGACGGTAAAATATTTGTTGAGAATAGAAAGGATCATGGCGCGATTTTTTCTATTTATCTTCCGGTTACCGGGAAGAGGCCTGCAGAAAAAATAGAAAATAGAGATCCTCTCCCCACTGGCAATGAACGGATCTTATTGATTGATGATGAAGAGGTGCTTGCAAAAACAGGGGCTGCGATGATTAAAAGGCAAGGTTATCACGTCACCGTAAAAACAGATAGCCTTGAAGCTTTAACGTTGTTTCAAGATAATCCGACACAATTTGACCTTGTCATTACCGATCAGACCATGCCCAATATGACCGGAGCGGAACTTGCCAAGCAACTATTACAAATACGGCCTGGGCTGCCGATCATCCTCTGTACCGGTTACAGTAGTAAGGTAGATAAAGTGATGGCCAGGGAGATAGGTATTCGTGAATTTGTTGAAAAACCTCTTTACCTCAGGGATATTGCCGAGGTCATCCGCAAAGTGCTGGATGCTTGATAACTTGCATGCCAATTAGGTTGCCTTGAAAATAGTATTTTCACCTGATCTTGGTGTTCTGCTCAAACTTTTGTCCTGAAATATTTTGCCTGTAGCGACATTTTCGCATGGCTCGGATTCTGTGCTTATCTTTTTTCGAACGAAAATAATTACTTTTCAAGGCGCCCTTTTTTAAGTGATCACTCTCAACACGATTGACCCAACATTATACACATGGTCAGCTTATTTGCATTCTGTATTCTCTGTTTACTTCTTTGTATCGGCGTCGAGAGCGCCATCGGCAGTCGACGATTACGGAACCTTGCCAATGTCGACTCATTACCGGATACCAAAGAGCAACCACTGGTTTCCGTGGTTATCGCGGCTCGCGATGAAGAGGCAAACATTGCCTCCGCCTTGGATTCGGTTCTGGCCCTTGCCTATGAGCAGTTAGAGATCATTGTTCTCAATGATCGCTCAACAGATGCAACCGCCAGCATCCTGGATCGTCTCGACAGGGAAAATGATCGCTTGCGGGT
>CAMYLK010000199.1 GCA_947259225.1 uncultured Desulfobulbaceae bacterium | reverse complement strand
GGAGGGAGCAATAGATGCGATGATGGACTTTGACGAGTATCTGGCAATGAAAGAAAACGATCTTTCCGTTGAAAATCATTTCCTGGAACGACAGGCAGCGTAAGGCAGAACAAAGACAGAAATGTTGATAGAAAAGAGTCCTGAATCCGTGAGCGTTCGGCAGTGGTTCAGGTGCGCGAAAGAAACCATACGATTATCCTGTAGTGATATCGTATGGTTGATGACAAAGCAGATGAGCCGCTGCCGGACGCCCAGAAGGGCGAACAGGTGAAATCGTCAGATAAATAATAGCTTAAAAAGTCATCCAATATCAACTGCATATAAGCAAAAACAGTCGTTTTTCGTCATGGATTCAGGATAGCGAAAAAAATCGGTGGAGGAGCTATGCAGCTCTCCTCTGATATTCATCTGTAGTAGTTCAATTTAGATTTTATCTCTCCACAAGTTTTTCCCATCTTCAAGAGTTTCTCCCGGATTTCAACCGCAACACATTTTTCCCTGATAAGTCCTTTCATGGTTGTAATACAACAGCCATTCATCGAGTGATCCTGACACTAAATAGTGGAACACCTGTTACGTCATTTTTCTTTTATCCTACCATTCCATCTACTAAAGGGGGGGAGACTTATATCCGTTCGTTGAATGCTCCCGCTGTCTATTTTAAGAGTTTCTGTTCAGCTTCGTCCACACTCGAGAATCTGAAATGATGGACATGTTGTGTTTTCTTGTGCGAAAAAAACGATGCATCCACCGCACTGTCTACTGTTTCATAGCAGGATTATTCTCAGCTCTTTTTATTATTGTTGACAACCACATTGTGATAGTCTACTTTTCCGGTAGACTATATAGATTATAAGTGAGGGTTTGATGCAAATTTCACACAAAACAGACTATTCTTTAAAAATTATCCTTTATCTTTCGAGCAAATATCCGGATGGGACGGCCCAGATAAAAAAAATTGCCAGCTCACAGGATATACCAAGGAAATTTTTAGAGCAGGTTCTCCTTTTGTTGAAAAAGGGCGGTTTTGTCTTAAGCAAGCAGGGGCCTAAGGGTGGATACTTCCTTGCAAAACCTCCCGAAGAGATTCTTGTGGGCGATGTCGTCCGTTTCGTTGAAGGGCCGATCCATCCGATCTCCTGCATTGAGCCGGGCCTTGAGGAGAGTTGCAGTTTTGCTTCGGTCTGCGTCTTTCGTGACATCTGGATAGACGTTGAAGCTGCGATTTCAGGGATTGTTGATAACATCAATTTCAAAGACTTGTTGCAGCGAGAACAGGAAAAACACAGGCAAATGGTGCTTGATTATCAAATTTGATGGACTCAGAAAAAGTCAAAAACATTGTTTGCACTGTAGGGAAATACAACGAGTTATAACTTTTCCGCCGTCGGTGGCATGGCTTTTTACGACACCGACAAATTTGATGAACTCGTAATAATCCAAAGTATTGTTTCTAATAAGCTGAAATACAACGAGTTATAACTTTTCCGCCGTCGGTGGCAAGTCTGTATATGACACCGAAAAATTTGATACCCCCTTCCTTTCTTGTGATGTATGGACACACAAAAATAGGGAGCATGGTAACTGTTCAGCAGCACCCAATCCACCCACGATCAGCCCGTTCAGAATACTGATTAACGCTGATCGGCCTTCTGGTGAACATGTGGAGCACTGCTGAACAGTTACGATTCTTGGCAAATTCAAAGTAATTTGCCTGTAGCTGAATAATTAAGGAGCGTGAAGATGAAGATGAAGGTCATGATCAATGGAGAAATGATGGAACTGCCCAAGCCTCTCTCGGTTACTGAACTGTTAAAGGAAAAAGAGGTCGCCTCACCGGATATGGTCTCGGTGCAGCTCAATGAGGAGATTCTTGCAAAGAATGCCTTTGATACGACGCTCCTGCAGGAAAATGATACGGTAGAATTTCTATACTTCATGGGTGGAGGGGCTGAAAGATATGAACGGTTTACACCTGGGCTTTGAAACCTCTGCCTTGCATGGAAATGGTACCGACAATGAACCGCATCATGCCAACAGGTATCCGGTGTATTCTGGAGTAGCCTTTTCATTTGGAAATGCCGAAGATATGGAGCTGGCATTTACCTACCGAAAACCGGCCCACGCCTATTCAAGAATAACCAACCCAACAGTTGAAAATTTTGAAAGAAAACTAAATCTCCTTGAACAAGGTCTGGGAACCATCGCCCTGTCTTCGGGGATGGCTGCATTGACAACGTCGCTTCTTGCTGTGTTAAGGAGAGGAGATAACCTCGTTGCCTCAAAATATCTCTTTGGAAATACCTATTCCCTGCTCAAGGACACCCTTTCTCCGTTTGGAATAACAACTCGTTTTGTCGATTTCAGGGACTCCGGCGAGATTGAAGATGCCATTGATGGCAATACACGGCTTCTTCTCGTTGAAACCATCAGTAACCCGCAAATGATGGTTCCTGACTTTGAAAAACTCGCTGAAATTGCAGCTGAGTATAAGCTTATCCTTGCTGCGGACAGTACGGTTACAACCCCTTATCTTTTCAAGGCAAAGGAGAATGGGGTTCATGTGGTCATTCACTCTACAACAAAATATATTTCCGGCGGTGCCACGAGTGTCGGTGGGGCTGTAGTCGATCTTGGAACCTACGACTGGTCGCGGTGTCCGGCACTGGCGAAATACCATAAATACGGGCAGGGAGCATTCCTGGCCCGGCTCCGTATGGAAGTACATAGGAATTTTGGCTCCTGCATGGCTCCGCAAAGCGCCTACCTACAAACCCTGGGGCTGGAAACTCTTGCTCTACGAGTAAGCACCAGTTGTGAAAATACGCTGGCTTTGGCGAAATTTCTGAAGGAAAGAAAAGAGGTTGCGGCTGTTCATTATCCAGGTCTTTCCAGCTCACCGTTTCATGGCGTTGCAACGAATCAGTTTAATGGCCACTATGGCGGGGTCCTCAGTT
>CAMYLK010000198.1 GCA_947259225.1 uncultured Desulfobulbaceae bacterium | reverse complement strand
GTGAGAGAGGCTACGTTTGTGTTAATTGTAAGTGCCATGATATTCCTCCATGAATATGTTTAGGCTTAAACTAAATGTTTTTGGCATCCTTGCCGGTTACTAAGGGTACTGCTTGTACTGCGTTCACAACTTTCATTACTGCGTATTCTCGACTTTTTTCCTCCCCTCTGGTTAAGGTTTGTGTCTTGGGTTTGTTTTTTTTTAAGTTGAGAAAAACCGTTTGGTTTTCCCCTTACATTACCTATCGAGCGCTCTTGAATAAAAGTTTAGCTCTTTTTAAAAAAATAATTAAAAAGAACGAAAAATTTTTCCGTTAACTGTAAACTTCACGGAGAAAATGAAAGATAAATCTGGGAAGTTCATTGCCAAGTGCCCGGAATGATGAATTCCTGTTGTCGTGGTGGCCTGATCTTTTCTTGAGGTTGCGCCTCGCACATAATTTGTTGTTCAAGACGATACATGTCTTTGTGGGCGAATTTTTTATCAGACATTAGTGAGCTTTTTATGATAGCAGCGTTTTCTTGACTATATATAGATGTAATAATTTTCATGGTTCCATTCTGTGTATATTGGAATGGGACGGAGAAGGCCTCCGTCCCTATGGCTGAATCGTCTTATCCCTGAAGGAGCTGTAGGGCAAGTTGTGGGACCTGGTTCGCTTGGGTGAGGATAGATACGCCGGCCTGTTGCAGGATGTTGGCCTTGGTCATTTCCGAGGTTTCCTGGGCAATGTCGGCATCCCGGATTCGGGAGCGGGCGGCAGTCAGGTTCTCGGCTACGTTTTTCAGGTTGGCGATGGTGGATTCAAAGCGATTCTGTAGGGCACCTAGATCACCGCGTTGGGCATCGATTTTGCCAAGGGCTGCGTCGACAATCGTCAATGCATCGTTCGCTCCCATAACATCACTGATATCGATGGCCGTTACCTCTTCCAGGCCGGAAATAACATTATCACCTCCAGCGGTATTGTTAAAAACGCTTCCTGCTGCCGCACCTAAAGTGGAGGTTGCCGTGTAGGAGTCCTGCGAGGTGAGTTCAACGGTCCCTGTAATAATGGTTGCCCCGGCTGCGTTTGTTAGGGATTGAGCCGTGTCTCCATCGGCAGGAACGGTTCTAATCGTACCTGCACTGGTATGACTATATCCTGAAATCTCTATATTTTTTCCTTCGGCCTGGATTAATACTAGCGATCCTCCATCAACCGTTGCCGTAACACCTGTGGTTCCGCTTTGGTCATTGATGACGGTTGCAAGGTCACTGAGATCCGTTTGAGTGACTGAAGCGTTCATTGTTGCCGTATTCCCGCCACTGCCGACGGTAAGGGTGACAATGCCGTCTGCAGACAGCGTGTCGAGAGTGACCTCAGTTCGTGCTGTGGCCGTGACGCCGGTTCTTGATGCGGAATTGGTCACCAGTGAAGCGATGTCCCAAGCTGTTGCTCCTGCCCCAACAGTGATCGTGTCTGACCCTTTGCTTCCGGTAATAGTTAGGTCTTGTCCGGCGATGGTGTTGCTCGCGGGAAGGGCTGCAGCCGGGACAGTCATTGAGCCCGTACCCTGGTTAGCTGTCTGGTTGACTCCATCCGTGTCACTCAATGTATAGCGGCCCAGATCATCGGCAGCCATGGATTGGATTGAAACGCCGATGGTCTCATTGGCATTTGGACCTACCTGAAATTGTTGGGAAACAAAGGTGCCGTCGAGAATTTTCAGGCCATTAAAAGTGGTAGACTGGGCAATACGGTTCATCTCGGTTTTCAACTGGTTGACTTCGGCCTGGAGTGCGGCTCTGTCTGCAGCTGAGTTAGTCGCATTTGCAGCCTGAACCGCCAGCTCGCGCATGCGCTGTAGAATATTGGTACTTTCCTGCATAGCGCCCTCTGCTGTCTGGGCAAGAGAAATGCCATCATTGGCATTACGGGCCGCTTGGTTGAGACCGCGGATTTGGGCGGTCATGCGGTCGGAAATGGCAAGGCCGGCTGCGTCGTCTTTTGCGGAATTGATTCGAAGGCCGGAAGAGAGTCTTTCCATTGACCTGGAAAGATCGCCCTGGGAACGGGCAAGGTTTCTTTGGGCGTTAAGTGATGCGACATTTGTATTGATCGTTAAAGCCATGGTATCCTCCATGAATTTTCTAGCCTTGGTCGTCATTTGCTGACCAATCGGCTAACGATACAAACGTAACATCTCTCTAACTACCCTTACTGTCTCTCAATACACTCTTCGGATTTTTTATGCCGGGAGTTAAGTCATTTTTCTCGAATTTGGACATTTTTCATGTTTTCGATACCAACTACAAGGAACGAGTTGGTAATAAATAGTAAGGTTATTGTTGATGGTGAGATGTTGAACAGATCATGTGCTCAAAATAACCTTGGCTGCACTGTATAACTGGGTAGGTTTGTATAGGGTGGTTCGCTTACCAGTGGCGAGAGTGCCTGTCAAACCTGCGGCATCTGAGACCGTTTACAAGTGCTGGCACAATTAAAACAAATAGTTACAATCCGCGTGGTTAGTTGCCAGTATGCTTTAGAGCATGGCGTGGTCTATTCAAAGTGGGTACAGGGCCTGATTTTCCCGGTTCGATATGAATATCGATTGAAATGGCGTGGACTATTCGTTATTCATCTATGACACTCGTCTCTATTATGAGAGGTTACCGATTATGAAAAATAATTTTTTTCTCACCCTGGCGGTTCTTATACTGATACCCTTTATTCTTACAACTGCCTTAGCCGAAAAAAACGAAACCCGGCGCCTGATATTTGTTGGAACCGCTGATCTACAAGGTAAGTTGGACCCTGTCGAACGTTCCATCAACCTGGACAACACCGATACTGCAACTCCAGTTCTGGGTGGGATTGCCCGGATAGCTACAGCCATAGCCAGGGTTAAACAGTCAGCAAACGCCCCGGTCATCGTTCTGTCCTCCGGTGATGACCTGATGGGCCGCTATTTTCACTTTTT
>CAMYLK010000197.1 GCA_947259225.1 uncultured Desulfobulbaceae bacterium | reverse complement strand
GCAGGCAAGCCCAGCAACTGTCCACAAGACGCTCAGTGAGGCTGAGCTGATCGAGAAGAAAAAGCCGAAGCGGAAGAAGAACCCTCCCAAGCCGCGCTTCTTTGAGCGTTCCACCCCCAATCAACTCTGGCAGAGTGATATCTGCACATTCCGCCTGGCTGGCAAGAGTGCTTATCTCATCGGGTTTATCGATGATTACTCACGCTACATAACCGGTCTCGGTTTGTATCGCAGTCAAACAGCGGAACATGTCCTGGAGACCTTCCGGCGTGCCGTCGGGGAATATGGTGTTCCCAAGGAGATGCTGACCGATAACGGCAGGCAGTATGTGAACTGGCGCGGCACAACCCGATTTGAAAAAGAACTGAAAAAAGATCGGATTAAGCATCTCAGAAGCCGGCCCCACCACCCCATGACCCTGGGCAAAATAGAGCGGTTCTGGCAAACGATCCTGCAGGAACTTCTGCTCCGCAGTCAGTTTGACAGCTTTGAGGACGCACGGGAGCGTATTGCCCTGTGGGTTAAATATTACAATCATCGCCGCCCGCACCAGGGGATCGGTGGATTATGCCCCGCTGACCGGTATTTTGAAATCCAGAATGAACTGAAACAGACCCTTTCCCGGGGTATTGCTGACAACTGTTTAGAGATGGCATTGCGCGGCAAACCTCATTCTCCGTTTTACATGGTGGGCCGGATGCATGGCCAGAACGTGGTGATACGTGCCGAAAAAGGCAAGGTGCGGATGACGGTGGATGAGGATCAGGGCAGCAAAGAAGTTGTCTATGACATGAAAAAGGAGGATAGTGGCCATGACGATCAGGAAAAGGACCAGAAGAACATTCACCGTGGAAGAAAAACTCAAGGCAGTTCTGCTGGTGTGGACGGAACGGAGAACCGGTACGGAAATATGCCAGGACATGAATGTGCATTGGGGATTACTGGATCGCTGGCAGAATCAGGCCTTGGAGGGGATGCTCTCTGCGCTGGAACCGAAGAAGAAGGAACACTCTCCGGTTCTCAACGGTCGTCTGAGCAAACTCCTGGAGAAGAAACTCTCTGCCAGGAACGAAGGGATAGTGAAATTGGAGGAGAGGCTGGAAACGGTACAACGGAAGCGCCGGGACAAAGCCACAGCGTAAACTTAACAGAGGGCAATGAATCGGAAGAAAATACAGCAGGAAAAGAAGGCCCGGAAACGGGCAGATGTGATCATGAAGGTCCGCGCCGGTATCATGACGGCCACCGAGGGAGCCGCCGTATTGGGAATCTCCCGTAAGACCTACTACAAATGGGAAAACCGTGCTCTCGGTGCCATGCTTGACGGACTTGAGGACCGGGAAACAGGCAGGCCCGAGGCTCTGCAATCTCAGCAGGTTGAGGTTGATTTGCGCAAAGAGCTTGAAGAGCTGCGGCAACAGAAGGAATTCCTTGAAAAGAGAATAGAGCTTGCAGATATGCTTCATCAGTTTGAACTGGAAATGGCCAGGGAGCCAACCAGGAAGGGCCGGGAACATTCTGCAAAAAAAAAGAAGTAAGGAATCGGCAGATCGTGAAGATCTTGGACAAAATAGAGCAGGTAAAACGAATGTTCCGGCTGAGCTATAAGGAACTCTTGAAACTGTTTGGCATCGCTTCCACTACCTACAGGCGATGGAAAAACAGAATCAAAAAAGCCCTTCAGCCTGTTCAGCAGCCCGGTCCCAAGCCTGTACAGCCTTTCGACTTGGAAAAAGTACATGCTGAAATGGAAAAACTGAAGCATAGGGCAAAAAGGAGCCATGGGGTCGGCAAACTCCGTGCTGCTCTGCGGGGAGCTCTTTCCAGGCGGGACATTGACCTGCTTGTTGCTGCCGCAAGGCGCGAGGCAGGAGAAGAGAAAAAAGCCGCTCTGTTTGAAGTGAACTGGAGAGAACCAGGAACGGTATGGGCAATGGATGTTTTTGAAATGAAGTTTTTCTGGCTGCCAGGGAAAGTATATTTCTTAACCGTTCAGGATCTTGCTACCGGGTATAAATTTCCGCCTCTGGTCACTGTAAAGGAACCACGGGGGAAAGCTGTAGCAGCGCACCTTGGAAAGCTCTTTACACGGTTTGGAAAACCTCTTTTCCTCAAACTCGATAATGGTGGCAATTTGAATCATCGAGCTGTCAAGGAACTCTTGACGGATCAGTTCATCGTGCCGCTCAACAGCCCTACGTATTATGCCCAGTATAATGGTGCTATTGAACATACCCAGGGAGAGTTCAAAGAACAGATCCGGCAGCGCTGCCGTGAGCAATCTTCCTTCTCGGAAATAGCACTTATGGCGGAACTCGCTGCCCATGACCTCAACCATTTCAGGAGAAGAAAACTCGGCGGAAAAAATTCTTGTTTGGAGTTTTTTGAGAAACCGAAAACCAGTTACTCAAAACGAAAACGAAAGGAGGTGATGCAATGGATATCGGACCTTGCTCTTGACATTATGGAGAAAGCAGGGGAAAAAATAATCAGGTCGACAGCATGGCGTGTGGCATGCAGGAAATGGCTTGAAGAAAACGGCCTGGTTTCAATCAGCAAAACGCAAGGAGTGTTACCCACTTTTTCGTGAAAAATCGCTCATAATTAGACATGCAGCACAGAGTAACCAAGTGGCGAAACTAAAGAATGATCCAATAATGAAGGAAGATATATCTGAGTATCTCAACGTATATTCGGATTTTTCCTTTGAAGTTTCCGTTTTAAGAAAGTTGACTTCATTAAATTTTGCTTGTGAGCATGCTGGTACATATGAAGATCCGATTACCAAAAAAACAAGAGAATTCGATATTCGGGCGAGAAAACAATTGGTTAATGAATCAAATTTTCAAGTTAATATTAGTCTCAGCATTGAATGTAAAAATTTGAAAAATAACTTCCCGCTGGTTGTGCACTGTATGCCACGTGAGGAACACGAATGTTATCTTGATTTAGTTTGGGCGTCGATATCTAAG
>CAMYLK010000196.1 GCA_947259225.1 uncultured Desulfobulbaceae bacterium | reverse complement strand
CGTTCTGCTCTTCTCCAGAATTCACCTGATATGTCACCGGACTTTCCACCGTTCCTTCAACAACCAGACGACCACGAATGGTAATTTCAGCCATTGAAGACATATACTCCGGATCCGTCTTGGTACTTTCGGCAGGCTTAACCCGTACACGGGTCCCTTTGTTCACGGTCAGAGTAATCCCGTCGGGAACCAGGATGTCGTCTTCAACCAAGACCTCACCTTCCCAGATGGTATCTGTCACCAGTACTTCACAGTGGGCAACGACGGGAACAATAAAAAACAGCGCTAACAGGGAACCAAGACGACAACTCAAGGCAAGAGCATTGCAGAGAGCATCTCTTGCAAGACTCGGGAAACTAGCACAAGAGAAATATAATGAGTACAATAGGTTATTTTTCAAAACACTCAAGCGGCCTAGGATTTAATGATTGTCGATGTTCTACAAATCCCCACCAGCGACGGCGGAAAAGTCATCTCTTACTGTAGTCCAGCACAAGGTAAACAGCGTTTGGCACCAACCCGGGGGACAGATTAACTATTTTCTATTTATATCCTGATTACACACAAAGCTCAGCCACTTTTCCGTCATTCCCGCGGAGGCGGGAATCTAGAAGCTTTACTCGTAACTGGATCCCCGCCTCCGCGGGGATGACATACTGAATAATGTTGAACTTCCTCTTCTTATCAGCAAATCATGTCTATGCTCTGTAAAGCGTTAACTGAGCTATGATGGTTATCTCAAAAAGGTAGCCTTAAAACTTAACCAAAATATGGACTATATACACGCCAATTCCCGCAATCCCCGCCCCAACATAGCGCAGGAACTGCGGCCCGTCTTTAATTCGTGCCGAAACAAGGCCAACGGTTACGCCGGCAAGGTGAATTGCCGCCGTACCCAGCAGAAATCCGAGAGAAAAAACAAGCGGATCGGCCATGGCCGGTATTTCACCGCCATGGGCATGGCCGTGAAAAACAGCAAAAAAGCCGACCCCGACATAGGCTGTAACCGGGTGTATTCTCTTGCCTCGAGCAACGGCAAGCCCAAGGAGCAGCACAGAACAGGCAATACCGTATTCAACCCCGGGAAGAGGGATATTTTCCAAACCGAGATATCCGCCCACCGCCATGATCAGGACAAAGGTCGTGGGTACGGTCCAAATAGAGCGGCCGCCGATCTGGGCACTGACGATACCGACACAAAGCATGGCCAGTAGATGATCAAAACCAAGGACAGGGTGATACAACCCTGACATAAAACCGGCATCACCCCTAAAGCTATGGGCATGTGCCGCCCCGGGAAGCAGGATGCATGACAATACGGGCAGCAGCAACCGTTTCATAACGTCCTCAATTCCCCTCGATTTCGCACAACGTACGTTCTTCTTCATTTGCATCCGGCAGCAAACCTTTTGCCCCCGTAAGTTCCATATTAAAGCAATCCGAAAGACAGATTAACTATTTTCTATGTGATTACCATCAAACTTCAGCTTTTTTGTAGGTCATTCCCGCGTAGGCGGGAATCTAGGGGCTCTTGCCAATTACTCTGGATTCCCGCCTACGCGGGAATGACGCTCTGGAATGAAGCATTCTCTGTGTTATCGACACATTACAGCGTCTGCTTCAAAACTGGCTGAGTTTTGGTGGTATTCAGCTTTTAAATTTTACCGTATTCCCTATGATAAGATCAAGGCTATCTTGAAAATTGTACCTTCAAGGCACCCTTAGTAAAGCTTTGGCGATTGAACGACCGCAAACGGCTTTCCACTGCATATACAGTAGGCTACCTTGAAAAATTGTGTTTTCGCCCGACCTCTGCGTTATGCTCAAAATTTTATCCTCGGGATATCAACCATATGCCTGTGGTAAAATTATTCGCATGCCTTGACTTCGAACGAAAATCCTAATTATTCAAGGCACCCAGTAGAGATGAGACCACAGCGCCTGAAGACAGTTCAAAGAAAAAGCGAATCCAGCCCCCGACGACTCCTTTTATTTCTGATTGGTCTCAATACGGTCGATTGCCGTTCTAACCTTGTCAAAAAATTCAGCTGCTTTTTTCTTCTTGCTGCCGCCTGGGTACTGTCGATTAAATTTTTCCAGTGCGGCATTGTACGCTTCGATCGCTTCCTGCAACATGCCTTTTTTTTCAAAGGCATTTCCAAGATGAAAATAACCTACCATATCTTCTACATTCAACTCAATTGCTCGCCGATGGTACATGATGGCTTCATCGTATTGCTGCTGGGCAGTCTTCACCAGACCCAAACCATCAAGGGCATCATAATTATCAGGGTCAACCTTGAGAACCTTGGCAAATTGCCGTTGCGCATCGGTCAGTTTACCCTGTCGATAATACACCATGCCTAATTTATTGAGAACCACCACATCATTGGGCCTGAATTCCAAATAGATACGATACTCGATTTCCGCAACCGAATCGGGCATGGAATCGGAATCAACATGGGCAAGCGCAACTCCACCAGGAAGGACGGTGAACAGGACGAGGGCACAGAAAAAACAAATCAGCCGCAGCGGAACACGTAGTTTCCCGCGACGTAACAAAAAAACCTTACCCATGAGGATACTCAATAATGCCATAAGGATACTTAATAATGAGATAATATGATTCACTGCAGCAGCGTTCCAGGCCCGGTTCACGACATTCTGGTCAATGCACTGCCCCAAGGCAAAAAGACAGCCGGGGGCAATGTGTTCCGCGAGATCATGTTGCCCCGTATACGTCTTCAACAAGCCTGAGAAATCTTCGTGCACAATAATTTTTCCGCATTTCTGGAAAGACCACGCCGGATAAGATTAAAAAGCGAGATCTTGCCTTTAGCTATTCCGCAGTTACGGAAAAACGACACTTTTCCGTTGACATTCCGCAATTGCGAAAAAAAAGGGCGCTTTTCCCCATAGCAGCCCCCTGCAAATGACCAGCCATTCACCTTATCAGACAACCAATACCCTGTTATTATA
>CAMYLK010000195.1 GCA_947259225.1 uncultured Desulfobulbaceae bacterium | reverse complement strand
ATACTATTGTCGGAGTTATCGATAGTTCTTTAGCCGGTAAGGATACAGGGGAGGAACTAAAGGATGGAAGAAATGGTATCCCCATCTTTGCAAATCTGAAAGATGCTTTGAGTAATCTTTCAGATGTTCCTGATTGTTATATTTATGGAAAAGCACCTCTGGAGACATTTTTATCGACTGATGAAAGGTTTCTTATCATAGAAGCGATGAAGGCAGGAATGGACATCATTAACGGTCTTCATCAACTTTTTTCCGAAGATCTTGAATTTGCTGACATGGCAATCCAAAACAACATCAAGATTAAAGACATTAGGAAATCTCCACAATTAAAAGATCTACATGTTTTTACTGGTCGAATATCAGAGGTCAATATTCCAGTAATCGCCATGTTGGGTACCGATTGTGCCTGCGGAAAAAGGACAACCGCTGTAGAGCTTAACAATGCTCTCAATAAACTTGGCATAAAATCGGTACTGGTCGCGACAGGTCAAAGTGGATTGATGCAGGGAGCAAAGTATGGCGTATCGATCGATGCATTAACTTCCCAATTTGTGGTCGGCGAAATAGAAAACGCCGTTGTCCAGGCGTTTCATAACGAGAGTCCTGACATCATTTTAGTAGAGGGACAGAGTGCTGTCAGTCATCCTGCATTTATGAGTTCACTTGGTATTTTGAAAGGCAGTATGCCAGATGGCATTATCCTTCAGCATGCGCCAGACAGAAAAACACGGTGCGATTTCCCTCAACTGGCAATGCCAGTCATTGAGAGCGAAATTCAACTGATAGAAGCGATTTCTCAAACCAAAGTTATGGCTATTGCATTAAACCATGAAAACCTTGCAAAGAAACAAGTCATTGAAATCATATCTCAATATGAGAAACGTTTCCAACTGCCAACAACAGATGTATTGAGCCATGGCTGCCAAAAACTTATTCAAACCTTAGGTAGCCATTTTCCAAAACTGAAGCAGAAAACCAGATGCAAAAATTTCAAAAAAGAAATACCGGTAGAATATATGAAAAGACAGCATACCCGGAAACTTGCACCTTGCTCTGATGTAGCACAGGCCCCAGGGATTTAAGGGTCAAAAAACCACAAGCTTTTCTCATAATGAGCATGCGTAGCTCTAAATGGTAACACCTGAAATTCTGCCACCCTCAAATCTCTACCGGCTTCTTCCGCAGATGAGTCGTATTCATATCAAAACTCCCGTACCTGGAAAGATGTAGGCATAGCACATTGAAAAGAATTAAATCATTTATACCAAGAATAGAAATTTCACTGTCCCAGATACGCGATAATGCCCGCATGCTATCTGAATTGTATGCAAAAAAAGGTATATCATTAATGGGAGTTTCTAAAGCAGTACTCGGAGAGCCTTCTATTGTCGCGGCAATGATTGAAGGTAAAGTCAGTTTTATTGCCGACTCTCGCATTGAAAACCTTCAAAAAATGAAAAATGCTGGGATATCAACGAATTTTGTTCTTCTACGCACTCCAAAAAGCCGGGCTGAATCTGTTGTCAACAATGCAGACATTAGTCTTAACACCGAAATTGAAACACTGAAGGAACTTTCTTATTATGCAAAAGGACATAATATAAATCATCAGGTTATTTTAATGGTAGAGTTGGGTGATCTGCGTGAAGGTATACTTCCACGTGATCTTTCTCAATTTATCAAAATAGCCCTTTCTCTGCCCCATATACAAATTGTCGGTATTGGTTGCAACCTGGCATGTTACGGTGGAGTTGAGCCAGATGATACCAACATGCGTGAATTATCAATGCTGGCAGATAGCATCAAACGAGAATTTAATATTAATCTAGAAGTAATATCTGGTGGAAATTCGGCAAATTATAAATGGTATAACTCTGGACAAGATGTCGGCAGAATCAACAATCTTAGACTGGGAGAATCCATTCTCTTAGGTTGTGAAACCTTGAGCCGAAATCCAATCCCCGGCTTACACACTGAAGCTTTTCAATTGATTGCCGAAGTTATCGAATCAAAGAATAAACCTTCCCTACCATTTGGGAAAATCGGTCAAGATGCCTTTGGAAATGTTCAGAGTTTCAAAGACAGAGGAACCCGGCAAAGATTAATAGTTGCTTTGGGGAGACAGGACGTCTCTCCATCTGGATTGAGATCCAAGAAAAATCTGGAAATACTAGGATCAAGCAGTGACCATCTTATCCTCGACGGCGAAAGAAATAAATTACAGGTTGGAGATGAGGTACGATTCAACCTGGATTACGGTGCTCTTCTTGCTGCCATGACTTCTCCATTTGTTAAAAAACAATTTGTCGATTGTAATGGTAACAAGTTGGCTTAGGCATATCGCCGCTCTTCAGTTCCTGCATTTTTTCACAACACATACTGCAACATAATTGCTTGTTGAGAAAATTTAAAAGAATGCGCGGTCACCCATTAAAAGACCCCTTGTCAAGGCAAATAGATCCACGTAAAGGAAATAACATATTTTACCCTTGCATGGATATATCTTCTGATGCTCTCTTCGCCGTTGTGATTACCCCTTTCTACCGCACCCGATATTTCAAGGTTTTCGGTAACGTTTTTACCGCACCAGTCACCCATCAGGATCAAGGCGAAGGCAGGAAGATAATGGCTGAGGAGCGAAGACCTTAGAATAGAATGCAGATTATTGAAATATCAGAATATTCATCGCGTAGCGACAAGCTAGCGAGGAAACAAGGGTTGTGATATCTCGCCTTGCCTTGACGCAGGAAAACTTCTCTGCTGGAATAGACCTTCCCCCTTCCAGTCTTAACCTTTTGCCTGCCTGTCCAGACTTGAAGTGTCTCTACGAACCTTGCAAGATCCTGAACATTTTTTGCGATAGACGAACCCAATGCGTCTGAATTAAAATCCTAATCACTGAGTGAGAATCAGGAAGTATCGACCCTCGGTAAAATTTGCAAAACATAATCTTGCCAATTCACATTTCAATGAGTTGTAGAAACGCTATTGTTACATCA
>CAMYLK010000194.1 GCA_947259225.1 uncultured Desulfobulbaceae bacterium | reverse complement strand
TTTAAAGTTTTTTACTATTTTGTATGCTTTTAAACTGGAGGACAAAATTTCCCCCTTATTCGATTTCCGTTTGGTATCCATCCATACTTTCTTTATAATTGCTGAGGAAGATTCAACATAATCATGAGCCGTCAATGCATAAATCTGAGTTTCATCATCAAGATAACCTAATTGTAAAAGAGCCCGACATAGTCCAAGATTAGTATCTACAGACCATTGATATTGAGGATGATAACTGCTAATGACAAGCAAACGCTTTTTGGATGAAGCAGCACCAGAAGAAGCCTGACCGGCAGTGTTTATCAAGACAAAGAGCAACAGTACTGTGAGCAAACGAAGAAACATTATTCTCGTAAATATATTATAGTTTATGATATCCATTGTACCTTGAAAATTAATAACAAGTGGCAGACTGATCCTCTGTGAAAAAATTTGAGTTGCAGCCACCTGTAAAGTACAGAAAGACCAATCATTCAAACAGTTGCTATAAAAATCTTATCACAAGAGTAAGTTGTTTCCCAAATTTGTTTTTGGCAATAAACGATAACGACCCTAAAATTATAAATATTCTTCTCGGCAAACTATTTTTTTCTTTTCAAATGGAGAAAGAGACGCTGTGACAATTCCCACAAAATCACACAGCTGGAAATTGTGGGTGTTCAAAAGCGCAGAAAAGATGATTCAAATTGTAAACGTAATGCCGGTCAACTCGCAGAAGGGTGGTTGAGATCGCGAAAAACCGGGGCATAGGAACAGATCACCTTTATAAGGTTTGTAAGCCGGAGCCCCAGAAAAGTCCGTCACCTCTACTCGAGTCCCGTCACGAGCGTATCCCTGTCGGTGTCCTGCCCTGCGCCACGGAACGCGCAATGTCCCAGAATGTGGATGTGTTGCCGCTCCACGGATGATATCCTCCACAGCAAATCCAACCTTATTTGGTTGCACGTCGCTTGATAGCGACTCAATAATTCAGAAAGTAGAATGGAGTTATAAGTGGTCACGACATTCGCAACCGTGCAACCGCATTGATTGCTGATGGCCACTTCCACGGCAGTGTTTCCGATCATTTCCTTCCGGTCGCTCACCCTGGCTATGACGGAACAGGCTACGGCAAGGATTCTTGCATTAAACTGAAAACTTTGGCACAATTACCACTTAAGTTGAATAGCATTACAGGCGCTAAGAATGATTCTTACAACTATATCTTGACCATCTTGAGACCTAATGAAAATATAGCTGCGATTTCACCCCGTAGAAATTCCGTCTTTAAAAACGGAACTGGAATATTTTGCTAATTTGTTGTTTGTTGTTCAACTTTACAATTATTTTGAAGACCAGTGGCAGCGGGTCCATTCGAAACCATACCTTTCTGTTCAAATTGACCCGCTGGTCCGGAATGAAAGCATACCTGTTCAGCATACTGAGAAATATCCATGGAAAAGAAAACAATACTTTTTGTTGATGACGAACCGAATATCCTCTCTGGGTTACAGAGGATGCTACGCCCCATGCGTAAGACAATGAACTTTCAGTTTGCCGAAAACGGACCGGCCGCCCTAGAAATATTGGCAAATGAAAACATTGATATGGTCATCTCAGACATGAGAATGCCGGGTATGGACGGTGCTGCTCTACTCACCATTGTCAAGAAACAATACTCCCATGCAATACGAATCATGCTCTCCGGTCAGGCAAATGAGGATTCCATTATGCGCACCGTCGGAGTAGTGCATCAGTTTCTCGCCAAGCCGGCAGATCCGGTCATTCTCAAGCAGGTTATCAAACGGGCCTTGGCGCTGCAGGACACGATGGCCAACAAACAGCTAGGGCAGCTGGTCTCCTCTATAGGCAGTCTGCCTAGCCTGCCCAAAACGTACGTCAAGCTGCAAGAGACTTTAAAAGATCCGGACGGTAGCCTTACCGATGTGGCGAAAATTATCGAGCAGGATCTAGCTATGAGTGTCAAGCTGCTCCAGCTGGTTAACTCCGCATTTTTCGGCCTCTATAATCACATCGAAAGCCCCTCTCATGCCGTCAATCTGCTGGGCCTTGACACCATCAAAGCCCTTGTTCTCGTGATGGGAGTGTTCTCGGAACTGAAGATTCCGGCCAATAAATTCTTCGACGTCAACAAACTCTGGTTGCATTCCATGGCTACGGCAGCCTTTGCGAAAAATATCGCTGCCCACGAAACTGATGACAAGGAGATAATCGATAACGCCTTTATTGCTGGCCTGCTCCATGATGTCGGCAAGCTTCTGCTCTTCTCACGGATGCCGGAAAAATATGAACAGGCCGTCATTCTGGCCAATGAGTCCCATTGCTCTCTGGAGGAAGCGGAACGCCAGATATTTGGTGCCTGCCATGGCCATGTGGGCGGCTATCTGATAGGCCTTTGGGGGTTGCCCGGCCCAGCTGTGGAGTCAATCACCTACCATCATCACCTGGACAGCTATCCAGAGCCTTCCTTCTGCCCACCGGTCATTATCCATGCCGCCGATTGTATCTATTACCAGCTCAACCCGGAAAACTGTATTGGTGAACCACAGCAACTCAATGAGCAACTCCTTGAAAATTTAAATATGCTCGACCATGTTGAGAGGTGGGTAAAACTCTGCAAAGAGATCCAGGCCAGGGGTGGGGAAGATGACGGATGCAATAATAACTAGTTACAAAAATAATACGTTGAATTTGATTTTCTATACAGCGTGATTTAGTAGGAATCAGCTCCGCGCCTCTTATTGTTCCCTATGTCGCGTTTGGTACCTTTGTTGGGTAGAACCCCTCAACCGCCATGGGAATGGCGTAAGATGCAACGCGGAAATAATAAATAAACATCATTTTCTGTCAGAAAAAGAGTTGACACCCGACACGTTACAGGTTATACATTAAGACATGATTAAAGCGTTCAGGCATAAAGGCTTAAAAGCTCTTTACGAAACTGGAAGCAAAAAGGGAGTAAGGGCGGATCATGCAAATAGATTACGCTTAATCCTTGCTAGATTA
>CAMYLK010000193.1 GCA_947259225.1 uncultured Desulfobulbaceae bacterium | reverse complement strand
TCGCAATATAAAGGGATACACGTTAAGGGGCAAATCAGCTGATGCAGCATTGCCGCAACAGGTTACAACCCCACCATAACGTGTTCCCTTGACTGCCGTTGCTAAAATCTCCCCTCCGACGGTATCAACGACCCCCTCCCAATGCTCTCGCAACAACATCTTATCGGCTGCAACGAGAAATTTTTTCCTCTCAAGTATATGGGTGGCCCCAATACCCAAGAGAAATTGGCGCTGATCCTTCTTTCCAGTGATTGCAGTGACCTCAAACCCAAGTGATGACAGCAAACGTACGGCTAAAGTGCCAACTCCCCCGGTCGCTCCGGTGACAAGAACAGATCCGTTTTCAGGCTTTACCCCAAGCTCAACAAGACGTTGAGCACAGAAGGCTGCTGTAAAACCAGCGGTGCCGATCTGCATACTTTCAAGAGGCGTTAGTCCTGCTGGTAGAGGTAAAACCCAGGAAGCGGGGACGGAAACATACCCGGCAAATCCACCAGGAGTGTTCATGCCCAGATCATTGCCCATACACAACACTTGATCGCCTACTGAAAATTGATCGACGGTGGAAGCATGGACCCTGCCGACCACATCAATTCCAGGAGTATGAGGATACCGTCGTGTCACACCTCGGTTTCCGGAAGCAGACAGGGCGTCCTTATAATTCAAGGAAGAATACAGAACTTCAATAATAACCTCGCCCTCAGGTAGCTCATCAAGACGTTTCCACATGAGTTGACGCTGATACACACCGTCTTCATCCTGACTGACAACGAGTGCCTGAAACATAGTTTTTTTCATGGTTATCGATGTGGAGTAATTGAAGGTTTTAAGGTGCCGGACAGGATGGAATGGAGAATGCCGTTTACATCTCGCATACTGTATCTCCCGTCAGGCAATATCCCCTGGCCATAACCAGAACACAACAAGCGTCCGTTGTCCCAGATAACAGATTGCTTCTTAAGGTAATCACGTGTATTCCATTGTGCCAGCAATTTATCCTGATGTTCCTTCAACGTATTAACTTGAGTAATAATTTCTGCAACCAGAAATTGCAATATCTCGAGAAGGTCTATATCCTGCTTCGTCAACGCTATCAGTGAAGTTGTAGAAGATCTAAGCTTTTTGGGAATATCGCTGACGGTTGTATTTATATTGAGGCCAACACCGACAATGACAGTTGAAGGATGATTTCTGGTCAAGGGCAGGCTTTCCGTGAGTATCCCGCCGAGTTTACGCCCGTTAAGATACAAGTCATTTGGCCATTTCAGCAGAGGAAAGGCAGTAAAGTGGTTTTCAAGACAGACACAACAGCCAACACCAGCAGCAAGGGTGACAAGTGATAATCGTTCGGGGGGGAGATCAGGTTGAAGAATAAGGGAAAAATACAACCCTCCTACCGGGGAAAAAAATTGACGCCCGTACTGTCCTCGACCAGAAGACTGTGACAGTGCCCAAACCACGGTGCCAGATCTAGCACCATTGGCTGCAAGCTCTAGGGCATGGGCATTAGTGGAAGGAAGAGTGCTAAAGGATAGGATCTCCATATAAATTTATGCGATGAACAAAAGGGTAAAAAACACAAAAAAAAAGCAGAGGCCGGAATGGCCCCTGCTTGATATACTGATATGATAAAACAGAATTAGTTGATACCTTCATCACCCTCTTCGTTTTTGATCCGATCAGGACGGGCATACATGGTCGTAGAACCAGATGACCAGAACATCAGTTCACCCTTGGTGACAAGCTTATTAGCGATTTTTTTGATCTCACGCGGTTTGCGCTCGGGATCACACTTATAAAAATCTTTAATGTACAGCTGCGGTTTCGGTGCCTTGGTGGCTTTTGCGATCATTGCAGCTTCTACTTCTTCTATACTCATTGCCATAACTATACCCTCTTTGGCGGAGTTGAAAAATAAACCGGCCCCGATGACTCGAGGCCGGATATCCATTGCAACTTACTTGGTGTAGGCGGCAGTGTGTGATGTGTACTTGAAAGCTGCGGTGGTATTCCAGGTATCGTAGGCCAAACGATAATCATCGATGGACTTGTCGGTAAACGGAATGTCGCATTTCTCGAAAAATTTCGGCCAGCCAATTCGCTCAGCCCACTCGCCAACACGCTCGTACTTTTTGGCATCCTTTGCGTAGACCTCAACGATCTTACGAACGACCTCAACAGTCTCCGGCCAACGAGGCGGAGTGTTCGGCAGGAAGGGCACAACCAGCTTGGAAAATTTCGGAGCGGACTTCGCGTTGGAAACCTTGCCACCAACCAGGATTGCCATACCATCACCTTCCGGATCAGACAGCGGCATGGCAGGACACATGGTGTAGCAGTTACCACAGAACATACAACGATCAGCGTTAACGACCACGGATTTGACTTCCTCACCCTTGCTGTTGGTTGCCTTGGCGGGCTTAACCGCACCAAGCGGACAGGAGGCAATGGCCAACGGCAGCTCGCAGACACCGGTGATACGATCGTGATCGATCATCGGTGGCTTACGATGGACACCGAGCAGGGCGATATCCGAAGCATGAACAGCGCCACACATATTCAGACAGCAGGCCAGAGCGATACGAACCTGAGCCGGGAGCTTCATGGTGCCGAAGTACTCGAACAGGTCATCCATAACCGCCTTAACCGGACCGGAGGCATCGGTCGCCGGGGTATGGCAATGTACCCAACCCTGAGTATGAACGATGTTGGTCACACTGGCACCGGTACCGCCGATGGGAAATTTATTGCCACGACCTTTCAAATCGGCAATCAGGGCATCACAATCTGCTTTGTTGTCGGTCATGAACTCGGCATTGTTGCGTGTGGTGAACCGCAGATAGCCACCGCAATGGGCATCAGCGATATCGCACATTTCGCGAATATACTCGATGGAGATCAACCGGGGAGAGCCGACACGAACGGTGTAGCATTCGGCTCCACTCTCGGAGACATGCACCAGTACGCCGGGCTCAAGAATTTCATGATACAACCACTTTCCTTTGTTATCCA
>CAMYLK010000192.1 GCA_947259225.1 uncultured Desulfobulbaceae bacterium | reverse complement strand
AGCGGGGTGCGGGCCTCATCTATGAGCACACTGTCCGCCTCATCAATAATGGCAAAAAAGAGTCCCGGCAGAAAGAGGCGGTCTGCGCGAGCGTTTTTATCGTGCAGGCGTTCAAGCTGTAATCGCATTCGGCCGTGGTCGTTGCCAAGCAAAATACGATCGCGAAGATAATCAAATGCAAGTTGCTTGTTTGTACAGTAGGTAATATCGCTTGCATAGGCATTACGCCGGGCCTTTGCATCCATGTCCGCAGTAATTTCGCCGACGCTCAAGCCCAGAGCGTGATACACAGGACTCATAAGCTGTGTGTCTCGAGTTACCAGGTAATCGTTGACGGTGACAATATGTACTGGAATCCCTGCCAGAGCAACAGTTGCCGCGGCAAGGGTGGCGGTAATTGTTTTTCCCTCTCCGGTTTCCATCTCCGCTAAACCGCCGTGGAGCATGATCCATCCGCCCATCAACTGGGTGTCGAAATGGCGCATGTTGATGGTCCGGCCTGCCGTTTCCCGTATCAGGGCAAAGGCCTGTGTAGTGAGATCTTCCGTCAGGCCTTGCCGGTGAAGATTTTTGCGGATGTCTCTTGTTTTTTCAACAAGTCCGGCATCATCAAGCGGTTCAAGCAGTAGACCATAATTATTGATCGCGGCAATCGTACGTTGCAACCTCCAACGGGGTACAGTGACGGTATTTGTTAAACCGGCCACTGCATGGGCCGCCTGTTGCAGCCAGCTTGGGGAGGTTTGTGGTCGTTCAGGGTAATGGCCGCCGGATATACTGGGCCGGAAAAGTTCGGATGCAGATGAAAAGAGTGTGTTAGACATGAAAACGACGAAGGAATAGCTGTCTAAGCGAACGAAACCATTGCAGAGCTAACGGTTCATAACCGTGATCAAGCAAGGCGTAAGCTCGCTCACCGATTCTGACATGTTCTTTTGGGATGGGGAGTTTGATTTCAAACTGGAACGTGTTGGCAAGTGTTCGTAGCCCCTGCGGGTCAGCAGGGTCAACGGGAATCTTCCCGCCACCGGTGGTTCCGAGGGCAGGGCTGGGCAGCATGTTGCTTGCTGCAGGGACTTCCCTGTCAATGATGGTTGTGTATGGAGAATCGAAACTCCCGGAAAGCCTGAGTTCAACGCCTTCTGTCCGTTCCCGCACCAGGGCAATGTCGGACTGATCAACGACTAGGACCACGATTGAGGCTGATTCACCTCTGATGTATCCAAGAAGTTCGCCTTGTTTTACAAATCGTCCCGGCAGATTACCTGCTCCAGGTAATATAAAAAGACCTTGTTGCGGACTACGGATAATCAGTTCATGTTGACGTTCATTGGCCCGGGTCAGATTGGCTTTGATCGAGTCCATCTCTTCTTTGAGAATTTCACGCTGTGCACGGGATTGAAGCGGTTCGGCATTGAATCTGGCTCGATATTCTTTGAGGTTTGCCTCAAGGACGCGTACTTCGGCTTCAAGAAAGGGGTCGTCGCATCGAAGCAGTGGCTCCTTACTTTGCACCATTGTGCCGTCTTGGACAATGATCTCTTTGATAAAACAGTCTGTTCCCGCGCGCACTCTGGACTTTTCAGGTAAAGATACAACCCCCTGCGCTTTGGTTTTCAGAGGGGCCGGTACAACAAAAAGCAGAATCGCCATTGCACCACAGATAATCATGGCAGCGGTGATAAAGCGCGTCCGTTTACGACGCCCCCCGATACTGTTGTAGAACTGATAACTGTTGCGAATGACGGGAAGGATTATTTGGGTGTAGATTGCCCAGAGCGCGATGAGGACCCCGATGAAGAAAAATTTGCTGCTGACAAAAAGAGCCAGAGCCGCCAACACAAATAAACGGTAGAAGAATGAGGCGATGCCGTAGCCGATAAACCAAGCTGGTTCGCCAGTGGCGGTAACCGGCGATACGGCTTCTTCTATACCGAATAGGTAGCGTTGCAGCAGATAGCCGAGGTAGCGGGTTGAACGCCCGGCTAGGTTAGGGATTTCTATCCAGTCAGCCAGCAGGTAATAGCCGTCAAAACGGAGAAGTGGGTTGCCGTTGAACAGGAGGGTGGATACGCCGCCAATCAACATCACATTGTAGGCTATGGCACTGATGCGTCCGGGTTCAATGTTGAGCCAGAGCAAAAGGGCCAAAGCGGCAATAAACAATTCCACCATCATTCCGGCTGCGGCTACAGCCATACGTCTGCGTTTATCGGGAAAAGCCGCAGAAGCTGATGCTTCCACATAAGGAATCGGTGTAAAGGCCAACAGGACAATACCCATTTCATGTACTTCGCCTCCCCAGATGCGAACGGCAAAAGCATGTCCCAGTTCATGGAACAGTTTGAGGACTGGATAAACGAGCCAGAGGAGCAACAGGTTTTTCGGGGTAAGCACCCGATCAGCCATATTGCGGGTTAACTCCGGCCAGTTGAGGATGGCGAGAGCAACGGCGGATCCCACGATCAGAAACCAGAGCAGAGTTGCCGCTCGACCGGTAAACGGCTTGACAAGAGGCATCCATCGCACAAGGAAACGATCGGGATCAACCAGCGGAAAACGCAGGGCAAAAGGATTCATCAGCCGCTGTTTCCATTTGCCGTGCTGTTTACTCTGGCGTTGGAATAATTCCAGCGTATCGGACGGGATATCGCATTGCAGGACATCGGCGGAGTGGAGCTGGCTGAGCAGGCGGATAACCTCATCCTGCGTCGGCGCTTCATCACCAAGTTCGGTGGTGGCAGCATCCCATATTTCCTGGACCGTCCTTTTTTCATCCATTAAGCCGATAACGAAATAGGCTGTTTTATTAAAACGGTGTTGTCGTCTGGACGAGGGATCTTGCAGGACATACCAATCTCGACCGCGATAGATATGGCGGTGGAGCATGACATGGGTACGCAAACGCGGTTTTATATCAGCTACCCGATACCAGTATGTGCTATAGAGGGACATAGACTATTAGGTTAATAGGCTGAAGGCTCTAGGTTATTAGGTCGAAGAAAGTCATGTTTT
>CAMYLK010000191.1 GCA_947259225.1 uncultured Desulfobulbaceae bacterium | reverse complement strand
TACCTATTGCATAAGCAATCTGTACCTCTACCTCGGTTGCAATTCCGGAAGCAACGAGATTCTTGGCAACATACCGTCCCATATAGGAGGAGGAACGGTCAACCTTGGAAGGATCTTTGCCGGAAAAAGCACCGCCGCCATGGGAACCACGGCCGCCGTAACTGTCAACTATGATTTTCCGTCCGGTGACCCCGCAGTCACCAACCGGACCGCCTATGACAAAACGGCCGGTCGGGTTGATGAAGAACTTGGTGTTCTGGTCAATCATATTTTCAGGCAGGACCGGTTTGATGATCTCTTCCATAACGCCTTCCTTGAGGTCCTCATAATCAACATCAGGACTGTGCTGTGTTGAAAGAACAACAGCCTCGATTCTTTTCGGAACAAAATCCTCATACTCGATTGTTACCTGGCTTTTGGCATCAGGGCGGAGCCATACAAGGCGGCCTGCTTTTCTTACCTCTGCCTGGCGCTTCATGAGCCGATGGGCATAGGTTATGGGCATGGGCATCAGTACACTGGTCTCATTGCTTGCATACCCAAACATGAGACCCTGATCTCCCGCACCCTGATCAATGTCAAGGCCGGAACCTTCGTTTACACCCTGGGCGATATCCGGTGACTGCTTGTCAATCGTGGTCATGACCGCACAGGATTGCCAGTCAAATCCCATATCTGAGGAATTGTAGCCAATCTCCCTGATTGTCTGACGGACTATATCCGGCATATCAACCCAGGCGTTGGTGGTAATCTCGCCGGCAATCAGGGCAAGACCGGTGGTGACCAAACTTTCGCAGGCAACACGTGATGTTTTATCCTGTTCCAGAATGGCATCAAGGATGGCATCAGAAATCTGGTCGGCAACCTTGTCAGGATGTCCTTCCGATACGGATTCAGAGGTAAATAGATGCGTTTTAGGCATGTTCGTCTCCTGTATGATTATTAATGCATATGAATATTAAATTCTCTATTGAGTACAATACCGATCAACTCTTCCACTACCGGTCCACTCAGCCTCCCGGACCTGGCGAACAAATTCAAGGGAAATATCCCATTTATTCAGGGGGCTGACTAAATATAGTCCGTCCGCAACAGGGGCAATACTTTCAACCAGCGAATGGGTATACTCAAGTGCTGCTTTTCGCTGGTCCGCTACTTCCGAGTACTTTGCAAGCTCACTGCGAAACTCCTGCGGTACAGATATTCCCGGCACCTCGTTATGCAGGAACTCTGCATTCCTGAGAGAAATGACAGGAAAAATCCCGGGGAAGATCAAAATATCAATGTGACGTGTTTTTTCCATCATCTGTTCTACAGATTCCCTAGAAAAAAGAGGCTGAGTCATGGCGAACCGTGCTCCCAGCCCTGCCTTTTTTTCCAAACGGTTTATCTGTACCTGCGGGTTTTCAGGGCGGAAGCTGAAGGCAGCCCCGACAGAAAAATTCGTATTCTGCTTGATGGACCGGCCCGCCAGATTACGGCCGCTGTTCAGTCGGCTGAGCATACGGATTAGCCCGTACGAGCGTAAATCGAAAACACCGGTCACTCCCGGCTGATCCGTCGCGCTGGCAGAATCCCCGCTGACCGCAAGAACAGCCTCAATTCCCAGCAGGTGTGCCTCCATCATCCTGGACTGCAGACCAAGCGCATTCAGGTCGCGGCCTGTCTGATGAATAATGGTCTGGATACCTGTCTGCTCGCGGATAAGTTTTGCGACACCCAGGTTTCCTGCTCGCAGGATTGCCAGGGGGTTTTCGCCCAGCGAAATAGCATCGACGCCGGCATCAGCAAGCTCACCCGCACCGGTCAATACAGATTTTGCGTCAAGATGAGTGGGGGGGTCGAGCTCGACAATGACTGGCATACGGCCTGAAGTCAGTCCGGTCAGGAAACCGCCCGGCAACTTTTCAACAACCTTTTCTGCTGCTTTTTCAGGCTGTGCTGCCACATCTTCAATCCGGACCCGAACCGGTTTTATTTTCAGGCTTGATCGAAATTCCTGAATATGGGTCGGGCCTGTTCCGCAGCAACCGCCGATCAAATGGACACCACACTTGATCATTTCGGCAGCACGGGTAGCCATATAAGAAGGCTGGGCCGGATAAATCATCCGGTGCCCAACCATTTCAGGCATACCGGCATTGGGAAATGCTGACAGGATTATACCATCCTGGGCAAGGGGCATGAGCTGCGTAACAGCAGTAACCATGGCATCAATACCCCGGCCGCAGTTGGTACCAACTACATCCGCACCGGCTGCCGCCATCTCCCTGCAGCAGGTCAGCGCGTCTCTGCCCCGGACAGTCATTCCTCGCGCCGGGAAAACCATCTGGGCGATAAGGGGTAAATCAGGTGCGACTGTCTTGGATGCTTCGATTGCCAGAAGTATTTCAGCCAGGCTGGAAAACGTCTCGACAATGACCAGGTCGACCCCGCCTTCTACAAGGCCGGTTATCTGCTCCTGGAACGCTTCCCTGATATCCTCTTTGGTTATTTCATCATCATCCAGCGGGAACCTGACACCTGTCGGACCAACTGATCCGGCAACATATACCTGGTGACCTGCAGCCTTAACCGCAATTTCGGCACCGGCTTTATTTATCTCTCCGACCTGTTTTTCCGCGCCAAACTCTCGAAGTTTAAAATAGTTTGCACCAAAAGTGTTGGTCTCAATGAACTGGCTTCCGGCCCTGATATATTCTTCGTGGGCACTGAAAACCAGTTCCGTTTCCTGCAGATTTAAAAGATCAAGGTTGCGGCCCCGTTCCACCCCTTTTTCATACAGGTAGGTGCCCAGCGCCCCGTCAGCAAGGACTACATGATTCCGGATATATTCTTTAAAATCAGGTTTCATAAACCTTTGATCAATATTTTAAGTACGATGCTATACCGAAGTACAACTTGAAGATATCGTGTCTATCATTCACTCAGGGAGATATCAACAGAAGGCCGCATGGTTGCCACAGTCGCCAGAACATCGTGGATCATATGACCTTTAAACGCCTCAACAAGTTCTGTATC
>CAMYLK010000190.1 GCA_947259225.1 uncultured Desulfobulbaceae bacterium | reverse complement strand
TGAAACTTTTTTTACAAAATAATCTCCAACCGGAAATAGGTCTTGAAGGGGACTGCCTTTGGGAGGTATCGGACAATGAATTTCGTAAAATGGCTGATACTTTAAAAGAAAAAGGACTGGCCTGTACTCTGCACGCTCCTTTCTTCGATTTGGCACCAGGCGGCATGGACTCCAGAATAAGGAATATTAGCAGGGAGAAACTTAGCCGGGCTTTTGAGCTTATTCCTGTTTTCCAACCCAGATCAATCGTATGCCATCTGGGATATGATGAAGAAAAACATTCCTACAAACCGGAGAAATGGCTGGAATATTCCCTGGAAACCTGGCAGAAACTTCTTAAAATCGCAGAGCTGAATAACACCCTGGTGATGTTCGAGAACACCTATGAGACTACACCCGATATCCATCATCGCCTCTTTACCGAACTAAACTCCCCCCTTCTCCGCTTCTGCCTTGATACCGGTCATTTAATGGCTTACGCCGGCACAACATGGCAACTTTGGCTCGACAAACTTCTTCCCTGGCTTGGACAACTTCACCTCCATGACAACGAAGGCGGGCGGGATGATCATATTGCCATCGGCCGTGGCTGCTTTGACTTTCTGGAACTTTTCTTATTTTTAGAATCAAAAAACA
Source organism: uncultured Desulfobulbaceae bacterium (assembly GCA_947259225.1). Lineage (GTDB taxonomy): Bacteria > Desulfobacterota > Desulfobulbia > Desulfobulbales > Desulfobulbaceae > UBA10518. The sequence continues at coordinate 2,421 of CAMYLK010000190.1, read as the reverse complement.
TTATTCCGCTCATCACCCTGGAACCCCATACAGAAAAGGACTTGTGGTTATCTTTGGAGCATATAGAAAAAAATAAATATTTTGAAAAGTTTTTCAGCAGATAATCCGTTAACTTGACCTTAATTGCGCTTGATTACCATGAAATCAGGGTCTGTCTCTTTCTCTGGCTTGCCAAGAAAATGTTATGAAACATTTTCTTGTTCATGATAGGATATGAACAAAACAATAAATCCTGACGTTAGCTTTATAACGCACTAATATTATAACACTTTTTGCACTCAAATATGCTAAAAAATTTTCCCGGCCTCTCAATCCTTTTCCTCATTTTACCGGCAGCCCTGTCAGCCTGCGGCCCAACAACTGTTAAGCAGATTGAACAAAAATACAATGCTGAACAATATACTCCAGAGCAGGTTCTCAAGCTGGTTGAATCAAACACCATGCTGTTTGTTTCATTTCATGAAGACAGTTATTTTTATTTTGACAGGTCGGGAAGGGTTTACGGAACCGATATTAATGATAACAAGGATTTAGGAAAATGGGATGTTACAGACTCCGGGGAACTCTGCATGAGGCTTCAGCATTGGTGGTATGGAGACCTCAGGTGCTACTCAGTCTACAGTGATGGAGACAAATATGCCCTGACAAACAATTCAAAGGTCATTATCTTTACAGCAAAACATTTCACGGGTGACTATAAAAACCAGTATTACGAAGTAAAGGCTGCGAAAAAAAGTTACCGTCGGTCAGTACGTAAAAAACAGGCTGAAAAATCCGCCACCACTGAAGAGGAAGCCATCCCTGAAACCAGTGATGAGACAAAAGACGCTTCCACTTATGACGTTTCATCCTCTTATACTACTTCAGACAGCGAGTTGAAATCGACTGTAAAATGGATGGCCAAGGATTGCCCCGGGTGCAACCTTTCAAAATCCAACCTGAAAAAAGCAGACCTTGTCGGAGCAAAACTTCATGGTGCAAACCTTTCGAACGCCGACCTCAGCATGGCTGACCTGCGTCGAGCAGACCTTCAAAACGCGAATCTGGAAAGCGCGGACCTTACATTTGCCAATATGCCGGGAGCAAACCTGCGCAACAGCAACCTGAAAAATGCGAACCTGAAAGGAGCAAACCTTATTCGGGCAGACTTTACGGGCGCAGAACTTGAAGGTATCAATCTTGAAGGAGCATTGCTTGAAGGCACCGTAGGGATCCCCTGACCTTCCATAACAGTGCAAAAAGCTTACGTAGACTTTCACACGGAACATAAACGAAACTCAACTCCACATTGCAAATTCAAAAAATATGACTGAAACCAATTTTGTTCACCTTCACGTCCACTCTCACTATTCAATGCTGGACGGTGCTGTCCGCATTGACGACCTGATACAGCGCGCCCTTGATTACAATATGAAAGCCGTGGCCTTAACGGACCATGGTGCCATGTTCGGGGCGCTTGAGTTTTATGAAAAGGCAGTCAAAGCGGGTATAAAGCCGATCGTCGGGTGTGAATTTTACATTGCCCAGGGAAGCCGGTTTAAAAAGGATCAAAACGCCGGCCATAACTTTCATATTGTTTTACTGGCAATGAACAAGACCGGATACAAGAACCTCTTGAAACTTGCTACCAGCGCCCAGACAGAAGGATTTTACTATAAACCGCGAATTGACAATGAATTGCTTGATGAACACCATGAAGGACTTATTGCATTAAGTGCCTGCCTGCACGGTGAGGTCGCATGGCGTCTTACCCACAATGATCGAGAAGGGGCGAAAAGAAGAGCCGCTGAACTAAAAAAATTGTTTGGTGACCGGTTTTACTTTGAGCTTCAGGAAAACGGGATATCCGAGCAAAAGATCGCCAATGCCGGCCTCCTGGAACTTGGTGAAGAACTCGGCATTAAAGTAATTGCCACAAACGACTGTCACTATCTGAACAAGAACGAAGCCTATGCGCATGAAGTTTTGCTCAGTATTCAGACCGGGAGGACCATTTCCGACCCTAAACGATTCCGTTTCTCTACAGACGACCTCTACTTCAAGTCACCTGAGGAAATGGTTCAGAACTTCAATCATTGTCCTGAAGCTATTGAAAACACAATTGAGGTTGCTGAGCGCTGCAACCTGGAACTGGAATTCGGTAAACATTATTTCCCTAACTTTCCTGTTCCTGAAGACGAAACCCTGGAATCTCTTTTTGCCAAATCATGTAAAGAAGGCCTTGCACTCCGTATCGAACAGGCAAGGAAGATTGGTCGATTTTCCGAAGAGCAGGAAAAAATATACCGTGACCGGCTCACAATGGAAATTCAGGTTATCCAGCAGATGGGATTTGCCGCCTACTTTCTCATTGTTGCTGATTTTATCAACTGGGCCAAACAGCAGAAAATTCCGGTCGGACCCGGCCGCGGTTCAGGTGCG
>CAMYLK010000189.1 GCA_947259225.1 uncultured Desulfobulbaceae bacterium | reverse complement strand
GCCCTCGAAATGGAAAAAATGAAAAATCAAGACCATAGAGTCACAGTAGATGAAGATTCGTCGAAATGACAACCTAAAAATGACCACCTGTGCTAACCCAATTTTGACCACCCTGAACTATGGTTATTAAAGTAAGATAGAGGTGGTGTTTTGGCCCGGTTCCTCCCAGTAATGGAGGGAGCCCGTAGGGCGACCGGAATTACTGGGAGGAACCGGGCGGCCTCCATCAGATTTGTTTTTTACTGATGCTGCTTGAGCAACTCTCTAGCTTTTCCCAGGTCGTAATTGATTGCCGCCCTTGTCATCTCCTGAACCAACATGGGTATGGTATATCCGAGTTCGCAAATCAGTAGATCTCCATCAATATCAGTTATGGAGTACCCCCCCTCAGAGATTAACTCCTCTTCAAACCATGTGGTTTTATTCTGATCAAAGGTAACCTGGATGGTTTCATGGCGACCCTTGGCCGGATTGTAGACTGTAGTCTCCATTATGCCTCCTCCTTTTTTATCGTGTTGCCGCTCTCAAGGCTCTGTTTCAGGCGGTAGCTCTGCCAGTTGCAATTAACGATTCTGGCTTTATGGGTGAGCCGATCCAACAGGGCAGCGGTCATGGTCTGATCATCAAAGACCTGAGTCCAGTCGGCAAAGCCAAGGTTTGTGGTAATCATCACTGAACCTTTTTCGTAGCGTTCAGCAAGCACCTGGAAGAGTAACTCTGCCCCTTCCTTAGAAAACGGGATGTAGCCAAGTTCATCCAGAATCAATAGATCATAACGGCTGTACCGTTTAAGGAGGCGCTGCAGATCACGTTCCTCTCGTGCCTCAATGAGTTCATTAACCAATCCGTAGCAGGTGACAAAGCGGGTTCTGTAATTATTTTTGCAGGCCTCCAGACCTAGAGCGGTGGCTATATGCGTCTTTCCGGTTCCGCTGCTGCCCAAAAAGATAACATTCCGCTGTTCCCTGATATACTCGCAGCTGATGAGTTCGCGAAAAACACGAATATCAAGCTCTGGTACTGCCTCCAGGTCAAAGGTCTCCAGGGGCTTGAGAAGCGGAAACTTAGCCTCCCTGACTCTCCGTTTTAATCGGTTGGTGGCCCGGGATTCTATTTCCAACCGGGTCAGGTCAACAAGCAATTCGTCATAGCCTATCCCTGAGTCTGTGGCCTGCCGAAGGGTGACGTCTATTTCCCGAACCATGGCCGAGAGTTTTAGATCTTTCAGGTTGGCTTTGAGCTCAAACAGGATTGTCTCTTTCATTGGACACCTCCCAGTTGACCGTATTGCTTAACGTCGGCCGGCGGCAGACTTTCCCAGCCGTCCAGTGCATTGGTTACGCTTTCCACACCATTGGCATAGATAAGCAGGTGTCGCACCCCCTGACTAGAGCTGATATTATTCTCAAATGCCAGCTCCACCGCCGTTTCAACCTCGCTCGCTTCATAGTTCCGGTAGAGCATCAGGACAGCGATAAAATCCTTGGTTCCTTTCGTCTCTCCCTGGGCCAGGCAAAGACGATCCAAAAACTTCTCAAGAGACTCCGGCCAGCTTATTCGCCACTGGCGGATGGGCCTGGCGCTGTTAAAGGCCATGGGCCGCTCTTGGAGAAGGTCGAGATAATGATCTGGATCAAGCTGCCATTTGTTGTTGCCGTAGAGCCGTTTGTGGACCGCAATCTTGCGGGTCTTGAGATAAATGGCAACACTGTCCACTCCAAGGAGCACTGATACTTGCTGGCCGGTGTAACGGGTCGGCACGGAGTAACGGTTTTTGTCCACGATCACTGTACCAAATTTATCCACCTTACAGGTGAGGGACTGCTGGTTACTGAAGACAGACTCCGGCATGGTGAGCAGGTGTTCTTTTTCTGCTTCAAAGAGTACATCTACCGAATGTTCACGACCGTCTATTGTGTGGCTGCCATAGGCTAGGCATTGTTCAAGGAGCATTGCGTTGAATTCTTCCAGGCTTGTTGCCTCAGGGACAGGAACCATGTAGTTACGCCGGGAAAAACCAACTAACCCTTCTACACCGCCTTTCTCATTGCCGGCATTGCGGTTGGTAAAACGAGCCTCAAAGCTGTGATAGGCTCTGAACTTACGGAAAGAATCTTGTTCTATGCGGCTTCTCCCTTGAAGAACCTTGCGGACAGCTGGCGTAAGGTTGTCATAGATCAGCACCGGGAATATCCCGCTAAAGAACTGAAAGGCATGCAGGTGGGCATCAAAAAATGCCTGTTGCCGTTCACACGGATAGGCTCGGACAAAGTGTTTGCCGGAATACTTGGACCGCATGCAGAAAAACTTTAGTGTTGTTCTCTTACCAGCAATGATGGCGGTAGCAGTGCCCCAGTCGACCTCAGCTTCGAATCCGGCCTCTGGATCACCAGGAATGAAGGCTCCGGTGGAATCAAACCCCAGATTAACCTTGGCAATCCGTACATAACGCCGCACAGTGGACTCACCACCGGCATACCCATGCTCGGTCACCAATCGGTTGTAGATCCGACGAGCGGTATGTCGTTGCTTCTTCGGTTGTTCTTTGTCATCAGTCAACCAACCATCGATGATCGTGAGATAAGGCCCAAGAGCGGGGAACGGTTGCTTTTCACGCTCCCGGTAACCCCAAGGCTCACCCCGAACCGCTTTCTTGACCGTATTGCGGGAATGTCCGGTCACCCGGGACAACTCGCTGATGTTCTTGCCGTAGACCCGATGGGCAGTCCTGATAAATTCATATTGATCCATGCTGAGCAACTCCTTTCCTCCATCATTATGGTTTTTGGAATCTACCATAACATCCGGAGAATCTTTGCACAGGGTGGTCAAAATTGGGTTAGCACAACACCTCTTTCTTGGTCAATTTTAGGTTAGCACAACCAGGTAATCTTCGTAAACGGGAGAATTCTCGGAGTGTTTTCAGAAATGAAATACATGAAAATGGTGATACTGGTGCGGTAGATGTTTACAGGCCACCTTGAATAATTGTATTTTCGTCCGATCTTCCGGAGTCTCACCAGTTCGCTTACCTCGTTATGCTCAAGGTTGTATCCTGAGAATATCCTGCTTGTGGTAAAATTATTCGCAT
>CAMYLK010000188.1 GCA_947259225.1 uncultured Desulfobulbaceae bacterium | reverse complement strand
CCCTTTGTACCAGTCCACTGCTCGGCCCTGACCAGCACGATTTTTGAAAGTGAACTCTTCGGCCACGTTAAAGGCTCATTCACTGGCGCATCAGAGGACCGACTAGGACGTTTCGAAATGGCCAGGGGAGGTACGCTGTTTCTTGACGAAATCAGTACGCTTTCCATTGACATCCAGGTCAAACTTCTCCGTGCTATCCAAGAAAAGGCAATCGAACGGGTCGGCAGTTCAAAGACCATTCCGACAGATGTGCGTATCATCACCGCGACCAACCAGGACTTATCTGAGCTGATCAGAATGAATCTGTTCAGAGACGATCTGTATTACCGCCTTAAGGTCTTTCAGATTAGCCTGCCACCGCTGCGCGAAAGACAGGCTGACACCCTGCACCTCGCCGACAGCTTTATAAAAAATTTCAACAATTTATACAACCGTAACATCATCGGCCTGTCAGCTTCGGCCAAGGACATGTTGATGCAGTATCTCTGGCCGGGAAATGTTCGGGAGCTGGAAAACGCAATCGAACACGCAATGGTCCTGACCCCTGCAAATATAATCAAAAAACAATATTTCCCTCCCGAGATCAGAAACATGTTAAATGACGGCTCCCCGCCGCCCCTCACCAAACAATCGTCGTTCACCAGCGAAGAGAAAAACATTCGCCAGACATTGATCTCTGTCCGATGGAGTGTATCAAAAGCAGCCGACTTACTGGGCATGCATAGAACAACACTCTGGCGGAAGATGCGTGAATACGGTATCGAACGCAATTAATCGCCTTTACCGGCCATATATTCTGCATCAAGTGTTGCAACACTTGATACAATCCCTACTCTCCCGTTGCATCATTTTCCGTCAATACAGCCAGAACCATATCATCGAACCAAGGCCCCACCTTTCTGCCACCTTCGTACGCTCCCCACAACCCAAATATTTAATTTCATATAATTACAGCAAGTAAGGCATCAAGGAATCATCTTGCACGTAGATTTGCAGACATGAAACCATAATATCGGAGTTTGATTTTCCATGATGGCACACCGTTTGCCATTGATAAACGACGATAGCTCATGAACACTTACCTCTTAAACAACAGTGGTACATATTCAAGACAGAGAAGACTTTCAGCTGCACGTCATGAACTGTACGGAAAAGACAGTGTTACTCAACTTCTGGACAGGATGGAGTGATGCATGCGGGACAATGTCAACTACCTTTTGCTCGATGAACATATTGTTAAATAATCAGTATAACCTTGTCTGCGCAGACTGGGATCGACAGAGATGGCTTGCGGATCAACTGTGTGTTTATGGTGTGCCGACGCTTCTTATTTTTAATCAAGGACGAATCGAATCAAAACTCCTGGGCGTCATCCCCCCAGAAGACCTACTAACATGCTTAAATAACATAAAATAACACCGCATACTCAATCGACAGTCGGTACAATGTATTTCCAACACTATCAATCGATAGCGGCAGACTAACGAGTTCTATTAAAGGAGAAAAAAAGATGAAAGTTTCAATAATAACAACAGTGGTCCTGGCAGGCTTAATGCTGTCGAGCATGACCGCCATCGCGCAACCGGTGAGCGAAAGCGATACCCAAACCGCATCATCCGAACAAACAACGGTAGTCACCCAGAAAGCAGATGCATCTATCGAAGCGGCCGAGAAGACCATGGATAATACTGCAACACCACCTGCTGAGAATGTAAGCGGTGCAGCCACATGGGCTGCCAAGGCTGCCAAAGTTCTCGAAACGCAGATGGCCGATATGCCTGACAAACGTATCCCTGAAGCGGTCACTGAACGCGCCAGGTGCATAGCCGTTTTCCCTTCGGTTCTAAAAGCCGGTTTTATCGTCGGTGCAAAACGCGGTGACGGACTGATAACCTGCCGCGATGACCAGACAGGCTCTTGGGGTGCCCCCGCCTTTTTTCGCATGAAAGGGGTTTCCTTTGGCTTCCAGGCTGGTGCTCAATCCGCTGACGTCATCCTCATGATCATGAATCAGGAGGGCGTTGACGGATTATTAAAGGCTAAAGTTTCCCTTGGCGCAGACATAGGGGTTACCGCCGGTCCAATAGGACGCAATGCAAGTGTCAGCACCGACCTGTTGCTCAAATCCCCGATCATAAGTTATGCCCGCAGCAAGGGTGTTTTTGCTGGTATTGACGTGGAGGGTTCGACCATAACGTTTAACAAGGAGGAGAACGGAAAACTCTACGGTGCCGGAGCGGATGCCTCGACCATTATTTTTAAAACGGCCGACGTACCCGAAGAATTGCAAGCTTTCCATACAGCACTGACCGTATATGCTCCACAATTACTACAAATAAAGGAAGCTCGGCCTGAAACCGGCGCATCCGAAGTACACGATTAAACAACTTCCGAAACTTCGGAATAAATTTACCCTGAGCCTTTAGCTCAGAACCAACAAACAAGAGGAGAAACGAGATGAACAAGAAGTATTGCGTTGCAGTAGCAGTAATCGGTTTTTCGATGCTGGTGGCAGGCTCTGCAGGAACAGCCTATGCCGCCCAGAACAAAGGCGACAGTGACATCCAGCTTGGCGGCGGTTTTTTTCATGCCCAGGGAGCCGATACGGGAACCCTGAACCTGGACATTGGATATGGCTATTATGCTACCGATAACTGGGAATTCGGCATTCTCCAGACAGTGGGATACAGTTTTATTGATAACGCTGATAACCAGTGGACGGCTTCGACCATCCCCTTTGTCAACTATTATATCCGCGGCCTGTCGATGAATGATACCTTCCAGCCGTTTATCGGTGCATTTATCGGCGCCAGCTACAATGAAAATGACACAACAGGAACCCTGGGACCGCAGGTCGGCTTTAAGTCGTATGTAAGCGACAAAACCTACATCTTGGTAAAATACCGCTATGAGTGGTTTTTTGATGAACTTTCCATCAATGAAGTTGAAGACACCAGCAGCGACGGAAACCATGTGGTCACCCTTGGCGTCGGTTTTGTTTTCTAAGCCCACCTGAGTGATTTTCATCATTACGGCATAAAAGAAGCAACGGGAAGCGAAGTTCACATCCCGTTGCCTCTTCACCAGTGCTA
>CAMYLK010000187.1 GCA_947259225.1 uncultured Desulfobulbaceae bacterium | reverse complement strand
CCTGGTCTGTGGGATGCAACTGCCTCAGAATACAACGTCGGCACAGTCGATGTCCCTGCCATTCGTGCATTACGATTACCAAAGCATGCCGGTTGGTATCTTGATCTTCCCACAAATGGCGAACGAGTTGTCAATGATGTTTTTATCATTAACGATCAGGTTATCTTCACCAGTAATACACCCTCGGACTCCCCTTGTTCCGGTGGCGGAAAGTCGGCTTACTGGGCCATTAATCTCTGCAATGGCGGTAATCTGGACTCAGCATTTTTTGATTTCTCAGGGGATAATGCAATTTCCCAAGACGATTACATAAACATCGGCACACCGAACAGCCCGCATTGGGTAGCGCCAGTTTCGTTTGAAACGCCTGGAATAACAGGCAAGCCCACCATTGGTCACAGTCCGGATGGTCTGGATCAAGTATATTTCCCGACCACTCAGGTGAACAACACCGGTGGTGGTGGCCCAGGAAACCCACCCACTGTGCCGCCAGTCGGCGCCCTGGGTAGTCGGGGATTCGGCCCTGGGGTCTATTACTGGAAAAATGGTGGTTGGCAATAAATGTCGGTATTGTAAAAAGCCTCACCTCCGATAGCGGAAAGGATATGATTCATTGTCTTTTCCTACAGTGCAAACGACGTTTTCGGCTTTATACGATTGGAACGGTTAACCATGGGGGAGGAGTGTCCTCCCCTTTATCCCAAGGAGATTATAATGAACCTGCAAAGATGTATATCGATCACAATGCTCTTTGTTTTTTTTCTACCGATTGTGGCCAGGAGTGCACCACATCAAGGTGATGATGTAACCTATGGTTTTTTGGGTGACCCATTACCACCGGAAGTTGCAAAATATGAGGGGATTGTAGATTTTATCCCCGAACAAGGGGGAATCATTTCAATAAACGACACGTTGTATCAAGTAAAAGACTTCACCACCTATATGACATCGTTTAAAACAAAAACATTTCTCGAGTACTTCAAGCCTGCCACACCGATTCAGTTTTATGCCCATGTGCAGGATAATGTGATTTATGAAATTATGGCGGTCTCTCCCCCTGGTGCGACAAATGCCAACCAGGGACAACCTGCTGAAAAACAAGACACACTTATCCTGGAAGATGGGGTTTGGTCCAATTAATCATACCGGGACAAGGTTAGCAATCATGACAATAGGACATCTACTTCAAACGGGTTCTCAAAGGACACTCCTGTTCTCTTTTTACCGAGAACGTGTCAGGAAAACCTCGTTATCCATTCTGATGCATCATAATTCTTTTTTCTGGAGATCGACATGAGACGGCGAAATCAAAACGGCTTCAGCCTCATGGACCTGATGATAGTAATTGCAATTATTGGAATCACCTCAGCCATTGCAGTCCCAAACATGATCTCCTGGCGAGCAGGTCATAAACTTCGCGGGGTATCAAATAACTTCATGGCCAATCTGCAAATGGCCCGCTTGCAGGCCATTCGTGAGTCCGGGTCGGTCGCTGTGCTGATTACTGCTAACGGGTATTCCGTCTTTATTGACGATGGAGCCGGTGGCGGGGCTGCAAATGACTTCAATCTAGACTTACCGGGCGAAAGAGAACTCCGAAATGTTACCTTGCCGGCAGGGGTAACGATCAGCAACAATCCTTTTAACAATAGCCGAACACGCTTTGACTCACGTGGGATGGTGGGCTTGCCCAGTTCTGGAACCCTTGTATTTCAAAACGATACAGGAGATATGCGATCAGTGGTTCTCAATGAGGTAGGAAGAGTCAGGGTGCAATAAAGGCGTCGGTTAGCTCAGTAGGTAGAGCTTAATATCGCGGTCCTTGTGATTGAGGAACTATTCGCTCACATCATACTCTTTAATTTTTCCTAACAATGAAGGATAACTGATTTCTAGTAGTTCCGAGGCCTTACTCTTGTTCCCTCCTGTCGCCTGCAGGGCACGTCCGATGAGACTTTTTTCCATAATCTTCTGTGCTTTTTTTATGGAAAATCCCGAGAAAAAATCATCAAGACGCCTGGAATCCTGTTTGACTCCGAATTCAGCCGGAAGGTTTTCCGGCAGGATTATCTTTTTTTCCGCCAGGATCACTGCCCGCTCAATTACATTTTCCAACTCACGTACGTTACCTGGCCAGGAGTGATTCAAGAACAAGTTCATGGCCGCCGGTGAAATGCCGTGAATATCAACCCCATGCGAGGATTTCAGCTTTTCAACAAAATGTTTGCAAAGCAGCGGGATATCCTCGACTCTTTTGGCCAGGGAGGGGATATGCAGATTGATGACGTTGAGCCGAAAAAGTAAATCTTCCCGGAAACCGCCCTGTTCGCACTCTTTGGCCAGATCTCTGGCGGTGGCAGCCAGCAGACGGACATTGACCGGCTGCGACTTTGCAGCACCCAGCGGCTGGACTTCCTGTTCCTGAATTACCCGCAGCAGCTTGACCTGCATGGGTAGCGGAAGTTCTCCGATTTCATCGAGGAAAAGTGTTCCTTGATCCGCCTCGGCAAATAGACCTTTCTTATTACGGTCAGCTCCGGTAAAGGCCCCCTTTGTATATCCAAACAATTCGCTTTCCAGCAGATTTTCCGGAATACCGCCACAGTTGACCGCAATAAATGGTTTATTTGCCCTCGGGCTTACCTTATGAATCCCTCGCGCCAGCAGCTCCTTACCCGTGCCCGATGCTCCTGTTATGAGTACGGTTGTCGGGTGTGGCGCCACCTTGAGGGCCAAGGTAAACAACTCCTGCATCCGCTTACTTTTACCGACCATCTGGCCAAAATTTAGCTCACTATCAATACCGGCCAGTTGTCGGCGCAGGTCGGCATTTTCCTGTTGCAACCGTTCGCGTTCTTCCGCTTTTTTCAAGACCAACAGAATTTCTTCAGCCTTAAACGGCTTTGAAATATAATCATAGGCCCCTAGTTGCATGGCTTGCAATGCGCTGTCCACTGATCCAAATGCCGACATCATGATGATAGTGGCAGCGTGATCGAGCTGCGACGCTCTGCGGAGGAATTCCATCCCGTCCATGACCGGCATTTTGATATCACAGAGGACAAAATCAAAATTTTCCTGAAGCAATAGCTCCAGTCC
>CAMYLK010000186.1 GCA_947259225.1 uncultured Desulfobulbaceae bacterium | reverse complement strand
GCAGCTCGGTGTCGAAACAATCGGTAGTGAAGAGGAGCTTGTCAAGCTGGAGGCGTTACTGGATGAACGGGGACGAGTAGCCTATTCGCCAGATCAGCGGCCCGGATTTGCCGATGAAGGATCTGGGGTTGTATTGGACTGAGCTGGGCGCTTTTCCCATACCGGAGATTTTATCTGCTCTACAGCTTATGTGGTAAAAAAAAATCATTATTCCCGGCCGGTGTCCTTTACAAATGGGCACTGGCCGGGATGATGCACTACTTTTGCTTAAGTGACTCCAAATACTGAAAGAGGTCGGAATCCGAGTTCAGGATCAACGAGGTGTTGTCGGTAATGATATTCTCGTAGCTTTCCAGGCTTTTTTGGAAGGCGTAAAATTCCGGATTTTTCGAGAAGGTCTGACCGTATATTTTGGTGGCCTCTGCGTCTGCTTTACCTTTGACCTCTGTTGCTTCCCTGATCGCCGTTGAGGTGATTTCCTTGAGCTCGCGATCCACCCGGCCAAGAATTTCCGCTTTGCGGCCTTCACCAAGGGAACGTTTCTCCGCCGCAATTCGTTTACGTTCCGATATCATCCGGTCATAGACCTTAAGCCGAACAGATTCGATGTAGTTCACCCGTTTGAACATGACATCGATCAACTCGATACCGTATTTTGGGGTAACCTTGGAGGCGACCGCAAGAACCTGTTCGCTGATTTTATCCCGTCCTTGTCGCGGAGGTTTAGTCATATCACCGGATTGGGATGTGGACATCACCGTGGACATCATATAATCCGGCGACCAGTCTGAGCTGCGGATGATCTCGATCAGGTTATTTTTGTTGACCAAATCCCGTACCGTACCGTTAATGATATCATCGAGCAAACTTTGCGCTCGCACCTCACTGCCGACGGCCTGAAGAAACTGGAGGGCATTGGTAATCCGCCAACGGGCGGTATTATCCATATAGATAAACGTCTTGTCATTGGTGGGGATCTGGTTGGGATCTCCATCCCATATGAGAATTTTCTTTTCAAAGTACCGAACATGCTGAATAAAAGGCGTCTTGAATTTCAGACCGGCTTCAGTCACTGGATCACCGACCGGAGCACCGAACTGGGTGATAACCGCCTGTTGGCCTTCCTTGAGAATGTAGAAGCCATCCCAGGCCGTGGCAATCAGGCCGAACACGACAAGGAGTAAAAGAACCTGTAATATTTTTTTCATGGCTTTCTCTTAATTAGTTGTCCCTGATGGTTCTGCCTGTTGGCGTTTCGACAGGTCAAGAAAGGGTAAAAGATTTTGTTGTTTTTTATCCATCACATAGATTTGAGCAACACCCGGGAGGATGTCCTGCATGGCCTCAAGATACATGCGCTGCCTAGTCACTTCGGGGGCCTGCTGGTATTCGGCGACGATGGCTGTAAACCGGTTCGTCTCGCCCTTGGCCCGGTTGGTACGCTGGATAGCATAACCATGGGCCTCTTCGATGGTCTGTTTTGCGCTACCCCGGGCCTTGGGGATAACCCGGTTGTAGGTTTCTTCGGCTTCGTTGACCAGTCGTTTCATATCCTGGTCCGCCTCGTTGACCTCGTTGAAGGCCGGTTTGACTGAATCAGGGGGGTTAATGTCCAACAACTGCAGGGTGACAATGGAGACGCCTGCCTCAAGGATGTTCAGCTGCTCTTGTAATTCTTGTTTGGCGTCACCGGCAAGGATCTCTCGGTTACTCAGGACATAATCAAAATCCATGTTACCGACAATGCGCCGGGTAACCATTTCAGAGGCATCGCGAACCGCCTGGGGTACATTACGGACTTTGAATAGAAAATTTACCGGATCACTGACTTTGTATTGGACGATCCAGGCAACGTTGATAACGTTTTTATCCCCGGTCAGCATCAGCGATTCCATGTCAAAACCCCTTCGATCAAAAACAGAGTTCTTGCCCGGCATTCGGGTACGAAAGCCAAACTCTTCCTTACGTACCGACTCTACATCGACCTTATTCAAGTCTTCGATGAACGGGACCTTGAAATGCAGGCCGGGCTGGGTTGTCCGGTTATACTGGCCAAAACGCAGGACAATGCCGACTTCACCCGGTTCAATGGTGTAAAATGAGGAGTACACGCCCTGGAAGATGAGTAGGGCAAGTACAATCAGGATAATTTTCCCTATGCCGGCTGTAAGGTTTGGCGGTTCGCCAGGGGATTGGTTGTTGCTATCTCCGGATTTTCGTTGTTGATCCTGACCGGTAAAGGAGTCACGGATTTTTTGGATCAGGGCGGCAAGAAAATCCTCCGGTGTGGAAGGTTTCTTTTTTTTGCCCCAGGGAGGCTGTTCGTTCATGGGCATAAATGGCCTCAATTGTAGCTGGTTGTTATTATGATTTATGGATTTATCTCAGCCGGTATTAAAAACTGGAATGAAATTACTTACAACTCTTTTCTCATGATCCTGAATCCGTGAGCGTTCGGCAGTGGTTCAGATGCGCGAAAGAAACCATACTGTTATCCTGTAGTGATATCGCATGGTTGCTGACAAAGCAGATGGGCCGCTGCCGGACGCCCCGAAGGGCGACTAGGTGAAATCGACAAACAAAAAATAGTCTAAAAAACATCACACAATATCAACAAGATAAAAGTATAAATAGCAGTTTTTCGTCACGGATTCAGGATGATTTCAGAGCAGTGATATTGGTAAACCTTGGGCGGCAAGCCACCAGCAGGCGAAAACAAGCAAAAGAGTACAGCTAAAGAGGATTCGTTGCAGAGTGTCATTATCTGCAGCATCCGAGAGCTTGGTGATTTTTACCAGCAGACCGGCGGCTATTCCGCAACAGAATCCAAACAAGTGGGCTCCCAGGTCGGTTCTCTCGCCTTCTGTACCAAGAAAAGCCAACAGGCCAATTCCCGCGCCTAGTGGTAATACTATCTGCATGGGAGTAAGATTGCGTCCTTTCATCTGCAAGCCGCTGAACATGCCGATGGCGGCAAAAACAGCCGTTGAAAAACCGACTGAGTGGTGGCTGGTACTTCGTACGACAATGTTGACCAGATTTCCTGCAGCACCGGAAAGGATCAACAGGAGCCAGCCGGTACCGTAGCCGATGGTTTTGCAG
>CAMYLK010000185.1 GCA_947259225.1 uncultured Desulfobulbaceae bacterium | reverse complement strand
GCATTCCCCGAAGCATTAACAGAAGTTATGGATATGCCCCTTGCTGCCAGCTTTGCCGGTTTTGATCTACACAGGGATAAGGTAAACAAGGGCGTATTCTATGGCCCGTGGTATACGATCCTGGCCAATATTTATGACCTCAGTCGCAGTGACATTGAACAACGGGATAAGAAGAGGAATGCCCACAGGCGAAACATAACTATTGGGATTGTCAGCGGCATCATAATAGCCCTCTCTGCCGCACTCATGTTTGCTCTCCTGTCGCGCAGACAGGCAATTGAAGCCAGAGAGGGAGAGAGGCAGCAACGTATGGTTGCCGAAAAGCGACGCACACTGGCACTCTCTCGCCAGCTTTCATCTCAGTCTGAACTGATGAGAAGACAACAGCCCAATCTTCTTCAGCGCAGTGTGCTCCTTGCCATTGAATCCATGCATCGTGCCCCTTCTCTTGAGGCGGTTCACGCCCTGCATAACGGAACTGATTTACTGCCCGTCACAATCAGACCCCTCATACTTCGTGGTACCGGACGGAGTCTCGGCTTCAGTGATAACGGGACATATCTTGCATCGGGAAGTGATGCGGGATGGAAGATATGGGATCTTGCACGTGCGGAGGAATTCATGGGACAGAAAGTCGGTGACGTTAACTCTGTAGCTTTTAGCCCGGGCTCGAAATCCGCTGCTTTTACCTATGGAGCGGCAGTTGATGTCTGGAGTCTGACCTCCCGGGAGCGGGAAATCAGGATCGGACATGATCTCGGCACCGTTACCCTTGAAGCCCGCTTTACAACTGACGGGAAACACCTTGTTACCGCACATGGTGATGGGACAGTGAGGATAAGGGAAGCTGACACCGGGGCAGAAGAGAGAAGAATGAAGGTCACCTTCTGGGACGGGTTAGATCCCTATCCTCTCAGTCCGGACGGTCAGTATCTTGCCGATATGAACAGCGCAGAGCTCAGGATGCTCAGGGTAACGACGGGAGAAGAACTGTGGAAAGTAGATATAAAGCGAAGTGGATCGATCGTATCGTTCAGCCGGGACAGCCGCTATCTGGTCACTGCCACAGGTAACCGGGCACGTATATACCGGATCCAGCCATTTCAGGAAGTAAGGCAGTTTACAATTGAAAACAATATCAGTATTGCAGAATATGCTCCTGCGGTAAACTATCTGGCTATAGTAGATTCAGTATATAGAGATACGGCCCGGGTGTGGGATCTTGATACTGGCAGGGAAATTCAGAGGCAGACCCATAAGGGCGCAATATTCGCCATTGCTTTCAGTCCCGGTGGAGACTCTCTTGCAACAACTGGGGGAGATGATACTGTCGTCGTGTCTGAAATATCCGGACCGGAGAGCTTCCGCGAAAGCGACAGGGACTTTCAGTATGATCTGGCCTTCAACGGGAATGGCAGCGTTATAGCAGTTGCCAAAGGGCCTTCTATAGTCAGTGTGCTAAACCTGAGCACGGGAAAGGAGTTAGGACGTTTCAGCCATGATAGTCAGGTACAACATTTTGCATTGAGAGAAAATGGACGCAAACTGATCACGACGACTGACAAGACCCTTTCCATCTGGAATACCGGAGGAGATAAGCCTGTTTCAACAGTTAACCATCACAAAATAATAATGGATGCCCGGCTCTCCATGGACGATACATTGCTGGCACTGGCAGATATGGAGTCTGTCCTGGTACGCGAGCATGAAAGTGGAAAAGAAATCACGCGATTGCAATTAACGAATTTTGAAGACCTTACCGAAGGTGAAAGGTTGGGGGAATGGGGAATGCCGAAGGTCAGTCTCGCCTTCAGTCGCAACAGCCGGTTTCTCATGGTCGACCAGGCATATGAATATGATCTCCTGCCAAGAGTTTTACATATCACAGCCCTGGGAGGGCAAAAGAATTCGTGGAGCCTTGAGCGGAGCATGGCATTCTTTACTCCTGACAGTCAGTACATCCTGTCTCTGGGCGAAAGGCAGGCAATAATGGATACGCAAACGGGGAGAGAAATAGCGCCGATTGTACATAATGATATACTTGTGAACATTACCATGTCCGGCGATGGACATCTTTTTGCCACTGTCACTGAAAAAGGGGCCCATGTATGGAAAACGGCTACAGGAAAAGAAGTGGCAGCTCTTCCTCTCAGCAGTGAGATAAGTGCCATCAGTTTGAGCCCGTCGGGGAGACATCTTGCTGCTGTGGCAGGGAGAGAAGTTATCGTCCTGGATGTGGTAGATAACAGCATAGTTAAAAGTCTTTCCCACGATGATTACGTCATTGCCACTGCCTTCAGTGAGAATGAAATGAACCTGGCGACTGCCAGCAACGATCTGGCAGTGCATGTATGGGAAATATCCTCCGGCAAGGAGGTGTTCCGTGTGAAAGCTCCCTCATTTGTCTCATCTGTAGATTTTACTCCTGACGGTACACACCTTGTTGCCAGGTCTTTGAGAACAGCACGTATCTGGAAATGGAAGGATGACGACCGCATTGCCTCTGCCTGCGCACGCCTGACAGTCAATATGACGTGCAGGGAGTGGCAGGATTATATAGGCGATGAACCCTATCGCCCCACGTGCCCGAACGTACCTGCTCCTGAGAAGTGTAAGTAATGTTTTTTTAATCCAGATGACATCAACCACATTTATCAATGAGGTTGATGTCATCCGCAGATAAGCGAGTATACGAGACTTCGAGATATTAGAGCATCATAATTTGTGGGAAGAAAAGACTCCCGTTGAAATTTAATATCCCGGATACTGTAGAATTTACTGCAGCCCCTTTACGTCCTCCCGTGACAAGCACAAAAAAACAGCTTTTAAAAAAATTTGTGCAAATAAGCTAAAGCAGGGTCGGAGACGGCCCTGTTTTTTATAGCAATTGTCTTTATTATTTTTAAAAAGTAAGTCAGGTCAGGCTGGACATTTGGGCATTTCTCTTCTATCAGAGTCAAAATATCTATATATTAAATCAGGACTTTTTTAAGGATTCCGAATCAAATAGGTAAAAGATTTATTATTATTTATACGGAATGCCCCTTTTCTTTTGGCTATTAATGAGAAAATAGCACAGGGGAAAAAATAACAGAATTTCGTTCACCCC
>CAMYLK010000184.1 GCA_947259225.1 uncultured Desulfobulbaceae bacterium | reverse complement strand
ATTTAAGCAGACGCGCATGAGAATAATTGCTCTCTTGGGCGACTGAAAGGTAGCTGTCCCAGTTTAGCAGAAGCCCGGAAAGCCGGATATACTTGAGCATTTGTTCGAGTTGTTCATCCATCATCATCTCCTGTGATTTTGTCATAGACACTTAGGTCGATTTGATCGGCCACACATCCCTCGATATACGATGGCCTTTTTTCCAGGTGCTCATCGATCTGTGCCATCGGCAATTGAACATTGCCGGCTGTCAATTGCAAAGTGGCGATGCGTTCAATCGTATTGATATTTGTGATCCGATACTTCAACGCCCGGTTGAGCGTTTTGATAAACAGCTCAAGAGCGATTTTGCAGTACAATCCATACAGTGCGCGGATAAAGCGGTGTTTCTGTTTGACGCCGTTTTTGATGGCAAAATCCAGATACGCATCGATCTCTTTGGCAGCCGTACGCAGAGTCTTCTCTTCTTTTGCAGAGGGTTTTTTGCGGTTTTTAGGTTTGTACGGCGGTTTTTGCTGCCCTTCGGGGACAACCAGCTCATTTTTAACGCCATCGGCCGGTATCGGGTAGCGACCCATCAGCTTGCGGTTACGATAGATCATCAGATGCTCGGCATATTGCAGCACTTTCACATCGCTTCGATCGGTGCCCGGTATCCAATAAAAGTTGCCGTCCACCGCTGTATAACCGTACTGGTCGGTGCCTCGTGTCAGCGCAAGGTAAGGGGCTGAGACATAGCTGGGCAGCTTTTTAAGATACGCTTTTTCATATTCAAAGACTTGCGCGGGGATCAAACACGTTTTTGTCGTGGGCCTGTTGGCCATTCGAACCGTTGCCCACTCAAAAGCCTGCTGGTTGATGTCTTCAAGGCTTTCAAATTCGCGGCCGGCAAAAAAATTGGTTTCAACGGTGTAAAATCCTCTTTCATTGCCGGCTTTGCGGTTGGCGTGGCCCTTTTCATGGCAAACAAATTCAAATCCATATTGCTTTGCAAACTGGGCCATCTCAGGGCAAATCACCGCGTTTTTGCCTGTGCCGGCAAGACGAGCTAGATTCGTGTTGTCAATGATGCACTCAGAGGCCGCGTATTTCCAAAAAGTCAGTGCTTCATGAAAAAAACACTTCATTTTAAACCGGTCAAATGCGCGATAAAATTTCAAATACCGCAGCTTGCAGTAGCGAAAATATAACAGGCTGCCTTGGACCAAAACCGGCATACCGGCAAATTTGACGCGATAGGGCGAGGTGTCGTGCTGCATCTCCACGCCAGGCTCGTCAGCAACTCGATGACAGCGCTTTTTGCGCCTTTTGCCTAAACCAAGCTCGCGGATGATTCGACTCAATGTGGAATAGCCGATGGTAATGCCGTGCTCTTCGCTGAGCATCTCGTGTGTGCGCTGAACCCGGCCGTCGCATTGATGGTAAACACGGTTGACCAGTTCCGTGTCGATTTGAATCTTATCGCTTCGAGTTGTTTGCGGTACTTCACCAGCCTGGTCAATAATGGTATTGACCGTATTGATGCTGATGTTCAGGTGACGAGAAATTTCTCGTATCCCCATGCCCTCTTGATGCAGATAATAAATCGCCTTACGCTTGTCGGCTTCGATCATAAAATTGCCGTATCGCTTGAGTAAAAGCGTCCAGTTGTCGCAAGATACCTCCGGACAAAAGATTTGCCTGAGCATAAAACGTGTTGGTTTTAAGCCGGGTATCGTTGCAGATTAAAATGAGCCGCCGCATGTATTTTTGGGTAATCTCAAGAGCCTTTAGCACCTGTCGTTCCCGCTCGGTGCACTCAGCGCCGGGTTGATAAGATTGTTTTAACCGCTTGAGTCCCCATGAAAGATTGCCATTTTTGATCTGCTCTCGAAATTCATCTGAGCCTTTAAAAAATGCATTGGCCAGTAAATCAATCTCGCGGATCGACAAATCTTTACCGGCCACCGCATCTACAAACTCATCGATCTCATCTTTTTTGACACCGTTTAGGCGCATAAACTGACGCAGGGTGTACATAAAGCTATAAACCGGAAATTGTCCGTTAAATATCTTATCCATCACGTTTGGGCTCATCTGTGATATGATGCCTGATCTGACGCTGACCCACGCTTTGCTTCTTTCTAGCAACCTTGCGATCTCAGCATTACCCATTTGATGAACGTTGATCAGCTCGTCAATCAGTCTGGCCTGCTCCAGGATACTGAGACTTTTGGCGTTTGAGATACGCATCAGTTCAATAATTCCACAGGGCTCATCGTCTGCCAGTGACAGATACGGCACGATGCCGATGTTCAGCTTTGCTGCGCATCGCAACCGCTTAAAACCGTCCAGTAAAATGCGTTCACCGGCTTTATCCACACCGGCAAGCGGCTCACGGATACCCTGAGCGGATATCGACAACAGCAAGGCCTTTTCGGCTCCGACCGATCTGAGTCGGTAGCCCTCATAACGCAGATCAAAACTGCTAATCTCGACTTGATCGACCATTGTCACTCCTTAGGGGGGTGTTTTTTGACCACAGCGTGCATCATAAAACAGTTTGCCGCCAATTACGATGCTGCGTTGTCTCAAAATCTCAGTGACCAGCTCATGAATCTGTTGCCAAGCCACACGACAGGCTTCAATGAAGCTGATGACCATCTGCAAATGTCGCACAATCTCGGGTGCCACATGATCTTCTGGGGAACAAAAGCGGTTTTCTGTGGATGCTGATTCAGCCAAATGATGCCGTTGGCTGCGGCGTTGATTCAAATATTTCTTCTTTATTTTGCCTGCATCACTGCGGTAAAATTCACGGCTTCTTTGCTTGGCGCTTTGTTTGCGGTGGGCTTGCCGGCAACCAAAGGGACAACCCAAATCATCCCGGCCGGCATTGCGCGGATGAGTGAAAAACAAAATCCGGCAGTGCCTGCAGCGAGTCAGACACTTTCGCAGCTGCGGTTTGTCTCTTAGAATCGAACGAACGGCCCAATAATACTGCGCAACATATCCACGCACCGGTCCGCTTCGATACCATTGCGGTTGGAATTGAAAAAAAGATTGAATCTGAATTATAAAAAAGCTAAATTCTTGCTGATGTCACTAATGTATTGTGGCATGCCCTCGTTATTCCTTTCTAAGATTTTGGC
>CAMYLK010000183.1 GCA_947259225.1 uncultured Desulfobulbaceae bacterium | reverse complement strand
AGAAGGTTTTTGATGTTCAGTGCACTTGAACATCAACACCCTTCGAGCAGTCACTTAAGGCGTTGACAAAAGGCCTTCCACTTCGGTTTATTCTCCAGCTACCTCCATGATCATGGAAAAATGGTCATGGAGGTATTCTTCACATAGCTGCCGTCCTTTTTTTAAGGAATGCCTATCAGTTCGGCCTTTGCATTTCCCACCTGACTGGTTGAATACACTCTCCCCGGGAGAACACAAGCAACTGAAGAATGACAAAATCTGTATGATTTCAGTGGGTCAAGGATTAAACGACTTGTTCATTTTTTCTCCTTGTATAGGATCGTATAAACACTTTTTCAAACTCAACCAGCACAAAGACAAAAATGGTGAAAACAAGAATGCGAACCCAATCACCAATCGGAATTGTGGCGGTGCCGAAAATATTCTGAAATGCAGGCAGATAGGTAAAGAGAATCTGAAGGAGGATGATCCCTCCTATTGCCCATAATGAAGCCGGGTTTTGGGTAAGTTTTTTTGCGGTTATCACGGAGGTGTTAAAAGAGCGGGTATTGAGCAGGTAAAATATCTGGAAAAATATTAAGGTATTGACCGCTGTAGTCCTTGCCATTTCAAGGGTTTCACCGTGAAAGCGGTCCCAGAGAAATAAACCAAGGGTTCCCATCACCATGATTGAGGAAACAAAAATGATTCTCCAGGCCAGAAATTGACTGAGAAGCGGTTCTTTTGGAGACCGTGGTGGTCGATTCATGACATCGTCTTCAGGCGGTTCAAAGGCCAGGGATAAACCAAGTGTCACAGCGGTGACCATATTGACCCATAAGATTTGTATAGGCGTGATTGGCAGGGCAATGCCCATCATGACCGAGGCTATAATGATACCTGCTTGAGCACCGTTTGTAGGCAGGATAAATACCAGGGTCTTCTTGATGTTATCATAAACTGTCCGTCCCTCTTCCACCGCGTGTGTTATTGTCCTGAAGTTATCATCGGCCAGAACCATTTCGGCGGCCTCTTTTGCAGCTTCTGTGCCTTTCACTCCCATGGCAACACCGACATCGGCCCGTTTCAGTGCCGGTGCGTCATTGATGCCGTCACCTGTCATCGCTACAACCTGGTCGTTGGCCTGCAATGCGTTCACCAGGCGTAATTTGTGCTCTGGACTGACCCTGGCAAAAATATCCACCTGTTGCACCAGCAGTTGCAGTTGTTTATTATCCATTGTTTCCAACTGTTGACCGGTAACGGCATCGCCGGTGTCGTGAAACCCGATTTGAGCGCCTATGGCGCTTGCAGTCAAGGCGTGGTCACCTGTTATCATCTTGACCCTGATACCGGCGTTGCGGCAGTGCTGTATTGCCTCAACCGCTTCTTTCCGGGGCGGATCTATCAGGCCGAAAAGCCCCAGCATGACAAGCCCACTTTGTACATCATCAAAACGCATCGTCTGCCTGTCACCAAAAGCCAGGGTTGCCACCGCCAGGGTTCGCTGGCCCTTCTTTGCTATTGCCTCGATCTGTTTAGTCCAGAGCTTGGTGTCTATGGTCTCCAGGTTTTTTCCGGCCTTCTGTTGTCTACTCATTTCAAGGATTCGCTCAGGCGCACCTTTGACGTATATGAAGTTTTCTCCTGCATGATCATGATGGAGTGTGGCCATGAATTTATGCTCAGATTCAAAAGGGATTGTATCAAGTCGTGGATACTGCTTGTGACTGACATCCTGTTCAAGGCCAGCTTTCATAGCAAGGGCAATGAGAGCCCCGTCTGTTGGATCACCCTGCGCCTGCCACTGTCCCTCCTGTTGCACAAGGGCGCCGTCATTGCATAACAGAGCAGCACGAATCAACTCGAAAAGCAACGTGTTGTCCGTTGGATTCACCTCGTTTCCCGACGAGATAAACCCACCATGCGGGTCGTAGCCGACCCCTTCGACCTGATATGATCCTTCGGTTGTGACAACTGTGGACACAGTCATTTCATTTCTGGTCAGGGTGCCGGTCTTGTCGGAACAGATCACAGTGACCGAGCCAAGGGTTTCCACCGCCGGCAAGCGTCGAATGATCGCTTGGCGCCGGGCCATCCTTTGGACACCAAGTGCCAGGGTAATGGTGATAATTGCCGGCAGACCCTCCGGGATTGCGGCGACAGCCAAGGCAACACTGGCAAAGAAAATCTCGCTAAAGCTGTAGTTTCTGATAGCCAGGCCAAAGATGAGGGTTCCGATAGCCAAAATCAGAATTGCGACGGTCAACCAGCGGCTGACCTCATCCATTTGTTTGGTGAGACGGGTTGTCAGGGGTTGAACGTCAAGGAGAAGGGAACTGACCTTGCCCAATTCTGTCTTCTCGCCAATCGTAACGACCACGCCTTGTCCCTGTCCGCTGGCCACAAGGGTGCCGGAAAATGTCATGCACTGACGATCACCCAGGGTCGCATCGGGCGATGCCGGATCTGTTATTTTTTCGACAGGGACCGATTCACCGGTCAGCGAGGCTTCTTCAATCCTGAGATCTTTGCTCTGAAAAAGGCGAATGTCAGCTGGAACCTTGTCCCCGGATTGGAGAAAAACAACATCTCCGGGAACGAGTTGCTCGGCGTTTACGGTCAACCTATGACCATCCCTCATGGCCATGGCTTTGTTGGACAGGGTGCCGCGGATGGCATCGATTGCCTTTTCAGCCTTTCCCTCCTGAAAAAAACCAATAAGAGCATTAATAATAATAACGCCTAAAATAACAAAGGCATCGACCCAATCGGCAAGAAGTGCTGTAACGACCCCGGCCCCAAGCAAGACATATATCAGGACATTATGAAACTGCATCAGGAAACGTTTGATCGGATTTTGTTTGGGTGGGTCGGGAAGTCGATTGAATCCGAATCTTTTTTGGCGATTATTGGCTTCTTTCTCGCTCAGACCGTCTCGGGAAGTCTCTATTTTCTCCATGACCTCTTCGTAGGTCATGGAATGCCAAGGGGTACGACTCTCTGTACCTTTGCTAGCTTCGTTCTGTTGATTCATCATTGATTTCTGTTGATTCATCATTGATCATTCCGAGAGGTAAATTTTTGAAATACTGTGAGGTGGTGGAGGGACGCCCTGAGTTTCGATGGTATTCACCTCCTTTTGTGGAGAAGGTAATGCGAAAC
>CAMYLK010000182.1 GCA_947259225.1 uncultured Desulfobulbaceae bacterium | reverse complement strand
GAAAAGATGAAAATATGAGTAGCTGCAAAAATTTCAATTTGTATATAATTTGAAATTCATTGCCGATTTCTTCAACTGTAATTGTGCCCGAGCTGACAGGGGAAAGAATATTGAATGAATTTACGAAACGAAGACCACCCTTGAAATATATTACATTACCATTGTTGTGGGCCCTGGAAGCCTCTTTTTTAAAAGCCTATCAATATGTTACGGGTCAAGTTTTCTGCACAGATATGATGTGTCTCCTTGTTTAATATAAGCTTTTTCGAACACGAAAGAGAAAATGGCATTTTTCAAGGCACCCTTTAGTCCACACGCCGACATAACTTGCAAAACCCTCCGGGAACGGTACCTGAAGACCAGTAGACCTTCCCCTGCTTGTAATTCACAAACCAGTAGCCGGTGGGTTTGCGCCGGGCTGCAACAAAAATAAACGGCTGTTCTTTGGAAAAGCAGGATTGCAGATACACTCCCTTGGCATTGGGGCTGGATTCCATGAGCGACATGGCCTCTTCCAGCGCGGGCATGCGCCAGTCATGGTATCCAGCAAATCCCTCCGTGTTCAGTTGTTCTATTTTTCCTTTCATGCTGCGGTTTGAACAGAGGTCGAGTCCGGCCCTCTGCCAAAGGATTCCTGTCCGCTCATCAAAAACTGTTAAACCGTCGCCGGTATCCGCCAGGGCATTATCAAATTTACCCTGTGGGTTCAACAGTGAATCGTAGAAGTCCCAATGTGTTATGAGTGGACCAATTTGGTCGTCATGTAGAGTGCAATACTCTGTGGGCAGAGTAGTTTTATCACCGCTGAAACCGGTTTCCCCTACAGGCGGGAGTGGTGCTCCCATATCTTCTTCGACAGTCGGCTCCTCGATGGTGGAAACCAGGAAGGGACTGTCATCAGGTTCAACGACATTGGTACGCAACCAGCTTTTTAAATCTGCATCAATGGGGTAATTATTTTTTGACGATGGCGTACCACCCTGACTTGTAATGCAATCGATCATCAGTTCAACAGGAGCCTTGATTTCCGCCAGGATTTGCACATGCCTGATGCCTCGCTCCATAAGGTAGAGTTTTGGTTGTTCTCCCCAGTTGTCTATAAAGAAATAGCAGACCCGTTCATCGGTGTTTGTCAGTTCTTCACGCAGCCCTTTTGCAGAAAATGTACAAAACGCAAGGTCCGGAGTCATCTCCCATTCTATTTTTGCAACAGTTGTATCGCTCAGTATCAGGTTCTTAAACATGCTGTGAATTCCTTATACGCATCTTTGGTGTCGATTAGAAAATTGCCAGGGCAATTTCTACAGTTAGTTTCTTTAGAGAACGTGTGGATCGTTACCTTGCGGTACTCACATCTTGGTCAATCATATAGGTAGGCATGATCTTTTATATCCGGGATCTGTCTTGTCCACCTGAGGAAGTCGTAGTTAAGCAAGGTAGCTCCTGGATCATAGTACTTTCCGGCTAGCCCGCGCTTCTCATAACCCTTTCTAGCTTAATGTTACCTTATTGATATTGTATGATTATAGAGTTGGGCAGCCAAGGCAGTTTGTTTTTAATTCGGATATGTAGATCCACCTTCCGGGCGAGTAAAGGTTTACTATAGCATTAGTGTTCAGTGTATGCCATTTTGACAATCAATTATGCCATTTCGGCATGACCGTTTCGGTAATGTTTTGCTTACTCATTGATATTGCATTGTTTTTGTTTTTGGCACGAAAGTGGCAGTAGTATAAACAAACAACAAGAAAGAGAAGCCTTAACTCGTTAAGCCTTTAGCATTTTCCAGGAGGAAAGACCATGACCGCGACGACCAATACAAAAGCAAAGACCAGAACCAATACTCAAACTGCCGTTTCTGCCCAGGCCGAAGTCTCAAGAGGTGCAGTAACAACAATGGTTGGTGCCGGTGTTGTGATCGGATTGTGGGCTTTAGCCAGCGTTGTTGGTGGTCTTATTGTCGCAGGTGGCCCCATCTCATTGATCCGGTCCTGGTTTGGCGCAATTAGCGGTATGTAGTTGTCACTAGACCGCCAAATTGTAGGTATACATCCACCAGCATGAGCATATAAATGAAAAACCCGTTGACACCGTCTGTCAACGGGTTTTTTATTTTGTATGCAACGAGGATCACATAAAGCCTTGCCTACTAAAGGCTTATCTTTTTTCTTTATCGCTACTCTTCATTCTTTTCTCCTTTCACAATTCCCTATATTCAGCGATTTTCAATTGACATACATTAGGTTGAGTGATAGGAATATCACCTTCCTGTTGGGAATAAGTAATGTTATCAGCATGAATGGGTTGGTGCCATTATTCAATAGTCAATTGTTTACCTGGTTAAGGAAAATGAATGAACGCCGAGAGAACATCCGATATATATTGAAAGACGGTTGCATCGTCATCCACGATAATACCGTCGGGGCTATCCATGATATAAGTGCCAGCGGCTTGTCCTGTTGTTGTCTAAATGACGAATGTGATCAATGGCTAGGCAATAAAATTGATATCCTCTGCAGGCAACACAACATCCTTGCCGAGGAAATTCATATTAAGATACTCGAGACGGAATGCCTGCCTGGAGAATTTTTAAAAGGACTGAAAACGAGAAAATGCCGAGTAATTTTTGAACCGTTAAATAAAAGGCAGATTGGTAAGTTAGAGAATATATTAACGAGTTACGCTTGTGCAGGGGATTAAGGTTGTTGTCGTCGAATCCTCTGAGTTTACCAATTGAAAAGCCATTTTTGTTTTTTAAACTGATTGCCACCAGATACCTATATGTCCTGAATCCGTGACGAGAACTACTGGTTTTGCTTTTATATTGTTGATATTGTCATTATTTTTAAACCATGTTTTATCTGGCTATTTCACTTAATCGCCCTTTGGGCATCCGACAGCGGCTCATCTGCTTCGAAGTCTACGCTATTTGTCATCAACCATATGATATCACTACAGGATAATCGTATGGTTTCTTTCGCGCATCTGAACCACTGCCAAACGCTCACGGATTGAGGTCTATGGCAAAAGGTTAAGCTTCCGGATTACCAGCTGTCCAAGCCTTCTCAAGTTCTTCCATGTCGTCTTCCATGTCCCTTTTCATCAGTTCGGCCAGGTCTGCATTGTGTTGCTGATACATTGAGATGTATTTAGCCTCATCTCCCCGATGAATT
>CAMYLK010000181.1 GCA_947259225.1 uncultured Desulfobulbaceae bacterium | reverse complement strand
ATGGAACACTTACAGGGGACTTTAACCCCATGAGTTCACGCCCATGCCGGGCGTACACAATGCGTTCGCGTGGGACGCTGTGCCGCAATGCGGCTCGTGCCCCGCAGCTTAGGCGTTTTATGTAATGAAAAAGAAAATACTCAGACCACTAATGCTATTATCAATTTTCTATGTCATTACTTTAATATCGAGCCACTTTTTCGGAATGTCAGTTGGTGCAAATTCAAATGAAGAAGGTTCCACTAGACAATTAGGATGTTACATGACAGCAGCAGCCCCATTCCCAGGGGTTATCTGTGAAGATACGTGGCTAGGCACACTCAAAGAAAAATTTGGCGATTTTTCACAATTTTTCGTGATTATAACTATTTTTGCATTTCCTCACCCAGTAGTAATAGCTCTTTGGTGTCCAATGTTATATTTAGTTTGGTACGTAATAAAAGGAAGACATATATAAGTCACTAAACCGGACCGTCCGAACTGGACGGCTTTTTTGAAACGCCTCCGTGGGCTGGTTAGCTCCACGTTCAAAAGTCAATGTACCTATACCCTATGATATCTAACAGTTACGATGGTTTGAAAACACCTTTACCTTGACAAGAAATCATTTCTGTTAGGTTTGATGATGATACCCAGTTTCTTTATAGCCCTTTTAACGGCATGATATTCTGTCTCAGGATGAAAAAGGTTGTCAAGTTGACAGTTGTCTAGATGATATACATACCTGCATGGTAATTTGTTCGCCAAGAACGATAGATGAACACACCATTAGCTAAGAAATCCACGCTTTCAGAAATTGAAGCTCGCTTCGATCATGACGTTGAGAGATTCTCTAACCTGGAAACCGGCCAATCTTCGACAATAGATGCGCCTTTATCGATGGAGCTGATCACTCAGGCCGCGATCGTGACAACACCCGAAATTAACTGTGTACTCGATATTGGATGTGGAGCCGGAAACAACACCATCAAGCTGCTCAGAGATTATGGTAAAGATTTCGACTGCGATTTAAACGATCTCAGCAAGTCAATGTTAGCCCGAGCAGAGGAGAGAGTATCCCAGGAGACAAATGGGAGAATAAGGCTTTTTCATGGGGATTTTGGGGCGGTAACCCTGAAGCACGGTAGTTACGATGTAATCATTGCTGCAGCCGTGCTTCATCACCTCCGCGGTGATCAAGACTGGGTTAATGCATTTGAGAAGATCTATCACTTTTTAAAACCAGGTGGTTCCTTCTGGATCACAGATTTGGTCAGTCATGAGAATGCCCGCCTGCATGCGACGATGTGGCGACGTTACGGCGGCTATCTAGAATCACGAGGTGGAGAGGATTATAGGAAGAAGGTTTTCGATTACATCGACAAGGAAGATTCACCCCGCCCTGTCACCTTCCAGCTTGAGCTGATGAGAAAGGTGGGATTTCAATCTGTTGATATTCTACATAAGAACTCCTGTTTTGCCGCTTTCGGCGGAATCAAAGGCGAACCATAGTTTGCACACGGGTTGCCTACACGCTGCGCGTTCCGGCAAACGGTGAAACTTGCGTTAAATGGATATGAAGATATCAGAATCTTTCGGTTTTTGGAGTCACGCTAAGGAATATTTGTTAGCGGCAAAAAAGGTTAAGGATCCATCGATAGATTATAAAGGTAAATCTAAATTTGAATTAATCCTTCCTGCTTACTATTTGATAGGTCATTCAATAGAGCTTGCATTAAAGTCCTATTTGTCCGCCAAGGGATATCCCCATTCAGAGCTGCGAAAGAAAAAATTCGGTCACGATTTAGAAAACTTACTAAATGAATGTACTCGGAGAAAGTTAGGCCGCGAGGTCAAATTATCTAAATATCAAGTGCAAAGCATAATTCTATTGAACAAAACATACAGGAATAAAAAATTTGAGTATCTGGAATACGATAACTTCAGGCTCCCTGAGTATCGCTATATTTTTGACGTGGCCCAAGACCTTTTAAATGGCTTAAGTAGGTATGCTTCAAATTCCCCATTTAATCGGGTAGCCGGGGGTTTTTCTCCCCCAGCCCCCACAACACCCCGCATGCGGCTCCGCACGGGGCGTTTCATTAAGGTTGTCGGGTCGTAACCGGACGTAAAGCCTTGAGCTGGTTTTGCCAATTAACGCCTGGACAGGACTTATCCATTCGGAATCAACGTCTGTCCAGAGTCATCAACTACCTTTTCTCTCCTTAATGTTCAGCCCTTCACCATGTCCGAGGCATTACCCCCGGCGTTGGGCTACTATGGCTTCTGCTGACTTCTGTATTCTCACCATGCCAATTGCTCAACGTGGCGCCGTACATCCTCATTTCCTGTCTGCCTTCTTTGTTTCGTATCTCACAAACAGGGCGGGACATTCCTTGTCTGTGCCTGGGCTTTTGTTAACCGGAAACCCTGCCGGTAATTTCACTGGAAACGAATTAACACTGCATGGAATACAGATCTCCCCGGATAAGAACGTGAACTTCCGATGTGCGAACGTATCATTTACCGTATCTCCTGTTCCTTGGGCTTAATCATGTTGTGCTGACTTACCCGGAAACTCGGCCTTATATGATATTTCTGTTCGTCGCCCCACATCTTTGCGCTTAGGCTTCCTTCAGACCCCACCTCACGGTGATGCCCTTGCCCTCGGCTAGTAATTTTGTTACGTTTCACAACGTTACATGGAACACTTACAGGGGACTTTAACCCCATGAGTTCACGCCCATGCCGGGCGTACACAAAGCAATACAGCGGACAAGCCGCTGAATGTGGCGTTCAAAAGTCAACATCTCTATATTCTATGATATCTGACAGTTACCACAGGCTGGAAGTATACTTTACTTTGAGTTGCCAGGATTTTGGTACGTATAATCAGGAACAGTCTTAAACTTGTCATCTCCTCTCTTGCTTGAGCTGGCCGGTGCACATCTTTGATTACCCTGGACAATATGATCTGTACTTTATTATTCTTGTATATTACATGTGTAGGATAGGCTACCTCACAAAAAATAGGAGATAATTTCTTTAGTTAGGTTTGGATTTATTACCTAGTCTCAAGCTCAAAGATGCTGAAAAAGGAAAGGGGATATATAGGTGATGAGGAAAATCATCCTTTTAGTCATTTTTTTACTTCTTGCAGCTTATTCTTATGCAGGTGGGGGCGGTCATGACCCACATCAGGCCGCAGTTAGTTTTCCGCC
>CAMYLK010000180.1 GCA_947259225.1 uncultured Desulfobulbaceae bacterium | reverse complement strand
TTCCCTACCCTCTTGCCCTCACCGGAAAGAAGGTAATTTCCTGGTTCGTTGGTAAACTCAATCGAATAGGCATCGAGGCACGGATGCCAGGTGAACTGCAATTTCTCGAAAAATTTTATACGAGCCAGACGCTCTCGGTGAAAAAATTGTTGCAGTCCAGCTACCAGGACCCGAATCCACATGCAACAATATACAATGAACTACCTGAGCTCATAGAATACTACATAACCAGATGGGAACATCTCAACCTGATATCCACCTTTAACAAAGAGTTCTACACCCCTAAAAACGGGCTTGGCGATTTCACAGAAAACCCGAATAAACTCCTGCGTGATATCCATGGGTCGAGAAGCGCTGCAGTAGCCGTAAACGCCACTCAAAAAAACGAGAGAAGCATATAAAATCTTCGATTTATTGAATTTTTCTCTTTGACCGCAGGCTTGTGTGAGAAACTTGAACATTACTGTCCGTGCAAGCGTCCTTGTGATCTAAAAATAAGAGACCTGAGGATGAATCAATTTAAATCACCCTGTCTTGACATTGAAAATTAAACCAGACCTTTTTTCTTTTCTTTTTCTTTTGCAGTGGGATGTGCAGTACATAGCTCCTGGCGTTTACCCTTAAAACCCTTGACTTCCATCTTCCTGTTTTGTAGGTGTTCTTACGAAGTCTGTCGTCAAGCGCTCTATCTCAGATTGGGATTATAACACTGTGATTAGGCTGCTCTGAGGTGGATTGTAAAGAATACCAGTCAACGAAGGCGACGGCGGGCAAAAAATGGAGCTTGTTTCCTCCACCTCGCCCGGATGTTGTCCCTCTCTCGGCTATCCTGCCTGAAAGCGATTACTTGTCACTGCTAGAGGTGACTGGATACAACAGGTCTTTGGAGAGACGGGTCGTCAAGATTCTCGGTAACCTATTACCAGGAAGGGGAGGGATAAAGAGTTATGCGAATGCATATATTTTTTTCAATTGGAATAACAGGCATTACGCTCCTTTTTCACCATGCAAGCTCGGCAGATGTCCCTGCACCACCGGTAAATCAAAACATTGGCATGTCTGATGTCCAATTTGGTGTTCTGCTTGAGCCTGACTGCCGTGTATGTCATGATTCCGGACTTCCAAGCCGCCATCATTTGCTTATCGGACGACCTCTTCCGACGGGATCTCTTGTCCCCTATCCCGATGCAGACGACAACGGTTTCCCAGATACCGTTTATGCATGTGAAAACTGCCATGGTCCTGGTTTCATTCCAGGTAGCTCCATTGTGGAGAGAGATTGCACATTATGCCATAACACCTCGAGTCCCCACCATGAGACAGAACTTGCCCAGACTCGCAATTGTACAGCCTGTCATGGAGAGGTCGTAGACGATTTCGACGACGGTCACCGCATCCCTGCCTATAAACCTTCTCTTGTGACACCCTGGGGAAGTAGCAAACCTTCTGGTGGTGAGCCACAAAACAGTTACGGGACGTCAGCTGGCAACTGCAATTATTGCCATGACCGCGACGGACAGCATCCGTCGACGATCACCACGAATATCAGCCTCCACCACGGAACAGGTCTTGGCTTAGACAGTGCAAAATGCTCTTGGTGCCACGATTCCACCTTACCATTTGGGGAAGGAATCCGGAAATGCCAGGATTGTCATGGCCTTGATTCGCTTCATAATATCCAGGCCGATTCACCTAATCCGTCCAATATAGGTTCAATAGTTGTTGGCGGCGAAGATTCAGGTTACGGACACATAGGAAGGGATGCAGGACCAAATGACAGCGACTGCTGGGGTTGCCATGGCTCTTCGGGCGCTTTCGTTCCCAATCCCAATCAGCACCCAAATTACCACCACGTTTTTTATGGTCGAACAATTTTGTCACCAACTGAAGCACCTTTTGGAAAAGCTGGCGAAATGTATGTTTGCTTTTCCTGCCATGACACCAACTTTACTGTCGAAAGAGATTGTAAGGTTTGCCATAAATTAAGTATCCCCCGATTAGATTACTTTCAATGGATTATGTTTCTGCCAGCTATTAATATAGACGCTGGGCCATAGGACAGAATTATGAAAGACGTCGGGGCTAGTCTTTACTTGACGCATGCGACTAAAAAGAGGCGAGTCAAGGTGTCTCCTGACTGTTTTGTTCGTATAAATTGGAAGGATGTTGACTCTCCGATGCACCTCATTTGAAACTCGTAGAGTAACAACCTGCTGATTATCGACCTACCTATCTGATTGCTTCAGCATCAGATATTTTTCCGAGATATTCCTGGTCCATTCAGGGGTCAGCATGTCTCTATATCACGTTTCCCAATCACATCTTGGGTCTACTCAGTTTTTTTATCATTGAAAATCTATAAAAACGATAAGGTTAATTATTTTACTCGAACCGTTGCAGCACAATGCATTTAATGAAAACAAGTCCCGCCTGCTTGTAATTATCGCAAAAATCACTTTGACCATACGGCCCTGTTCCATACAATGAGAATATCTTGTAAGTGTTTTTGGGTAGCTATCCAATCAAACGTTGTTGACAACGGCACGACATCCAGCAGAAACCGACAAGCAAATACGTTGATTCCACGTCATCTTGAAAAATCATATGAATGAAAAATTCACTCTAAAGAACTATTGCGAGATAATCATGAAGACTCGAGGAAAAGTACTCTTTCTGTTTTTCCTTTGCCTGCTGGCATGGGCAGGCAATTCTTTGGCCTCTGAACTGGAAGTTTTTGGCCCACAACAATATGTGCGCATTGATGGTGAACCTAATGTCTACACAAATACATTTTCGGCTAGGCCAGATGTAGGGCGTATCTTTGTTCATAACGGTAATGAAAGTGGTGAACGCCGTGTTACCAATGAGGATTTGCGCGTAAGCAGTGCAGAGGTTCTTCTCAATGGTGAGGTGATTTTTACCTCCAGCGACTTTAACCAAAATATCTATGAGCTTGAATCGCCTGTTGTCCTGCTTGAAAACAATACAATTACCGTCACCCTCGGCAGTAAACCTGCTACGTTTTTAACTGTATGGGTATTACAAGAAAGCACGCTGCCGGTTGTTTCCCTAAATGTTACCCCCAACTCGGTTCTTCAGGGCACATCTTCAACATTATCATGGACCTGTGAAAATGCCGACTCATGTTCTATTGAGCCCGGTTTTGGTATCGTATCTCCTGAAGGCTCAATATCCATAAGCCCTTCTGAAACCACAATATATA
>CAMYLK010000179.1 GCA_947259225.1 uncultured Desulfobulbaceae bacterium | reverse complement strand
TATCCACAGTTATTGCGGTAAACAGACCGTGGGACCGAAGGTATTTCTAAACATTGAACCCCAAAATTAGGCTGTACAAGGTGGATGCATGATTAAGGAAGCTATTGGCAAAGTCGTTGTCGGCAATGATCTCGCTGAAGAGGAGATGGTTGCCGTTATGAATGAAATTATGTCCGGAGAAGCCACGCCTGCACAGATTGGATCATTTATTACTGCTCTGCGTATGAAAGGCGAGACCATTGACGAAATTGTTGGTGCGGTCAAGGTGATGCGAGAAAAAGCAACCTTTGTAGATAGCGGAGTTAATACGGCGGCTGGAGAAGTCCTGATGGATATTGTCGGTACCGGTGGCGACGGGTCCGGAACCTTTAATGTTTCGACAACAACAGCGTTTGTGATTGCCGGAGCCGGTATCCCTGTTGCCAAACATGGCAATCGTGCTGTTTCCTCCAGTTGCGGCAGCGCCGATGTCCTGGAAGAGCTTGGCGTTGATCTCTCGATGCCGGCTGAACGCGTGGCTGCCTGTGTACAGAAGGTCGGGATTGGTTTTCTGTTTGCCCCTCTATTGCATGGGGCAATGAAACATGCCATTGGCCCGCGCCGGGAAATCGGCATCCGGACAATCTTCAATATCCTTGGTCCAATGACCAATCCGGCTGGAGCAAATGTTCAACTTACCGGCGTCTTTGATAAAGGGTTGACCAAGGTCCTGGCCGAAGTTCTAGCCCGTCTCGGTATGCAACGTACCCTGGTGGTTTGGGGTGAAGGGAACATGGATGAGATGACTGTTACCGGAACCTCCCATGTGGCAGAGGCGCATGACGGCGTTGTCAAAACCTGGACCGTCGAGCCGGAGGCTGTCGGGCTTACCCGCGCTGATATCAGTGCAATCAATGGCGGTGCAAATGTCGCTGAAGCGGCAACCCTTGTCCGCTCCGTACTTTCCGGAGAGCCAGGCGCGCGTCTTGATATGGTGCTGTTAAATAGTGGAGCGGCCTTGATGGCTGCAGGTCTTGTCAACGAGCTCAAAGACGGCGTCGAGATGGCTAGAGAGATAATAAGCTCGGGCAAGGCGCTTGCCAAGCTCGAGGAACTGGTCGCTTTTTGCCAGGCTACCTGATCGCTGAGGTGAGCGTAACATGATTCTCGACACAATTGTTGCCCGCAAACGCGAAGAAGTCGCAGCCATAAAGAAAAGTGGAATCAGGCCTCCATCGGGGCCTGTTGCGCCTCCTCGAGGATTTATGGCCGCACTGACCGGTGTCCCTGGCGTGGCGATTATAGCAGAAGCCAAGAAGGCCTCTCCTTCCAAAGGGATTATCCAAGCTGATTTTGATCCGGCCCGAATTGCTGCTCAATATCAAGAAGGTGGTGCCCACGCCATGTCGGTGCTGACCGATGTCGATTTTTTTCAAGGTCATCTTGACTATCTTCCCTTGGTCCGCAAGACCGTTGATCTGCCTGTTCTGCGCAAAGAATTCATTATAGATCCCCTGCAGATAGAAGAGGCCCATCTCTTTGGCGCGGACGCTATTTTGCTGATTGCGGCTATTCTTGATACCTCTCAATTACGTGACTTTCGCCAACAGGCGGAAGAGTATGGTATGGATGTGCTTGTAGAAGTGCATGATGAAGGAGAGGTGGAATCGGCTTTGCAAGCCGAAAGTCGTCTGATTGGCGTCAACAATCGAAATTTGAAGACCTTTGCCGTTGACCTGGAGACCACCTTTCGCTTGCAGAAAGAAATCCCGGCAGATATTCCTCTGGTCAGTGAATCCGGAATCAGTACGGTTGATGATATGAAAAAACTCTATGAGCGAGGGGTGACAGCCGCGTTGATTGGAGAGAGTCTTATGCGAAGTAGTGAACGGGGAACGCTGTTACACGATTTTCTACATATCTGATGAGATGAACCGAATACGAATTAAAATGTGTGGAGTAGCCAGGCTTGCTGATGCTCTGGTTGCTGTTGAGGCCGGGGTTGACGCCCTGGGTTTTATCTTTCACACCGGAAGTCCTCGCAACATTGCTCCAGAGGAGGCAAAGCTTATCATTGAAGAGCTTCCTCCGTTTATCGACACCGTTGGCGTGTTTGTTGATAAGAAACGTAGAGAAGTCGAGGAGATAATCCAATACTGCCGCTTGAACTATGCCCAGCTCCATGGTGAGGAGAGCCCCAAATACTGCGAACGACTTGTTCGATTCGCAGCACCCTGTCAGGTGCTGAAGGCGTTCAGGGTCCATCCCGAACTTACCTCTACCGATATCGAGCCGTATAATGACCATGTCAAGGGGTATCTGCTGGACACCTTTCATAAGCAGATGTCCGGTGGTACCGGGGAAACTTTTGATTGGAGCCTAGTTGAAAAATTACGTTTGCAAAGACCCCTGTTGCTGGCTGGAGGGTTGGATCCGGACAATGTTATTGATGCCTTATCATCCGTCCATCCCTATGCAGTGGACGTCAACTCGGGCCTTGAACAGGAACCCGGCGTCAAAGACCATGCGTTGATCTACCGCTTTGTCAGCCAGGTTCGATCTTTTGAGCGCGGGGAAAAGATAAAGAAATAAGCTACCTTGCTATGATCAGGGCGTAGGGAAAACCATTTTTTTCCAAATAGCTCTCATGGCGCTTGGCTCCGACCAGGCTCGTTCCACTGAAAATCATAACCCGGTATAAAGATATCCCGGCCGCCGGGAATTGTTGGATGATTACATCCCGGCCCAAATCGGCAAAACGTTGCGCCAGTTTCCTGGCTCTATCCTTACGCTCAAATGCACCCACCTGTATATAAAATTTACCGGTATCAAAGTCCTGCTTTTTGAGCTGCACCGGTGTTGAGGGCGATGCCGGTTCCTGTATGGCCTCGCCGAGAGCAGCTATCTTTACTCTGGCTGTTCCCGGCCCCACCAAATCTATTTCTTTGGCTGCCGTATAGCTCAAGTCTATAATCCGTCCCTTGACAAAGGGGCCACGGTCATTTACCCGGACAACGGTACTGCGGCCGTTTTTTAGGTTTTTGACTATCAGCATGGTTCCCATCGGCAGGGTCTTGTGAGCGGCCGTCATGCCGTACATGTCGTATCGTTCGCCGTTTGATGTCTTACGGCCATGGAATTTCCTTCCGTACCAGGAGGCAATCCCATCTTCCTCAAAACCCTGGGCTGAAGGGATTGGATAATATTTCTTGCCGTTTATGACGTAGGGTCGTTGGGTTGCTGGAC
>CAMYLK010000178.1 GCA_947259225.1 uncultured Desulfobulbaceae bacterium | reverse complement strand
TTATTAATTCTAGTGGTTCTATCCATTCTTGTAATGGAGTTAATTGAAGATCCTCAACCAGGGGAGACTTTATTTTACAGCCTGGCTGTTATCGATACGTTTGCCTGCATTATCTTTCAGTTCGAATTCTTTAAACGTATGCAGTACGCAGAAAACAAAATATGGTACTGGAAACATAACTGGGTAGATTTTATTTCTTCGATACCATTGACGTTCTTAGTGGGTTTCTTGGCTACCGATGCACAATGGCTCCGCTTATTAAGACTGCTGCGTATATTTCGGGCGACACGAATTTTGGCCTACATTTGGCGAGGCATGGAGAAATTTGAGGATGTGGCAAATGGACGCATGATGAAAAAGTCACTGTTTTTTATTTTGCTGATAACTATTTCCGGTGGCTTATTGGTATCCAGTGTTGAGAAAAACGCATTGAAAAATGAAACTTCGGGCAATAATGTCTGGCTCAGCCTTGAGGAAGCCGCATTGCAAGGCGAAAAAGCCGCAATGCAAAACGAAACTAACGTAGAGGACAATGATCAGTATGTAAATCAGTTGGACAAGAGTATCTGGCTCAGCCTGACGACAGTGACCACCGGCGGTTTTGCTGATCTTTACAAGCCCAAAACGAGCATCGGTTGGATAATTATGTTCGTGATCACTATAGCCGGTGTGGTGATAGTGGGTGTATTCACCGCAACGCTGACATCGGTGTTCAGGGGTGAGGATGCGGAAGCATTCAAGCACGACCTGGAAGTCAAGATCGATGAAGGACTGCGACATCTGGAAGATAAAATAGATTCAATAAAAACACACAGAGATCAAGCATAGAAGATATAGAAAATAATAAATTACTAAAGCACAAGGTAATGGGGGAGGTGCAATGCTGGAATCGAGTTTTAAATTAGATTCATTTTCAGATAATCAGGAAATAATCCCTCCGTTCCCTTTTCTTTTCAGCAATCAGGGAGGTGATCTAATCGTGACCAAAGATATCGTATTTGTACTCCATGGGATAGGCCAGTATCAGGATGATTGGCTGGCCAACAAGATGGGCCCAGTGCCAGCGCTCAAGGAAGCCGCGAAACAATATCCCTTCTTTCAGACCTCGTCCCTTGATAGCTATGTCGAATTTGTGCCGATCCTCTATGATGACATCTTCGTCAGGATCATGAAAAACTGGGCTGATCAGGCTGATGCCCTGAAGGCGAGCATCCCGGTGATGCCGGGATTCGCGGATAAAATTCTCACCTTCCTTCAAGACCTTGATGAGGACGATTGGGAGAAGACATTCGCCGCAGATGTCGTGCTCTATTGGGGATTCAGGCTGTTTCAGCAGCGTGTTTCGCTGCGTGTGATTGCGCAAATTGTCGATAAGGTCACTCAAACAGCCACAGCGGGCAATGAAAAGCCGGATTATCATATCCTCGCTCATTCGTTGGGAACGGCGGTGGCACAGGATGCGCTGCATCATCTGGGTACCGAGTCCTGGCTGGAAGGTCTGGCGGCCCGGACCGCAGTTGAAACGGACTCGGAGGTGGAACTCGAACAGACAGCGCTGCTCGAAGCAATTCAGAAGCTACAGGACAATTTTGGTACGTCGAATCCATTCGATCCCAGCCTGTTCAGTTTTGAGTCTATCACCATGATCTCTAATGTATCCGGGCTCATATACAGCAATGACGGGCCGGCCACCTCTATAGTGCGCCCGGGCACCGCCTCCGAGCATGGTGCGTATACCAAACGGTATATTAATGTTAATCACGTGGCCGACCCGGTTTCGATCGCTACCAATTTTAAAGCACCAGGGGACTGGGAGCTGACTGGAGGACTGACTGATCTGTCGTTCACGCACTTTTTTCAGAATGACAGCACACAGAATGTGAAAGATGTTGCGACACAGATACACAATGCTGCCCACTATATGGCGCATCCCAACCTTCATCTCAGATTGCTCACGATGTACGTCAATCCTTATCGGCCGACGTCGGATGATCGAAAAGCAGTAGGATCGTTCAGTCATAAATACGGACCGACAAAGATTAAAGCGGATTTCAAACAATTCTATGAAGATCTAAAAGATGGAGATACCAAGGGTTTTGACAAGATTGTCGACGCCATTAAAAGCATTAAGGAGATGATCAATGGCTAATTTTAGAATACTGCTTGCGGCGGTGCTGCTGTGGTTGCCGGCGTCGGTTCTGTATGCTGAACCATCCGTCATGGTGTGTGGAATAGAGTTAGATAAAGTCACTGCGTTCAGCTGGGATGACTTTACATCCGGGCGTGGTCTCCAGCCCCTGAAGGATGGAAACAAGCAAGATGTTTATGCTGCACTCGAACGTGAGCTATTGGGTGCTTCCATCGACTGGCCCGAATCTTTTTTGAAAGAAGTAATTATCAGATTCGAAGACCTCGTGCAGGGTAAATTGGTACCCACGGACTGGGAGCTCAGAGAAGACGAGCGCGGCGTTGACTCTCTCATTTACCAATGGTACGTTTTTCATGGCGACACGCGTATCTGGTTGCCGGTCGAGTCTGACGAAAATGAGTGTAAGGACAGTGCCGAAATGCGCCAGGCACGAGCAGAATTCGCGGTATTTGTGAATCTGTTGGAACTATCGACTGCTAAGCTGGTGCAGGATAGCGTAGTCGTACTCAGCAAGCGACTCGCTATGATCGAGCAAGAATACGACGGTTATTTGTTCGAAGGGTATCCCATGTTTCCATGGGAAGCGGCTGTGAACAGCTGGTTTCTCACGGACAATCACATTGCGAATGGACCGCCCAGATGGCAACTCGCAGTGCTGCATCCGTCTGCAGGTGTCATTGGACAAGTGGCGAGCAATACTGATGGGGATATAGGCGCGTCTCTGCTCATCGAGCCGATTGGTGTCGTTCGTTACACCCGGAACTACAAGCACTGGTATGGTCTATCGGTCATGGCATCGTTTCCGTTCGATCGTGAACCGGGTATCGGCGTTGCGATAACCTACGATCAGTTCAAGTTGGGTGTGACATGGCATGATGACCCTGACGGAAGATATGATGGCGCGGCTGTGGTTCTGGGGATTGAGCTTTACCAGTTCGTTGGCAGACAGCATAAAAAATACGATGGATACAAGAAACGGGTTGAGGATATCTTTGAGAAGGGAAGCACGGCAGTTTCGGGAAACTAGTCTGCTCCAGTATTAAAGAAATCTGACCCTTTTGTTTTTTCAGGGAGAATGCCAAAATGAA
>CAMYLK010000177.1 GCA_947259225.1 uncultured Desulfobulbaceae bacterium | reverse complement strand
GTTAAAACAGCCGGGCCGCCCAATAAGGGAGGCCTTTAAGATGCTTGAGCCGTGTGACGGGAAACTGTCACGCACGGTTCTTAGGGGGGAATGGAGCCGAAAGGCTCCTGACCTACCCGGTAATTCTGATTCAGAGAAAGTGAAAAACTAGAGGAGTCTTTTATAAACATCTTTACGGTGCCCAATTTTCACAACCAGGATAACAAGACGATCATTATGGATTTCATAAATAATTCGATAATCGCCAGAACGCACCTTGTGGAAAAAGTCACTCCCCTTCATTTTGGTGGAAGAAGGGTCGGGCAGATTTTCAGCAAGATCATTTATCCTCTTCTTAATGCGCCGCAGATCTTTTTTGGGAAGCCGTTTCAAACTTTTCAAAACAGCTGGCCTGAACTCGACAGAGTATTTCATGAATTAAAGTCCCAGTTCCTTCCAGACTTTCTCAGCCGGAATGTTTTTACCAGGCTCTGTAAGGGCTTTTTTAGCATCTTCAATATCCATGTGATCTTCAATAAGCTGAAGCAGTTCAAGTTCTTCCATGGAAATAAGGGCTGCAATTTCCTCGCCCCTTCGGGTCAGAACAACCGGCTCTTTCCCATACGCAACCTTGTTAACTATTTCTGCGAGTTTTTTCCTGGCTTCGGCTGTAGTAACAGTAGTCATAACAACACCTCCTTGATGTACATTATGTACGCATTGTACAATATGGCAAATATTCTGTCAAGGAATTATAACAAATCGCTGCACAAGGATTGCCAGCACTAACGCGCTGCCAACCTGTGAGCTCAAGCGTTCTGTTGCTAAACAATAAATGAAGAAGACAATAATCATATCAATAATAGCCTTAGTGGCAGTTGCCATTGCGGCATATTTCTACTATGCGGGGAAAGAATACACTATCACCCTTACTGAGAGTCAACTTCAAGAAAAACTCGCCGAAAAATTACCACTTACAAAAACCTACTTCTTTATTTTTCAAGTTTCGCTGGAAAATCCCAGAGTCTTTCTGACCAATGGACGCAAGAGAGTAGATGTTGGTCTAGATGTAAATTTAAACATTAATATTAACAAAGAACCAAAGCCGCTCGGCGGATCGATAGATGTGTCAGGTGGCGTATTGTATGTAGCAGAAAAAGGACAATTTTTCCTAACAGATCCAGTGGTAGAAAAAATTCAGGTCCAGGGTATACCGGAACAATATTCAGACAAAGCAAACATCGCTTTATCCAAAGCTCTTGCCAGTTATTATGCTGAACATCCAATATACACTTTAAAAGCAACAGACATAAAACAGGCAGCAGCAAAACTCATACTTAAGGACGTTTATATTTACCACAAGGAACTTGTAATAATATTAGGAATTTAAACATAACAAATCGCTACCTTTAGGCTAAAAAAGTCAAGCTTCTCCTGAAGCGCAGAAATTATTCGATATTCGCTCCTCCAAGTCCGGTAAATCCGTTTCCGACTGGCAATCCTACCGACACAGGCCCTTGGGTATTGTGCTCCAGGGCTATCATACTTTATCGGCCATGTCGGGAACTCCCGGCCCCAGTGACTGATTGTGAACAAGGTGATCCTGCCTTTGGCGGGTCACAAGCGATTTGCGGTCATCTTGGGGGTCGGACGTTCACCGGACCTGTTGCATTCTTTTTTTATCTTCTACTATGCCGCTTTCGACAGTTTCATATACTGCGTCCGGCAGGTAAAAAAACGCTTCTCGTCAAAGGCTTCTCCTGACTTGGACCAGCCGTATATCTTCTTAAGCAGCTTTCTTGCTACTATGGTCATGACCACGTTGCCCGGTCTTTTCTCACTCTCCTTCTTGTGATGATATGCCGGGCCGTAAAGAGACTTTTTTCTCACCAATGGCAAGGCGATCTCATGCAGAACCTTGCGCAACAACGGCCTGCCCTTCTTGGTGATCTTGTTCCGGCCCTCGAACTTACCGCTTTGCCGCATGCGGATATTCAGGCCTCCATACCGCATGAGTTTACGCCAGTGATTAAAATCACCAAGGGGTCCGGTCTCGGCAATAAGCCTGGCCATATTCTTATCAGAAACAACATGGGGAGTCGATGGCGGGATACCGGGATCTTTCTCACGGAGCCGAGTCAGAATTCCCTTCATTTCAGTTACTATCTCTTCCTTTCTTTTTTCCTGCCTCAAAAAATCCTCCATCAGCCAGTAAAGATGCTTTTCAAGCTTTTCCACGTAACCGGACGGCTGTTCATTTAAAATTGAACTCTGTGCATCACCCCACAACCGTTCCAGGGTCTT
The DNA here is from genome assembly GCA_947259225.1 of uncultured Desulfobulbaceae bacterium. Classification (GTDB taxonomy): domain Bacteria; phylum Desulfobacterota; class Desulfobulbia; order Desulfobulbales; family Desulfobulbaceae; genus UBA10518. The sequence goes on along the minus strand of CAMYLK010000177.1, from coordinate 958 downwards.
TGTTCTGATCCTGGAAACTTCCCTCTTCATATGCTTGCAGAACGAATCGAAACCATCCTCCACAATCCGGTAGGGGTTGCAGCCATACTTCTTCATTAGAGCCTGGCCTGAATTACTGTAGAGAAAATCCTTCTTAAATGAGTAGTCACAGAACAACTCCACCAGAAGATCGCTCAGGCGGCACCGCACTCTCGTTATGGACACGTCAGTTTCATCATATATAGTATGCAGCTTTCTGAGCACCAGGTACTCTTCGTTAAGCAAACGGAAACGGAGCACCTTATTCAGCCTGCCCAGTGTGCCAATCACCCGGGGATCTTTCTTGTCGGTTTTACCGGTATCATTGGTCTCGACAACCCGGAACTTTGACACCGCTTCGGCATTTACATAGCAGGTAAGAAAACCCATTCGCCGGGCGGTACGGAACAAACTGTTCTGATACTGACCGGTCGGTTCACAGATTATGCGAAGGGTTGTACGGCCATGCTCCAGAGCTACCTCATGATAGGACCGCAATTTTTTCCCTATTACCGATGTCCGGTTCCGGCACTCATCGCTATACTCAATGCCTTCAACCTCGAAATAAAAACAAAGCGTTTCCTTATGAACATCAACGGCAATATCCAGTACATTTTTTAGATTGATTTTCTCTGTTCTCCGTGTAATTTTCATTTTAGCTTCTCCTTTTTGTTGTTAGATAGTATCGGCTTATGGTTCTAAAAAATCATATTGTACATCAGCAGCTTTAAGGAGAAGCTTTTTAGGTTAATTAAATGTTTCACCTAATAGTATGTGAAAACGACGCGCTGAACAGCGCGCGTCTTAGCTCAAACGTTAAGGTGCGACACGAAGTCGCATAATTTGAGTGTATTAAGGTAGTTACGGCTACCGAGAGTACCCGGCATGTTCCTGCCGGTTCCTACATGGGCATGCTTGCCACGCGCTGTGTGGTTTGGTA
>CAMYLK010000176.1 GCA_947259225.1 uncultured Desulfobulbaceae bacterium | reverse complement strand
CCTTCGGATCAACAAAATTAACAGGATCATTGGCAGTATACCCATACAGGTCAGCATCACCACCGGCTGTGCTGCACAGCTAATTATGAACGTTTTTGTCTCTAAAAAGTGGGTAACACTGCCTGCATTTTCCTGATTGAAACCAGTCCGTTTTTCTCAAGCCATTTTCTGCATGCAACACGCCATGCGACAGACCTGATTTTCTTTTCGCCTGATTTCGCCACAATGTCAATAGCAAGGTCAGAGATCCATTCAAACACCTCCTTTCGTTTTCTTTTTGAGAAGCTGATTCTCGGTTTACCAAAGAACTTCAGACAGGAGTTTTGGCCGTTGAGTTTCCTTCTGTCTGAATGGTTGAGGTCATGGGCAGCAAGTTTTGTCATGAGAGCAAACTCAGAGAGCGAGGAAGCTTCGCCGTAGCACTCTTGGAGCCGCATCTTGAACTCAGCCTGCGTATGTTCTATTGCTCCGTTATAAGGGGCATAATAGGCCGGGCTGTTGAGTGGCATGATACCTTGGACAGCCAAGAGTTCCCTGACGGAATAATGGTTCAGGTTGCCGCCATTGTCGAGTTTGAGGAATAGTGGTTTGTTGAATCGTAAAAAGAGGTTTTTCAGATGTGCCGTTATCTCCTGCCCCCGTGGTTCTCTTTCCGTGGCAAGGGGTGGGAACTTATACCCTGTGGCAAGGTCTTGCACGGTCAGCACATAGGCTTTCCTGGGCGTATAGGGAAGCTTCATTTCAAAGACATCCATTGCCCACACCGTACCTGGTTCATGCCAGTCCAACTGGAACTGGGCAGCCCTTTTTCTGGCTATTGCCTCCCGCCTTGCAGTTGCAACAAGAAGGTCAAGGTCACGCCTGGAGATAGCATCTTGCAGGGTTTTACGAAGTTTGCCGACCCCATGGCTCCTCTTGCTCTTATGCTTCAGTTTCCCCACCTCAACCTGGACTCTGCCCAAGTCAAGAGGCGCTACAGGCTTGGGGCCGGATTGTTGAACTGGCTCAAGGGCATGGGTAATTCTGTTTTTCCATCGCCTGTAGGTAGCGGAACAGATACCGATCATTTGAAAGAGTACCTTGTAACTTACCTGGCATATTGCCTTTATCTGTTCTATTTTCGCTACAATCTTCATGACCTGCCTGTTCTTCTCTTCTTTTTTTTTGCGGGGTTTACCCGGCCCTTCCGGTTCTTCTCCCTGGCCTGCTCCATCTCAAACTTATGGATCATACCCGCAAGTTCCATTTTCTTTTCCAGCAGTTCATTTTCCCTCTGCAACTCCTCAAGCCTTTTCTTCAGCTCCACTTCATCCCTGGAAGGCTCCGGGTGCTCAGGTTTGCCTGTATCCCGGTCTTCAAGCCCGTCGAGCATGGCGCCGAGCGCCCGGTTCTCCCACTTGTAATAGGTCTTACGGGATACGCCTAATACGGCCGCCCCCTCGGTGGCGGTCATGATCCCGGAACGGACTTTCATGATAATGTCGGCCCGCAGCCTTGCTTTCTTTTCCTTGTTGTCTGTACCCATCATCCTCTGTCTGGTTTATGAAGAAGCCTTGCTCCTGCGTTTCTGCTGCACGGTCTCCAGCCTTTCCTCCAACTTCACTATCCCACTGTTTCTGGAAGAAAGTTTTTTCTCCAGCAATTTGCTCAGACGACCATTTAAAATCGGGGTTGCTTCCTTCTTTTTTTGTTCCAGGGCTGACAGCATCCCCTCCATTGCCTGGTTCTGCCAACGATCCAATAACGTCCAGCTCAGTTTCATCTCCTGGCAGATCTCGGTGCCGGTCCTCCGTTCCGTCCAGATTGACAGGACCGCTTTCATTTTCTCCTCTGCCGTAAATGTCCGCCGGATTCTGGTTTTCTTTGTCGCTTTCATGCTGAGTATTCTCCTTTTTCATATCATAAACAAGTTCTTTTCCCTGATCGCCACCGGTTTCATCAACCAGCATCTTGACCTGGCCCTTCTCGGCACGGATCACCACGTTCTGGCCGTTCATACGGCCAACCATGTAAAACGGGTCCCGTGGTTTGCCGCGTAACGCCATTTCCAGGACATTTTCTTCAATCCCCTGTTCAAGGGTCTGTTTCAGTTCGTTCTGGATCTCGAAATAACGGTCTGCAGGACACAGACCGCCGATACCCTGGTGCGGACGACGATAATTGTAATACTTGACCCACAGGGCAATGCGCTCCCTGGCATTTTCAAAGCTGTCAAACTGACTGCGGAGAAGAAACTCCTGTAATATCGTTTTCCAGAACCGCTCTATCTTGCCAAGGGTCATGGGGTGGTGCGGCTGGCTTCTAATATGTTTTATGCGCTCCTTTTTGAGCTCCTTCTCGAACTTGGTCGTTCCTCGCCAGTTCACATACTGCCTGCCGTTATCGGTCAGCATCTCCTTGGGGACGCCATATTCACCGGTTGCACACCGGAAGGTCTCAAGAACATGTTCCGCTGTCTGGCTCCGGTAGAAGCCAAGACCGGTAATGTAACGGGAGTAATCGTCAATAAAGCCGATCAGGTAGGCATTCTTGCCGGCCAAACGGAATGTGCAGATATCGCTCTGCCAAAGTTGATTAGGGGTGGAGCGCTCAAAAAAGCGCGGCTTGGAATGATTCTTTTTCCGCTTCGGGCGTTTCTTCTCCACAAGCTCTGCTTCTCTAAGCGTCTTATGGACAGTGGCAGGGCTTGCCTGAAGAAGAAAAAAACGCTTCAGGAAATCGGATATCCGCCGAACCCCGAAAACCGGATTCGACTTCTTTACCTCAATGATTTTCTTTTTGACCGCTTTATCGACCCTGGATTTTTGGGATAATGACCTGGGTTTGTTTCGCAACCCATCTTCGCCATGTTCACGGTAGCGCCTTACCCAAGCACTCAGGGTGCTTTTGCCAATACCGGTTTCCTCGCATATCAAATGTTTTGGGTATTGCTCTTCCAGGAACATCCGTACCACTCGGAGTCGAAACTCGAATGTGTAGGGACCGGATGACTTTAGGGATGACTTTTTCTTCCTGATCTTCTTTTTCTGATTCATATGTAACACTCCTTTTACTAAGAATTCTCATGGAATTCTCAATAGCAGGGTGTTACCCTCTTTCGAAGATTCTAAGCGCTCATAAACTGGTAGTTAGGACACTTTTGGCTTTACAACTTCAATGCCATTTTGAACAAAAATTGTAGCTCCCCCTGCAGCAGCAGAAAAAGAATCATTATAACTATCTGTCGATCTTCCTATTTTCAGATATTGTTTAGGACCAAATACGGTAGCCCCAAATAGG
>CAMYLK010000175.1 GCA_947259225.1 uncultured Desulfobulbaceae bacterium | reverse complement strand
AAGTGGGGTGAAGAAATTCCCATGACAACAAAAATCAAACAAATTTGCGAAAGAAGAGATGCGTTAACCTATATGTATGATTTTGGCAGCACAACACAGCTCCAGGTGAATATCTTCAACGAAGTTGCCAGCTCCATCAAAGTCAGTGATGATATCATCCTGTTGTCGAGGAATGCTGAGCCGATGGTTCCCTGCGATGAGTGCGGCAACTATCCTGCAAAACACATCTGCACGGAATGCCAGTGGGACGGTGACGGCTGGTTATGTGAAAAATGCGCAAAAGACCACGAGTGCGGCGATGAAATGTTCCTGCCGGTTGTAAACTCTCCGAGAGTTGGTGTGTGTGCCTATACAGGCGAAGAAGAGAAAGAACGACCCATCCGCGAATCTTTAACTGAACAAACATCCAGTGCCGGGAAAATTATCAAATTCAAGCGATAGGTGTAGCGGCTCGTAATCATATACGCCCTGGCGCGCAATGGAACCTGCTGTATGGAAGATGACGCGGGAATTCAGGGGACATACTGTTTTCGTTGCATCTCTAGAGGGCGTGGGATTGCCTGTAGACATCTCAACCTTTTACAGCCCCATCAAGGCTTGAGTTTTCTACTTTTCGCCAAAAACGAGAGTCAAGAAGTCTATATGCTATGATATCTGACAGTTACCATCGATTGGAAGTATGGTGACTTTGCTAAACGAACCAACAAGAGTCAAAGGCAGACCTGACCCCAAGCCAATGACCCCAATTCAAGTCCATATCCAAGGACTGTGGATGTTCAAAATTCACCTCCAAGGAAATTAACGGTCGAAGAGGCTTGGATATAGATAATGGAGGGTCCACAAGATCTTAAAGAGCTTGGAATCACTTTTAAAGAAGATCAGAATTGGTGGACAAAAAACATATAAAATCAAGATATAACGAGTCATTTGAGGAAGACTGCCAGCTCTGGAGCGCTGTCAGCAACTCACTTTGGCGCTATATAAAATGAAAGGAAATCAAATTGCCTCAAGACAATAAAATTGCACTGCTAATAGACTGTGACAACGTTAGCCATAAATCCATCGAAGGTGTCATTGACGAGCTTTCTAAATATGGGAAAGTAAATGTCCGACATGCCTATGGAAACTGGAAAAGTGAAAGCATGAAAGGTTGGGAGGAAAAACTACACCCACATGCAATAAAGCCTATTCAGCAATTCACCTACCTGCCTGTTTATGCACGAATTCCTGACGGCACTTTCAAAACATATTCAAATGGTTGTACAGCATGTTCCGATGTGAATGTTGTTGCCTATACCAATGGTAGCTGTGAATAAGAGGTTTTTGTTTGTGGGTCTGCAAACCGGGTGTCCTTTACTCACTGACTACTCCTTCTCGACACTTCGATTTTGGGCTGATTGCGAATCCGATTGCTCAAGCTCAGCAATTCTACGGCGAATTTCCACCCGCCATTGTGCCGCATTTTCCTGCTGTCTGTTGAGCAGGATTCCAAGAAAATAAGCCGTTATGGCTGCTCCGATCAACGCAACGCCGATCTCGGAAAAAAGATCCACTATGAACTCCCTCTCAACTTCTGACAGGCGCATAAGTAGCTCAGAGTACTTCAGTATCTTGGAGATCGCGACGAAGATCGTGCCTGAAAGCGCACCTAACCAGAGGAACAATCTGTGGATATTGACTGGAGCCGTGATCTCGTCGATTTGATTCGGGTGTGTACGAAAATGTTCCACCTCGGCATCGGTAACCTCAGCCGTGTTCTTAGTAAACATTTTGAGGACCACGAAATCTGGATGGGGTTTCTGGATTTTCGCCATGATCAATCTGTTTCCAAAGCCAGTTGGTGGTGATAGGTGAGGTGATAAGAAATCGCTTTTTTCGAATGCCCTAAAAATAGCAGGGCCACCCCCGAATTTTCACTTTTTTTTTCTTTTATAGACACTTTTTCATCACAAAATAAAGCCATTTTCTCGACTTGCCAATCTCCTGGTTTATCACCCTGGTGGGTAAATCGGGGGAGATTACGACAACCTGTTTTCTTTTTTTCTGATCACCCCTGCCCCGGTTCGAATACCAGCCATATTAGCGCACCAGCTGATACGACTCGGAGTCTCGTTCCTCGCTTACCTTTCCGCGATGTGCTGGGTGATGGCGGCGATGAAATCAGCGGCGGTACATACCTGGAAGTTTTTCCGGCCCCCTTACTCCTGCGTTGGGTATTTTTTGATCTAAGCCCGCCTTCAGGCAACGCGACTCCCACTTTTGCGGCGTCGTAGATCAACCAGCGTGGCGTACGTATCGACAACAACTTTAGCCCAGGGATAGACCATCTACGTCCTGCACAGGTATCTACCAAGCGATTAATGTTTCAGCTTACTTCTTTGGATAACCCGGAGGTACCCGCCAGAATTTGTGACCAAGGTCTTCCAGTGGGCGTCCCGGGGGACCTGGATCCAGGTCGTCGCGCAGCATCAAGATCACATCGGAACTGACGGTTGGGGCATTACGGAAATAACTGTGGCCAAACTTGTCCGCGTCTGAATTCGATTTGCCAGAGGACGACATGAAATTGATGATGGCAAAGTTGGCATTACCATAATCAATGGCTGCCTTGGCCTGCTCCGTCAAGTTCTCGACTTGCAGATTTCCGAGGCGGCCTTTTGGACTGTCAAACAATTTCCTGGCCCAGCCAATGGCCTTGTCGGCCGGCGATGTATATACGGTGACACGATCAGCACTCCATGCCATGTGATCGCCGATCAGGCGCTGCCCCGTTACCTGTGCATCAAGATCAGGCGCCGCCAGCATAAGATTGTGCAACTTGTAGACCTTGCGCGGGTTGAGCCCCTGGGCGCGGGCCTTGATCGAAAGTTCACGCACCGCGCTTACCACCACATCGGTTCCCCTGCTGTGCCCGATGAGATTGATTTTTTCCACTTCCGGAAAGCTGGCAATGCGCTCAAGCACCGAGCGCAGGTGAAATACCGTAAATTCACTAGACTCCCGATCATAGGTATAGCTGAATATGCCGGGATGTCCGGCCGGCCAGGTATAGATGATGGGAACGCCGATGCGTCCGAGGAAATGCCAAAGCTCCGCCATTGCAAACGCGGCATCATTGAAATCGTTATTAAACCCGTGTACGAAGATGAATACTTCTTTACGTGATGTCAGGGACAATTGTTGAACCACTACCTTGCGAAAAACCTCGATGGCAGCTTCTTGTTTGGCAACGTATTTTGGATCCTCGACAATAATGCCATCTATCTCGGTGTAAGGAAGTGGAGATTCCGGGCCGCGGGCAATT
>CAMYLK010000174.1 GCA_947259225.1 uncultured Desulfobulbaceae bacterium | reverse complement strand
CGGCGTTTAACCTGACTCGAATGGAAGCTGAAGCGGTCGGGCGGCGTGCCGCTGCTTTGTGGAATGACGCGGTGGGAAAGACCCTGTTTGTATACAATGACGCAAACGGCTTTCCAATAAACTTTTCCTATGATGAACGGCAGCAGGAAATTCTGCAGGAGACATTGCTGAAAAACGATATCGCAAGCTATGACCTGATGATCGACAGCAGTGTAGAGTTTCTGCAACTTCAGAAAGAAAACTTGCAACAGAAACTCCAAAAGTTTGCACAGGAAAAAGAAAAGCTCGCCACGGATATTGCCTCCCTGCAACGACAATTATCCGGTGGTGTTCCGACACAGAAACTGATGAATCAGCGCCGGCAATTAGTGCGACGGCAAAATGATTTACAGGCTGAAGCTGAATTGCTGAACGAGCAACAAGAGCAGTTGCAGTGGGAGCAACAGAATATCAATGCAACTATCAGGGACCGAAATGACTTTTTGCCCACCTCGCAGTCACCGCCGGTCAATTTCGAAATGGGATTGATGCAGATAGACAAAATGAAGCGCACTATGACGATATTTGCCTTTCATTCGCATAAGGATCTGATGCTTACCATGGCGCATGAGTTTGGCCACGCCCTGGGACTTGATCATACCGAGGAAGCCGACTCGCTGATGTACGCTTCCTTAATACCATCGCAACAACACATAACAGCCGCAGACATCAACGCATTTAGTCAGCAGTGTGAAGAGTAAAAGAGAAGAAAATTTAGATTACCACTTGATTGCATGGCTGGATATAGTGGAAATATGTTGACCGTGGAAAATAAATCTGTCCCTTTTTTGCTTTTTTGTTGTCGCAATTATTAACCCCAATTAATTACTATTTTTAGTATACACCTTATAACCTTACATAAATAAAACGATCATAATGCATTGGGAGATACTATCATGAGAAGATTATTCCTGTTTGTTTCCGTTGCCATGCTGCTGACCAGTCTGAGCGGGTGCGGGTATAATACCATCCAGCAGAATGATGAAGCGGTTATTGCCGCCTGGGGTGACGTTGAAGCCGCTTACCAGCGAAGGTCAGATCTCATTCCCAATCTGATTGAGGTCGTAAAAGGGTATGCAGCCCATGAAAAAGATACCTTGATCGCAGTTACCGAAGCCCGTGCACAGGTCGGCAATGTCCAGATAGGAACAGATGTTCTCGATAACCCCCAGGCGATGGCACAGTTCCAGGCGGCCCAGGGAGGATTGAGTTCCGCCCTGTCCCGATTGATGGTTGTCGTTGAAAGGTATCCGGACCTGAAAGCTAACCAGAATTTTCTCGACCTGCAGCACCAGCTCGAGGGGACTGAAAACAGGATCAATGTCGCCCGTGTCCGGTATAATGACGCCGTTCGTGTTTTCAATTCATCTATCCGTTCATTTCCTAACAACCTGACAAATAATTTTCTCCTTAAGCTTCCAAGGAAAGAGCCTTTCAAGGCTGAAGCAGGTTCTGAAAAAGCGCCGACGGTCAAATTTTAGCAGGGACCGGTTCAGTTGCCGCGGCTATCCATTCATATCAGGGTCTGTAAGAAGCCATTCCCGGGCAGGATCTTCTATTCGGCGTTCCACCTTGCCTGCATCCTTCTTCTTTTTTTCGGCCCTGTTTCCAATGCGGCGGGCAGGGAGGTTCCGGGTTATCACGGGTACGTGAATGATAATGCGGCCATGATGTCCCCCGAAGTCAGGGCAAAGCTCGAAAAGGTCCTGCAATCGTTCGACCTTTCCGACTCAACGCAGGTAGCTATTTTGACCATTGATTCCCTTGAAGGGGATCCTGTCGAGGATTTCAGCATCCGGGTTGTGGATCAGTGGAAGGTGGGCCAGAAAGGCAAGGACAACGGTGTCCTGTTCCTTGTTGCCAAAAATGACCGTAAGATGCGCATAGAGGTTGGCAGGGGCCTGGAGCATGTCCTGACCGATCTGGCTGCCGGACGCATTATCGATACGGTAGTTGCCCCGCATTTCAAAAACGGCCGATTTGATGAAGGCTTTGAAGCCGGCATCGCCGCAGTTATACAAACTACCAGGGGAGAATATTCCCCTGAAACCCAAACGCTGGCAAGAAAAGGCGGAGGAGAACCACCGATTCTTTTCAAATTCTTGCTTTTCGGCATGTTATTTATCATTGTTCTTTCCTCTAACTCCAGGAAACTGGGTGTCATTGGAGGTTCCATAGTTTTCCCGCTCATATTTTTCATGGGGCTGCCGGTGATTAAATGGACTATTCTTATGATGCTTATTCCTGTTGGCGCTTTTATCGGGCTGGGGTTTTCGTTTTTGTTTAACGCAATGCCGGAGATCAGCAGCAGCGGCAGCAGAGGTGGTTACTACACGAGTGGCCGCTATGGTGGATATGGCGGCGGCAGTATTGGAGGGGGCGGTTTTGGTGGTTTTGGCGGAGGCGGTTTCGGAGGCGGAGGCGCCTCAGGGGGATGGTAATCCATGAAAGCTGAGAATTTCTTTACCAGCAATGAGAAGGCTGAAATAGTTGCCGCAATCAGTGAGGTGGAAAAGAATACCTCCGGTGAAATTGCAGTCATGGTCGTTGATCAAAGCGATTCTTATCCGGAAAGTAATATTCTCGCAGGCCTTATCCCTGGCGGGCTTATATCCTCTATCATAACGGAGGTATATTTTGGGGATTCCCTTACCTACTTCATGCTGGTATTCGTCGGATTCTTTCTTGCCATAGCCTGGTTCGCGAATTATATGCCCGCATTGAAGCGCCTGTTCATATCAAAGAGCAGGTTAACTGAAATGGTTAGAGAGCAGGCCGTTCAGGCATTTTTCGAAAAAGAGCTGTACAGGACCCGGGATGCGACCGCGGTCTTCTTCTTCATCTCCCTGTTTGAACATAGACTGTGGATACTTGCGGACAAAGGGATCAACAGTAAGCTCTCCCCGAATGACTTGCAGGCCTATGCCGGGGATATGGCAAAAGGCATCAGGCAGGGCCGTGCTACAGAAGTTCTGTGCATGGAAATTGCCAGGCTTGGAGAGGTGCTTGCGGAACATTTCCCGCCCAGGGATGATGATGTAGATGAACTTCCCAACCGGGTTATTGTGGGATAACGGCAATTCCGGGGACATCCATACTTAATGAGTCTAAACATCAGCTTTTCAGGAAGTTCGGGGCCAGACCCGATCAATTTACAGAAAATTAACAAATACTTGATAAAGAAAAATACATGGGCAGAACAAAGATAATAGCAACTCTTGGGCCGGCAACAGCCGATAAGGCCATTATGGAAAGACTGATACTTTTGGGGGTCAACGTTTTTCGCCTC
>CAMYLK010000173.1 GCA_947259225.1 uncultured Desulfobulbaceae bacterium | reverse complement strand
TATTGTAATGACTGAAAAATCGCTTTTTGTCGAAGAAGAGGAGCCGGCGACCGCCTCTGTAGTTTTGAAACTACAGCCAGGAAAATATCTAAGTCAAAGTCAAGTCAAGGGGATCGTCCATTTGGTGTCATCCAGTGTAGCACGATTGAGGGCAGAAAATGTGACCGTTGTCGACAGCAACGGAAAAATGCTTGCCGGTGCCAATGATACCTCGACTTTTGGGAGTCTCAGTTCCGATCAGCTAGATTATCAGGCCAGAGTTGAAAAAAAACTGGAAAATCGGGTTCGGACCATGTTGGAGTCGGCTCTGGGAGAAAACAAAGCCATCGTCGGATTGTCATGCTCTTTTGATTTTAAAAAACAGGAAAGAACAGAAGAACTCTATCTGCCGGAAAACAAAGTGGTGCGCAGTGAACAGGTGCTCAATGAAGTATCCAACGAACCCGGGAAAAATCCCCAGGGGGTTCCGGGTATCCGATCCAATATGCCGGGTGACAGTACTGCCGGTCAACAGAACAGGTCATTGGATAGTAATTCAACATTTGAGAAAAGGGATCATACTGTGAATTACGAAATCGGAAAGATTATCAGCCGCATAAACGATCCGGTGGGGGAAATGACCCGGATTTCCATTGCGGTTCTCGTGGACGGCATTTACAAACGAATCGAAAAGAAGAGAGGGAAAGTTGAATGGGAATATGTTCCCAGAACAGCCGAGGAAATGGCAAAATTTGAAAACATCGTTAAACGAGCTGTGAATTTCGACGCATCCCGAGGTGATGAGGTTGACATTGTTAACATTCCTTTTGAGACTACAAAGATGGAAGAGGAAGAAGCACCCGTTCCTGAGCCTGGATGGCTTGAGGCTCTCAAAAAATACCAGCCTTATATGAAGTACGGTTTTTTAAGTCTTTTTTTAATTTTATCTTTCATGTTTTTTGTCAAACCGTTGGTTCGCTGGATGACTGAGTATTCGTTTGGAGATATGCAGGTGTTCAAGCAGCTACCCAAAACTGTGGGTGAGCTTGAAAGTGAGTTTGATCCGGCTGCCAAAAATCTCATGTTTAGAGATCAGGCAACTCAATTGATTGCCAGCGATAAGGAAGCATCTTTGGGAGTCATGCGCGACTGGATCAAGAATGGTTAGTCGCTATTTTCAAATTAAGCACAATTGCCGCCATCAGCTACTATGGATTTTCGCCATTTAACAGGCCCGGTAAAAGCCGCCATTTTAATACGTTCCTTGGGTAAAGAGGCCGCCGAAAGAATGCTCAACAGTCTGACTGATCATGAACGACAGGTGGTGTATAGCCAGTTCGATCATATGGGAACGGTATCGGCAGATATTTCCGAACTTGTTGTCAAAGAGTTTGCGGAAATAACCGCCGGGCGCACGCTAAAAGGACAACCGGCTCTTCCTGCCGGATCCGGTCATTCACCCCAAACCGGGGAAGATGGCGATAGCCCATTCGACGGGGTCGAAGGGCTGGAAGCGATTGCATCATTGAACGCTGATGAAATTTCTGATTTGATCAAAGACGAGCATCCCCAGACAATCGCCATAATATTACTTCATCTTAAAACGCCGGTAGCCAGTGATGTTATTGCAAATTTGCCGGACGAAATAAAAACAGATGTATCGGTGCGAGTGGTCACTCTGGAAAAGGTGAACGCAGATATCATTGATGAGGTTAATGAAGTCTTCAAAGAGATCTTAAAAAATAAAAAAAGCTCAGCATCCAATATCAGCGGTGGGGTGGATCGACTGGCTGAAATCTTGAATCAGACGGATGAAATTTCGAGTGAACTGATTTTAAGTGAAATTGAAGAAACAGATGCAGAGATGGCCGCACAGATCAAACAGAAGATGTTTGTGTTCGAAGATTTGGTGCTGGTTGATGACAGAGGATTTCAGAAATTGCTTCGCAAAATCGAGACAGTGGAACTTGCCACTGCACTTAAAGCAGCGCCTGAAGAAGTCAAGGAGAAGGTATTTAGAAATATGTCGGAGCGTGCCGGCGCCATGTTGCAGGAAGAGATTGAAGATCTTGGACCTGTTCGGATGACCGAAGTCGCCGATGCACAACAGGCCATCACCGGCATTATCCAGGAAATGGAAGTCAAAGGAGAAATCGTTATCAGTGGACGACGAGGAGAAGAGATCATTGTCTAAATATCAACAGCGCTCACTCCAAAGCGGGCCGGCCGAGTTCGGATCGCATTGTTTCCCGCATATTCCAATTGATGAGCCGGGCAATACTCGGCGTTGTTTACCGTTGGAGGAAAATTTTCAACGGATTAAGTATGACAGCATTGGGCCCAACCGAGGCGATATGACTGCACGGTCTGATGATGGCGGAACTTGTAATATTAGAAAAGGTTCATTATCTACCGCCCAATTGAACGAGCAAGCCTACCAGAGAGGATTTGCCGATGGTAGGGAAAAAGGTATGATCGACGTTGAGAACACTTGGCATGAGTTGAGTGTACAAAAAATTGAGCCGCCCTTGATCAGTCTTCAAGAAGCGTTGCTTCAACTAAAAAATGTTCGCAAAGAGACTAACCGGCAAATCGAAAACGAAGTGGTGGAACTGGCATTGGCCATCGCCAGACAAGTTATTTGTCAAGAGATAACCATCGATAGAGAAATTGTGATTTGCGTTGCCAGAGAAGCGCTCGCCAAAGTTGAAGATCCGGGCAGAATTAAAATCAAGATGAGCCCATCCGATCTGCAATTTATCAAAGAGACCCGGTCTGAACTGTCTAAGCTGATAGAAAATATTGATAATGTCACCCTTGAAGCCTTAGAAAATATTCAAAGTGGCGGCTGTATCATCGAAACGGATTTAGGTGAGATTGACGCCCGGATTGAAAAGCAGCTACAGGCTGTCGAAGAGTCATTTCGAACCGCGATGGAGAAAACTTGAATCGTTGATTGGTGATTGGCTCTTTTAACTTTATATAAATTAAATGGCTGCCGAAGTAAATTTAACAAAATATCATACCTGTCTGGAGTCAACCCGTCCCATTCGCGCCACCGGTCGCGTAACCGATGTTGTCGGTCTGGTTGTCGAAGCTCATGGTCCCGTATCCTGCCTGGGAACCGTATGTGATATCTATTCCAAACAAAGTAATCATAAGATTGCCGCTGAAGTTTCCGGCTTCAAGAATAATAACGTTTTGCTGATGCCACTGGAAGAAATTCTCGGCATCGGACCGGGATGCCGAGTTGTCGCACGCCGGCAAAAGGCGGTCGTACCGGTGGGCCCTGGTATGCTGGGCCGTGTCATTGATGGCCTTGGGGATCCAATTGACGGCAAGGGATTGATCATG
>CAMYLK010000172.1 GCA_947259225.1 uncultured Desulfobulbaceae bacterium | reverse complement strand
TTTGGTCGGGTCTTCCGCAGAGATAAATTGACGGATTCGGGTTTTAATGGCTTCGGCGGCAACGACATCGCCATCTGTGGTGGCAACGGCTGTACTGAAAAAGAACTTCAGCTCATAAATACCCTGGGGCGTGTGGGCGTATTTATGGGAGGTGACCCGGCTAACCGTGGATTCGTGCATGCTGATATCTTCAGCTACATCGCGCAGAATAAGGGGTTTGAGATAACCCGAACCCTTTTCAAAGAAATCCCGTTGGAATTTTAACAGGCTTTCCATCACCTTATAGATGGTTCGCTGCCGCTGCTGGATGGACTTGATGAACCATTCGGCATTTCGTTTGTTTTCCCGTAGATAACTTTTTGACTCTGTATTCATGGAGTTTTTCTGTTTCAACAGGGTCTTATATTCCGTTGATATCTGCAGGTTCGGCAGGCCGTCATCGTTAAGCTGAATGACGAATTCATCGTCTATTTTATAGACATAGACATCGGGAACGACATAGTTGGTTTGTTCGTTACTGTATTCATTGCCCGGATAGGGGACCAGGTTGCTAATGGTTTTTACTGCCTCTTTGATGAGCCGTACCGATGTTCCGGTGTCCCGGGCAAGTTGTGCAAAGTTTTTTGTTTCCAGCAGGTTCATGTGTTCATCGATAATCCGATAGGCGAGGGTCTCTTCCAAGCCAAGGCGATCAAGCTGAAGCAGGAGAGATTCACGGATGTCGCGGGCGGCAATGCCTGGGGGGTCAAGACTCTGGACCAGCCAGAGGGCGCCTTCGGCCTCAGACTCTGAACAGTTACCATAAGAAGCTATATCGGCAAGATCGGCTTCAAGAAAACCATGACCATCTAAGTTGCCGACAATAAAAGTGGTTAATTGGGTGTCGAGTTCATTAAGATCCAGGTGGGTGAGCTGCCAAAACAGAAACGAATCAAGGCCCGGAGTCTGGGATATGAAGTCGAATTGAGAAGGGGCATCGGCAGGAGGTGTTTCCCGGGCAAAGGAAAAATCGGAATCAAAATTGTTGGCATAATCTTCCCAATTGACCTCGGCCACCTTTGCCGGGTCTTCACCTTCAACCTGAGCGGTCAACTTCTCTTCCGGGATTTCTTTGGTTTCCTCGGCGGTAAGTGCATCTGGGTTTGCTACCGCTTCAAGGGTGGGTGGGGCCTCTTCAAGCATCGGGTTCTGCTCGATTTCAGCTTGCAATGCATCGGTGAGTTCTAGACGGTTGAGTTGTAAAAGCTTGATCGCCTGACGCAGCTGTGGCGTCATGACCAACTTCTGAACAAGCTTTAGATTTTGTCTGAGATCAAGCATTATTTTTATTACCTAACAGTCCGTAACTCCTTCCGTATTACATGCTAAAGTTGTCGCCAAGGTACATTTTTCTGGCCAAAGTACTTTCGATGATATCTGCCGCCGCGCCACTGGTCAGAATCTGGCCGTCATTCATAATGTAGGCAAAGTCACAGACCTGTAATGTCTCCCGGACGTTATGATCTGAAATAAGAACGCCCAGCCCTTTTTCCTTTAAATTACGGATAATTTGCTGCAAATCAGCCACAGATAATGGGTCGACTCCGGCAAAGGGCTCGTCAAGGAGGATAAATCGTGGTCGCGTGGCCAGGGCCCGCATAATCTCAACCCTACGCCGTTCCCCACCGGACAGTGCATGCCCTTTATTGTCGGCCAGGTATTCGATTTTGAGCTCACTCATCAACTCGTCTATCCGGTTGTTAATCTCATTGGTCGTCAGGCCAAGAGGTTCCAGAATAATACGAACATTTTCCACCACCGTCAGCTTTTTAAACACCGAGGGTTCCTGGGCAAGATAGGTGATGCCCCGGGAGGCTCGTTTGTGGATTGGCAAGGCGGTGATATCTTCACCATCAAGCAGGACAGAACCCTCTGTCGGGCGGATAAAGCCGACAATAGAGTAGAATGTGGTTGTTTTGCCCGCTCCGTTGGGCCCCAGCAAACCGACAATCGAAGAATCGGTAACTTGGAGGTTCACTTTGTTGACCACTCGCCGGCTGCGATATTCCTTGACGAGGTTCCGGGTTTCCAGCAGTGAAGTGGTATCCATTATTTTTTCTTATCAGTTTCGGGGTGGATGACTGCCTTGACCCTACCTGGTTTTTTTTCGTCCTGTTCAATGATGGAACGTTTTTCATCAAGATAATAGATAATTGTCTTGCCCGATACCATGTTCTGTCCTTGCCAGGCCTTTGCATCGCCGCTGAGAATGACCTTGCGATCCTTGGCGAGGTAATCCATACGATTTCCGGTACCCAGCCAGTCGTCCTGGGTAATTTCAACATTTTTTTTACAGATAAGCCGTTTGACCTGGCTGGAGCTGTTGTTGTTTTTTTTCTTGTCGTCCTGAGTGTAATAGACTGTCATCTCCTCGGCGCGTATGGTGATGCCACCCTGTTTGGCATCAACGTTTCCGATAAAGACGACCGAATTGTCCTGTTCCTGGGAGATCATTCGGTCTGCTTCTATATGGATGGGGGCCGAGGAGTCGTCCGCGGCAAATACTGCTGTCGATAGCTGCAGGCACACGGTGAGCAAAAGAATTTGCCACCATTTTCCAGGAGGTAGCGTCTTTGTATCGAATTGTATTTTCATGGTTTTATGATAAAAAAAACAAGATATGTGGTTCCGGTTTATTTTTTGCATCATGGAAATTGTACTTGGTCAATTCAGAAAAGTAAAGAGGTTCTGTGGAGGTTAACATTTCCCTGACGAGACTGTAATAAAATAAGGAGATAAATCCTGTTGAAAAATGGTCTTTTTCCGAGCAGATGATTGAACATTGCATTGAAAAATAATTTCCACAGCCCCTAAACCAAGAACGCCTCTTCCGTGCCCGAATGGTATGGGAAATCTGCCAGCCTTGTAATTTTTCGTTGTTTCTTGTTTATTATGTTTTGCAAGTCCATGGAAAAACTACCGGTAACAGATGGGGATAACAGATGAAAAAGAAAAGGTTTTCGCTTGGCAATGGTAAAAAGCCGGAAATTGAGATTAACAAGACAAGCAACCAGAAATTCTGGCAAAATCCGAATTTTACCTTTTGGGTTTATCTGATCTTCATTCTGATCTCCTTTCAATTGTATCAGGGGTATCGACAGACCAGGCAGGAGGAAATTCCATACAGTGAGTTTCTCACCCATGTTCAGAACCAGGAAGTGGCGGAAGCTGTGGTTACTGATCGAGTTATTGCCGGCACGCTCACGCTGACGGATGAGAAAACGGGTCAACCGCGCCGTTTCATTACCGTCCCCCTGATGTGGAATAATGACTTGGCCATGAATCTGGAGAAACAGGGTGTCAAGT
>CAMYLK010000171.1 GCA_947259225.1 uncultured Desulfobulbaceae bacterium | reverse complement strand
TGTTTGCCCATCAGCATAAACCCGGCTTTACCTTGCTGGCCGGATGGGTACGTTATGGTTTTCTGGTTTCTGCGGCAATTGAACCAGCTGCGACCGGTCGTCAGCTCGGCAGGCAATTGATGCGGCTTTTTGCCGGAGATCTGCCGGCAGCGATTCCCATTGAACGGCCTGTCGGTAATGGACTTTTTGTTAATCAGGCCAGGGCCAGGCAGCTTGGGATGTCGATCCCCGTGGATATTTTTGAAGCTGCTCAGCAAGTGTATAACTCAATGGAGCCAGTGATTGACCGTGGTGAAGAATAACGGACAGGGGCACGTGCGCAGGCCTTGGTTTTTTTATTCGCTGCAGAATCGTCTGCGGGCAATGACCATTGTTATTGTCCTGCTCCCCATGTTGCTGGCAAGTTGGAGTTCTTTGTACCTGTTGAAAAAACACCTTGTGCAGGATATCCACTTGCAGCTTCGATCTTCCGTTGCAGCGGCGAACTTGTCCCATCGACACGAGGTAAATCGGGTGGAACGGGCAATAATGGCCATCGCCATGAATAATACCGTTAAGACTACCCTGCGCCTTGAAATTTTCGGCCAACTCAAACGGACCCTTGATCAGCTCGCCGGTCAGTATGATTTAGATTTTATCCTTATTACCGATGGATTGGGAAATATTCGGGTCAGTCCTTTTCCCGGACACGAGTTGAGCCTGGATATGTATGCGCATCCGGTTCTGTATGAAGCCATGTCCCAAGGTATTTATTCGGGAACCCTGCTTGAGGAAAATGCCACCCTGTTGTATTTTTTGGAGATGCGTGGCAAGGATATTGAAAATGCCCCCATCATCACCATTGAAGCGGCCTCTCCGGTTATTATCCGAGATCGGGTGATCGGTTATATCCTTGGTGGGGTGATGGCTACCGGTAATCAATCGCTGATGACAAAATTACGGGAATCAGCTGGCTGTAAGCAGGTGAGTCTGGTAGCCGGTAACCGTGTTGCCGCCGTGAGTTCAATGGATGAGGACACTTTCGGAAGAGGAGTCCGTTTCCCTAAGCAACTTGATTATGTAAAGGGGTTGGAGTCTATTGGCGATTTACGCAAACTCACTCATCCTTCCGGGGAGCAGGATGTTTTCGATTACAGCCCTCTCGGTATGCCGGAAAATGATCCCCTGATCGCGATTGTCTGCTCATTTTCTCTGTCTCAATTTTATCATTTGCTGGCAAATATCAGTACTTACATGGGCGGCATTTTTATTACCGGTACGCTTGTGGCCATTGTTTTGGCAACATTGATGTCCCGTTCAATTGCCTCTCCCCTGCATCGGTTGGCCAGTGCTATGGGCAAGATGCGACAGCAGGGGGGATATGAACCTGTGGCCGTCACGCGTGATGATGAAATCGGTTCATTGGTTCAGGGGTTTAACCAGATGGCAACCACCATTGATGAGCGGATCAGTGATCTGAATCGGGAGGTCCAACAACGAAAAATTGCCGAGCATCAGCTGGCCGACGAATCGGAAAGGCTGCAGGTCATCCTGCAGTCCATTGCCGATGGCGTAATTGCAGTGGATATCGAGGGGGGAATTGTATTGCTCAATCGGGTTGCCAGCGAGTTGACCGGTTGGAGCGACGAGGAATCGAGAGGATGCAGGCTTGAAGATGTTTTTTCCGTCAAAGCTTTGCGTACGGGAATGGCCATCGAAAACCTTCTGGCCCCTATCCTTAGCCAGGCCAGAAAGCGGGTGATTGAAGGGGACCTGCTGCTCAAGGCCCGCGACGGTCGCGAAATACAGGTAACGGAAAGTGCGGCACCGTTAACTGATAATAATGGCAAGGTGATAGGCGCAGTTATCGCTTTTCGCGATGTGAGTGATCAGCGCTTGATGGAAGAAGAACTTGCGAAAACGAAAAAGCTTGAGTCCGTTGGGGTGCTAGCAGGTGGGATAGCTCATGATTTTAACAACCTGCTTACGGTTATCCTCGGCAATCTCTCTTTGGCGAGGATGGATGCTGCAGGTGATGGAGAACTCCATCAACATCTTGTCGATGCGGAAAAGGCCAGCCTGCGTGCAAGGGATCTTACCCTGCAACTGTTGACGTTCTCCCGGGGTGGCGCCCCGGTGAAGCGTAGCGTGAACCTTTCCGAGCTGATTCGCGAGTCGGCTATTTTTGTTGCCCGCGGAACCCGGGTACAGCTTGATTTTTTAGTTGCCGAAAATTTATGGCCGGCTCTGGTTGATGAAGGGCAGATCGGACAGGTTCTGGATAACCTGGTGATTAATGGCATTCAGGCCATGCCTGAAGGTGGTGTGATAACCATCAGTGCCGTTAATGTTGAAATTGATGAGGAGTCTCCCTTTCCCCTCGCTCCGGGCAGGTATATCCAGATCAGTATAGAAGACAGAGGGGTTGGAATTAAAGATGCCCTTCTGGAACGTATTTTTGATCCGTATTTTACAACCAAGGAATCCGGCAACGGGCTGGGGCTTGCCATATGTTTTGCTATCGTCAGCAAGCACGGCGGATATCTAGGGGTGCACTCCGTGCTCGGTAAAGGGGCGGTATTTGACGTATACTTGCCGGCAGTGGATAGCACGGAAGGGCTTGTAGCGTCGCCTGTCCAGCCTGTGCAGACGCAACAGGCCGGAGGCAGGATACTTGTCATGGATGACGAAGAGATGGTACTCAAGGTGATGCGATCCATGTTGCAAGTTCTGGGGTACGAGGTCGTGACCGTTGAAGATGGCAGACGGGCGATAGAGGTGTATCAGGATGCGATGGATACGGAAGATGCGTTTGATGCCGTGATTTTTGACCTGACAGTACCAGGTGGTATGAGCGGTGAAGAGGCCGTTGTCCAGTTACGGAAGATTGATCCGTCCCTGAAGGCTATAGTTTCCAGCGGCTATTCCAGGCATGCCGTCATGGCCGCGTATAAACAATATGGATTTGACGGGGTGGTTGCCAAGCCTTATCGGTTATATGACTTGTCCAATGTCCTGCAGGAAGTTCTTGCTCAATAGGCCCTTTTTATTCCTGTTGCTTAACGGGTCATGAGGGCGAGTATCAGACGAGTGAGTGCAACCATGTCCTGCAGGCTGACTTGTTCGTTGGTTGAATGGACATGGGTCATGCCTGTGGCGATGATGGCGGTCTGCAGGCCGTACCCGTTGAAGATATTGGCGTCGCTGCCACCCCCGGCTCTCTCAAAGGTGAGCTCTAGATCTGCGGCTTGTGCAGCCTGCTCGGCCTCAATAATAACCTGGTCCTCTCGATCAAGGAGCATCAGAGGAAAATCGAGTTCCGATGTGAAATCAAGACTGGGTACACCCTTGGCCTGACCACTCGGGTCC
>CAMYLK010000170.1 GCA_947259225.1 uncultured Desulfobulbaceae bacterium | reverse complement strand
AACTGAGTTCATAGTGCCTGCCATTGGACAAAACAAGTTCTGTACGCTGAATAGTATATGTTTCGATTGCCTCCCGCATCAGACATATTTCGCAGGGTTGTTCCATCCCTTTATACACCTGGTAACACTTTCCACCTATCTGATCTCCGAAAGCAAACCTGGCGACATCATTCTGGAATTCAAAAGTAAAATCAGGGTTCAGGATATGCATCCCCTGTCCCATTGCGAAGATCATACCCTTGAGCTTGTCCCTTTCACTGCTCAGTTCTTCTTCCACCTGCTTAATATCGCTTATATCTTCAAAACTCTCGACCGCTCCGATAATGTTACCATCATCATCCAGCAGATTATCGGCATTCTTTGATATGATTCTCTCCCTGCCGTCTTTTGTCCTGATCCTACATTCCCGCCCGACTATCGGTTTCTCTATATCATCGGAAAAAACACCGCATTTTTCTGTGCATGGCTCAAGGGCAAAAACACTGCACGACTGACCGATGATTTCATCTCTGGTATAACCGGTCAAAGCCTCTGCCTTGTCATTCCAGCTGGTAATGATTTTCTGGGTATCTACTGTAAAAATCGCGCTTGGAATAACACGGTACAAAAGCTCCGAACGTTTGTTGGCCCTTATCAGGGCCAGTTCAGCAAGCTGTCTTTGGCTGACTTCCTGCCGGAGTGTTCTGTTAATCTCCAGGAGCTTTGCCGTGCGGTCCTTCAGCAGATAATCAGAATCCTGCTGGGCCGCTTTCAACCACTTTTCAAAAAGTTTCCAGTCGGTAATATCGTTATAAATCTCAATAATACCGATCTCTGCTCCGCTATCATCATAAAATGGAGAGGCGTATATTTCATAGTAACGCGGAATATCGCCAGGCAGATCCTGCCGGAACTCGGTTTTGACCGTTCCTCCTACCTGCCGGCAATCAATGAGTGGGCAGTCTTTATCCAAGTCCGAACACGGGGCATCAAACCCGAAAAGAAAATTATAGCACTTTTCTCCCACACAACTCTTCGCACTATCACCTGAAAGGATAAAATCTGCGGCCGGGTTGGAAAATTTAATGCGGTGATCAATACCAATGACCAGAATAGGCAGGTTGATTGCGTCAACAAGTGACAAAAGAAACTTTGGCGCGTCCTTCTCCTTTCCCTGTGTGTTCGTTTTCTTTTCGGGCATGTGAGTACGTATTATTCTATTTCTGCCCATCCCTGGGACCAACTGGCAGATCAACTGTTGCAGTAGTCGGTCCGCCAAGAGTGCTCTCTACAGACAGAAATCCCTGGTGGTCTCTTACCAGACCCTTGCTGATGCTCAACCCCAGACCTGTTCCCTTACCCGGGGGTTTGGTGGTAAAAAGAGAATCAAAAATATGATCTACAATATCCTGCGGGATGCCCACACCCCAATCGGTAACGGTTGTACGCAGGTATTCCTTATCCCCTGAGGCTTGCCTCTGGCAACGGATTTCCAGGCGTTTGCCAGGATCAAAGTCCGGATACCGCTGATTCAAGGCATAACTTGCATTGGTCAGAAGGTTGACTATAACCTGCTGCAGCTGCTGGGGGTTGCCGCTTATCAACGGCAGATCAGGGGGTATAACCACTTTCAGCTGAATGGCATCTTTCTGAAGCTGATGCATAAGCAGGGAAACACTGTCTTCAATTATTTCCTTCAGGCTTAACTCCTCCACGATGTCATCACGCTGGCGGGCAAAGGAAAGAAGGTTACCGACAATGACTGCAATGCGCTCCCCTTCTTTTATTATTCGAGACATGAAATCCTTATCGGTTTCATCATGCGTCTCGTCCGCATTATCAAGCAGAATCTGGGTATAATTGATAATGCCGTTAATGGGATTGTTTATTTCATGGGCCACTCCGGCGGCGAGTTCTCCGATTGCAGCCAGCTGACCTGTTCTCAGTGCCTCTGATTTCCTCATTTTCTCTTCGGTTATGTCCCGCACAGTTGCGATAAAGAGCCTGTCTACATCCATGGGCATTTCACTCAAAGAAATTTCCAGCGGAAAGGTTGAACCATCCTTTCGGATGCCGGTCAGTTCCTGCTGGGTGCCGACCATGCTGCTGATATCGGGAAGCGGAACTTCATCCGGGACTTCGGAAGAACCTGCTCCACCCGGAAACTGGATAAGACTTACAATATTCCTTTCTAAAATTTCTTCCTGGGTTCGATCAAAAATATTGCATGCGGCGGTATTCATTGACTCAATGGTACCGTCCCCTGTCATCGTAATCAACCCATCCAGCATATTATTGATTATCGAACGGATCTTGAGCTGCGCCTCATCCCGTTTCCGCATGGATTGGTTTATCCTGTACGAACTGAAAAAAATACCGAAAAGACCCAGCAACCAGAGGGGTCCGTGCGCCAGTGCCAGCACGAGAATGTCTTTGCGATAAATGGAAAACAGTACTCCCATGGGCACTGCGACACTTATGCCCCCACGGATGTCACCCATCTCATATCCCTGCTGGATGTGACATTTCAAACAACCGGTCTCGGTGACCATTGGACGCATGAGTCTCAGGTAAGGCTGGCCGTTTATCTGTTCTACGGAGCTGACCTGTGCAGTACCCTCTTCAAAAGACTCCAGGGCAACCGACTCCCATGTATCAGCGGCATTCTCGTCTCTGATAGGATCAAGGCTTGTGATATGCCCCAATGCTCCCAGCCGATCGCTTTTCATCTCGTACACCTGGCGGATCATATATTCCGGGTTAACCAGAGTGAGGGGTTCGCCGGTACTGGTAACTGCGTTGGATTCGGGAAGATGCTTTAGATAAGGATTAGGCGTTGTTTTTTCTGTTATGGGAACATAAACCCCTTTATGGCTTGTGGCCCACTGGTAATAGACAAAGTCCTTTTCAAAGATGGTTTTGGCTTCGTTTGTAGCGACCTGGATGATCTCCTGCTTGCGCTGTGAAATATTCCAACTTAATGACAGAATAATAATAATGGTCCAGCAGGTTGCAAATAAAAGGGCATGAGGGCGTCCATCCTTCGAATGAACGTGACCATTACTCGATGATGTATCCGGTGCGTTTTTATTCAATAGCTGCTCCTGGTAATAGGTAGGACTGGAGATTCTCACAAATGAAAAACAATATCTCCTCGATCGTCTACAATTCCACAGAAAGTTATATCCATACAGTTCATTTGACAAAAAAATATACAAAAGCTGGAACATGCCAAGGTCTCTACCGTACGAGACTCCGGGCATGAGGAACACTCTATTATTTAATGAATTTAAGCCTCGACCGCAAATTGCACCAGAAATGAATAACAATTCATTTTATTATAGCATAATTTTTCGATCGTGCAATCAATCCGGA
>CAMYLK010000169.1 GCA_947259225.1 uncultured Desulfobulbaceae bacterium | reverse complement strand
TTAATTTAAGCAAGATTATCATAACAAATAACACCATTGACTCCAACAATAAGGGAAATAGAAAAATCCGTGGAGGAGGGCTTGTCCTCGGGTATCCGCAAGCTGCAACATTTACCGCTGTGGTTAAGCAAAATGTTATCAGTAACAATCAGGTCGGTGGCCTCGTCAACTATACTGGTACAGATGATTTTCAGGCACCGGGAGCGACCCTGGTCAACGATCGCAACAATCTATGGGGAAATACTGTTAATTACTTGAACTGTCAGGCCGGGCCTAATTCTCTCTGTAAGGAGATGTCTTTCCCCGCATCCGGTAGCGGAGAAATGAAGGGGTATTTGCAAGGGGAGACGGGCGAGGGTTCTGCTGGGATTGGCTATATCCATAAGGATTCTGACTATACCGAGCTTCCATCCGAAGATAAGTAAAGCTGTACTTGATCGACTCTCCTGTTTTGTGATTAGATAGAACTATAGGTGAGATGTATAGTCTGGGGTAAGTAAGACGGGAGAAGGCTTGTCGGGAGCTGGTCTATACTCTATGTGCCTGATTATCCTTTTTTTCGTTGTTTTTTAAGGGGTAGTAGTGCCTTGCGCCGGCACTTTTTTCCTTCTGTTACCCTGAAATCTATGATTTCTGGTGCCTAAAAAAAGACCACCGATGGGAATATGGTTTCCATGGACATTGACAAAACCGCATGCAGGCGATCCTGTGGAGTTTTAGGCAAATAGAACATTGTGGAACACAAACGGTTACCTTTGTTTTATTTAAACTACCATTCGGAATGTCTCTTCATTACCAGTAAATGTGATAAAATATGAACCAGTCAGTTGAGCGCAGACAATCGCCTCGTGCACAGGTATTACCTACTATAATTTGCCGTTTGCAGAGTGGTGACCGGTATTATGAAGGCTCCATACGAGATATGAGCGTGACCGGGCTTTTTGTTGAGCTCGAAGAACAGCTTCGGGTTTCAGATGAGTGTGAAGTCGAGATCATTCTCCAGGGAGAGTACAGCTCTATTAAAATAGAAGGGTTGCAGGGCCGAGTAATTCGCTGCGATACGCGGGGGTGTGGTATTCAATTTGATGGTCGTTTGGAATGGTTTTCCGTAGTTTCAACTTATTTTATCAGAAGAATGTGATGATGGAAAGGACAGGTTTCCGCTTCCCTTGATATTATCAGAGGATTATTACAGTAGAAAAAGTGGTGGAGATCTTGCTGGTATTGTCAATGATCTGATTTTCAACGGTATGCTTCTTTGACATTCCTCCCTTGGATGCTTTTACTGTCGATTGTTCTATTCCATTTCCCATGGACGGGGAGGGTGTTAAGGTTATTTTGACTTATTTTATTTCCTCCACTATTCCATCGTGTCACCAGTTAGCCTGCCTTGGTTGGATAGCGTATTTACCCGCAAATATCAGCTTGATGCCTGTGGCACCCCTTCTCATATGATTTGGTGTGTAATTTTCGAACTTTTGAATGTAACTTCCAGCTGTTAAGTGCTCTGTCAATCCTGAATTGTTGGGGTGAAATATATCTGAGCTATTCTGATGTTTTCTGAAAATATTCTTGACAAAAATGATTGGGTTTCTATAAGTTGTTACGAAATGTGCAAAGGTAACACTTTTGACCTTCGACTCCATGGATAAGTACTTGGTCGGGCAATCGAAACGGTGTCACTTGCATACGTCTTGCACTTACCTTCTTGCCAGTAGTGTATGTGCAGTTTCAGAACAATTAAGGAGAAAGCCCATGAAAAAATTATTGATGTTATTTGTTGTCGTTTGCGGTTCACTGCTCTTGGGTGGGGGCAATAGCATGGCCCATTACGGGATGATAATACCTTCTGATCAAATGGTTCTACAGCAAGAGAACAAAACGATTTCGCTTGATTTACGTTTCTGGCACCCCATGGAAGGAATCCCCATGCCGTTGGTCAAGCCGGTTCATTTCAATGTTGTTGCAAACGGACAGCAGGTTGACTTGCTGGATACGCTTCAATCACAATCAGTACAGGACAACCAAACCTGGAGCGCAACGTATAAGATCAAGCGGCCGGGGCTCTATGTTTTCAGTATGGAACCCCAGCCATACTGGGAGCCGGCAGAAGATAAATATATCATTCATTATACGAAAGTCGTTGTAACTGCCTTTGGCGATGACGAGGGCTGGGACCAACCTGTCGGTCTCAAAACGGAGATAGTTCCACTCTCTAAACCATACGGCCTGTATAGCGGCAATGTATTTCAGGGGATTGTCCTGTTGGATGGTCAACCTGTGCCTTTTTCTGAAGTTGAAGTTGAATTCTATAATGAAAATGGAAATGCTCAAGCTCCCAACGATTACATGGTGACCCAGACCATCAAAGCGGATGCTAACGGTGTCTTTACCTATGCGGCTCCCAGGATGGGCTGGTGGGGATTTGCAGCACTCAACCCCTCTCCGACCCCTATTAAGTATGATGGTCAGGACAAGGAAGTGGAACTCGGGGCGGTCCTTTGGGTACATTTTCAGGATATGAAATGAGATGGACTTGTAAAAACCTGAATCTGTGAGCGTTCGGCAGCGGTTCAGATGCGGGGAAGAAACCACACGATTATCCTAAAGTGATATCGTGTGGTTAATGACAAAGCAGGTGGGCCGCTGCTGGACGCCCCGGGCGAACAGGTGAATTTATCAATTAGCCCGCAAGCCGCAATCCATCTAATAATATTTGACAGTTAAAAGGGGAGTTGAAAATTTTTCGTCACGGATTTAGGAAAAAGTCCCAAACGTCGTTTGCGCTGCAGGGAAATACAATGAGATATAGGCTTTCCACCATCGGTGGCAAGGCTTTTACGACACCGACAAATGATGATCGTATAGAAAGTCGTGGACCTCTGAGGAGCAAATTGATATCCTTTAATTATATGATCTCCTGCTAGGGCAAGGAAAAAGTCTGTTTTGAATGCATCTCGTGGATGGATTCAAGTAAAAGGCTGTACCCTTACATGCCTGCTTCATCTGGGGCAACTGGAGGGGCTATGGCCTTTTTTTATATAACTTGTTTATGTTCATTTTTTATTCTTTATTTTAGTGTTCTTTTGAGTAAGTACAGGCATAAGGAGAATATAGTGCATGGTTGAGAACAATACTCAAGAGAAAGGGTACAGGGAGGTCGTGGTCGTGCCATTGGCCGCTCGCCGTGAAGCCCTGGCCCTTATCGCATTAATCAGTCTGATTGTTCTCCTCATGGCCTTGCGGTTTTCTTCAGTCAAATCTGCGGCGGTCAGTGAAGGATTACGCGCATACCAGATGACCGATTTGAACTTGAAAAATCAGGCACCGATACTCTACCGTTCATTATTGGGAAGTGTGGGCGATA
>CAMYLK010000168.1 GCA_947259225.1 uncultured Desulfobulbaceae bacterium | reverse complement strand
CAACCTATGGAGTTTCTGTAAATGTTTTTTTCCCTTATCCCGGAACTAAGTTGTTTGCCGTGTGCAAAGAGCAACGCCTGTTGAGCGATGATGCGGGTACAACACTTTTTGAACGATCCGGAACCGTTTTGAATCTTCCTGGTTTTTCGCCCTGGCAAATAAAAAAGGAATTTATTCTTTTTTATTACAAGGTGTATCGGGGGTATAAATCCTGGCCGGATTTAGCCTGGAATACCCTCCGCTACACGGCAGATGCCTTCCCGGCAGGTCGACGATTTGTTTCAGTAATTGTCCATACTCTTGGATCATTGTTTGCACTGAAAAGGATGGGGTCTTGACCTCTAAAGAGACTGCTGAAACAGGAAACCCAACGACACCGTTACAAGACGGCCCGTTGCCGACAAATAAGTTGAAACTCAAACGGGCAGGATGGGGTCGGCGAGGTCTTTCTTTGTTGCTTGGTGCACGGACAAACAAAGGTATAATTTCTTTGGCGGACCAAATGGTTGCCAGTGCGACCAACTTTCTTACCGGAGTCATCATTGCCCGAAATTGCAGCAAGGAAGAATTTGGGCTCTACATGCTCGGCTTCAGTATTGTTCTCTTTGTTCTTGACTTGCAGACCTCACTTATCTCTTCGCCGTACATGGTCTACAGTCCTCGTTTTACAGGCAGGCGCCATGCAGCGTATATGGGGAGCTCAATGATTCAACAGCTATTGTTGGCCCTTTTGGTCCTCATTGCACTGACTGCAGGGATTGCGATGACTGCACGTGGTCTTGGACCTGATGGCCTGCGTCCTGTATTGATAGGCTTGAGTGTAGCAATTTGTTCTATAATGTTCAGGGAGTTTATTCGTAGGATCAGCTTTGCCGCTTTAGAGATGACCACGGCTTTTGTGGTCGATTGCACTGTCGCATTGGTCCAGCTCGGCCTTCTGCTGCTCTTTGCCTTCTATGGTTTACTTACGGCGCAGTTTGCATTTTATGGAATTGGAGTTGCCTGCACTCTTTCCTTTTTGGGCTGGTTGTATTGTAGGCGGAATGCATACCTGTTTCAAAAAAATATCTTGTGGACGGACTGCAGGAAAAATCTTTCCTTTGGGAAATGGATTTTTGCCAGTAGTTTGTTGTGGGCCTTGAGTATGAGCCTCTACCCCTGGCTGTTGGCCTTTTTTCATGGAACAGCTTCAACCGGAGTATGGGCGGCGTGCTGGGGGGTGATTGCCATCGCCAACCCTTTATTGCTTGGTATACAGAATTTCCTGGGGCCGAAAATTGTTGAGTCCTTTACCCACGACGGACAAGAGGGATTATACCGGTTTGTACAACGGGTCAGTTTGCTCTATGCGGCGGTTATCATGCCGCTGGCCATCATTCTCTTTATTATCGGCGGTCAGCTGGTTGCTCTATTTTATGGTGAAAAGTACGAAGGAAACGGTCCGGTGATTTCCATTCTGGCAGTATATCTTCTGGTTGCGGCGGCATCATTCACCCTTTCCCGTGCCTTACTGACTTTGGAGCGGGTAAGGACCTATTTTATGGCCAATATCGTGCCCTTGATAGTGATGCTTACTTTTGGTATTTACTTAATTAAGAAGCTTGGTGTCGCTGGTGTCGCTCTGGGGTTGTTAACCGGAATGACAACCACAGCGGTGATGATGTCCGTCATTTTTATCGGTATAATGAGAACAGACTGCAGAGCAGGGATAAAAAATGGATGATGCTCAGGGGATGAACGACAGACGGGGACTGTTGATAGGGGCGAGCTTTGTTTTGCTGCTACTGGTTTTTGGGTTGACAACGCCTTTTGACTTTTCCTGGCCGGTAAAGTTTCAGGAGGGGTTTTTCAGCACCACGGAAGTGATTGCCTTTATGGAGCAGGGGAACTTATGGCGTCGGATCGGTATGGTGCTGCTGGCTGTTCTGGCATTACTCAGCCTGAGCAGGACGAAAAATCGATACCGTCTCAACATGCCGGCCGGTTGGCTTCTGATTTTGTATCTCGGCTGGATGCTCTTCAGTCTTTCCTGGTCAATAGATGTTCCCTTTACCCTGCGCCGGGTTGCAATCGTCGCTATTCTCTGGTTGGCTGCAATTGCAGCTGCCGCACGGTTTTCTTTGCGTGAATTGGCCCTTCTGGCGGTTTTGGTAACCGGCACATCTCTTGTTCTTGCCTTTGCCAATGAATTGCGTCTGGGCACCATGGAGCCGGCCAGAGATTTTTGGCGTTTTTCCGGTATCTTTCATACCGTGGCCATGGGATGGAATTGTGGGCTTCTGGCCCTTTCGGCTATGTTCCTGGCCATTGAAGAACAACGTGGTTTTCGTCGTTTCATTTTATGGTGTATCGTTGTTGTCGCTCTTGTTTTCCTGCTGCTGACGAAAAGCAGGATGGCGGTTGTTGCCTCCATAGTGAGTATAGGGCTTTACTGGTACCGGGTTGTTTCCGGGCCGAGCAAAATGTTTCTGGTCCTTGGTATGATCATCGTCTGCTGCCTTGCTTATATTAGCCTTGGTGATCGGTTACTGGACTATGGAGAGGAGGCATCCACCCTTGGACGGGGCGAGATAGCAAGGGAGTCGGTGGGCACGCTGACCGGTCGAATTCCCTTATGGAAGGAATGTTTTAAGTGGGCGGCGGAGCGTCCAATACAGGGCTATGGCTTCAATGCCTTAACCAGTCCGAAAAATATTGAAATGATTGCACGCAATGTCGGCTGGGTACCGAATTCCATTCACTCCGGCTATATCGATGCCATTGTTGGGCTCGGTTATGTGGGAGCAGTGGCTATGATATCCTTTCTTGTCTCGGCGCTGGCCCGGGCCTACAATCTCTCCAGGCGACATCCTGAGTATATTTTTGTCGTTTCGGTGCTGGTCTGGCTCTGCTACAATCTTTTTCTTGAGGCTAATTTGATGACCAGGCCGCTCTTTATGACATTTTTCTGTATGACATTGTTGGCTAGGCTGGCCCTGCTTCCCGGACCTGAATGGGAGCGGAATTAATGGCCGAGCCGACAATCAGTATTGTCATCCCAACCTATAACCGTTCGGCAATGTTGCGCAACACACTGGCCTGCATGACCCGCCAGGAGACGGATGATTGTTTTACTTATGAGATTTTAGTCATAGATGATGCCTCAACCGATGATACCGCTGCGGTTGTCCGGGAGGTTATAAAAAAAACATCAGTTCCCGTGCGCTACATACTTGGTGAGGGCCATGGGTATACCGCCGTGCTCAACAGGGCGGTAGCCGAGTTCCATGGTGAATGGCTGGCCTTTTTTGATGATGATCAGTTAACCCATCTCACCTGGATTAAAGAATTGTATACAGCGGCCATGGAGCAGAAGGCGGAGATGGTGGGCGGGCCTATTGTACT
>CAMYLK010000167.1 GCA_947259225.1 uncultured Desulfobulbaceae bacterium | reverse complement strand
AAAGAGGTTTGAACTGTTTGTCGGTGACACCGACGGGTCAGCCATTGAAATAAATACATACCTTGTTAATCGTTAAACCATTTTAATCTGTAGAAGTCTTTTCCGTGTTGGAGTGAAGCGAATTTTCAAACTTCCGGAAAATTCGAGGAGCACAAAATAGTCAGGTAAGCGGAGCGAAGCGGAGACTCCGAGAGGACCAGCAGTGTTATTCCACACGGCGAGTGACACGGGTTGCCTTTTCTGTAGTGATGTGGCGTAGACCACACGACGCTCGTTTTCTTTGGGCAAGCAAAGAAAACAAGCAAGGAAACATAAGAAAGTGACCATGCCATATGAAACCGACCTGGCCCGGAGAGCCAGAATTCCAACCTGTAAACACGAACGCTTCAATCCCTTATCTCGTCGGCCTCAAGCCTACCGTCTCGAAGGCTTACAAGTCTTCGGGCCCTGCTCATGACACGCTGGTCGTGGGTAGAAAAAAGAAAGGTCACCCCCTTCTCCCGGTTCAATTGTTCCATGAGGTCAAGAATCGTATCTGCTGCTTCGGTATCGACATTTGCTGTGGGTTCGTCTGCAAGAACAACAGCAGGTTCGGAGACAACAGCACGGGCAATGGCAATTCGCTGCTGCTGCCCTCCGGAAAGTTCATCAGGCCTCCTGTCATTGTAATCGGCCATCCCCACTTCCTCCAGGACTGCCATAACCCTCTCTTTTCTCTCACGGGGCGGGACATTCTGCAGGGCCAGCACAAATTCAGCATTTTCATAAGCAGTCAGGACCGGCACCAGGTTATAGGCCTGGAAAACAAAACCGACCCTGTCCTGACGAAGTGAAGAAAGTTCTCTACGGCTCAGTTTTGACAAGTCCCTTCCCTCCAGACACACAGTACCTGAGGTCGGCATGTCAAGGGCGCCGATCATATTGAGGATGGTTGTTTTACCTGATCCCGAAGGTCCGCAGAGTGCACTGAATTCACCCTCCTGTATATCGAGGTCCAGATCATCGACCGCCTTGACTTCAATATTGCCCTGCATGTAAACCCTGCTTACACGGGTCAACTGCGCAATCAGCTTGTCTTCCATATCAGATCTCTTTAATTGTATCGACCGGCATGATTCTGCCGGCCCGGATCGCCGGGTAAACTCCGGCGGCCAGTGTCAGGAGGAAAACAGTAACCAGTATGGCTATTGCACTTTCCTTGAAAAGGCGGAGCTTCATCACAGGATCGACCAGTACCCCACCCGCACTGTAATCTTCTCCAACGTGGCGGCTCAAATCAATCCCCGTTTCACTCATATAATAAAACCATGGAACAGTTATAATTATGCCGATTACAATCCCGAGGCACCCGAGCCAGAACGATTCAATCAGGACCAGGCGCACCGTCTTTCCCGGTGTTAAACCCAGGGCCATCATAATGCCGAATTCCCTGGTACGTTCCAGTACGCTCATTAGCATTGTATTCATGATGCCGGCAGCAATAACAAGTCCTACCAGCAGCTGTAGCAGATAGTTAAAAAGGCGGTCCACTGCAATCAAACCTGACAGGTCGGATTGGGTTTCACGCCAGGTCAAAACTTCAAGTTCATCATTCCCTTGCAAACCGGCAGCAATTTGCCGGCTGATTCTTTTTACCCGCCTCAGGTCATCAGTATAAACCGCTACGAGTGATGCGCCGTCTTTGCCATAGCCCAGGGTCTGCCTGATCCTTCCCAGCGGGAGAAGTACAATGCCTGAGTCGGCGCCTTGATCTCCGGTTTTGAACAAGCCGCTTATCCGAAGAAGTTCACTCGCCAGCTGGCCATCTTTATCCGTCATGGTGATAATCATTTTCTTACCGGGGCGGATATTCAGCTTCTTGGCCATTTCAACACCGATGAGCGCCCCACGACCATCCGAATTCTCAAAAAGACTTCCTTTTACAATTGAGCGTAAGAAAAAATTGTGCTGCGCTGTTTCGCCTGACGGGTCAATTGCCAGAAACATACCTCCCGCACTTTTAGCGCCGGCGGCAAACATAGCCTGCCCCATTATGCGGGAATATGTGCCTGCAACATCGGGCAGTTTGCCGGCAGCGTTACTGATTCGTTCAGCATCAGGAAACCAGCGCGATAGAGTTGGGTTATCATTGTATCCAGGCGCTTCAACTGAAATATGGCCAAGGCCCATTACAGAACTCGTATCAATCATATTTGTATACGAATAATCGCCGGAACCGGTGAAGGTAACGGCAAGAAATATTCCGAAAGCGATGGAGAAGGAGGTAATCAGGGTCCTGCGCCTGTTACGGGTAAGTGTCCTCCATGCCATCGTATTTAATTTCATTTTATTCGTACCATTTATGTATGGTGAATTGCTTTCACAGGAATGATCATGGCTGCCTTCAAAGCCGGATAGCAGATTGCAACCAGGGCCACGCAATACAAAAACAGAACCGGCATCAGAACACTGGCGGTTGTCACCTGACAGTACCACTGGGGTTCAAATGCGACACCGGCAATGGTTGAAGAACTTTTCAAGAGGAATGAGAAATCAATCGGATTGCGCTCGAAATAATATGATAGAGGGAGCCCGGTTCCGACAGCAAGAAAAGAAGCGATTGTAACCTGGATCAGGGTCTCAAGTACAATCAACCTGAAAAGCCGGCCGCCTGAAAAACCAACCGCCTTCATTACACCGAAGACGGGAATTCTCTCGAACACACCCATCAGCATGGCATTCATAGTCAGCATGCCGACTGCGGCATAGGTAATAAGCAGCATGATAATCAGTGACACATCAGACAGGTCAAACAATTTGGCCAGAGTTGGCTGCAATTGACGCCAGTTTTTTACATCAAGATCCGGGAACAGTTTAACCAGGGTTGATGTAGCTTCATCCAGTGGGGTAGTGTAATCAATCCGTTTCAGCACTATCTCATGCACACCCTCATCCATGACAAAAAACTCCATGAAATCTCGAGCATTCATGAACAGGCCAGCCCGATCAACCCCCTGGCCAACAGATTTCAGGACGCCCTGCACTGTGAACAGATCGTTAGCCATTGACCCGTCTGCTGCCTGGCTGATCAAAACAATTTCATCGCCGGGACGGACATCAAGGATTGTGGCGAGTTGATGACCGACAACCACTGTTTTTGCAACTCCCGATATCAACCAACTGCCATACCTGATGTGTTTGTGCAGGCGGATTACCTTTTCTTCAGATTCAGGGTCAATGCCTCGAATACTCACTCCTGTTGAATTCTCATGGGCAGCAGCGAGGCCGCCTCCCAGAAGCCTGGCCGACCCGGAAAATCCGGCAGCCTCCGCTTGTTGCAGTACTTTGAATGGATCAGGAATGATGTTGTACAGGTCAGGATCAAACCGGTATCCGGGCTCATGAATCTGGAGTTCCCCCATTTCCATGGAAATAGCATTTGTTTCCATGGCCCGCATCCAGCCCTGCAGAAGACAGGCATAAAAGATCATGATACAGCCCGCAAAAGCCATGGCACTGATGGTCACCCAGGTTCTGTGCCGGTAACGCAGTACGTTCTTGAAAGC
>CAMYLK010000166.1 GCA_947259225.1 uncultured Desulfobulbaceae bacterium | reverse complement strand
GAATAATTCTTAAAGTGTTAATGTTTCACTAAATAGCGTTTTATCAATTGTTGCGCCCAACTGAATGGCTCAGCATTACGATAGATAGCTGAAGTTGACATATGTCTCTATGTTGGGTCAACTTCAGCGCAATTGTTGATAAAACGTAAGAACTGTACCAGCTCCACCGTCGGTTCGGCCATGAACAGATCCTATGGGGATTGTATACTTTAGGCGGGATTTTCTGTCGATTAAAAAGAGTATTACTGGGCTAAAATCACCCCTGGAAGAAAGCCTCAAATCATAGAGTTGTTTTTCCTTTCAATAAAGAAGGCTCAAATTGCCTGTCCTCTTATTTTTTTCTGAAATAGATCAATCTCGGGCGCACTTATCCCTTTCCACCAACTGGCAGTTTTCTCCGCAGACAACAAATTGAATCGTATCAAAGCAGTTACGACGTATCCCAGGCCAGCTTGGGTAGTTTTTTGATTTTTCTCATTTCCCCTTTTTTGCATTGGGGGCAACAGATGATATCTATTCCGGTCACCCGGAGCATGATCTGTTGAACAGTTTCTTTGATTTTCCTCAGTAGTTTCACCATCGGCTTAATGAGTTGTCTAATTATTGGAATGTATTTTTTCTTCTTGATATTGGACAGGAAACCAAAATACCTGATCTTCATGAAGCCTTTAGGTAAGACATGTAAAAGAAAACGCCGGATAAACTCATCAGCGTTCAGTGACATTGTCTTCTTTTCGTTTTTACTCCTTCGGTCTCTATAAGTGAAGGCGACCATGCCGTTGTCGATGGAGATAATACGGTTGTTTGATATTGCAACCCGATGTGTATATCGACCAAGATATTCAAGAACTTGTTCCGGCCCAGCAAAGGGTCGTTTGGCATAGGCTATCCAGTCAGTTTCTGAGAGTTCTTGTGACATTTCCCCAAATGCTTTTTGGGCACCAATGGATGCCGTTTTTCCAGGGAAGATAAGTTCATTTTTCTGGTAGGCTTTCTCCAGCTTGCGCAGATAACGTTTTCTGAACTCCTTTGCCAGCGACTTTATCCTGAACAGGAAGGATTTTCTTGCTGGAGTCCATTTGTTCTGTGCTGTTGAGTATGCACCAGCAGGGACAAGACAGTGGAGGTGAAAATGATCCAACAGGTTTTGACTCCATGTATGCAGCACGGCGATAATGCCAAGTTGTCCATTAAGGCGCCATTGAGGATCATTGGCGAATGCTTGCAAAGTTTCGTTGACGGCTGCAAACAAAATGGCAAGCATGATTTTTTTGTTGCAGAGTACAATTGGGTTAAGCGTATGAGGTAGAGTAAAGACAAGGTGAAAATAGCCACAGGGGAGAAGCTCTGCTTTGCGATCATTAAGCCACCTCTCCTTTGTCATGGTTTGACACTTTGGACAATGCCGATCCCGACAAGAATTGTAGGAAATTCTCTCAAAACCGCACTCGTTGCATTGCTCGACATGTCCACCAAGTGATGCGGTGCGGCATGCCTGAATATGGCGCATGACTTTAATCTGCTCATATGGTTGGTTATGAGATTGTCGATATTGCTCACCATAAAAATGGAAAACATCAGCGACCTCAAGGTGATTTTTCCGATTTGACACAGTAAGGGGCTGCTTCATTTGTCACCCTCCTGTTCAAGTTTGAACGTATCGAGAGGGCTTTCGAGTATGGCAAATCTCTCTGGGATTATATGAAGATATATTGTCGTGGTTTTTATCGACTTATGCCCAAGGAGACGACTGATTGTGTAAAGGTCTGTTCCCTGGTAAAGGAGGTGGGTTGCAAAACTGTGACGGAGGCAATGAATGCAGCAGGATTTGGTTATGCCGGCTTTTTTTTATTGACCATGAAAACTTTTCGGGCAGCAGCGTAAGAGAGGTGCTCCCCCTGTTTATAGCCAGTAAACAACCACTTTTCAGGCTGATACTTACGAAAGTATTGCCTTAATTCTCCAAGCAGTTCTTTGGAAAGAAGTGTGTATCTATCTTTCCTGCCTTTGCCTTGTTCTACCCGGATCAGCATTCTTGAAGGATCGCTTTCAATGTGATGCGGTTTTAAGCTAATCAGTTCACTAACTCTTAGACCAGCGCTGTAAGCAGTTTTAAGCAAAACTCGATGTTTTAGGTTGATGACAACTGAAAGCAACCGTTTTACTTCTTCAATACTGAGTGTTATTGGCAATTTCTTCTGGCGGGGTCGTGGTGGGATTCCAAAGCGTTCTACATTTTCCCAATGACAAATATTCTTGTAGAAGTAGATAATGCCTGATAGATAATTATTGCATGTGTGCCAGTTTACCTTCCGTTCCATGATAAGATGACGGATATAGAGATGAACCTCTTCATTTGTTAGAACGTCAGGTGGACGGTTGTAAAATTTAGCCAATCCTTTAACACCGGTGACATAGCTTCTCTTGGTACATTCGGAAAAGCCATTCAGGGTCATGTGGTCGATCAACTGATCTCTAAGACTACTACTCATAACAACACCTCCTTGGTTGAATTGATAAATCAAATGGACTGAAATATCTTAACGACCAGGGGGGTGTTTTTCGATTGTTTTATGGGTAAAAAATGATAAAAGGGTATCAGACTGTTCGGAACTCCAAAGGGTAGGACTTGTACAATTCCGCGCAGCGGTTCAGTTCTTGCCATCATCTTGAATCGCACAGTTGACAGTAAAAGTCAACATAAGTTGCCACCACCATGACAATACACAACAGCTATATTAATTCAAGAATGAATGTGGCTAGATTCATTCTGATTTACTGACTCTACGATCTATCCATATCAGTTAGTTGGAGTTTAATGTTTGAGCTAACTTGGCGAGTCACAAATGTTTCCGCCAGCCCCGCTTAATTCTTTCCGTCAAGTTCAGCGACTTGCTATGAATCTCTTTTATCTAGATTCTTAGGGCCAGGTAGTTTCCCTGGATTGCCGTCACTGCTAGAAGTAGTTACGTTCTTTTTGTATATTGACTCCAGAATAAAGGAAAGGCCTGCAATGCCAAAGCCGATCCAGCCGACTAGCAGAGGTACGGCTTTGATCCAACCGAGTACTATCAAAACAACTCCAACCCACCTGGCGATCAATGTTATATTGCCTAAATTCAATATATTACTCTCCTGTTCATTACTACCGTTTTTAGATCATTTTTTATCACACGTTGTTTTTAGCAAGGTGTGTGTTGGTTATCTTGAATTTCCAAAGTCAATACGTTTCTAGGTAGGGGAAACGTAATCCATATGCACTGGGTGTGCATCTATCATCATCTCATCGTTTTCCTTGCGTATGACAATGTTTTTCAGCCAGTTATCGTTATCTTCCTGCGGGTAATCTGGACGCCAATGCGACCCTCTGGATTCTGTCCTCAGTAGTGCTGATTTGCATACCATCTCCGAGAGGAGCAACATATTCTGAAGCCCCAAGTTGTGGATGAGATCTTTGGGCGTTACAATTTTGCATTTCAGGCTCCCGGACCTGAAATCTTCAATTTTCGTTAGCGCTTTTTCAAGATCATTTGGATTTCTAACGATCCCTGCTTTCCGCCACATCATC
>CAMYLK010000165.1 GCA_947259225.1 uncultured Desulfobulbaceae bacterium | reverse complement strand
GTTGAAAACATCAAAACCCATTGTGCCCCCGGTTCCTTTGAGCCAATGAGCCAGGGCGGCAACCTCTGCAAAGTTTTTTTCGGCAGCAGCCCGTTCAAAGGCATCCAGCTGTGTTTTAAGTCGGTTGGCAAAGGTAACAATAATCCTTTGAAATTGCTCGCTATCAGCCGGCAGAGTTGACACTATTGGAGCAGTTTCTCCACCGGCCATTTCCGGGGCGGCAGCTTCCCGGCCGGCCGGCTGGGAGGATTGAGTCGTCTCAACCTGCAGCCTCTCCCCTCCCAGAAGTTTCACCATGCCATCCATAAACTGGTCTATGACGATGGGCTTGGTGAAAAGGCCAGAAAATCCCGCTTCCAGGCATTCCTCTTCAAACCCTTTCATGGCATTTGCGGTCAATGCAATTATGGGAGGGGTGAACCCTTTAGCCCGCAGTTCTGCTGTAGCTGTAAATCCGTCCATCACCGGCATCTGTATGTCCATCAGGATGATATCAAACTGTTCAGCAGTGGCTTTTTCAACACCCTCAAGGCCGTTAACCGCCTCAACCACCTGCACTCCGGCATCCGCAAGGAGAAGCCTGACAAGTTCACGGTTCTCCGCCCCATCATCCACGACAAGGACACGGGATTCCGGGAATTTCCAACGGGTTGCTGCAGAATCACTTAAAATATTCTCCTGCAGGGAGACTTCTTCCGGTGCCAGGAACACCACTTCCTGCAAGTCGCCCGTTGCCAGGGTCACGCTGAAGGTGCTTCCCTTGCCGGCCACGCTTGTCAGTGTAATGTCGCCGCCAAGAGCCTTGCTAAAATCACGGCTGATCGAAAGTCCCAGTCCGGTTCCACCGAACTTGCGGGTCACGGATGAATCCGCCTGCTCAAAGGGGCTGAAGATGCTTTCCTGCCTGTGGTGTGGAATGCCAACCCCGGTGTCTATAATATCAATTTGCAGCAGTGATTCAGGGCTTTTCCTGTAACTGCATATCATGGTAATGGAGCCTTGTTGGGTAAATTTAATGGCATTGCCCAGCAGGTTGAAAATAATCTGCCGCAAACGGCCCGGGTCAGTTTCAATTTTCTGCGGCACCGGACCTGCTGCTGAAAAGTTGAGAGCAAGGCCCTTCTCCCTGGCATTTACGGACAGCATCTGGATGACCTCCTGGATAATGCTGTAGGGCTCTATCCAGGTCTTTTCAACTTCAAGACGGCCTGATTCGATTTTTGAAAGATCAAGGATGTCATTGATCAAATCCAGGAGGTTTTTACCGCTGGTGTGGATGGTGCCGAGATACTTCATGCTGTCTTTTTCGTTTCTCACATACCCACGCATGAGGAGTTCGGTAAAGCCGAGAATGGCGTTCATCGGCGTCCTGATGTCATGGCTCATATTTGCCAGGAAGGTGCTTTTTGCCTTGTTGGCATGTTCTGCAACCTCTTTCGACTTGCGAAGTTCAACCTCCTTTTCCTGCAGCTGCGTGATATCGTTAAAACTGACCAGGACCCCCGCATACTTGCCTGCCGAGCCGAGAACCGGCGAGCAGTTGGTCTTGAATGTCCTCCAGAAGTTATTGGGAAATTTCAATTTGAGAATTGTGTCTTTTTGCGTCAATCCCTCCCGCAGTGCTTTGATCCATGGGCGCTGGGTTTTGTCCAGTATGCTTCCATCCGGGTCACACCATTCCAGGGCGCTTGCGCGGTGACCGAGCAGTTCTTCGGGTGATTTGTCGAGCATGGTGGAAAAGGCGGTGTTGGCGAGCACAATCTGTTCACTCCGGTCGAGGATAAGCAGACCCTCGGCCATGGTGTCCAGTGCCGACCTTACCCTGGCAGGTATAGCGCTTGAAGGGTCAAGGTGACGCAGCATTTTGCCTAGATAAAAATAAAAAAACACAAAACATCCCAGTCCTAAAAAGGCAACTAACTGTACCATAGGTGAATGCAGATATCCCATGATCCCCTTTTTCACGATGGGTTCGTAGCGGAGTTCCAGCTGGCCCCACTTGCTGTTACCGGACCATATGGGCACCCTTACCTGGGATGCCATTGAATATTCACCAGACATGGGTTTCCAGTTGTCAGCATGGCCCTCAGTCTTTACCAGAAAGAATTCATCTGCACGGCGCAATGCAAGTGAAAGCAGGTCAGGGTTCCTTTCAACCAGTAAATTAAAGTCGCCCTCCATGCGTTCAATGTCGGCAATTACCACCATCTCGGTGCTGTATATGGCTATGGACTCGGCCAGAGCCGCCCGACCTTTGCGAATTGCACTGGCCTCATCGGGTACTATATTGAAAAAGAACGCCAGCATCACGAGGCTTGTTACCAATCCAACCTGTCCGATGACGATGCGAAATTTCGTGCTTAATATTCTCATGCGTTTGAGGGCCCTTGTCCGGAGACACCGGATATTGAGGTATTATTGTTTTGCCGAAGGCTGGTGCAAAGTGTCATGACAGGTTCGGCGTGTCCTTTTTTGTGTCATTAATGCTTTCTTCCTCTTGTTCTGTATCACCATCGCCGACAATTTCTTCAAGGGACTCGTCATCCTTATCCTCGTCGTCCTTCAACTTCGCAAGGATCGGCAAGGGGTCTGCTATCTGCCAGGCCGGCAGGGAAGAAAGCAGGGAGCTGAGGAGCATGCCGCTCCTGACCAGCCAGACGACATAACCGAC
Organism: uncultured Desulfobulbaceae bacterium; assembly: GCA_947259225.1. GTDB lineage: Bacteria > Desulfobacterota > Desulfobulbia > Desulfobulbales > Desulfobulbaceae > UBA10518. The sequence continues at coordinate 927 of CAMYLK010000165.1, read as the reverse complement.
TGAAAGAGTCGTGGTTGTGGCAATTGCGGAGCCGATTATAGTTTTTTCAAGCTTGATTTCCCTGGCAGTCTCCTGTTCCATGGCATCAAACGTAGTTTGCAGCAGGATTGAGGTCATTTTGTAGTCCACACCCCAGTTAATTTCATTTTGGGAAGCAATTTTTTGGGCCGTGGAAGAACTGCGAAGCCTTTCAGTCACCAAAGTACGATGGGCTTCATTTCTTTCATTGAAAAAATCCGGGCTCAGACTGGCTATTTCAAGGGGACTGAAGGTAATGGAAGAAGTGGCCAGCCCCAACTTCAACGGGCTGGTCGTAACGGTTTGTTCCTGGTCTGCGGCAACTTCGTTGGAATCACCCTCATCCCTGGAATCAAAAGTTTCCTCAGCAATTTGCTCTACTTCTTCACCTTCCGGCTCAGTTGTATCTTCAGCCGGAGTATTGTCCGAATCATCATCGACGCTTGGATTATCAGTTTCGCTGTCAAGAGTGGGTTCCGGTGTATCATCGATAATTTCGTTGGGGTTTATCTGTTTTTCATTAACGGTAACATCAAAGGTTATTGCCGTGGTTGTGGTCCCGTCACCGACAGTAACGGTAATGGTAACCGGTCCGCCGTTCTGATTTGCAGCAGGAATGACGTTTATGTTTCTGCCTGCACCGCTGCCGCCCAAGACAAGATTGGCACTGTTATTCGGAATAATTGTCGTATTACTGGATGTTGCAGTCACAACAAGTGATCCTGCTGCAGTCTCAGTGTCACCCACGGTAAATGCCAGTGCACCAGTTGAACCGTCTTCAGGGATGGTCTGATTGGCAATGGCTGTGATGGTCGGTGCATCGTTGTCCGCAGTAACGGTAACCGTAAAAGTCGTGTCTGTGGTTGTAGTCCCGTCACCGACAGTAACGGTAATGGTAACCGGTCCGCC
>CAMYLK010000164.1 GCA_947259225.1 uncultured Desulfobulbaceae bacterium | reverse complement strand
TCGGGCGGCAACAGATCTGCCCCTGGCGGTGGGCTTCGGGATAGCGACGCGTACTGACGTGGCAATGCTCGAAGGAAAGGCGGATATGGCTGTGATCGGCACGGCGACCATCCGCTTGGTGAATGAACAGGGCGCGGCAGCAGTAGGTGGCTTTATCGCCGACCTTCTGCGGGACTAATTTGACATGGCTGTGGATAACAAATTGCTTGGTACCGAAGAGGTCGTGTGGCGTCTGGATGATCTCTATGAATCAGTCAATGATGAATTGATTGCCGATGATATTGACCTCTGTGAGCAGGAGGCGGGACTGCTTGAAGAGCGTTGCCGTGGAAAGCTGGTTGAGTTGGAGCCCGCCGTTTTTGCTCGAACTGTGCGTCGTCTTGAGCGTATCGCTGAAAATCTTGGTCGGCTGGGCACCTACGCGTTCCTCAACTTTTCCACCCAGGTCAAAGACCCGGAAGCCGGCGCCTTTCTCCAACGGGTAACGGAAACAGCAAGCAGGATAAACCGACAGCTGGTTTTCTTTACGCTTGAATGGAGTAGAATGGATGATTCTGCAGCTCGTACATTTCTCGAATTTCCGGAGGTTGCGAAGTACCGTCATTATCTTGAAGTGATTCGCCGGCAGGCTAAACATCTGCTATTAGAGCCTGAGGAGAAGCTCCTCATTGAAATGGAGCCTGTAGGCAGAAACTCCTGGGTAACCCTCTTTGAAAAGATCATGGGACACCTGCAGTTCGGCGAGCAGGGACGAACAGAAGAGGAAGTGCTCACTGATCTCTATAGTCCCGACCGGGAGGTACGGCAACAGGCCGCTACCGATTTGACCGGCGGATTACAGGAACAGCTCCATGTCCTCACCCATATTTTCAACACCCTGGCGGCGGAAAAAATGATTGATGACCGGCTGCGCTCCTATCCCTCCTGGGATCAGAGGAGACATCTGGAAAACGAGCTGGATGCAAAAATCGTTGATACCTTGGTGCAAAGCGTGACCAGCCGGTATGATATTGTTGGCCGCTATTATCGTTGCAAAAAAGATCTTCTGGGCCTTGATACCCTCTATGACTATGACCGTTATGCCCCGGTGCCGGGAATGGCAGAGGTGCAGATCAGCTGGTCTCAGTGTCGTGAAATGGTTCTCGATGCGTTTGCCGGTTTTTCGAAGGAAATGGCGGAAATAGGGCGGCAGTTCTTTGATAAGCAGTGGATTCATGCCCAGGTCTTAGAGGGTAAACAGGGCGGTGCCTTTGCCCATCCCTGTATACCGGAAGTGCACCCGTATTTGATGGTCAACTACACCGGCAACCTGCGTGATGTCTCGACTGTGGCCCATGAACTGGGGCATGGGGTTCATCAATATCTTGCCGCCGGCCAGGGTATGTATAATGCCGATACCTCACTTGTCCTTGCAGAGACCGCCTCGGTCTTTGCCGAGCTGTTGGTCTTTAAGGCCCAGTTGGCCCTGCTCGATGAGCCTGCAGCAAAAAGAGCCTTTATTTGCCAGAAGCTGGAGTCTATTTTTGCCACCGTCTTTCGTCAGGTTGCCATGAACCGGTTTGAAGACGGTATGCATACTACCCGCCGTCAGCAAGGTGAGCTTTCCTCTCAGCAGTTGTCAGCGCTCTGGCTCTCCACCCAGCAGCCGATGTTTGGCGACTCGGTTACCCTTACCGAAGATTATGGGCTGTGGTGGTCTTATATCTCCCATTTTCTGGGCACTCCGGGCTACGTGTATTCCTATGCATTTGGCGAATTGCTGGTGCTTGCTCTCTACGCCAGATACCAGCAGGAGGGAGAAGCCTTTGTAGAAAAGTATATTGGCCTGCTAGCTGCCGGCGGGTCACAATCGCCTGCTGAACTACTTGCCCCGTTTTCCATTGATCTTGATGATGCCGGATTCTGGCACGGTGGTCTGGATATCATTGAACAGATGCTTGCCCAGGTGGAATGAAAAAACGGGCAGCAGCCGTTTGTGACTGCTACCCGTTGTCGGACATCAGAAGTATATTCTCTAATAAGTTGGCTCTGTTTTCAGCCTGTGTCCCGGCTAGTTTCCGAAAAGCCCTTTCAAACCTTTATTGATCAGCGAACCTGCATCTGTTGCCGGTTTCTTTTCTTTGTCCGAGCCCGTATCGAGATGTTTCTGCAGCTCATCAAGCAGAACCTCCTGGGCCTTGGCTTTGACCAGCTCCCCCAGAGCTGCAGATTGTTTGAGTTCTGTGAAACTACCCTGTACCCGGTAAGGAATCGGTGTGTCGCCAAGTTCTACGAGTCCGCTTTTCTGGTCACGTTGAATTCGATCGGTCAGGTAGACCGTCAGTAGGTAATCTATCTGTTCGTGAACAAGGTCAACCGTGCCTTTTCCGGTTACCTTCATCAGATCCGATTCCGCCAGCAGGTCATCATTTTTGAACACCCCGTTTGTTAAGGTGCCGCTCGCAGTCAAGGTTGCAAAGCCTGTCGGTTGTGTTGCCGATTTAGGCGGTATGGCCTCCTGGTCCAGCAGGGCCTTGGCCATGCGAATGGTCTGCAGGATTTTCAACTTGGCAATTTGCCCATCGGCGATAGAGAGATTCACCTTTCCATTGGAGTTCCTGGTCAGTTCATCCTTGTCTATTCCCTCGGTAACCACATCTACCTGGATATGCGCTTTGCCGCTGATCTCTTCCCTGCCGGTCATGTCGACGGACAGGGGGCCAAGCTGGACGCCCTCCAGTATTTTTTTCAAACGCATTTCAGGTACATCTTTGCGTGCATCGATTTCTCCGGTCACATTTAAGGTGCCGTTATACAGATTAGCCGTCAGGGGCTGCAGGCGAATAAGACCATCTTTGCCGTCGGTTTTTACGACTATATCCGAAATGTTCAACTTGGCGGCCTTGAGCGCATCAACCTTGATGTCTGCTGAATAGATCAGATCTCTAAGCAAGTGGACGGGTACAGGGGGTTGACTGCCTTCTGCTTGTGGTTGCGATTTGGCTTCTTCGGGAGTCTCTGAGACCTCTTGTTGAGCTTTATCCGCCTTTTTTACCGCATATCTATCAAGGTCCACCTGATCAACATGCATGGTCAGTGCGTAGGCAGGTTTTTGTAAGTTATTTACCGAAACCTCACCATTAAGCTTTGTGTCGTCGAACTCCACCTTCATGTCGCTTACCTCAAGCCGATCACCATCGAGGCGAAATCCCAGTGATGCTGCCAGCTGGTTGAGTGCTTCAGGATTGGTAAATGGCGGCAGGGCAAGTCCGAGTTTCTCCATATGCGCTCTTGGGGAATAACCGGGAACATTTAATGTTCCTTCTATGGTGGGCGTTTTGAATCCTGAAATTAAAAGCGCCGTTTCAGCAGTCAGGTCTCCCTGTTGGACGATGAATTTTTTAACAACTACTTTTTCCTGGCGGGCATCGACCTCGGCATCGGCGGACAAGGTAAGCTCTATTGGTGATGATGGCAAAATTTCACCTTCAAACAGTCCCTTGAGGGTAAAACCATCGAGGATGAACCGTTGCTCGGATAGAAACACCGTCAGGTCGCCCCCTGTTGCAACGGTTGCGCTCAGAGGTTGTTGCTTTGCATCTTCCATGCTCAAAGCAAAGTCG
>CAMYLK010000163.1 GCA_947259225.1 uncultured Desulfobulbaceae bacterium | reverse complement strand
GCAGATGAAGCAGCTCACGCAGCATCATGGTGACTTCTGCAGTGTCAATGCCGTAGGGGCAAAACACCGAACAACGTCGACACTCCGTACACTGGTAGGCATACATGAACCATTCTTTGATAACACCGGCAGTCAACTCACGGCCACCGGCCATTTTGCCGAGCAGTTTACCGGCCAAGGTGAATTCCTGCCTGTAGATGGAACGTAACAGTTCCGCCCTTAACACAGGCATATTTTTAGGATCACCGGTCCCGAGAAAGAAATGGCACTTGTCAGAGCAGGCACCACAGCGGACACAGCAGTCCATGAAAATTTTCAGCGAACGAAATTTATCCAGCCGATCCGCTATGCCGTTGATTATAACTTCCTTCCAGTTTTCAGGAAGTTTCCAATCGTCATCCTCCGGGTTCCACTCACGGGCGTTGGGAAAGCTGACGCCTTGCTGACTGTCGAGATACTCAAGTTTCTCGACCTTAGTCGTATAAGCGTAATTTCCCGGTTTAAATACAGCCGGGACATCCATCCAATCCTTTACCGGATTGGAGCCGGTCATCAACGATGGCCCCTCGGCCACGCTCCGTGCTAACTTATCTATCTTTACCACTGCCATTGCTCTATCCTTATCCTCTTGATGGTTTGCAATCGTTAGTCATCTGCCTTTTCAGGCAGCGGCTTTTCCACCGGAATTCCCTGCTCGACCATATCCTCACGGAATTCATCCTCATAGGCGGCATAGGAATGCGGCTTAATATCAGGGTTCCATGGATTGATATGGCGGTGCATACGGCTATTATTGGCCAGATTTCTGGTCGGACTGAGAAAGACCCCGCCCAGGTGCATCAGCTTTGAAAATGGGAAGTAGGCAAGCAATACACAGACGAGAAAAAGATGGATGTAAAAAATTGATCCGATTTCGGCAGTAATGGCAGGCTGAAAAGTAACCAACCCTACGGCCAATCGTTTTATGGCGACTATGTCAATATCCGTGCGCAGGAAAAAGCGCATCAATATACCCGTCAAGGCGATGGCAAAAATGAGAAACAGAGGAAAGTAGTCATTGGCCAGCGAGATATACCGCACCTGGCGATTTACCAGTCGACGGCCAAAGAGCAGCAGAATCCCAAGAATTATCGTCACATCCGTAAGGTACATGGAAGGGGCACCAACCTGAAGAATCCCGTCCATATACTCAAGTGAGGAGACCAGAAACGGCACCGGCTCAAGGAACATCCGCATATGTCGCAGCACGATGACAAGAAAACTGTAATGAAACAGAATGCCGAACAGCCAGAGCCATTTGCTTGACTCATAGGTCACCTTGGGGCCAGCATAGACTGTTGCCTTTGTATTTCGCCACAGCGAACGGAAAAGAACTATCTCAAGAAACATCCTCGCAACGACTTGCGAGGTGTTTACCGGTGATTCCAGCTTATCCTGCTTTATCCATGGTAATGAATACTGCTGGCCACAGGTCGTCGGAATCCTGAAAGGTACCGGCGATTTTGCCCACTGTATAACCCTGTAACAAAATCCCCATAGAAAGAGAACTATGGCCACATATGGAATCGCAACGCCAAAAAGGTACTGCATCCCAGGTATGCTTGATCCTATCCACGCAATCAACACCAAGGCAACGACTGCCACCAACGGGAAGGTGTACTTCATCGATCACTCCCTCGCTTCAAGTTAAACGATAACTAGTTAAGAAATTGCGGTAAAATTTGCCGGATCCAGAGCACAGCCCACAGCAAATTTTGATGCACTGTCTTGCCAACAGACCACTTTACGCGTTAATGAAGCTTGGCAATATCCTCTTGATCCTGCCGCACCAAAGCCGAAGGACAGCCTGAATCCGTCAAAATAGAACGGCCACTCTTCAACTCACTAATCCGGTTTTTAAACAACTGCTCCCGGCACGTCACGTAAATATCAAAAGCTGCAAGTGCAGCTCGGTCAACATCACAGTCAAAAGAATCGAGCTCGGCCAGTAGCGGGCGCACTTTATCATCCGCAGAAAAGACCTGCTTCACGACCCATTTGAGCTCGAGAATAGGGGCAACCGCTTGCGCCGGTGTGAACTCTTGTACCGCTCGGATACGGATGACCTGATCAAGCGGTTGAGTCATTTCTTCCTGACCAGCTTTCGCCAGCAACAGATCGTAGAGCCTGCTCAAACCGTCACGGATATTTGCCCCTACTGGATTTGCAAACTTGTCCTTAGATCTTTTAAAAAAACCTGATGAAGTATAGCTATCGAGCGTCCTTTCAACCCACGTATCCAGGATCTCTTTTTTCTTCTTCTGCAGCGCTTCAATCAGCTTCATCATAGTTTACATTGTGGCATATATTGAAATTAAAAATGAATGAACATTCATGCAGAACAGCTCTATCATGATTGGAATTTGATTTCAAGAGAAAATTTCATTTTACATTACTAATTATTTTGCCGGTCCCGGTAACATCATCCATTAAAAATAACGCTATCCCGACAAACGGATCTTCGGCAAGCTCCTCCTTGAGACTCTTTTCATCTTTCTCCTTTGCTCTTCCGTCTGCGGCTTCATCTTCAATGAGTCCGGCCGCTATCGCCTCCTCCCTCGCTTTACTCGCCTCTTCGCGCTCCTTCCTCATCCCCTCAAAATATACAGCAACCCGAGTCTGCTCCCTACGTTTTTTCGCCTTTTCCGCCTCTTGTTTAATCTTTTGAAACTTATTACTTTTTTCAATCCAGGCAACACTCTGACTGCGGGAATTCGCCACATCAAACCGATTGCCAAGCCATTCATTATGATGAACACTCTCAACGGTATCCCATGGCAGTGAATTCTCCATAAATCTTTCGCCCGTTTGCAGATAATCGAGCATGCTCGGAACAATGATATCCGGTTCAACACCTTTATACTGGGTTGACCCGCCATTTATCCTATAAAACTTCTGTATAGTGACCTTGAGCGCCCCTAAATCATCATATTTTTTGAGATGGAGTAACGGCAGGTTGCGATTTAAGTCGACTAATGCCTGAACGGTCCCTTTACCATGGGTGTACTCCCCACCAATAACTAGAGCTCTCCCATAATCCTGGAGAGCAGCCGCAAGGATCTCCGACGCTGAAGCAGAAAATTGATTCACCAGGACAATAAGCGGACCGTCGTACGCTGTCACTGGGTCTTCATCCTCTAAAACTCTTATCATTCCTTGGGAATTCTTTACCTGGACAACTGGACCGCCGGGGAGAAACAAACCGGATATATCTACTGCATCCGTGAGCGCTCCGCCACCGTCATTACGCAGATCAAGAATCAAGCCATCAATACCTTGTTTTTTCAGCTTAAACAGCTCACTGCGGGTATCATCGGTTACATTCCTCCCTTTACCGGCATCCCTGGTGGCGTTAAAATCCCTGTAAAAGCTTGGAATTTTAATATATCCAATCTTACTTCCCTGTGCATCTTCCATTAACGTGGACTTGACATAGGTTTCTTCGATCTGGACCACATCCCTGACTATAGGAATAACCTGCTTGGCCCCATCAGGTTTTTGCACGGTCAAGATCACCTCCGTCCCTTTAGGGCCGCGAATATAGCTTACCGCTTCCCGAATTCGCATTTCACTGATTTCAATTGCCTCTCCATCCTT
>CAMYLK010000162.1 GCA_947259225.1 uncultured Desulfobulbaceae bacterium | reverse complement strand
TTCACTGATCGCAATTGGCATCCTGCTAAAGAAAAAAGGATTAGAGTGTTCATTGTCCTCAAGATCACTGGATTCATCTTATGGGTTAATTTTCTTCCTCCTGCTGCCAGTTTGATATGGGGGGATCGATTTAACAGACCGCTTGATGGAAACAGACTGTGGCTGGACCAGCAGCCTGTTTTTGGGCCGCACAAAACGATTCGCGGATTTGTGGTGAGTATTGCAGGTGGAATTGCTGTTTTTCCTCTGCTGGGAATAAACTTGTGGGCTGCCGGAATTGCCTCATTGATGGTCATGGCAGGCGACCTGTTGTCGAGTTTTATTAAACGTCGCCTGAATTTTCCCAGCGGAAAAAATATTCCTGTACTGGACCAGATTTTCGAATCCTTTTTTCCTGCATTATTTCTCACATATTATATGCATCTGGCCATATGGAAGATTCTCATAATACTCTTATTATTCATACCAGTGGCCTATCTGGGTTCCTGTTTCTGGAATTTCATAACCTACCGCACCCCTCCTGAAAATTATCCGCGAATGATCCGCTCTACTGTCCGGATCAGGGAGTGGAAATCCTGCCATGTTCCACATGCCAGGTGGCAATTTATGTTCAATTTGAGCAGTTTCCTGTCCTACCAGGTTTTTTATACCTGGATTTTCAGGTTAACCGGCCTCCGGGAAAGAGGAATACAAAACACTCTGGATGTGGAAATAAATGAACAGGTATTCCGGTTTCCGACGTTGCCGAAAAGTTTTGATAGCTTTCGTATACTGATGCTGGCTGATCTCCACCTGGACGGGCTGGAGGACCTGACTGACAGGATCATCAGCCGGATTCGAAATATCGAGGTTGATCTCTGTCTCATTGCAGGTGACATACGCATGAAAACGTATGGCCCGATCGCACCATGCCTCAGGCAGCTCCGACGTTTATTGCCTCACGTAAATTCCCGTCATGGTATTCTGGGTGTGTTAGGTAATCATGATTGTATTGAAATGACGCCGGATTTTGAGGAATCAGGATTGATCGTGCTCGTTAACGAATCCTGGGATATCCGGGAAAAAGGAGAGAAAATCTGGATAGTGGGTGTGGACGATCCTCACTATTACAGAGTTGACGATGCTCGTATGGCTTTTCGAAATGTTCCGGAAAAGGATTTCAAAATTTTCTTGGCTCATTCCCCGGAAGCATATATATCTGCCGCTGATTTTAATCCCCAACTCTATCTCTGCGGCCACACTCATGGCGGGCAGATTTGCCTTCCCGGCAGGGGACCTGTCCTGACCAACAGCAGGGCACCTCGCTTTACAGCAAGCGGCAAGTGGCAGTATCGGAATATGACGGGATACACAAGTCATGGCGCCGGTGCATCAGGAGTCCCACTGCGCTTTAACTGTCCTGGTGAGATTACTCTCATTACTCTTCGCCGAGGAGTTCCGTCAAAGTAAAAATGTTTGGCATTGCCAGCAAATAACTTACCATGCCCCGGCACCATACTTTAACGATCGCCGGGGGTAACTGGGCCGGTTTTTTAATTCAAGATTGCTCTCCTATGCCTTCTAATAAATAGAAGATATTTGGATTTTCAGATTGACAGGTATAATGTTTTAATTGTTTCTTCCAAACGGTATGCCCAGTTTTCTCATCCGATGTCTCAAAGTTCCAGGGTTGATCCCCAGCAGTTCTGCAGCCCCTTTGTCACCTTCGATTCTACCGTTTGCAGCCTTCATTGCTTGTTGAATATGAGCGGTCATCATTTGGTCGAGGTTGTATGACCCTGCTTGTTGCGTTACAGGACCTGATAGTACTTTTGGTTCCTCTTGTTGCCCGAGGTCAGAGAAAGAAAGAGCCTCCTCTCTGTTCAGGATGATGGCACGTTCAATGACATTTTCCAGTTCTCGCACATTTCCGGGCCAGGTATAAGCTAATAATTGGTCGTGAGCACCTGGGGCAAGAGGTGGAATGGAAGTCAGTTTCAGCTCGCGCGATTTTTTTTGGATGAAATGCTGAACAAGGCTTGGAATGTCCCCTTTTCGTTCCCAAAGAGTCGGAATTTTGATCGGGAAGACTAGGAGTCGAAAATAGAGGTCCTCCCGGAATTTCCCTTCCTGGATCATGGTTTTCAGGTCTCTGTGCGTTGCAGCTATTACTCTGATATCTACTTTTATCAACTCGGTTCCACCGACCCGCTCTATCTCCTTTTCCTGCAGAACTCTCAAAAGTCTCACCTGCGCCTCAAGCGATAATTCGCCGATCTCATCAAGGAATATGGTTCCTTTGTGGGCTCGTTCGAAGCGGCCCCGTTTCCTTTCCAGGGCGCCGGTAAAGGCTCCCTTTTCATGACCGAACAGTTCACTGTCCATTAAAGTTTCTGGTATTGCTCCACAGTTAACTTTAATGAAAGGTTCATCCCGCCTTGGGGATGCATAGTGTATTGCACCTGCTATGACCTCTTTGCCAACGCCTGTGTCACCAATCAACAGTACAGGGCTGGTAAGAGAAGCTACGCTCCTTACTTTATTCATTACATCTTTCAGGCCAAAGTCGGAACCGATGATCTCGTCACCTCTGATCCTCTGCAACTCTTCCTGCAGATATTGGTTATCATCGGCGAGAAGATCCTTAAGCTCGAGAATTTCATTGTAATGGCGGCTGTTTGACAGGGCGATGAAAAAAGGCTGCTTGAGCTGTTTGAGCAGTCTCAAATGCTCCTCATTGAACCTGTCCCAGCCGGATGCCCACAGGACAACAGAACCGACCCACTCTCCTTCAACTATCAGACGAGTGATAAGTAAGGAGGATTTGCCTCTTTCCATCGCTCTCAGTATTGAACTTGCAAGTGGGTTCCTGTCCGCCCGGTTATCGATCAGGTCTTCCATCACAGTTGGATCAGACAGCGTGGATTTTGCTTCCTCCGGGTAGGGAACCTTGAGATTCACAAGTCGCCCGCCTGTACTGGTTGCATGTGTGTTGAGGGTAATGGTGTCAGACTTGGGGTCGAAGTAGGCAAGGGCCGCTTCTTCAGCCGGAATATATTCCTGCAGGAACAAAAGGCATTGCCATAGGGCTTCCTCGATCTTCAGGCTGCCGCAGATCCGCTGGGTCGCACCCCAAAAAAAATCCCTGTCATACAGTTTCAGTTCACTGCGGTGCTTGAGAGTGTTGGACAGGGCAATTGCAAAGGGTTTTCTCAACAGAGAAAGTAAATCTGCATGTTTTTGAGAGAATAATTCAGAACCTTCGGAAACAAGTACTAACGTGCCAAGCTTTTGCCCCCCGGATTCCAGAACCAGTACAATGAGTGATGTTGCCTCCAGTCCATGAAAATCGAGCATTTCCTGAGCTAATTTATCTGCTTTCGGATTTTCAAAGAGATACACTTTGGGATGTTTCCCGTAATATTTTCTTGCTGCCAGCTTTTTTGCTTCAGAAGTAAGCGGTGTCAGCAAATCGACACGTTTTCCCCCGGTTGAGTCCGCAATTGCAATTGTTCGCATCGAATCCAAAGCTTCATCGTAATACTCAAGAGCCATTTTGTCGGCAGGGAGATCCTGCCGTAGAAACTGCAGGGTTGAGAACATGGCTTCTTCTATTTCCAAAGAACTGCAGATTCGCATAGTCGCTTCCCAGAAGAAGTTTCT
>CAMYLK010000161.1 GCA_947259225.1 uncultured Desulfobulbaceae bacterium | reverse complement strand
TGCAGAATCAGCTTTGGACCGGAAATGGAAAAACTGGAGCGTGGGCTTGACGCTATCGAAAGATTGATTAAACGTTTTGCCTGAAAGGCCCCTCTGGTGATGTATGTAATAAACAGTCTTCATACTTCTGACAAGGACCTGAAGAATCTGCCTCCCGATCTACTTGTAAAAATGACTTTCGGTTGACCGGTCACTACATCCTACTCCGTCCGCATTGCAGACAAGGCCTACGGGGATTTTAATGCGACTTGTTCCCGACCTGAACAGCTCCTGAACAAGAAGATCAGTCCATTTTTGCATCTTGAGCGCCTACACCTGAAAGGTTTACCTGTTTGACCAAGATCCAGAGTGGGGAACTACGAAAATGACTGCTTGTTGCCCGTCACCGCCTATCAAGAGCCCCCTACCCTCCAACCGGTTCAGGAAAAAGACACTGTCAGTCAAAAACTCTTCAAACAAACTTCACCAAGAACTTCCATCAAGATGGAAGCTTCAGTTTGTCTTAGCCTGCCACATGTAAATTGGGTCATTTTCATCGACTCCATAATCATAATATTTCACAAAATAGGTATTTCTACCTATATGAAAAACATTGAAGCTGTGATTCAATGAAATGGTATTTGATATTGAACCTACCCACTAATACTATTTAACATACAACAAGCTGGATAAATGAAAGGACACCGTATTCTTCATCTACGTAAGGAAGGTACCCAACCGCAGTCACCTGCACCACAGTGTTGGTTATGAGCTGCATTATTTTTGAACTCAAACAATTCAGCAACTCCCAGCGCTTGCTCACAAAACTTGTGAAGAGGTTAAAGAGATTTACCCTGTCTTGCATGAGGCGAATCTCATACACCAACCGACAAGACTACCTCGCTTGAAAATACTCTGAAATATAAAGATACACCTTTCCCACTCCTAGTATTCATAGTAAACCATTCGAATACAAATCGCTTGACTTTGAATTCGCAATACGTACAATGTGTAATACAAAGTGATATAAATTGCTTGTTTCTGATTTCGTATCCCTTGACTTGTTTCCTTAATTTCTGAACAGGTCTTATGGGTTACCGACGCAAGATTGTTCGCATTATTTTAAAGAGTTAGCAAAAGATATATTTATTTCAAGACAATACAGAGGGTAGGCATGGCTTCGAAAACAGTACAGATCAGCGCAAGAATATCCCATGAAGATGCCGAATTCATAAGCCAATTGAAAATTAATGGTGCAGCTACGCCAAGTGACAAGCTTCGAGCGATAATTGCAGAGGCAAGGCAAAAAAACACTCAACGACATGACTATTTGGGTAGTTTAAATTTCATGCAGGATCTTATTTCACCTGCTCATAATAATATCAAAAACGCAGAAAACCATCTGCGGCTCCATTCTGAGCTTGTAACAAGACTTATAGAATGGCTCCCTGATATTTTTGCATACATTATCTCCGCTTCAATCCCGGACGAAGAGGATTTGGCACCTGAAATGCTTCTTCAACTCGAAAATGATTTGTCCAATCGCATTTTCCGGCTGATCGAATCAGTTTTACAAATGGGGATCACAAAACGTTGCCCCTGTTACAATGACAAACTCATTGAACACAGTATAGAAACAGTACTAGACCTTGCTCAAGTGATCAGTTTATCACACAAAAATGAGGATCGTGAACCATGAAAGAAAAATTAATTAATCGTGTTGGCCGTATTGTCAGCGGGAGTTTCAACTCACTGGTTACTGCACTGGAAAATGCAGCGCCTGAAGCTGTAATGAATGAAGCGATCAGGGAAATTGATGGTGCCGTTGGTGAGGTTCGGACCGAGCTGGGGAGAGTTATTGCCAACAAGCATTTGGCTAACTCTCGTTTAATGGAAGAAAACAAAAGACATGAAGAACTGGTGGAGCAGATTGAGCTTGCAGTTACAGAACGTCGTGATGACCTCGCAGAAGCAGCCATTGCTCAACAGATGGATATTGAAGCGCAAATTCCGATCCTGGAATCGACGATTTTAGAGTGCAGTGCTCAAGAAAAGGAGCTTGAAGGGTACATAAACGCACTGCAGGCAAAGAAAAGGCAAATGGGCGATGAACTTCGTCTGTATAAAGATTCGCAAAAAGAGGCTGAGTCACAAGCTCAATCGGTACCTGGTGTCTCAGGTGCTGCTTCTGGAGGTGTTGACAGCAAAGTGTCGAAGGCAGAATCAGCTTTTCAAAGGGTTTATGAGAACTCAACAGGAGTATCAGCTTCAACCACAGCAGCTGACATGAAGACAGCGGCACAATTGGCAGAACTCGATGACATGGCAAGGAAAAACAGAATCCAAGAGCGCTTAGCCGCAATAAAAGGAAAAGTGAACAAAGATGTTTGACTTTTTAATTGCCGGACAAAACCTGCCTTTTACTGTTGCAATTTGCCTGATGCTCGTCATCACATTCATGGAAGGTGTCGGTACGCTGCTTGGTTCAGGTCTATCAGAAATGGTGGAATCCTTGATGCCGGATTTTGATCTGGATGTAGACATCGATATCGATGCAGATATTGATGGTCCTGATATCGATCCACAGGGTGGACTGACAAAGATCCTTGGCTGGCTCAGGATTGGAGAAGTTCCGTTTTTAATGCTCCTTATTGTATTCCTCACCGTATTTGGCCTTGTTGGATTAGGAATTCAGTCGCTAGCCCAGGAGATGTTTGGCAACCTGTTACCTGGACTTGCAACCGGCATCGTTGTTTTCCTCATCTCAATGCCGCTTGTCAGGTTATTAGGCGGACTCCTGGCTAAAGTGATTCCAAAAGATGAGACAGACGCTGTTTCGGAAGACAGCTTTATCGGCAGGACGGCAACGATAACACTGGGACAGGCCAACAAGGGTAACCCGACCAGGGCAAAACTACATGATCAATATGGAACCACCCATTACATATTGGTGGAACCGGATCTTGACGATGAATTATTTGAACAAGGCTCATCCGTCATTCTCGTAAGCCGTGCAGGCGCTGTGTTTAAGGCAATTCGAAACACCAGCGCAGTTTTAACTGACTAGCAATACACACTGCAATCAACAATACTCAGGAGGAGATATGGGGTTAATTAATATTCTGGTAATCACAGGGATTATATTTGTCGCACTAATCAGCCTTGGCTTGATAATGGCAAGGCTGTATCGCCGTTCGTCAAAAGAGGTCTCTTTTGTTCGTACCGGATTTGGTGGGCAAAAAGTCATTATGAATGGAGGGGCACTGGTTTTGCCGATTCTCCATGAAATCATTCCGGTTAACATGAACACCCTCCGTTTGGAGGTAATTCGAGCTAATGAACAGGCCCTTATTACCCGCGACAGGATGCGTGTTGATGTAATGGCGGAGTTTTATGTACGGGTAAAACCATCAAGTGATTCATTAGCTCATGCTGCTCAAACATTGGGTATGAAAACCATGAACCCCCAGGAGTTAAAAAGTCTCGTTGAGGGAAAATTTGTCGATGCTTTGCGGGCGGTTGCCGCAGAAATGGCTATGACGGAACTACACGAACAACGGGTTGATTTTGTGCAGAAAGTACAGCAGGTGGTATCTGAAGATCTCCTGAAAAACGGACTGGAATTGGAGTCGGTTTCGCTAACTGGTCTTGACCAGACCAGTAAGGATTATTTCAACGCTAATAATGCCTTTGACGCTG
>CAMYLK010000160.1 GCA_947259225.1 uncultured Desulfobulbaceae bacterium | reverse complement strand
GAGCTCAATGAGCAGTTCCTGTTCAAGCTGCTTGATTTTAGTCAGCAGTTCCTGCAGTCTGTTATTCATCCTTGGTCCTTGGCGAAGATTTGGGGCTGGAGACTCTTATACAATGCACTGATCCGCTGTTGCTCCACAAAAATTATAATAGGTCTTAGCTGGAGCGGACTTCTTCCATGATGTTTACAATCGTTGTCCGTAATTCCTCTTCTATCTCCAGTTCATACATTGCCATTTCCTTTGCCCATATCTCCTGAGGAATATGTGCCTGCAGCTCAAGGATATGGTAGCTTTCCAGATTCAGGGCAACACCGGCCAGTGGTCCTGCAAAGCTGGGGTCGCCATGTTTAAACGTCTGCGCCATAATTCGTATATTGGCAGGTTGGTTTATTCCGTACACTACCACCAGATTCTCTGCTCCATGTTCCTCAACCAAATTTTTCACCCTTTCCTGGGCCGTAAGACCTACGGCGCCGGCAGCGGTTCAAACGAAACAGGCGGTGGCTTCGTAAACAATTTCCGCACCTGCGGCTTTGAGGCAGGTGCTGACAGTGGTTCCGGAAATGTCATCACGTTCTCCAAAGACGATCGTTTTTTTTCCTTGTAACATATGGTTCATCTCCTCTGGGTTGTTGATAGCTGTCAGGGTTTCGTTCGAGAATAAACGAGACCCCGTCCAACAGGTTGGTGCATCGGTTAAGAAAGAGGCTTGCCCTGGAGAGAAACATGGCACGCTTGATTTTGCCTCTTCGCATGGCCTCTGCAGCATGACCGATGTAGGGAACGGCAGAAGGTATATGCCCTTGGGTCGGGGCAAACCCAACCATGCCGATCTGCTCTATCCAGGCATTCATGGCTGTTTTTTCAAGCTGTTGGCTAAGAACCGCCATGGCTGCTATTTTTCGATAATTTTTTGAAGCAACATCTCCTGAACCGGCAAATTCCATTATTTCCGGATTCTGCAATTCCGCTGCATAGCGATCAATATCGGTGCATTCCAGTCCCAGGCGCTCAAGAGGGTTGAGCAGGTAATGACGAAAAACGCTTTCATCTGAGGTTCCTGCTCCGACGGCAACGGTGCCGACAGCTCCGGGTTCAAGTCGAATAACAGGACTTTTTCCGTCATTTTCGCTTATGAGCAGGGCCATACAGGCCAGGCAGTCATCGAGAATGGGGAGCCCGTGATCAAGGAAGCCCTGAAACTTCATACCCAGTTTAGCAAGCGACCCACCTCCGACTACGGCAATCCGCTTATACAGGCCCGCTTTGACCATGGCTGCCGCCGTGATAATGGCCGATGCAGGAGCGGCGCAGAAGTTTTTGATATCCATACCGGATGCGTTGCTGCAGCCGCACAGCTCACCAATGGCTTTTGCCATACCGCCGCCACCACGTTGGTATCGGTCACCGCAGGCCTCTTCGCCGCAGCTGATCAAAAAATCAATTTCCTGTGGAGCTATCTGTTCGCGATGGAGGAGACTGGTCAGCGCCAAAGCGCCGGTCGCTTTAGTGCAGGTGTTTTCAAGCAGGTTGTATGGGTTGAGATTTTCATCATCCCGACCTTCTTCCCGCTCATCGCCATGGAACCAGCCCCAGGTTGTTCCCTCTGAGGTCAAGGGAAGTGCTGATTGCTGGCATGCAGTGTGCGTATTCTTTGTAGATGGTTGGGGATGTCCTTCCAGATGAGCAGCAAATCGGTGCAGCAGGGAGTGATCTGCAAGCCGTTTGTGCAACTCCATGCGTGCGTTTTCATCAAGAGTAAACAGAGGGGGATTTACAATGTCTGCCGCTTTGAGCAGGCTGTAGAAACTTGTCTGGTCGAGGATTATTCCAAAGGGCCCAATACTGCTGCATGTCGTTTCTCTTTCATACCAGGGCCTGGGGATATGCTTCAGCTCTTCGGGGGTAAGGTTGCCGATAAAGGTTTGGTTCGGCGGGTAGGACACCGAACTGCTATATGGCCGGAGTCGGCGAGAAATAGCACCGGAGACATCTGCGGTTTTGGCAATTTCCCGTCGTGGCTTTGAGCCATAGCGGACAAGATCCGGGACATGGACCAGGCAATATGCGGAGTTCTTGATGACCGGTGTTTGACTCATTTTTTCATCCTATTGATCTTAGGCTACCTTATTGTAATATTGTCTTGGATGTTTCGTCTTCATACCGGCAACTCATGTCCTTTATACAGCTCTTGAATCGTATCCGCATACCGGCTTTCTATTTGTTTGCGTTTTAACTTCATGGTCGGAGTCAACAGGCCGTTTGCTATTGACCAGTCATCAAGGAGCAGGCCGACCGAACGAATACCGGCATAGGCTGGAAATCCATGGAGCAGGTCGTTGATTGTATCGATGACGGCCTGTTCGGCAGCTGGCGCATGGAGCGAGGAGTGATCCTTGGGATCAAGATCGTGTCTTGTAGCCAGCTCCTGCCATTGGCTTTGATTCAGTACAATCAGGGCGGCAAGGTACGGCATGCCCTCGCCAATCACCATTGCCTGATCTATTAAGGGGTCATTGGTCATTGCTGATTCCAGATCTCCAGGAGCGATTTTTTCGCCGGTTGAAGTGACGATGATCTCCTTGAGCCTGCCCAAAATATGGATGTGCTTGTTTTCCACTTTGATGACGTCTCCGGTATGGAGCCAACCCTCCTGGTCAATGGACTCTTTACTTTTCTCCGGTAGATTCCAATAGCCGGACATGAGACCGGGACTTTTTACCAGCAGTTCATCATCCTGGCCGATTCGAAATTGCAAGCCTGGTAAGGGTGGGCCTACCGTGGTCGGGATATTGTCGTCAAGGCTATTTGTGCTGATTACCGGCGCGGCTTCCGTGAGTCCATATCCCTGGATAAGGGGTAGTCCGAGACTCAAGAAAAACCTGGAAACAGTAGACTGCAGTGGAGCGCCTCCGCTGACGGCCAGGCGAATCCTGCCACCCAGTTGGTCGAGTATTTTGGCTGCTACCATACGGTGCAATACAGACCAGAGTAAGCGATCCTTGAAGACAGAAAATGCAATGCGACCCTGTGACCATTCAAACCGATGCCAACCGGTATCAACGGTGAGTGCAAACAACCAGCGGGTAAAGTAGTTTTCCTGTTGTAATTTGTTTTGCACTTTAGCGTACACTTTTTCAAAAATGCGAGGTACTGAAATAATGATCGTAGGCCGTATGATTTTGAGGTCTTCGGGTAGATCTTTCATGGAACGACTGTAGGCAACCGAGCTGCCCGCCATCATCGGCGTATAGTATCCCGCAGTTCGTTCAAAGGTATGAGAGAGAGGGAGAAAGGAGAGCAGGATATCAGAGGTATAGCTCGGCACCACTTGCAGGATCGCTTCCGCGTTCCAGAGTATGTTCTTATGGGACAGCATGACCCCCTTCGGGGGACCTGTTGTGCCTGAGGTGTAGACGATGGTTGCCAGGTCCTCCGGGACAATGGTATGGGAAGGTATTTCATTGTCGCTGTCATTGTCGCTGTCGGGCAGCCACTGGGCAATTGAAGCCGTTTTAATTCCGGATGGTTGTCGAGAAAGTTCTCCTTCCAGGCAAAGTACTTTCTCAAGCTCCGGAAAGGTGGCTGTATACGGCATCAGTGCAAGCCATTGTTCCCTTTTATTGGTCAACAGCAGTTTACACCCCGAGTCTTTTAAGAGAAACGCTATGTTTTCAGGACTGTCCCAGACGTACAGGGGAA
>CAMYLK010000159.1 GCA_947259225.1 uncultured Desulfobulbaceae bacterium | reverse complement strand
GTTTACGCCCGAACTCGGCAAAGCGGGCCGGGGTCCAGACATTGCCCGGTTCGTTTGCCATATCACGGGCTGTACAGCATGCCAGGGCTGCAATTTTACCCCTGTAAAACCCAAGGAGGACCGGCTTTTCTGCTTTTTCCGTAAAAAGCTGAATCTCTTTAAGCTCACCCTGCAACTCATCATCCTGCTTGGTTTTCATATATTTTTTAAACTGGTATGAACCCAGTACCACCCCTTCTGTTATACATTCTGTTGTTTCCCCTTTATTGAGGATGAAGGAATCCGGCACAACCAGCAGAATGTTGTCTGCTTTGGTCCGTAAGGCTGTCTCAGAG
This sequence comes from uncultured Desulfobulbaceae bacterium, assembly GCA_947259225.1. Lineage (GTDB taxonomy): Bacteria > Desulfobacterota > Desulfobulbia > Desulfobulbales > Desulfobulbaceae > UBA10518. The sequence continues at coordinate 3,481 of CAMYLK010000159.1, read as the reverse complement.
ACTTTGCCACCCGCCCTGCGGTAATTGTCCCGCCAGCTGTCAACAGGTTTGACACCGTTATTCGACTCACCTTCTTCCGCCTTGCCAAGGCCAACCACCAGGATCCTTTTGGCCGGGAGTTTTCCCTTGCCTGCGGGGTAAAACAACAAAATCTCTCCTTCTTTGCCTGAAAAATCACCTGCCTTGAAGGCCAGCATTATGGTTTCCTGAACATATTTGTTGTCGCAGACAGGCACCCCCTTGCTCTTCTGATGCACAAAATAGGTGATCATGTCTCCCTTATATTTTTCCATATCCTGGGTAGTGTGCTTAATTTTCATGATCTTCTCCATGGTTGTTAAGATTCATTATATGACCGTATTTTTTTCACAGTTTTTATTTCTACGGTTCAGGCCTTTTTCTCTTTCTACTTTAGGGCCTATTGTATACAATATGATAAAATTGTAAGCAAAACAGTGGAAACCCAATCCTATTTACCACAGTTGCTCATGAACTCCAACATCTGATGTTTTTGGTAGAAATCGGTTCAGGTATTGCGCCACGGGAAGAAACCATATACTTTGAAACAGTATACGTTTCCGCTTAGTGCTTCTCGAAGTCTAACTTCACTCCCTGCCTGCTGTGACTATACTATTTCACGCACGTGCTATGCAGTCGGTTACTACAATACGCAACATAATGAAAACAGAAAGTCCCCAATTACACCCCTTTTTATCACTCTCCATTCTTAATACAGGCCTTACCATACTAGGAGGAATCCCTTGGTTACGCAATTGATTGTGGCAACAGGATTTGCCGTCATTGTATCAGCTCTCTGCAGCATCATTGAAGCGGTGCTCTACTCTGTACCGCAAAGCCAGATAGAGGTTATGGCCCGTTCCGGTAAAAAATCAGGCCTGCTTCTGAAAAAGCTGAAGAAAAATATTCAGCAGCCCATAACCGCCATCCTGACACTTAACACCATTGCCAATACAATGGGTGCAGCTGTTGCCGGAGCCTCTGCCGCAGTTGTCTTCGGTGAAGAGAATGTTGTCTGGTTCTCGATATTTTTCACCCTGACCATTTTGCTTTTTTCTGAAATACTGCCCAAAACCGCGGGAGTTGCCTATGCCAAAAAACTTGCCCCCTGGATTGCCATCCCGTTAAACGGCCTCATACGAATAATGCGTCCGCTTATCTGGCTCTGTCAGGTAGTGACCCGCCTCATTCCGAACCAGGAAAAGGAAGCCCTGGTGTCCATAGAAGAGATCGAGGCAGTGGCTGTGTTGGGTAGAAAATCAGGAGAAATTGAACCGCAGCAGGAAAAGGTCATTGCCAATATCCTCAAGCTTCAGGATAAATCCGTACGCCAGGTCATGACCCCGCGCACCGTGGTTTTCAGCCTCAGTGAACACCTCTCAATTGGTGAGGCCCTAGAGATGAAGGAACAATGGAACCGACACAGCAGAGTGCCTGTTTATGACAAGGATCAGGATGATGTGGTCGGTGTGGTTTTGAGCCGCAATGTTTTACTTAGTCTGTCCGAAGGCAATAAAGATCAGAAACTCTCCGACCTGACTCAGCCTGTCCACTTTGTGCCTGAAGCAGCTCCGCTCAACAGGATACTGATGGAGTTTTTTGAACAGCGCATCCACCTTTTCGTGGTGGTCGATGAATACGGCAGCGTCACCGGGGTGATCAGCCTGGAGGATATTATTGAAGAAATTGTCGGACGTGAGATTATCGATGAATCCGACCGGGCCGGTGACCTGCGTGAATACGCCCGACATAAAAAAAGACTGCTGCAGAAAACCCGGGAATAGCTCCCAACTATGCGTTCATCTATGATCCCGTTTAAGCAATTGACAAAGCTTCAAATCCTGAAATTATATCGAGGAGTTCATCGGTGATAGTGTTCTGTCTCGTTTCCCTGAATCTGCCCTGCAGGTCCTCCTCCATTTCCAGAATGTTCTTTTCAGCAGCCTGCATTGCCGCAAGTCTTGCACCATTCTCACTGGCAAGTGACTGAGAGAATGCCTTATAAATTGTCCCGAATACGTGCTGCTTAAAAAGCTGCTTAAAAAACAAGGCATGATTGCCGCCGATCATCGGATGACAGCGGTTCGGCCATAATTGGCTCCGCTTTTCCTCACCGTATTGGGGATCAAAAGGCAGAACCCGTACCATTGTTGAGGAATATGTACCGACCCTTTCGAGCCTGTTGTAAAAAACATGAAATGTATCAATCCGTTTTGTTTCATGCAACAGGGCGAATTTCTCTACAATTTCATATATCAGATCACTGATTGCAGCAGGAGATGAAGGCAGGTGATAATGTTCCTCGATTGTTATTTCTTCTTCCAGGCCTGCCCGGACCCGTTCACCGGCAGACCAGAATATTTTTTCTTTATGAGCCATTTCGGCGGAATTCGCTTCCTCCAGTGCATACTGCATGATGTTTTCATTAAATTGGCCGCACATCCCCTGGTCCGAACCGATGACCAGAAATATCGTCTGCTCAGACATTTTCTTTTTCCGGGACTGCGGTCTGTTTTTAAAAAATACCTGCCAGCCATTTTCTATGACTACATTATACTCATCCATTGCCCCGGCAGCGGATTCATACTGGCGGATATTCACCGCAGCCAGACTTTTCATGGTTTTAACCACTGACAACAAGTCGTGGGATGTCTTAATTTTTCTGCTGAGTATCTCTAACGTTTCCATATTTTACTTCTTATGGGAAATCAATAAACGGACCGCATATGTTTAAGTATAAGGTTGTCACCTGGAAACATTTGACTAAAGTACCCGCCTAAGTCTTTTTCAAAGATTCCTGTTCCGCTGCAGGGATACTATCAGCCTGGATCCTAGAAACAATTTTCTGCAGTTCCTCCTGCAGTTCCTCCCAAGCCGGATCATCCCTGTCTCCATTCATAATCCGCTCACTCAGTCCGGGTATTTTTTGGAGTCCGGCAATGATCATCTCTTCAACCTCAAAAATCTTTTCCAGCGGTATGGTGTCGAGCATGCCTTTATTCGTCGCCAGTAATATCGCCACCTGATCAAAAGCAGTAAGCGGTGCAAACTGTTTCTGCTTCAGCACTTCACGGACGCGACGTCCGTGCTCCAGGGTTTTACGGGTAGCATCATCAAGCCTGGTGCCGAAGCGGGCGAACGATTCCAGTTCCTGAAACTGCGAATAGGAAAGCCTGAGGTCACCGGCAACTTTGCGGTATGCGCCAAGTTGCGCCTTACCGCCGACCCGTGATACGGATTTTCCAACTTCAACCGCCGGAAAAACACCCTGCTGGTAGAGGTCGGGAGAGAGATAAATCTGTCCGTCGGTAATTGAAATAAGATTGGTCGGTATATAAGCCGAAATATTCTGGGCCTCGGTCTCAATAACCGGCAGCGAAGTTATGGAGCCGCCGCCCGCATCATCACGCAAACGGGTTGATCGTTCCAGAAGCCGGCTGTGGACGTAAAAAATATCACCGGG
>CAMYLK010000158.1 GCA_947259225.1 uncultured Desulfobulbaceae bacterium | reverse complement strand
CGGGCCAAACTCTTGTTCTCACCTTGAAGGTCAGGATCGGTGAGTATTGAAACAAGCTTTTCTACAAAAGGGCGAAGCTGCTCTGTTGGATCAAGTGTCTGTCCTGCATGAGCAAATGTGATACTCTCGAAGCACAGCATCATTCCACATGCCATTATCGCAAAAGTATTCAAAGAAATATTTTCCCCCTTCATGTCAAACCTCCCCTTTTTTACCAATAAACAACAAAATGAATTGCCGAATCTTCATTAACGCCCTCTGTCTCATAACTGCCAGATCTTCAAAGAATGAATACAGGGTAGGTACAACCACCAGGGTCAAAAAGGTGGCAACCATGAGGCCGAATACAACAACAACCGCCATTGACCGCCACCATTGACCTGATTCGCTTACCCAGGATATTGTGAAGTTATGAAAATCAAACGATATACCTGTGATCATTGGCAGGAGACCAAGTATCGTGGTGACTGCAGTAAGAATAACCGGACGCAGCCGGGTAGCACCGGCGGCAATCACCGCCGAACGGACATCCATGCCACGCTCTCGAAGCTTGTTGATATAATCAATCAAAACGATGGCATTGTTAACCACAACACCTGCCAGTGATATTACGCCGACACCGGTCATTATTATGCCGAATGGCTGCCTGAAAACAGCTAACCCCAGAAATGCACCTCCCAGGGAAAGGATGACCGATGTCATGATAATAATGGGCAGGGTGATGGAATTGAACTGGCTCACCAGAATGAAAAATATCAATAACAGGGCAATGACAAATGCCTTGGCCAGAAAATCCTCAGATTCTTTCTGCATCTCCATTTCGCCGGTAAACTTAATAGTGTAACCAGGAGGAAGAGGTATTTCCTTTAACAATTCTTCGGCCTGTGCACGGGCAACCGGCCCTGGTATTTTGGTCTCGTCAACATTGGCCTGCACAGTTACCACCCGCTGACTGTCGATCCTCGTTATATCTCCGATTGCTCCTGTATACTCGATGTCTGCCAGGGTAGAGAGTGGTACCATTTCGCCGGATGGAACCGGGATCATAAGTTCTCTCAATACATCTGTCAAACGTCGATCTTCCTCGGGCAATTGCACGGTAATATCGTAATCCTTATTACCTTCACGAAAGGTGGAGACATCCAGCCCGTTGTACGCAGTTTTCAGGGCAAAGCCGATCATATTGGTGCTCAGGCCAAACATGGCAGCCTTCTGCCGATCAATTACGACTTGAATCGACGGCGTCCCTTCATTGAAATTATCACGCACATCTTTCACATGCGGTATCTTGACAATAAGTTCCCTGATCTGTTTGGATAATTTGCCGAGCAGGGCCAGCTCATCTCCGGCTATTTCAATATTTATCGGTGCGCCGGTTGCCGGCCCTTCCTCTGCCGCAGCAATAGTAATCTTCCCTCCCGGAATATCTGCCAACCTGTCTCTTATATCGTTAATGGTTTCATTGGAAGAACGGTTACGATCCTCAAGATCAAGGAATCGGATACCGATATTATTAGGGGTATTGGAGCTGAACATGGAAGCACCGCCAGGTGTACTTACTGCCTTTGTATAAATATTCCTGATATTGCCAAGATCGCTTGGACCCAGGAATATTGAGCCATCAGCTTTTTGATGTTCCTTAAGGGCATAGGCTCCATCATACATTTCTTCTGTAAGTGTAGACGTACCTGTTCCGCTTTGGATGTTCCCGGCAATTGCCACCTCTACTCTTTTGATCAGTCGGTCAATATACTCAAGGTCAGCACCTTCAGGCGGTTCCACATTGACATATGCTGTCTTGGGCTGGAGATCAGGAAAGAATTCAACCGGTTTTTCCAATCCTATGGCCAGCATCCAACCCTGAAATAACAGAACAAGAGTGCCAAAGGCAGTCAATATTACAACGATCGGTTTTTTCAGGGAAAATTGCAGTATCCTTGAGTAACTTTTCAAAATCTGTCCCTGGATTTCGATAGGTTTTTTAACAGCAGCAGCGATTTCTTTGACTGTCAGATTACTTTCATTAACTGCAGATTTTGTTTTCATAAAAACCGAAGCCAGGGCCGGATTGATAACCATGGCAACGAATAGACTTGATGAAAGCGTGACAATTAAAGTGAGCGGCAGGTATCTCATGAACTCACCCATAAGCCCCGGCCAGAATAACATGGGAGAGAATGCGGCAAGAGTTGTCATGGTGGAAACGATAACCGGATATGCTACCTCAGAAGTGGCCTGCATAGCTGCTTCAATGCGGGACGCTCCCTGCTCCATATAACGGTAAATGTTTTCTACAATCACGATGGCATTATCCACCAGCATGCCCAGGGCCAATGTTAGGCCGAAAAGAACCACTACGTTTAATGTAATGCCCAGCAGGTTAAGGATAGTAAAGGAAAGCAACATGGAAAATGGGATTGCCATGCTGACCAGAATGGCGTTCCGTAAGCCCATTGCAAAGAAGATTACCAGAACAACAAGAAGCAGACCGGTAAGAATATTGTTTTCCAGGTCTGCCACCATTCCTTTTATTTCACTGGCTTTATCCATTACCTTGACAATGACCGTGTCGTTCGGCCAGGTGGCATTTGCCTGTTCGATCAGTTCGTCAACCTGTTTACTGATGGAAATAATGTTCTCACCGGTGCGTTTTTTTACAGCAATACTGACTGCAGACTTACCATCAAGACGTGAACGGCTTGTTTCTTCCTTATAGCCATCAACTACAAGCGCAACGTCTTTAAGGTAAACCGGCTGACCATTTTGAGTTCCCATGACAAGGCCGTAAATTTCATCCGGACTTGTAAATTCACCCGGTACACGTAACTGAAAACGGCCATTACCCATACGGATCGCACCGCCCGAGGTGTTACGGTTTTCATTGATTAATGTCTCTTGAAAAGAGCCAATCGACAAACCGTAATAAGCCAGTTTGTCCGGAAGGACCTCTACCCGGATCTCACGCTCAAGACCACCGGTGACTTCAACTTCCAGAACACCCTTAATAGCCTCGATATCATCCTTCAAGTCATCTGCGATATCCTTTAAACAAGGCAAACCGCAGGTGCCGGAGAGTGAATAGACCGCAATGGGCATTTCAGAAAGATTTACTTCAAAAACAGCCGGGTCATCTTCAAGGTCTGCGGGCAGTTCACCCTTTGCCTCATCAACCTTGTCTTTGACGTCCTGCAAGGCCTTGTCGATGTCGGTGCCGGTGACAAATTCAATATTTATTGAAGAGAGCCCTTCAGCACTGACTGACTGGATTTTCTTTACCCCCTCAATTGCCTTGAGTTTCTTTTCGATCTCAATAGTAACCGCCGTCTCGATGTCAGTTGGAGAAACACCTCTGTAGTTTGTAGAGACGAATACATAGGGAATGGTGATATCCGGATCACTTTCCCGGGGAAGTACCATGTAACTGTAGGATCCAAAGGCGATGATGATTACCGCAAGCACCATCACGCTGATGGATTTTTTCACAGCAGTATCTGAAATTATCATAACAGCGCCTCCCGTGGGTCGTTGAGAACCCTGACGATTTTCAATTCGTGACCATCGTCAATGTCTCTGTGACCTTCCACAACGACACGACTGCCGTGCGAGAGCCCCTTGGTAACCTGCACTCGCCAGTCTTCAATTATGCCAATTTCAACCGGCTGCCTGTGGGCAATGCCATCTTCTTCTACATACACAAATTGGAGGTTTTCTCTTTTAATGACCGTATAGAGTGGTACGGCTACCGTGTCCTTGAAGGTCTCTTTTATGATCTGCGCCCTGAAAAACATGCCCGGCAGGATCATATTATCGCTATTGTCTATGG
>CAMYLK010000157.1 GCA_947259225.1 uncultured Desulfobulbaceae bacterium | reverse complement strand
ATGCGAAGAAACAATTGTTTTAACTTCATATGAATACCGGCAATTTTCCTGCTCTTTTTAAAAGCACTGTCATCCAAATAAAGTAAGATAGGGAAAACAAACCTCCAGCGACCACAATGCCCGTAATGCCATACCAGTATGCTCCCGCAAAATTAAAGGTGACTCCCAAAAGGGCTGTGATCACTTTAGCCGCCATCATTGCATGTGTTTTCATCTGGCTCATGAGATTAAGAGCAATTGTTTGACCAGCGGCAAAAACACCTCCCGCAATCAGTACCCAGGGCAATAGATAGGAGACGGATCCATAGTCTGAGGCCACAAAAATACGGAATATCTGTTTGTGAAAAAGAAATGCCACCAGGAAAGCCAGGACCGTTACCCCCAGGGCCGATACTGTTAGACGCCAACTCAAATTAGTTACCTGATCGTTTCGCAAGCTATCGCTCGCATCTCCAGCGCGCTGATAAAAAATGGGAGCAAGGAACTGCATGGCTAACCCGGTAGCCATTGACATCGGATAATAACCCAGTTGAAAGAGTGCTGCATACAAACCCACCTCTTGGGTGGTACCGAAAAGCCCCAGTGCCCAGCGATCAGAAGCTATCTGTACCCAGCTAAAAATTCCCCAAATTGAGAACGGCAAAGAATACTTTAAAATCTGGTCCTGCCAGCTGCCTTTCTTATCGGTCTCGTCAATGTTTGAGGGGACAATTCTACGAAAAAACAGATACTGAGATCCAAGCACGAGCAAAACTCCCATGGAATACCCGATCATGGCCACTGTGCTTGTAGCCCCGAGCCACAAAAGCAATGCAGATGCTATCAGAAACCTCGCCCATGGCTCCGTCCCCTGATGTAATGCCACAATAGATCGTTGGCGAGCAGCATTCTGAATACTGCTAAGGATCGAGTTATAGCCGCTCAGGATCGCAAATATGATAGCAGCAATTGCAATGGTAATCCATGCTGTTCGCCCAGCAATAAACAGTCCGGAAACAAATACCAGGAGAATAAGAGCGATGATACCCGTCGCCAATAACACCAGGCGGAATACTGAATTTAAATATACAGCAAGATCATTCTTTTCCACCGCCGGTGCGTAGAACCGGGATGCTCCATTGATCAACGGCCCCATTATGGTCTGATTAAGCAGTGTAGCCAGGGTCATGCCCAGCGCAAGTTCACCGTACACTGCCGGGGCCAGCAACTCAGTAAGCAATCGCACCCCCGCCAGCGAGCCTATCACTGCCATTGTCTGGCCAAGAGCAACCCAGAAACCTTCTTTGGAAAGGCGGCGCAAACGTTCAGAGCGGAGATTGCTGATACTCAGCACGATGGGAGCACCATTGTCAAAAAATATCGGACATAGGTATCAGTCTGTTCTGCGGGTATCTAACGTAAAGAAAGTGCATATTAATAAACCTTACAGCATCTGTAGTATAGGCTCCGATTGGCAGACCATAGAACAAGGGGCAGAGACATTATTTTAACCATCTTATTAATTTTCAGGAGCAGGTTGTGAAATAGATTGATGGGGTACATACTGTGATAAGCTAGGCTATTGCTTGTTCATTTACTCACAGCTCCGCTCTCTCGGTTACATGTATGAACATACAACTCGCCTAGATCACGTATATTTTCTTATTCTACGTCGTAATTAGATGGGAGATCACAATAAGACTTAAATCCCATACAACAAAAGATAAATGAACTTCTCATCTCTGTAGCGATAAAGATCATTCATTATACAGAATAACAAATGGAGTATCAATGGAGTCTCTGTTTCGATACATGTTCAGAAATGTGCTTTTTTATGTTGTATTTTTATGAATAAATGTTATACTTTGCACTAATTAATTAATTGATCACTTTTTTACACATAACATAATGCCATCATATATTATTTTTATTAGCGCATTTACCGTATCTTTTCTCCTTGTCCCCGTCGTGATATCTGTTGCCAATAACAGGGGTCTTGTAGCGCTGCCCGGCAAGAGACATATTCATACACACCCGACACCCAAATTCGGTGGAATCGCTATTGCGTCCGGGGTACTCATTGTCTCCCCCTTTATATTTTCTTTTGACAGGGTAATTGGTTCATATCTCGCAGCATCTTCTTTGATGTTGCTTCTTGGCATTATTGATGATGTCCGGATCGCCAGTTGGAAGTTAAAACTGGGATTCTCGATTATTGCGACATCGATTGTTATATTTGGAACAGGAGTATGGATAGAAAATCTTGGGAATTTATTCGGCACTGGGGATATCCGTCTTGGCATCTGGGGAATCCCCTTTACCTTTTTCGCTGTATTTGGTGTTATCAACGCAATTAATCTCATAGATGGTTTAAACGGCCTGGCCTGTGGTATTTCTTCTATTGCCTTTCTGAGCTTTGCCATATTCGCATCGATGATAGGGAATGAGACCGTGTTTTACCTCAGTGTTCTCAACCTCGGCGCTACACTCGGACTGTTCCGCTACAATTACCCGAAAGCAAAGATATTCATGGGAGATTCAGGGAGCATGTTTCTCGGTTTATCCCTTGCGGTCCTGGCTCTCTTCCTGACTCAAGGTGAGGGCAAAGTTGATCCCATGGTACCTGTCATAGTCCTTGGCATTCCGATTTTCGATACCTTACGGGTCTTACTTATCAGGATGCTAAACAGGAGAGATCCCTTTGAACCGGACAAGACCCACCTGCACCACCTTATGATGAGATCAGGGATCCATCCACAGCATGTGGTAAAGGTGATCTGGGGTTTCTCGGCTCTTATGTCAATACTTGCCTTTGTACTATACCGTGTGGAAGCATGGGTAATGCTTTTGGTCTACTGCATTTTCGCCGCCTTTCTCGGCCTCTTCGTCGAAAACCTGAACATTATCAAAATAAATAAAAACAGAAAACAGTCATAGATTTCTTAAGTAAGGAGTATGAAGTAAGCAGTAAGTAGTGAAAAGAAAAAATGAAAGGCGGGAAAATAGGGACAGCGGGACGGGATTGAAAGACAGTAAGAAGTAAAGAAGTAGGGAGTAGGGAGGAAGACGGGAAAAGATGTAAGGATGTTAAAGGATTTCGTCTTTCTGCCTACTACTTACTACCTACTACGTACCCGCCTCTTTAATCCTCCGGCATGAGTTTCTTCTCTTTTAGCATTTCAACTACTTGAGAAACTGAATATTCAAGATCTATTTTTTCTGTATTGATCACTAACTCAGGGTTCTCAGGCTCTTCATAGGGGGATGATATGCCGGTATAATTTTTGATGATTCCGGCCCTGGCTTTCTTATACAGTCCCTTTGGATCCCTTTTTTCACACTGCTCAACAGAACATTTGACGTAGACCTCCAGAAAATTATCTCCTTCAAATCTTTCTCTGATATAATCCCTGTCTTCTTTATACGGTGATATAAACGCGGCGAGTACGAGAATGCCGGCATCAACGAACAGTTTTGAAAGCTCGGCGATTCTGCGAAGATTTTCCTGTCTGTCATCGCGGCTGAAACCAAGGTTCTTGTTCAATCCATGGCGAACATTGTCACCATCAAGCACATATGCCCAGACTCCATTTTCAAAGAGTTTCTTCTCAACATGATGGGCAATTGTGGATTTACCGGATGCTGAGAGCCCGGTAAACCAGACCAACCCGCTTTGATGCTTGTTTACCTGATTTCTATCACTTCTCTGAACAAATCCCTGGTGCCATACAACATGGTTCTTCTCTGACATTAAATAAAACCTCCATTAACTGCTTGATTTCGTACCATTCTGAAACAGCCCAACTTGTCTTATTATTATAAGATTTTGTTTTATTTTTTGCTCATTTTCA
>CAMYLK010000156.1 GCA_947259225.1 uncultured Desulfobulbaceae bacterium | reverse complement strand
CCAGATTTAATGGTTCAACGCTCTGATAGGCTGTAATAAGCTGGGTGGCGTTATCGCTGTCGACACGACCATCCATGTGAGAAATCAATTCCAACGCCAAATCATATATGCGAGGAAAACCGATCGATAGACCATCCGCCAGTCTCGGCAACTGTCGACTGTATCCATGCGGCAGATGCCGACGCGCCTGATTGATTTGTTGCTCGATGAGGTAGAAATTGTCGAGCAACCAGGCTTCTGCCGGCACAATCCGTTGTCCCGGCCTTGCTGCGGCTGTAACGATGTCATATGCTGCCAGCAAAACACGTGCATTGTCTGTCAGGCGCGGCAATAATCTGTCCGGCCCTGGACGTGAATCAATCCTATGCCGACCCGCCAATGTCACCGCGTGACGTTTCAGTTGTTCGATGCTGAACAGTTCTGAGCGCAGCAACTCTGTGTCTGAGTTGTTGCGCAACGCTTTGCGCTTGCGTGCTGAAAATCCGAACTCTTTAGTGATTATGGCATTCTCCTCGGCCAAATTCGGGATAGCCAGCGGAGAACCCGCCTTAGACACTCAGAAATACAGCCATACCTTGATCGAGCCCGGATTGGGATGGAGTCCGATTTGTGCGGGCAGATTAAGCTGGCTTTGCATACGCCGGAACCACAGGCATAGCAGTCGTCTTAGGTCGAAAATCTCCGATAGAGGTGTGATTATGGAAAGCGCCTTGACTGACCGTCGTGTTAGCAAAAACGCTTGTTTGCAAATACATCCTAAATCAAATTTGATGGACTCCTGAAAAGTCCAAAACGACGTTTGCATAGTACCGAAATACTATACGTTATAACCTTCCCGCCGTTGGTGGCGAGGCTTTTTACGACTCCGAAAAATTTACTTCGCCTTGTCAAAGCCCAAAGGATCCTTGGACTCCCTCCTGGCTCTCTTCGCAGCCTTCTTTTCTTTCGGGGTCATGGCCGGTTTCTTTTTTCCTTCTCTATTGCTTTTTCGTTCTTTGGTCATGGTTTTCACTCCTGATACTTAATGAATGTTTTTCAGATCAACCAATGCCGTATCTGGCCGCCTGAGCCTGAATAGATGTCCTCTGACGAATTTTCATGAGATAGTACGCGTCAAAGGAGAAAAATTTGTCCTCCGGAAACCGTGGCAGAATAACCACTTGCGGAGTTGAACTGTCAGTAGTTCAGTTTGCGCCCCGTTCTGTAAACGGTTACAAGAGGCGGCGATGCGATATGAAATATGAAAACCCACAGATTGATGAAAATTGCAGATTCGGTGCCGGTGACCGTTTCTGTGGAAGACTTCTTTGCCTGGCAAGTGTAGAAATGAAGCTGATACTAATAAAGAATGTGTATCATTATACCATGGAATAAAATAATAGCTTCATATGTTTTATCTAATGTGCGCCCGGTGTCATTATTGCATGCCTGGCTGTTTATATCAAACGGTTGCCTAACGTTTTGCAAGCGTCCCTTAGTTTGGCCTTTAATTCCTATGTCAGCTGGAAACGACTTCCATGTAATCACTTTTTCGCTCTTCTGGGAGGTATGCCAGCTAAGCAGGCAAGAACAGCAATGCCGGCACCGAACAACAGCATGCTCATGGGTTCTGGAACAGAAAACGGCTCTTCGATAATTTCAGTTTTAAAAATGTCTAGAATATCATTACTATTCCTTTGGCTAAAACCGGTAAACTCGAGCAAGGAGCTGTAGAACATGGTCTTAAGGTCAAAATAGTCCATGATCTCTTTTCCATTAGCGGGATCGATGTCAGAAATATAGGACCGACCAACCGTAAAGCCTTCGTCTGTGGATATATTCTGGACGGTTTGAACTGATTGCAGAATGGGTACTGCTTGACTTATGGATACGGTAAAACAGCCAAGAAATATAAAAGTACAGATTAACAGTTTTTTGTTCTCAAATAGGTGCATTAGATTGTCGCTCCTCTTTATTGTTCGTTTTGCTCAGCGCGTTTTATCACCTTCATTTGCATCATGATCGAACTGTTTATGCAAAGAAGGCCTGGTTCCCTCGAAGCTGAAAAAACGGCAAATTTTAAATCCCAAAAAATTATTTTACACTCCCAGCGCTATGGGAAAGATCTTACTCTCTTTTTTATTGCTATTTTCTGAGTACGAGCGCAACTTAATGAAAGACAGAACGGCAGAAGGACGTATCTGGCCGGCTGAGCTTGCATAGAGTTCCCCTGACGAATTTTTATGCGATGGTATGCGTCAATGGGAAAAATTTGTCCGACGGAAACGGTGGCAGAAAACCACTTGCGGAATTGAACTTTCAGTCGTTCAGTTTGCGCCCCTTTCTGTATAAACGGTTACAAGGAGCGGTCATGAGCTATGAACTATATAAAAATATACAGATTAATGAAAAAAGCAGATTCGTTGCCGGTGACCATTTCTGTGGAATACCTCTTTGGCTGGCAAGTGAAGAGATGAAGCTGGAGCTAATGAGGAATATGAATTAATATACCATAAAACATAATAGTAGCTTCATTTGTTTTATCTTTATCCAAGGGTGATGTAGATTCGAAAAAATAGACCATCCGGAAAAAGATGCCCAGTCAATGAAAAGATGTTCGTTTTCCATCCGACGACCTCACTCGACAGCCTTGCGAACGGAGAGGTATGCATAGATTAGGAGTGCCATCCCAGTTCATCGATTACTCTCTTTTTCCCCCTTAACAAATATATATTTCTTAAGAAATGCAATACTTTACCTGTGAATTGTGTCATGATTTGCTACAGTTCTGATCCCCTCATTTTGTTAAATATCTTAGCATGTTTAGTAATTGCTTTTAATTGCTTTTAATTAAACCTCGGGCTCTGCCCGAGCGACCCTACGAGGTTCTACCGTTCCGGCGCGATAGAATGTGGTAATAGATTCATCCATGGGAAAGCTCCTAAAGGTGTAGGAGGATGAATCTATGAAGGACTGGAAATCACAATCTCATGTAAGGTGGGATTGTAAGTATCACGTGGTCTTTATCTCAAAATATCGCCAGCGAGCAATTTATGGCGGAGTGAGGAAGAAAATAGGTGGTATCGTAAGAGATCTGTGCCGACAAAAGGGGGTTGAATTACTTGAAGGTCATGCGATGCCCGATCATGGGTGGCTCTTTTAGGGCGGTCAATGACATGAGGTCGATTGTCTTCATCTTAAGATGAAATCGGACTGGGAATTACCAATTTTGGAGGGAAGATATTGAAAGAAATGACCAGCAAGGGGAGGTTGAGCGCGATATAAATTTACCATTTTTTTACCACTCGCCGCCATAAAAACCCCATAATTTGCCCATAATTCGCTGGAAAATGTGAATGCAAAGGGCATAAAAAAGCCAAGAATTTCAAGTGTAAACATTTGAAATTCTTGGCTGAATTCTTGGTGACCCCAAGGGGACTCGAACCCCTGTTCCCGGCGTGAGAGGCCGGTGTCCTAGGCCACTAGACGATGGGGCCTTGTGGTGCAGGCTATGTAAAATATCTGGTGGGCTTTGTCAAGCCGCATTCGTCTCTATGATTTAAAATACTTTCTTTGTTGACATCAGGTTTGTAGAACCTGGCCAATGAATTCAGCTATTTTGTCGGGGTAATCGGGATGTTCCTTCACCGCACCTCGGGCATCAGCGCCTGCATACAATAAATCCCCGGCATAATCAACATCCATTGCATCAAAAACATATCGAGCGCAAAGGGCCGCTCCTTCAAAAATTCGATCACCTTTGGTTGCCGAAACACTGACCAGATACCCTTTCCGGTCAGGCTTGTCGGAGATGGGTTGCTTCAGGATATATTTCCTGCTCCACAGGGCCTGGCAGCGATCAATACAGGTCTTGG
>CAMYLK010000155.1 GCA_947259225.1 uncultured Desulfobulbaceae bacterium | reverse complement strand
CAGGTAAAATTGGCGACGGAAAGATTTTCGTCCTGCCGGTTGAGAAAATTGTTCGAGTGCGTACGGGAGAGATCGATAGCGAGGCAATCTGATGCCAGCAACGTTGCAGGCCCAGCAGTCTGCTCTGGAGGGGTTGTGGCAGCAGGGGCTTAGCGGTCATGAGCTCCTCCAGAGGCATACATCTTTGGTTGATGCCTTTATTGTTGAGCAGTTTAATACCTCGCCGGCAGTGGAAAAAAA
Organism: uncultured Desulfobulbaceae bacterium; assembly: GCA_947259225.1. Lineage (GTDB taxonomy): Bacteria > Desulfobacterota > Desulfobulbia > Desulfobulbales > Desulfobulbaceae > UBA10518. The sequence goes on along the minus strand of CAMYLK010000155.1, from coordinate 3,616 downwards.
CAAGGGACAGCTGGCCCTGATTGCCTTGGGGGGCTATGGTCGCCGTGAGCTCTATCCTTTTTCCGATGTAGACCTGTTGCTGCTTCATGACTGGCGTTCCGGGAAGCTCATGCAGGAGGTGTCGGAGTCCATCCTCTACCCGCTTTGGGATGCCGGTTTTGAAGTTGGGCATTCGGTGCGGGGGATAAAGGATGCCGTCCGTTTTGCCAAAGAGGATTTTTTCTTTCAGGTTGCCCTGCTCGATGCCCGCCTGCTAACAGGCTCTCAGGCGCTGTATGGCAAATTGCTCCTGCGTTATCGAAAAAAAATATTTGAGGGAAAGCGGCAGAAGTTTGTTGAAACCATGGAGGGGTTTCGTGCCAAGCGTCGAGAACGCTACGGCTCCCATGCCTACCTTCTTGAGCCCCACATAAAAGAGGGAAAAGGGGGCATGCGCGATATCCAGGCAATGCTTTGGGTGGCCCAGGTGGTCTTTGGCTTGTCAGGCGTTCCGGCCATGGCCGATGCCGGCCTGCTCAACGGTGATGATCGGCAACGGTTTAGTGAGTCCTGGAACATGCTTGCTCGAATCCGAAATCGTCTCCATTATATAAGTCGCCGCAAAAATGATCAGCTGATTTTTGAATATCAGGAGGAGATGGCTGCCGCCTTTGGTTACAGGGATACAGACGGGCAGTTGGCTGTAGAGCAGTTTATGCGTCATGTGTACGGTCATCTCCAGACAATCGCCGTTGTTACCGATCTTTTTTTTGAACATGTTGCAGATGTGCTTGGGGCGGCTGTGGGGGGCACGAAGGAAAAGCTGTTGGAGCGGGCCATCGTTGAGCGTGGTCGAAGCCTGCATGTAATCGGTTCGGATGAGCTTCAACGCAGGCCGTATCTAATGATGCGTCTTTTTCTCCAGTCAGGTCGAACCGGGCTGTCTCTGCATCATCGAACCCGACAGCTGGTGAGTCGCTATCTTGACCTTGTCGATGATCAGTTTCGCAAATCGCGGCGGGTGGAACGGGCCTTTGTGGAATTGCTCATGGAGAGCAGGGACCCCATGGCGGTATTGGAGTCGATGCTTGAGACTGGTCTGTTGACGGCCTATCTTCCTGAATTTGCAGGCGTCGAGTCCCTGGCCCAGCATGATCTCTATCATATTTATACAGTAGATAGGCATCAGCTGCAGGCTGTGGCCGAATTGCATCGGTTGCGGGGCGAGGAACCAGAGTTGTTCATGGGGTTGGCTTCTCCGCATCTCTTGTATCTTGCGGCGTTGCTGCATGATATAGGAAAGGGGCGCCATGCCGATCATTCTGAGCTCGGCGCCAACATGGCTGTGGAGGTGGGGAGCCGGATAGGGCTGCCTGAACAGGAGCGAGACTGCCTGGCCTTTTTGATCCGTTATCATTTGTATCTGCCCGAGAATGCGCTGCGCAGGGATTTGGAAGATCAGGAGTTTATACGGCAGGCTGCGGAACTTATCGGTGATCTTGATCGGTTGACCATGTTGTATCTTTTGAGTATTGCCGATTCCAGGGCAACCGGTCCTTCTGCCTGGTCGGATTGGAAGGCCACGCTCCTTGCTGAGCTGTATTTGAAAGTGAAGTCCTGTCTGGAGGCAGAGTGTTTGGTTGGCGTGAAAGACAAGGATGTTCAGCGGCAGGGAGCCTCCTGGATGCGGGAGCAGGTGCTTTCTCTTCTTGAGGGTCAGCAGGCAATGCGAATCAAGGTAGGGGATTTGCCTGAAGATTACCTGACAAGCTTTACCCCGGATATGGTGATCCGGCATCTACAGCTGCACCGTGATCAGGCCGGCATGCTTCAACAGCGAGTGCTGATCTATCCTGAAAGCCGTCAGGGGTATTGTTCGTTATTGATGCTGAGCAAGGATAGGCCTGGGTTGTTGGCTAAGCTGTGTGGGGTTCTTGCCCTGCATAATTTGTCTGTTCTTGCGGCGCAGATATTCACTTGGCCGGATGGTACGGTTGTGGATGTGCTGGATGTGCAGCCGGTTGCAGAACTCGGGTTTGCGGATCAAGACTGGCAGGCTCTGGAAGGTGATTTGAACCGGGCGATTAATTATCGACTTGATGTTGGCCGAAAGCTGCATGGGAAAAAACAGGGGTTTGGTTTGGGGACGCGGCGCAAGGTGCAGCAGCTTGAGAGGGAGGTAGTGCTTGATAACGACGCTTCAAGCAGGTTTACCGTTATTGAGGTGTATGGCCGTGATGCTCCGGGCGCATTGTATCAGTTGACCCAGACGCTGTCTGACTTTGGCCTGGATATTCATCGCGCAAGGGTGGCTACCGAAGTGGAGCAGCTTATCGTTGTGTTTTATGTGGCTGTGCGGGACGGAAGTAAAGTGGTCGACGGGAAGCTGCAGGAGAAGGTTCATCAGGCATTGCTACAGGTTATCGGAGCCGGTGAAGTTTTGGCTGACGAAAAATGAAAAGTTGCCTGTTTCTTTTTATCGAAATTGTAATCTTTTGATGCTGAAACAGGTCGGAAATGGTATGCAAGGTGTGTCCGGTTTTGCCGGATTTCTATTTATCAATCATCCAAGAACAAGGAGATGAAAAAATGACGCGTGAAGAAATAATGAAAATCATTGAAGAGCAGAACGTGCACTTCTTTCGGCTGCAGTTTGTTGACATTTTCGGCTACATGAAAAATGTTGCAATACCCTTGAGCCAAATCGAAAAAGCCCTGGACGGTCAGATGATGTTCGACGGCTCATCCATTGACGGTTTTGTTCGTATTAACGAGTCGGATATGTACCTGAAGCCGGACTATGATACCTTTGTTGTGCTTCCCTGGAGAAATCAGGACGGTACCAATGCAGCCCGTATAATCTGTGATGTGTATAAATCCGATGGCACCCCGTTTGAGGGTTGTCCCCGCAACAATCTCAAGCGTGTGCTCGGCGATGCCAAGGACATGGGCTACACCATGAATGTGGGAACCGAAGCGGAGTTCTTTCTGTTTGAAAAAGATGAAGATGGCGATGCCACAACTGTTACGCACGATGTAGCCGGTTACTTTGACGTTGACCCCGATGACTGCGGAATCAACTGTCGTCGTGAGATCATTGAGACCCTTGAAGCCATGGGCTTTGAAATTGAGGCCTCCCACCATGAAGTTGCCGAGGGGCAGCATGAAGTAAACTTTAAATACTCCGATGCGCTGACCGCTGCCGACAACACGCTGACCTTCAAATGGGTTGTTCGCTCCATTGCAGCGCAGCACGGTCTGCATGCTACCTTTATGCCGAAACCGGTATTCGGCATCAACGGTTCCGGTATGCACACCAACCAGTCGCTGTTCAACACCGATGGTACCAACGCCTTTTTCGATGAGAATGGTCCGCTGCAGCTTTCCGAAATCGCCTACAAGTATATTGCCGGTATTGCCAAGAATGCCAAAGGTTTTGTTGCGGTAACTAATCCGCTGGTTAACTCCTACAAGCGTCTGGTGCCCGGCTACGAAGCCCCGGTATATGTCGCCTGGTCGGCTTCCAACCGTTCTGCCTTGATCCGCATCCCCGCCTCCCGCGGCATGGGAACCAGGACTGAGGTGCGTTGCCCCGATCCGACCTGTAATCCGTACCTGGCCTTTGCCATGATGCTGT
>CAMYLK010000154.1 GCA_947259225.1 uncultured Desulfobulbaceae bacterium | reverse complement strand
GTATGAGGATTTTGTTCCGAAAAGAATCGAGGCTGTTGTTCTTTCAACACAGCACAGTCCTGATGTTGATTATGAGGACCTCAAGGAAGGCGTTATGGAAGAGATCATCAAACCGGTCCTACCTGAAAATATGGTTGACGGGAACACCAAATTCTTCATCAACCCGACCGGCCGTTTTGTTATAGGCGGCCCAGTTGGGGATTGCGGTGTCACCGGACGGAAAATCATCGTTGACAGTTATGGCGGCCGCGGTTCCCATGGCGGCGGTGCCTTTTCCGGCAAGGATCCTTCCAAGGTTGATCGGTCCTCGTCCTATATGGGACGGTATGTTGCCAAGAATCTCGTTGCTTCCGGAATAGCGACCGAGGTCGAGGTACAGATTGCTTATGCAATCGGTATTTCCCAGCCTGTTTCAATCAATGTCAAAACCTTTGGAACTGCCAAGATTGATGATGCCCGCATAATTGAGCTGATTAAAGCCCACTTTGATCTGAGGCCCAAGGCGATCATTCAACACCTGGATCTCCTGCGTCCCATTTACACTCCCACAGCAGCGTACGGTCATTTTGGGCGGGAACGTTCAGAATTTACCTGGGAGAAGACTGACAAGGCAGATGAACTGAAAGAGGCGGCTGGACTTTAGGAAAAGTTTGCAGTTTGCAGTCATCAGTTTTCAGCCTGGATTTTGCTGCCTTCGACTGATGATTATTAACTGTCAACTGCCAACTGATAACTGATAACTAACAAACGGAGTTTGTATATGAGTGATTATAAAGTAGCAGATATGTCTCTGGCAGAGTGGGGCCGCAAAGAGGTTGCCATTGCTGAAACAGAGATGCCCGGGCTTATGGCCCTGCGGGAAGAGTTTGCCGGGCAGAAACCCCTGTCGGGCACCAGGATTGCCGGATGCCTGCATATGACGATCCAGACGGCTGTTTTAATGGAAACCCTTGTCGAACTTGGTGCCGAGCTTCGATGGTCTTCCTGTAATATTTTTTCGACCCAGGATCATGCTGCTTCAGCCATGGCAGAAGCAGGCATTCCAACCTTTGCCTGGAAAGGCGAGACTGAGGAAGAGTTCTGGTGGTGTATTGAGCAGACCATTAACGGCCCGGATGGATGGAAACCCAACATGATACTGGATGATGGTGGTGACCTGACCCAGATCATGCACGAAAAATATCCGGAAATGATGAAGGATGTCCGGGGCATCAGCGAAGAAACCACCACCGGCGTGCACCGCTTAAACGAGATGGCTCGTGACGGGATTCTTTTGGCTCCGGCCATCAATGTCAACGACTCTGTAACCAAATCCAAGTTTGACAACCTGTACGGTTGCCGGGAATCTCTCCTTGACGGTATAAAGCGTGCCACTGATGTAATGATCGCTGGCAAGGTTGCCGTTGTTGTCGGTTACGGTGATGTTGGTAAGGGGTGTGCCCAGGCCTTGCGCGGCATGGGTGCTACAGTGCTGGTAACAGAGATTGACCCTATCTGTGCTCTGCAGGCCGCCATGGAAGGGTACCGGGTTGTCACCATGGAAGAGGCGGCACCTGAGGGTGATATATTTGTCACCTGCACCGGTAACCTGGAAGTAATAAGCCGGGCCCACATGGATGTCATGAAGGACCAGGCCATTGTCTGCAACATCGGCCATTTTGACTCGGAAATAGATATCGCCGGTATCCGGGACCTGGAGTGGGAGAATATCAAACCCCAGGTCGACCATGTGATTTTTCCCGACGGCAAACGGATAATTGTTCTGGCAGAAGGGCGCCTGGTCAATCTCGGCTGCGCTACCGGTCATCCCAGTTTTGTGATGTCAAACTCCTTCACCAACCAGGTTCTGGCCCAGATTGAGCTTTGGCAGAACTCGGATCAGTACGAGAATAAGGTATACTTTCTGCCCAAAAAACTGGATGAGAAAGTAGCAACGCTCCACCTGAAAAAGATCGGCGCCAACCTGACCAGGCTGACCCCGGAACAGGCCAAATACATCGGCGTAGATGTAGACGGACCATACAAGCCTGAATATTATCGTTATTAGGTTATTAGGTTATTAGGTTATTAGGTTATTAGGTTATTAGGGTGTTAGGCTGTAGGCTTAAGACTGTGAGTGTAAAGAAAGAGTGAAGAGCATGGAGGAAAGTTGAAGGCAATTCAAGTTGGTATTTTATTTTTATCCCCGCGAAAGCGGGAATCCATAGCCTTCAGCCTACAGCCTAAACCCCTGCAGCCTGTTGCTCTTTATTCTATCGGGGTTCCAGCATCTTCAACCTTAGTTCTGAAACCCTAAACCCTGACACGATTTGTTATGCTGCAATTACGTATACAGGGCAGACTGAAGGTTCTTCAGTTTGCCCTTTTTTGTCTGCTCGGATTTTTTCTCAGCGGTTGCGTGCTGACCAAGATTGTAACCGTCCCCATGCGTCTTGGCGGAGCAGTCGTGTCAATCATTCCGGTTGCCGGCAATGCTGCCCACGAGGCCATTGACGAGGCTGCTGAAGCCGTGGATGATATACCACTCTAATTCAAATGTACCGTTATTTCCTCATTGTAATTCTTTTATTTTCTGTCCTGTTGCTCAGCGGTTGTGCGGGTAAGAAAACCCGTGTTATGGAAGTGACTGCCTACTGCAACTGCTCTGATTGCTGTTCATGGGAGCGGGGCAGCTGGAAATATCTCAAGCTCGATTTCTGGAACCGGTATGTCAGTGCCGGGCAGGCTAAAGGAAGATCCTATTCAGGATTAACCGCCAGCGGCGAAGAACCGGCAGAGCCTGAACCAGGGCTCTTTTCCGTTGACAGTCTGACCAATCCCTGGATGATCCCTGTCCGCACTGTTTTTCCCTGGCTCTGGCTGCCGGAGGACGGCACCATCGCAGCAGACACAAAATATTATCCCTTCGGCACCCGGTTGTACATTCCAGGTTACGGCTGGGGAATAGTTGCTGACCGTGGTGGAGCCATCAAGGGGCCGGATCGCCTTGATCTTTATTTTGAGTCCCACCAGGAAGCACTTGAATGGGGACGCCGCTGGGTACAGGTTGAATTTGATAAATAAGGTGGAAGGTTATCAGGCTGAAGGCTGTTAGGGGAGTATTTTTACCGCCAATATGAACAAATCCGGACTCTGATTATGATATTACCTGATTATCACAAAAGCTCAGCATGTGATTTATTATTCCTTGTCAGCAGGTGTCATTCGGAGTTGAAGTTTATGCCCCCTTGTGGGGTGCTTACCTTGAGCGTAGTGAGAAATCTTACCCTTTAGCCTTAACTCCTAAACCTCTAAAGTCCTAAAAATGTCATTCGGAGTCTCACGTCGGTTGCTTACCTCGAACGAACATGAGAAATTTTCATTCCCGTTCTACAAGATTTCTCCCTATTGTCGAAATGACATAAATGTTAATAGTACCTCTATAAAACTGCTTGTCATTTCGAGCATGGTGAGAAATCTCCTTGTGTTTCCGTATAGATTTCTCACCTGTGTTCAAGGTAAGCGAGTTCGCGAAACTCCAAATGGAATATAAATTTTGAGCATAACACCAAAGTCAGGACAAAGTACTGATTCCGGAGGACCAAAAGTAACTATTATCGGCGGCGGCCTTGCCGGCTGCGAAGCCGCCTGGCAGGCTGCTCAACGTGGAGTAAAAGTTGAACTCTACGAGATGAAGCCTCAAAAATTCAGCCCGGCCCATGAGAGTGATGCGCTGGCTGAACTTGTCTGTTCCAATTCCCTTCGTTCAAACGATACCGGTTCTGCGGTCGGTCTTCTCAAAGAGGAGATGCGCCGCCTGGATTCATTGATCATGCAGGCTGCTGACGCCACAGCTGTTCCAGCAGGAAAGGCTTTGGCTGTTGACCG
>CAMYLK010000153.1 GCA_947259225.1 uncultured Desulfobulbaceae bacterium | reverse complement strand
GGGTTTTTTGCTGTTGTTTTCTTTTTTGCAGGCATTCATTCTCCCGGCTTACGGTTTGATTGCTAATTGTACTATTAACTATAAAAGAGGTCAATGCGATGAAAGCTGATAGCTGACTTCTACTGAATGAAGGATCACGAAGACAGTCGGACAATCTTTTTTTCTAATGATTGTCTGTCCCTTTCACCTAATCCGACAAACTTCAGCCCTGCTTCATAATTATCCGGGACTTTCTGCTGCGACCAGACCATTACTGCCCTGACCAGGCTTATTTCACTGTTAAAGTGAATTTTCATAGTCTGAAAAATGCTGGTCATGAGATGAGGCATGTCTGAAAGGGAAATGCCTGAGGCGCTTATGTCCCTGATCCTGATTCTGCCTGAATCCCCAATCTCAGCCCAGCATTCATCCTTTGTTTGATATCGCTTATGCAATCGCCGCTCCGTCACTTTTTTCCCTGGGTCCCCTATTAGATCCTTACCTGCTGTCTTTTTCTTATTTATATACATGTTGGAATCAGCAGCGTTTAGCAGGTTTTCAATAGTACAGTGGTGGTCCGGATGATACTCAGAAAACCCCATGCTAACCGCCAATTCGTATTCACGATCTTCCTGCGCGTTGAATGTTTTCAGGCTTTTCTGGAAATGCTTGCTCACGATTTGTTCAGTTCCGGGGCCTGGATCTGTCATAAGCACTACAAACTCATCTCCTCCGATCCGTCCCTTGATATCTGAATCGCGAAATGTCTTTTTTATGATGTTCGCTGTATCCAGCAAGGCCCGGTCTCCTGAGGCATGCCCGAGTGTATCATTAATTTCTTTCATATTGTCGAGGTCCATATACACAAGAAGCATACGCTTTTTTGAACGGATAGCCAGTTTGCACTGCTGCTCCGCAAGGGTAAAAAAACCCCTCCTGTTTAATAGTCCTGTGAGAGAATCGGTGGTTGCAGCAGCTTTAAGCTGATCCTCCATTTCCTTGCGTGCAGTTATCTCCCTGAAAACCTCAACAACGCCTGATTGATGGCCATCAGCATCATATACAGGAGTTGAGCTCAGGATGAAGTGGTCTTTCAGGTGCTCTTCATATACTTCCGCGAATTCTTCCTCCCCTCCTGACATTAATTTGATATGCGGACAGTACGATGGAGGTTCTTTTGATCCGTGTATTACCTCATAACAGGTCCGGCCTATCAGGTTATCCCGCTCTACCCCGAGCTTTTTAGCCAGCGCCTTATTTGCTCTCTTTATTCTGTGCTGGTTGTCAATAATGAGGATAATATCGGGAATAATATCAAATGTGCGCTCCCACTCCTCACCTGCCCGGACAAGTTTCTCTTCCTGCAGTTTGCGGGCTGTAATATCGCTTACTGACATTCGGAGCGCCATGGAATTACCTGTCGTATCCATTACTGCAATGCTTTCCATCTCAACATATCGCTGGATAACCTTATGAGAACCCGGTCGGAGCTGAAGAAGAATTATACATTTCAGCCTTGATTGTTTTTCAATGACTTTTTTGAGATGTGCGAAAAATCTGTTCACATATTGTTTATGTACAAACATCGAGAATGGTTTATGAACCAGAGACTGTCTTTCTGCGTCTAAAAGTTGAGCTCCGGCAAGGTTCAATTCCTGGATCACCCCTTTTTTATCAAGAGAGAAATATCCTACAGGCGCAAAATCATAGAGGTCGGAATACCTTGTGCGTGAAATTTCAACTTCAACCATTGAGGCCCTGAGCTCTTCATTCTGCATCTCAAGCTCGATCTGATGGACTTCCAGTTCGTGAATAAGGTGTTCGGCACTTTTATCGCTCCGTGTTTTCTGCGATGCAGATATTTTCTTTTGCAGCGCCAACTCAGCGCGCGATCGGAGATTTTCCGGCTTGCCCTTTTGAGCCATATACAGAAGATCCTTTTCGTTTTTAAGCCCTCTACAGGAGTTAATGAAATTATACTACAGAAAATGCCTGGTGGCTAATTGAGGACTTGAGGGCAGGTTTTTAAATAAAATTTTGAAGAGTAACTTGCAACAGGATATCTGGAAATCATCACTTAATGAATCATCCACTCTGTCACCTTCTGAAATTCACCGGTATGAATTACTTTCTGAAATTTTATCAATATGAGAGCGGTAGACGGGGCGGCCACAAATTCTGATAATCGGGGATGCTTTCTCACAAATAGCCGCGCCAACTCATCGCGTCTCCTTCCCCTTCTCACCAATAGTGCATTCCCCACAATCGTTGCAGCTTCTGAACTCATATACCCTTCCGCAGTGTTTGACCGGGTATCAATGAGCAGCGAAACATTGCTGTTCTCCAGAATATTTCTGTACTTCGTTGTTTTTTTGGGTGTTGCAAAGAGGGCACCATCCATTTCTGGAGTGAGCGCATAGGCAACCAAAGATAGATAGGGGCGACCGCCCGCGTCAGTTGCCAGCGCAGCATGACGTTCCTGTGCATTCAGAAAGCGAAGCCGTTCAATCACATTCGCGTCACCTGCTGTTTTTGTAAAAGGGATTCTCTTGTTCTGTTTTTCTCGTCTCAAAAATAATGCTCCAATTTTTACTGTGGTGGTCCATTATTTCGGTTTCATACATTAAACCGCCGGCGTAAAACCTGTGATATACTTCTTCACATCAAACTTACCTCTGCACCCGGCAGCACTCATATACCTGACTTTTCCGAAAACAGGCCGCTCGCCCCATGCCCTGTCATGGACCCCCCCTATGCTCCAGGCCACTCCTGTATAGCCGTTCGGGTCGCGGCCGTCCAGTTCATACCGGTCATTCAGATAAATCGCTATCTCTAATGCCTCCTCGGGTGAGTTCGTCCACTCCAGTATTTTTTTGGCCCAGTACATCCTTATATAACCGTGCATCTTTCCCCTGGTCAGCATTTCCTGCTGGGCTGCATTCCACAATAGATCATCAGTTGCTGCCTCTTCAAACCGGTCAAGCGTATACAGGTATAGACGCCGGTCTTTCCGGTGTTTCTTCAGCGTCGTCTGCGCCCAGGAAGGGAACCCTTCGAATCTGTCGTAGTTGTCGTTGTAGTAACAGTAATTGTCAGACAGTTCCCGCCGTATGATCAGCTCCTCAAGAAAAGCTTCCTTGTTTTGGAGAGATGCCCTGCTCGCCCGCGCTTCCAGGGCAACCCTCTGGGCAGAGAGATTCCCGAAGTGAAGATAGGGGGACAGGTCTGACTGCCCTTCTTTTGTGGGGTCATTACGGAGTGTATCGTAGGAGGAAATCTTCTTTTCCGTGAATAAGCGAAGCGCTCTCCCAGCCGCTCCTTCACCCGGCTTTAACCAGGTGACTTCCGTGACCCTTTTATCAATCTTGAGAAAGGAGGGGAGCTTTTTCCAGTCAATAGGCTGGGACTTCCTGTTCAGAGAATAGGGATGTTTTTTTATCCTCGGAAAGTCTTCGAGGAACTCAGGCAGCAGGCGCCGGATTTTCGGCCGTATGGTATATGCGGCATACTCCTGCTTAGGTGATGCGATCCAGCAGGGGACGATATTATGCGCGTCAACTTCATAAAAGTTTACATCAACGCCTTTTGCCACATCCCGATTCCATGCCTTCTTTATCCGCAGGGGGTTGAAATCAGTAACAAGCGCAGCGGCCTTTAGCTTTTTTGCACATGAACCTATCTCATGGCCGGGGTCACCCTTCAAAAGAATGAAAGGGATGTTTTTCTTATTCAGCGTCTTCTCAACATCCTCAAGACCCCTCAGCATAAATCCGTACTGTCTGAGCGTTGCGCCGAGAAACTGCGGGATTAGACAGAAAAGAACCACAAGCGGAGACTTACGCTCCATTGCCAGCTGCTGGGCAAAGAAAAGGGCCCAGTTGTCATGAACCCGCTG
>CAMYLK010000152.1 GCA_947259225.1 uncultured Desulfobulbaceae bacterium | reverse complement strand
GTCAAGATAGGTAATGCTACTGGTGCAGGAGCCGGTATTTTTAAAACCAGGATCAAGGGTTATACAACCGGTCTGCTGAAGGAGTCCGTTAATGTCGATTCCTCGGTCACCCTCTGATCCTTCTATAATGGGCAGAGTATAGCTCTTCCCATCAATAATGAATTCCGCAGTTGTGTTGGTCATAATTTTTGTCATGTCCTTGTCTATAAATAGTTTCTGTGCATCGGGTGTGGCATTGATAAATGGGTTCTGGCGGTCAGAGACGGTCTGGCTCGCTCGAAAGAGAGAAAAACAATGCCGGGAAATAGAGGTTCGGGTACAGTGCAGAGAAAATTCTACAGTAGCCTTGATTTGCGTGAAAATTGCTTTATGTAATCTTTACATGTAAGGACAGACTATACCGGTAAAGGTCTGAAAAATCAAGGTGAATGAATTTTGAGTTAAGAAATCGAAGAAAGACATGTCTTTTAACAGATTGAAATAATAAGAAAAATGAAACAGAACCAATCGTTGCTTCAGCGCATGCACTATTTTGTTCATGCGGTAGATCTCTATCCTGTTTCCTGTGAACGGCTTTGTGGTGGTCGCAGTGATCGGGAATGGCTGGACAAGGTTCTTGCCGGAGGGGCAAAAATCGTGCAACTGCGCGATAAGGACTCTGCTGATGGAGAACTTCTGGAAAAGGCCAGGTATTTTCGTCGTAAATCTGAAGATGCCGGGGCTCTTTTCCTCATCAATGATCGAGTTGATATTGCCTTACTTGCTGGAGCAGACGGGGTTCATCTTGGTCAGGATGATTTACCGCCGGAAGAGGTGCGGAGGCTGGCCCCGGAAATGATCATAGGCCTTTCCTGTAATACGGAAGAACAGGCCATGCAATTGGGGCAGCTCGAGCGAGAAGGGGCATGCCCGGTTTCGTATTATAATATCGGACCATTGTACCACACCGGGACCAAAGACGGGCTGTCCGATTTTCTTGGCCCGGAAGCAATTGCTCGGTATTCGAGGCATTGCAGTCTGCCCTTCACTGTGATGGGAGGGATTAAGCTTTCCCATGTAACCGAATTGGTCGGTTTGGGAGCCAAGCACATAGCTGTTGTTACAGCTGTCAGCCAGGCTGGAGATATAGAGGCGGAAACTGCCCTTTGGCGAGAATCTATTGCAAAGGCACTAAACGGAAAGAATAATGGATGAGATAAAATCACAGCGACGCGCCATTCGCAAGGCCATGGAATATGCCGTTGCAGAAGGGGACCTGGTTGCCGCCGAAGATCTTCTTCTGCAATACGGGGAAGACAGAATCGCCTTGGATTTATTGCTTGAATTTTACAGCTTCCTGCCCGAAGCCCAGGAAGATCATGTTCGAGAGATCCGCCTTGTGGCTCGATCACAAGGTGTTTTTCTTTTGGCAGCAATAACGACGATGTCTGCCTACCTCTATCTGATTTCCAGTGAAGGGGTTGAGTTTCATGGAACCCTTCATCAGGGCTATCTCGACCAGGACCTGTTGGATTTTTTTGAGTATGAAAACCTTGAAGCATTCAAACAACAATGTGCCGACCAGGAAAAATTGTCCTATTATGAACCGTTACAGCTGGATAAAGATGTCTGTCCGGCCTGCCATGCCGTTACCGGAGAGCTGCATGAGCTTGGTTGCCCGGTGGAGGCCTGTCCCTGGTGCGGAGGGCAGTTGATTCGCTGTCCCTGCCGTTTTGAGCAGCTCGGTGTTGAATCAATCGGGAGCGAAGAGGAGCTTGTCAAGCTGGAGGCGTTACTGGATGAACGGGGAAGAGTAGCCTATTCGCCAGATCAGCGGCCCGGATTTGCCGATGAAGGATCTGGGGTTGTATTGGACTGACCCGAATTGTATCCAGGCTGTTAAGAAATTATCTGCTGCATAGCTTCTGCGCTTCCGGAAGAAAATTCCGGCCTGAATTGCCCCTCACACCATAAAGAATGAGCGCAGTTCAGGCCGGGATGATGATTACTTCTATTTGAGTGACTCCAGATACTGAAAGAGGTCGGAATCCGAATCCAGGATCAACGAAGTGTTGTCGGTTATGATATTCTGGTAGCTTTCCAGACTTTTTTGGAAGGCATAAAATTCCGGATTTTTTGAGTAGGCCTGACCGTATATTTTGGTGGCCTCTGCGTCTGCCTTACCTTTGATCTCGGTTGCCTCCCTGATCGCGGTTGAGGTGATTTCCTTCAGTTCGCGGTCTACCCGGCCAAGAATTTCCGCTTTCCGTCCTTCACCAAGGGATCGCTTCTCGGCCGCGATTCGTTTACGTTCCGATATCATCCGATCATACACTTTTAACCGAACTGAGTCGATGTAATTGACCCGTTTGAACATGACATCGATCAGCTCGATGCCGTATTTTGGGGTCACCTTGGAGGCGACATCAAGGACCTGTTCACTGATTTGATCCCGTCCCCTTTGCGGTGGTTTGGTCATGTCTCCGGATTGGGAAGTGGACATCACCGTGGACATCATATAATCCTCGGACCAGTCAGAGCTGCGGATAATCTCGATCAGGTTGTTTTTGTTTACCAAGTCACGCACCGTTCCGTTGATGATATCATCGAGCAGGCTTTGCGCTCGCACCTCACTGCCGACAGCTTGAAGAAATCGGAGAGCGTTGGTAATCCGCCAACGGGCGGTATTATCCATATAGATGAAAGTCTTGTCGTTTGTGGGGATCTGGTTTGGGTCGCCGTCCCAAATGAGAATTTTCTTTTCAAAGAACCGTACATGCTGAATAAACGGCGTCTTGAATTTCAAACCGGCTTCGGTCACCGGATCTCCGACCGGGGCACCGAATTGGGTAATAACGGCCTGTTGCCCTTCTTTGAGAATATAGAAGCCATCCCAGGCGGTGGCAATGAGGCCAAATACGATAATGAGTAAAAGAACCTGTAGTATTTTTTTCATGGTTGTCTCTTAATTGTTTACCCCTGATGGTCCAGCCTGCTGGCGTTTCGACAGGTCGAGAAAGGGAAGGAGGTTCTGTTGTTTTTTATCCATCACATAAATCTGGGAAACTCCCGGCAGAATATCCTGCATGGCCTCTAAATACATTCGCTGCCGAGTCACCTCAGGGGCCTGCAGGTATTCCTGGACGATGGAGGCGAACCGGTTTGTTTCACCTTTGGCCCGGTTCGTACGTTGAATTGCATAGCCATAGGCTTCTTCAATGGTCTGTTTTGCGCTACCCCGGGCCTTGGGGATAACCCGGTTGTAGGTCTCCTCGGCTTCGTTGACCAGGCGTTTCATGTCCTGATCCGCTTCGTTGACCTCGTTGAATGCCGGCTTAACCGGATCAGGAGGGTTAATGTCCAACAGCTGCAGAGTGACTATGGAGACGCCTGCTTCAAGAGTGTTCAGCTGTTCCTGTAACTCTAGTTTGGCGTCACCGGCAAGGATTTCTCGATTGCTTAAGACATAATCAAAGTCCATGTTGCCGACAATGCGCCGGGTAACCATTTCCGAGGCATCGCGAACAGCCTGCGGCACATTGCGGACTTTGAAGAGAAAATTTACCGGGTCGCTGACCTTGTACTGGACGATCCAGGCAACGTTGATAACGTTTTTGTCCCCGGTCAGCATCAGCGATTCCATGTCGAAACCCCGTCGATCAAAAACAGAGTTCTTGCCGGGCATTCGGGTGCGAAAGCCAAACTCTTCTTTGCGTACCGATTCAACATCGACCTTGTTCAGATCCTCAAGGAACGGGACCTTGAAATGCAGGCCGGGCGAGGTTGTCCGGTTATACTGGCCAAAGCGGAGGATAACGCCGACCTCACCCGGTTCAATGGTGTAAAATGAGGAATACACGCCCTGAAAGATGAGAAGGGCGAGCACGATGAGGATGATTT
>CAMYLK010000151.1 GCA_947259225.1 uncultured Desulfobulbaceae bacterium | reverse complement strand
CTTCCCGAGGCAGCTAACAGCGAGATCGATCCATCCACCATCAAGGGCAGCCAGCTCCTGAAGCCGCTGTTCGAGTTCTCCGGCGCCTGTGCCGGTTGTGGCGAAACCCCTTACATCAAACTTGCCACCCAGATGTTCGGCGACAGGATGATGATTGCCAATGCCACCGGATGTTCTTCTATCTATGGCGGCAACCTGCCCACCACTCCTTACGCAAAAAAAGCGGACGGTCGCGGACCGGTTTGGTCGAATTCGTTGTTTGAGGACAACGCTGAATTTGGACTGGGTATGCGTAACACGGTCAGCAAGATGGCCTCCCAGGCAGTTGAGCTGCTGGAAGCTGCGATTGCTGAAAAAATCATAACCAAAAAAGCTGCCAACGAACTGATCAAGGCACCCCAGAAAACCCAGGATGAGATCGAAGCCCAGAGGGACAGGGTTGCTGCTTTGAAAGAAACTCTTGCAAACAGTGATTCCATTATTGCCAAACGTCTGACACATGTTGCTGATTATTTGGTCAAGAAATCCTGCTGGATCATCGGCGGCGACGGCTGGGCCTATGACATCGGCTACGGCGGCCTGGACCATGTCCTTGCCTCCGGCGAGAATGTCAACGTCCTTATCCTTGACACTGAGGTCTATTCAAATACCGGCGGCCAGATGTCCAAATCCACACCGCGGGCTGCTACAGCGCAGTTTGCTGCAGGCGGCAAGAAAATGCCTAAGAAGGATATCGGCATGATCTTCTCCACCTACGGTAATGTCTACGTTGCCAAGGTGGCAATCGGCGCCAACCCGACCCAGGCGGTCAAGGCATTTGCCGAGGCCGAGGCCTATGACGGACCCTCTCTGATCATTGCCTATGCCCACTGCATCAACCATGGTCTGAACCTGGCCAAGGGTCTTGACCAGCAGAAATTAGCTGTTGCCTGTGGCCACTGGCCGCTGTACCGCTACAACCCAGACCTGGAAGAGCAGGGCAAGAATCCGCTGCACATTGACTCCAAGGCACCTTCCATGCCGTTTGCCGAGTATGCCCTGAATGAGAACCGCTACCGCATGCTGAAGATGATGAATCCGGAACATGCTGACGAACTCATGGCCATGTCCCAGAAGGACGTGGAAAAAGCCTGGAAATTCCTGGAAGGCCGTGCCAAGGCATTGGAGCCGGGAAAATAATCAATTAATAATAAGGGGACAGTATTTAATTGTCAGCATACGAAACTGCTGACGATTGACACTGTCCCCACTCTTTAAAAGGGCGGCAAGATTTTTTTTGTCGCCCTTTTTGTTTTGCTTCGTACTCCTTTTACATTTTGAAATTTGAGTTCTCAGTTTTGAGTTTTTAACTGTTGATTGTTTCTTTTTTAAACCATCGCTCCCACACTCCCTTATATATTTTACAGAAACTATGTCAGGAATGATTCAGTTTTGACAATTATTGTCAATAATCCGCCTGGCTCACCATGTTGCAGCTCATAGAAATATTTTCTTAATTACTCTGCATACCTCTCAAACACAGGCATTGGAGATCTTACTGATGCAATTATTATAGAGTGGTATGCATTTTGCTTTATTATGCTGGATGTCTGATGTAAATTATGTTGACATATTCATAATGAGCCGTATATACAAAAAATTAGAGGTTATTATGATTGCAGACAATAGGAAAATTCAAAAAGAACAAACGAGAAACAAACCGTTCCACTTTTTTGCATTGCTGTTTTTGATCGTTGCTGGTTCTTTCTTTTTTTTCAGTTCCGGGGCACATGCAGCTTTTTCAGATACCCGAACTACCTGGTCTAATTTTACAACAGGCGGAGGATATACAGCCCCCTATACATATCTGGGACAGCCCATAGCAGACCACGAAACATCCTCCGATCCGACCCACGGCTCTGCTTCAGTTCCTCCTGCAGCGACTGATCTTGCCTCAGCCTCCCCTGGCGCACCTCCAGGACCGGAAGATACCCCATCCTATGGTTATTATGACGGCGGCACACCCTATGATCCCCTTGACCCCTCCAGCATGGAGGACGACTACCTCTTTTTCAGGATGCGGGTCAGAGGCGACCCAAAATCAGGAACCCAGGCAGCTAAAACAGATTTTAAATCGTATCACTGGAATGTACTTCTTGATATTGATGATGACGGCTACAAGGAATACTGGATAGATCTTGAGGGCTCCTATGCAAGCGGCAACAACCAATATGATCGGTTACAGATCCTCTATAACAATGATAATACACAAAATATAAGCGACCCTGCTGCTGCGCAGGTAGAACAGTTTACAGCCTATAATGTCGCAGATGCCGGTAATCTGTCACATTCACTGGTTACAACTATCCCAGATAGCTCAGGCGATTATTGGATCGATATGCAGATCCCCCTGACTGCATTAAATGATGAGAACAGCAACCAGGTGGTCTATCCTAATTCACCTGTTGGGTTCGTGTTTTCAACCGGTGCTTCCAACCAGGATCCTCTCCAGAAAGACTGGATGATGGATCTCCACTTTCTTTCCTCGTCCGACCCGATCACTTTTGGAGATATAGTTATTTTAAACGGTGAGCCGAAGCTTGAGTTTGTTGACACTGCCTTGGAAAAAGTCAGCTTTTACACAGTTGGCGACAACATCTATACATATGTGAAATATCCGGCGGGAAATACGGGTTCCACTACAAATGAATCAATCACTGTTACGGTGACCAACCCGAGCTCTGGCGACGATGAACAGCTGACCCTTTACGAATCCGGACCAAACAGCGGACTTTTTACGAATAACGGCGGTGCAACCACCCCGGTATCATCTGATGCCACCAACGGCTGGCTCCCCTATGTGACGACCTCATCCACCACAGACAGTGCTACCTGGACACTTCAATACGACAACCCCAGCGGAACATGGCTTGTTTACAAGGGTGCAGTCCAGCAGACAACCTATCCTGCAGCTACTACCGGTACCCAATATACCTCTGACGGTGGAGAAGTGACCTTCACTCTGTACGATTTAACTCCTGCCCACGGTGACACCATTACATTCACCACCTATCCTGCTGACCCGCTTCCTTCAGTCGCCGATGACCTCTCCTACAACAATTCCGATAATGACCATGCCAGTCCGGGTGGCGGATTGGAAGTTGTATCGGGCGACACAATCCAGTTCTCCTATACCACTCCAAGTGTCAAGACCTATACGACTCAGACTAATATTGTCGGGCCAGGCGTACCGTTTATTGAATTTACCAGGGCAACCGGGCTACCGAGTGAAAATTTCCAACTGACCAATGATTCTGCCACCAGCGACCAACTCTATGTTACTGTTACCCATCCTTTATCCAACGCAAACCCGTTAGTAGCGGAAACGATTTCCGTAAGACTTACCGGTAACGATGACGAAACCATCACCTTAACCGAAACCGGCCCGAATACCGGTATTTTCAGGAATACGACCGGATTACTGACACAGGTCTCCGATGGTACTGAAACCACCAACGACAGTCTCTGGGAAGATATTGATGAAGGAACGGTTACAGCCACCTACACTTACGGCGGTACCCCATATCCGACCACCACACAACTCTTTTATGTAAACGGCGCCGGCAGGGTTAACTTCACCAATGCTGCGGGCACTGAAGATGTGGAACTCTATGTTGCCGGCCAGACAGTCTATATTACGGTTGAAGACAAGAACAATACAGGGAGTTCCTCAGTCACCGTTAATGTTGACAGTCTAACCAGCGGTGACAATGAAACAGTCACACTGTATGAAACGAGCGCCGGTTCCGGAGTTTTCACAAACGGTGTTCATAATAACACTCCCACTGACCTTGTTACCACATCAGCGTCTGCTGTTGTCACCTCTGCTTCTTCAACCTTTGTAACCGATGGTGTGCTGAC
>CAMYLK010000150.1 GCA_947259225.1 uncultured Desulfobulbaceae bacterium | reverse complement strand
TTGTGGCAGTTGAACTGGCAGAACTGCTCAAGAAACGCGTGGAGGTGGAAAATCTCATGGATTTATCTGGAGTTGTCTCCGGTTGTTCCCGCTATCTGCAGATTCCATATTTCAACGGCTTTACACAGAACTGCAATAAATAATTCATAATCCTCGGTGGATGGAAATACCTTCTCTCTTCGTTGGTCACGGTTCATGACGTGATACTAACCACCGGGGTATTCTATTCGTAATGGTCTGGACATATAGCCCTAGTAATACAATTCAATCGTTAAGTTAACGAGAGACTTGACCCCTTTTTTTTTATTTTTTTTTATTTTACCATGTGTGAAAATGTTGCTGCCAAGGTATCTGCACTCATTGAATCACAGCGGTGGTCTTTTTCATATAGGTAGAATTGCCTATTTTGCGAAATGGGAATTTTTTAGAGGAAAATCGGTGGCAAGCTCAACAAATGGTAGGGAAGCGGGAAATAAAGACTATTTCTCAATTCCGGGTAATGCAGAGATTTCGATTACTTGCTAAAAACTACTACCCCTTCTGAACATCGACCTTAACTGGAAGTTCCCGGTTGTCGCCATCTTGAAAACGATAGTAGCCCCTAATATTAACAAGGATACTCCTGAAGGCCCCTGCAAATTCATCCTTGCTATCAGGATTGAATCCCCAGGTGTAGATGCCGCCAACATAATTGCGAGAGTTCCTTACTTCGGCTGCTATATCGAGCTTCCATGTTCCATCTATTCTCTGAAAGAATAGTGGCGAAATTATCGGGTCATCGGTGAAAAAAAGGACCGCAAGATCCCCGCGTTCAACAACTTTATACTGTTTGCCTACATACAACATGAGTATATAGTCAAAGTAAGCTGGCGTCATGGGAAAGCTGTTTAAAACTGGTAGGCTATCCTTAGTAAAAAGATCTACTTTCGGATCAAACTTGCGGCCATAAAGCCATGCAATGTAATTTAGGAAGGACCCATACACCGTATTGGCCGCTTTAAACCGGTTCCTGCCCTCATTGCCCAAGTGGGCAAGTTTAAAAGCCTGGCCCGATTGCTGCTTTCCTACATCGCCTGTTGCCCCGGCACCACCTGATAGATATGAAAATTCACGCTCCCCGTCCAAAATACTCGGATCATAGTCCCTGTCCAGTACGGCTTCCCTGATCCTGTGTTGAAGGATGCGTATTAAAAACCTTAAACCCAAACTTGGATTTGCAGTATTAAAAAAGGCATCAGCCTGGTTCCTGATTAGATATCCAACAAATGAATCCGGCAAGTATGCCTCAAGGCCATATCCGACCTCGATCCTGAGCTGCTTCTCATCCATAACATACAGAAAGAGGACTCCGCGCTCATTCCTCCCATCACTGCCTATTCCATATTCACTCATCTTTTCGACTGCCAGATCTTCGATAGTTGCAGATCCGATAGTCTTTAAGAATAGGAATTTGATATCAAGATCTGATTCCTTCTCTATTAGATCAAGGAGCCATTCATATTTGTTCACATCAGGGGCGCTGATGATACCAGCCTTATCGAAGACGTGACCTTGGACAGCAGTTCCCCTGGACTTGCAGGAAATCACTGTGACAAGGACCACAAACAGAAATGCGACCATGATAATCTTCATTTTCTTGTATGATCGTATTTCAATATTCATTTCTTATCGATACACTGAGTTCGCTTGTTAGTTAGATTATATCTAGTTGATATTATTTAAATACTTGAGCAATCTTTGTGTGGTATCAGGAAAATGAAGGGTTCATTAAGTTGGCAGAAATTAACGCCCTCGACACCCAATTTTAGTACTGAATTCATTGAATCACAGCGGCGATATTTTTCATATAGGTAGAATTACCTATTTTGTGAAATGGAGAGTTATTAAGAGGGAGCCAGTGGTAAGCTCAACAGTTGGCAAGGACACGGAAACTAAAGACTATTCCTGACCTGGAATTATTTGAACATGACAGGAAAAATTGCATGGGTCTACTCTGTGAACCCCGGTCCCGGTGAACGTCTGCGCAGGTTGTTTAATGATATTAACTGGGCAGCTTCACTATAAAACTCCTAGAAAAACAACCATATGTTAATTCTCTGGTAAATATATTCAAAGGTGTTTAAGGAAACCAATGGCAGGTTAGAAATCTGGTAGCCTAAAGGGAGGCGAAGACTATTCCTGACAAGGTAGAATATAGATATAAGATTTGTTGACCTCTGGTTTTGGCGATAGAGCAGGAATGTCAACTTTTAACAGGCAGATGGAGTGTGAGATGAGCAGGGGGAAGCTCAAGCAACCCGTGTCCTGTAATGATGGCGCAAAAAATGCACGATTATCTTCATTGGAGATCCTGCGCCATGTTGAAAAACAACTGCGGTTTATCACCCTCGAAAGTCATTCGACTCGCCGTTGTACCATTTGCTCGAGTCTCACTTTGATGATTTCGAACAAGTGTATGATGAGCGTTTCGAACGGGACTACGGCTTTTACCGCCCAGTTATTTCTGATGTCGTACGTGCCTGGTATCGAATATGATTTACTATAAAGAATCAGGCCATTTTATCGAGGTATGCATAATCCGAAGAATGACAATCGTCCCCTCTTTTTCCAGATATGGAACAATATATGGCAACCCACTGACAACCAGCTCTCTAGTACCAGAAACTCTACCGGGACGGCCAAGACCTGGCTGATCTTTCAGCAACTGTACTGAGTCCCAAATTTTTCGGGCAACCCCTTTTGCAACCGTTGGATTATCTGCAGCAATATATTCAACTGCAGCGTCCAGATTATCAAGAGCCTTGTTGGTCCATCTAATCCGCATTTACATCCCATCTGGCAAAGCGTTCTCCAACTTTTTCATGAGAAGCAAGTTCTCCATTCGTAGCCTCGTTGATCCCTTCCTTCACTTCTTGGACAAACCACTCTTCATAACTTAAAAATCGTTCAACAGCCTGGTTAATAACCCAAGTTCGAGACCGATTAACACTTTTTGCCATAGAATCAATTCGATCCAGCACATTGTCATCCATGCGAATTGTTGTTGCTTTCACTTAGCGCCTCCGAGACAAATATTCATTTGTATTCACAGTGAATACTATACTTTCTTGTGAGAAAATTTACAACCACAACTGTCCTTCGCAAAAATTAATCCGTGGCAAATATGTCGTAACACATCATGCTCTGTGCAGTGATTGAATACGATTCTCCAGAGCCAGGTTTTATAAAACAGACTATTTCAAGGCGAACTCTTTGATAGAGACTGTTTCCGGGCAAAGATCAGCAAAGACCGTTCGATGGCCTCATAACGATTTTATTTTCAGGCCGCTTTCTTCCACTCGTATCGATGATGTTATCCACCCATCCGCGGCAAAGCGATTATCTTGCACTTGCCGGCAGGTCTGGGTTGTATCGGCAGGCTGTCGGGCGAATATTTTTCAAGGCTCAAATGCGTTCTGTCATTATGATAATATTCGAAATACGAACAAAGAATGTTTTTCAGGTGAGCTTCGTGCAAGACGATGACATGGTCTGTACATTCTCGCCTGATCGAGCCAATCACCCTTTCGGCAAACGGGTTTTGCCAAGGACTTTGCGGGGCCGAGATTACTTCTTTGATACCCATGTTTTTCACTCGATTGCGAAAGAAAGCACCATAGATAGAATCTCTATCTCGCATCAAATACTTTGGTGCTGTATCCCAGGGGAAGGCTTCCACGACCTGTTGGGCTGTCTACTCGGCCGTCGGATTTGAGGTTATACTGAAATGTACGACTTTGCGACGGCTGTGGCTGAGAACCACCAGAACAAACAGAATGTTGAAGGCGGCTGTCGGAACAGTGAAAAAATCAATCGAACACTTGTTCGTATGGTTTTTCAGGAAAGTCCGCCAAGTCTGAGACAGCTTTGAATTCGGCGGCCGCCGGGGCATCAGGTTCGAT
>CAMYLK010000149.1 GCA_947259225.1 uncultured Desulfobulbaceae bacterium | reverse complement strand
ACTCCAGGAGCGTATCCGGAAGTGCCGCACAATTAAGCGCAATAAAGGGTCCTTTTCTTTCGCTTAATTCGTGAATTGCTTTGGCAAAAAGTTCCTTACCCGAACCGCTCGCTCCCTCAATGAGAACAGTACTGTCGCTTTTGGCAAAACTGGGGAGAACGGAAAAAATCTTCTGGATCTTTTCGTTTTTGCTGATGATATGATGGAAACTATAATCTTGAGCTGTATCCCGGTTCTCTTTCGCCTTCAACAAACCAGCGGAGGAATCGCCGGAGGCCTCATCCGGGCCAATCAATGTGTGAACAACCACCACACCGACTGCTACGCCTTGTGAATCCTTCAAAACGCTTGCGCTGGCCATGGTCGGTATCTCTTTACCATGCCTGCTGATGATCGTTGTCCTGATGCCCTTAACCGACTTCTTTTCCTTTAACGTTTTGTGCACGGGACAGTTGATGTCGCAGATATCGCACTGCAATATATCACGGCAGCTGAGTTTCCCCTCCACCTCTTCCCTGCTATAGCCGGTGAGCAAGGCGCTTGCCTCGTTGATATAGGTCACCACCATATTGAGATCTACAATGAACAGAGGATCGGCAATGACTTTTTTTAAGCTGTTAGCTAGCTCCATCTGTTCTTTTATGCTCATCACCATGGTGTTGAAAGCGCTGCCGAGCATCCCGATGGAATCTTTGCTTTTAACCGGTAAGGAAACCGTGAGATCCCCTCGGGCAAGTTGCTTTGCCTTGGTGGCAAGTTCGGTAAGGGGTCTGGTAACCAGGTAAATGAAACCGAGGATAACGCAAAGGCCGAACAGAGAAATAGCTATGGTCCTGTCCCTTAACTTGGCTATTGCCGTATAGGTGGTATTGGTGGAATGCTTTGTCAGCAGGGCGCCAAGCACTTTTCTGGTTTCGCCATGGCAATGATGACATTCCTGTTCATTGAGGATTTTATCCATGCTGATCAGGTAACGGTTACTGCCCACCTTTTCTTCAAAAGTCATCATGTCGTCGGGGCTGTCTGTTTGCAGGGCGTTGCTGATGGCAGCTATGGCCTGCTCATCACGGACAAACTGGGAAATTTTCGTGTTCACTTTCTCGGCATCTGTGGCAAAAATAATTTTCTGATCGAAATCACAAATGACAATTTCAGCACCCTGCAACCGATCCTGGATCTCTTGAAACTCCCTGACAATGGAATCATTGTCACCTTCGGCCATGGGATGTTTAATGCCTGCATAGGCAAGGGCTCCAAGTTCCCGGCCGAATTCGGTCATTTTCTGCCTGAACTCTTTGCGCTGATTTCTGACGCTGAGGCTGATTACTGTAGTCATTACCAAGGCTACGCCTGTGGTCAAAATCAGCATGATCTTAAAGGGCAGATGTTCTCTGATAAACGCAACAACACTGAACATATCAATGCCCTCCGCCATGAAAATCTAGTGGATATTGGCCATATTCATAACAGCGTGTTTGGTTGCTATACATTTGCAAACGCCCAAGGCAAAAAGTAACAAGGTTGTGGGAGGGAGAAAAAACAGGACCACCTATGATTAACATTCTGAAAAATAAGAGGATAAAACAATGGTTTTATGTTGCGGACGGGTCGAGCCATGGGTTATTTCTACTACTCTTTTATGATGTTGACCATGAAAAAAATGCTGCTCCCCCCTACCTGTTCTATTTTCCTTGACAGTTAGTCGGTATCCCGGCTAACGCTGTTTTTCATCTCCTATGTATAACTGGAGCAACGCCCCTTTCCATTAGCTTTTTTTTACAAACACGACCGTACACTAAAGGAAACCTGAAAATCATGGACGAAACGCGATGCATAGTGGTCGGAGGATTTATTGATGGCACTGGCGCCGATGTGCGCAGAAATATCTTTCTGACAGTAAAAGGCGGCATCATTACCGCCATCGGCTCCGTAGAAGATATTCCCAATGGAGAGGAAAGTGCAATCGACGATCTCTCACACTGTACTATTGTGCCGGCGCTGGTTGACTGCAGCGTCTCCCTGTCGCGATCGCCCTCCGTGGACAAAAGGGTTCGTGAAGCTTCTATCCAGGCTGACCTTGCAAAAAAAATGGAGATGCTTACGCTGCATATCGGCTACTGTCATGCACACGGTGTACAGGGAGTGGCAGAGAGCGATGACAGTTCCGGTCTGGTGAGAAGGTATCAAGGGCATTGCGCACAGGAAAGTATAATCGACATTCGAACATCCGGCAGACTGTGCCGAAGCATGCAGGACTGTGTGCCCGGCAACTCGGACGGACGTGATTTTCTCAAGATTGACTATTCGGGTAATATTGAAGACGAGAACACTGGATATCCCCTGCTTTCCCATGAAGACCTGTGTCAAATTCTGCGGCACAGGGATGAAAAAAAGGCCGTTGTGATAGCCAATGGTCAACAACAGGTCAACGAAGCGCTTGAGGCCGGGTGTGATGCCATTGAACAGGGTTACGGTATGGGTGAGGAGAATCTCAAAAAAATGGCGGACAAAAATATGCTGTGGATTCCCAGCGTCCTGCGGGCCAAAAATGCTTTGGACAGTGCGGCCGGGGGCGATGAGGTGGGCTGCCGCTTCTCCACGCGCTATGTGGCACAGGGAAAGCCGGTTCCCGGTGCGGAGGCTTTTTGGAAAAAGATGTTTGACGGACAACTCGCACAACTGCGTCTGGCCAGAGCATTGGGAGTGACAACGGCTATAGGAACCGGTGCCGGTAGTGTTGGCATACTCCATGGCGAGTCCATGGTTGAGGAGATGAAAATATTCATCAAGGCCGGCTACTCTCTGGAGGAAACCATCCGCTGCGCATCGGAAAGCGGAGCCGGATTCTTTGACATGGAAAAGCTGGGAGCTCTTACCGTCGGCCGGCAAGCAACCTTTCTGGTCACCAGGGGTTCGGTGAAACAGTTACCCAGAAAACTATCATATCTCGAAGATATCTACGTTGAAGGTTCGCCCAGCGGCATATATCAAAAAACCCCTACTCATAAAGGGTGATAGTAGAATACATTGAGCGACAATCGACACTTCCGTACAGTTGTCAGGAACGTCCTATTCACCATCATAGCCAGCGCTTGTTTTGCCGCGGAAAATCCAGTAGCTGTAGGTGGTGTAGGTCAGGATAACCGGTAATAAAAAAGACATGACCACCAGCATAAACTGCAGCGTTGTCTGGCTGGCCGCAACCTCCTGAACGGTCAAACCGACAGAGCCGATAGTCGGGATCATGCCGGGATACAAACCAATGGACAAGCCGGTAAAAGAGAAAATGATAATCAGCCAGTTCCAGACCAGCGGCGCTACTGTTTTTTGTAGACGCAGGCTCCGGAAATACAACGCAAACCCGATCAAGGTCAACAGGGAAAAAAGGTAGAGCAATGATGGTGGCCAGGCATTCCACTTTGCTGCCATTTCCCCATGGAGCCTGCTGGTACCGACATAGACTGCTGCAGAAACGACAAGGGTGAGCCAACCGGAGAGTTTGGCGGTACCATAGCTCCTTCGCTGCAATGTACCGGTGGTTCGGGCAATCAAAAACCCTGAGCCCAGCATCAAATATCCAAAGACGACACCGGCAACGGCAATTGCCGAAAAACCGTTCATCCAGTCTGTGGGATGGCCGGCAAATGAATCGGCCTCAACCGCTATGCCGCCCAGCAGGCCGCCAAGAGCAAACCCTTGGCCAAGCGTGGTGACCAGGCTGCCGATACCGAAAGAAACCAGCCACACAGGTTTTCCCCTGGAACCGGCATTGGCATGGAATTCAAAGGCGACGCCTCTAAAAATAAGGCCAAACAGCATCACGGTAAAGGGAATATAAAGGGCCGAGAGGACAATGGAGTAAAAGAGCGGAAAGGCGCCGAACAGTATACCCCCGAGGATGACCAACCAGGTCTGGTTGCCGTGCCAGATGGTATGGATCGACTGCATCATTTCGTTTTTTTCTTCCCAATCCCTTGAAAAAAGCGTCAACATGCCGAT
>CAMYLK010000148.1 GCA_947259225.1 uncultured Desulfobulbaceae bacterium | reverse complement strand
GTGTATTCAAGCTTGGAATCTTCCCCATTGCTCAATGATTCTTCAATTTCCCTTTCAAAGAGAAATTCGCAGACCTTTTCATGACCGCCTGTCGTGGTGATAATAACTATGTCAAGATCTGAGTTGCTTGTCTGAGCGTCATAAGCCGTGCTGCCTACAACCACAAGGCTGTGGATATAATTATGAAAGGGCTCAAGGAACGACAGCGTGCTGGTGATTTTTTCTCTAATTGTGTACGGGAGGTTTCTCTTGCGTTCATGAACCATTGACTGTGGAAAAGCAGGTTGGTTTGCTTTTGCCCCGGAATGGTTTAAGCCCTGATGGGCTCCCCTGTTTAAATGTTGATCACTGATCTGTGGTACTCTGTAATGCATTATAATTTTACTTCAGCATATAAATTTATACCTGTTGTTTTTATTATGTTACAAGCTGATTTACAGCATTGTCAAGCAATATGGGGTTGTCGTGCTAGCAAAACTTGCCGTATTTGGCAGTATAAATAAAAAATAATTATTATGGTGAAGTAAAATGAATTGGTGAAGTGCTACCACGTTGTGATATTTTAGCAATTTGCATATACAAGATATATGTATATGTATCTGTAGATATATATTATAAATAATTATTTATACATAATATGCAGTTGATCTTGTATTAATTCTAAGTCATATCGCCTTTGTTCCTACGTTGTAGTATATTAGTCCTGTTGTCACCTCCTACGTTGTAGTGTTTTTGATGAAGAGAAAAATTGACAATAATTTTTGATAATTGTCGGGACGTGGGTATTTGTTCGTCTGCACCTGCAGAAAGAGGCTGGAAGTTTACCGTAAACTGTGTTGGAGAGGATTACACAAAAGACTGCTGACAGAAAATGTGGATGTGACCGGATTGGAATTGGTGAGCAGACTCTTTTTTATGAGGCTTTTATGAAATCCTCCCCAAGATCTTCAATCCACTGATACCTCCTGTCAATATCCCAGGCTGTTGCTTTGAGTATGACAGCTTCCACTTTATTGGAAAGGTCAGCTTTGTGCGTTCGGGGAGGTACAATATTCTCTTTCAGGCGTAACCACTTTTCAGGTTTGAAAGTGGTTTTTGCAAGAATAAGAAGAACGGCTGAAATGCCGAGGATAAAAAATCAGGGGGTTGTTTTGCCTGGTTGATGCATTTTCCTCTCCCATCCTGATGAAATGGATTTTGAAAATAACTTTTCAAAATTTGTTACAGTTTTCAGAATTGATATGTCTCTTCATGAAAATCAGATTATTTTGATTGTAATTTTTGTTTGAAAATACCGTTTGCGGCCCAGAGCCAGAACAGGCTCTTCATGCCTGTCATGGCAGCCTGCATATCGTTCAGGCTCCTGAGTCCAGCAACCCTGTGTACCAGAAACCTTGGCCTTGAGTAGAATTTTTTAAAAGCTATCTGTCTGAGAGTCCTGATTTCTTCACGGGTCATGCTATGTGGAATAAAGGCTGCACCCTGGTATGTAAAATCGGACAGATCTCCAGAAACAGTGCCGTATTGCTCGAGGTTGTCATGCAGTTCGGTTCCGGGGAATGGAGTCAGGCTGTGAAAATTTGCCACATCAGGGTTCAGTTCACAGGCGAACTCAATTGTTTGCAATCCCTCGGCAAAGGTTTCGCCCGGTATCCCGAAAAGAAAGGGTGTAAAAACCTTGAGTCCGACTTCCTGTGCTGCTCGAACAGCTTTTCGGATCTGCGCAAGGGTGATTCCCTTGCGAAGAGTGTGCAGATTTTTTTGCACTCCGCTTTCAGCACCCATCAGAATGGCCCAGCAGCCCGCATCTTTAAACGCTTTCAATAATGGCTTGTCAACCTGGTTGACACAGGCGGAAGCAAACCAGGTAAAATCAAGGCCTCTTTTTTTAATTTCCCGGGCGAGCAGCATCGCACGGTCGTAGTCGGCTGCCAGAGTTTCGTCGATGAACTTGATTTCACGATATCCCTGTCTTAAACACAGCTCGATTTCTTCCAGAACATTGTCGACACTGCGATACCTGATTCCTGTCTTACGGTGTTTGTCGATCTGGAAGCAGTAGATACATTTCCTGTTGCATCCCCGTGAAGTCATAATAACCGCCACCGGTTTACGTTTGTACGTTGCAGGTGCCGGAATATAATGGTCAGCAGCCCCAAGCAGTTCTCTTGCAGGGAATGGAATAACGTCAAGATCGTGTAAAAGTGGCTGAGATTGGTTTTTATTGATTTTTTTACCGTCTCTGTAGATGACACCTCTAACGCCATCAAGGGTCTTGCCTTCTGCGAGTTTGTTTACCATTTCGACTGTTGTAATCTCTCCTTCACCTTCGACAACAGCATCCATCCATACACAGTCTTCCAGGCATTTTTCCTTTACGGCAATGGGGTACGGCCCGCCTACCGTTATAAAAATATCAGGAAAGAGTTTTTTCAGGTCCTGCGCGGTCTTTTTCGCCTTTGGCCAGCCAAAGGTTGTGGAATAGAGACCTATAAAATCCGGTGTTAAGGTTTTAACGGCCTCAAGAATTTCAGAATGGCTTAAAAATGCACCATTGAGGAATTCAACTTCATGTCCGGCCTGTTGTAATGACGCACCAACATAAAGCGTTCCCAGCGGCTGCCAGTAATTGATCTGGGAGGCGGCTGTTTTGGTTGGAAATATCTCCTCCGGTTCCCAGGCAGGTATGATAAGGGCGCATTTCATGATGAATAGTTGGGTTGCAGGAATTGATGACAGGGAATTAACAGCTCCTCTGTCCGAACAGTTTCTTCAACCTCACTGTGCCCCTGTATGATGTTTTCAGCGGCCATTATCCCGCTTTCCATGGCCTGGTCCATGTTAAGGTAACTGAACATACCGCTTCTGCCGACAAGCTGAAGATTGTCAAATTCGTCAAGAAAATCTGTTATAACCTCCAGGTGTTTATGATATTCAACGTCAAATACAGGGTAGGCGTAGGGAATTCTGAGAACACAGCTGTCAATCACATCTTTATGTTCAAATAAACCGAGTTGCTGTAAATGATCACCTGTCAGTGCAGCTAAGGCGTCATCTGAAGATTGCCAGGTCTTGTCACCGGTGTTACAGAAGTATTCGGCAATTATATGGGATTTTCCGTATGGGGCTAAATCAGGACTCCAGTTTGCCGGCTCATGTATTCTGCCAAACGGAATATCTTTTCCGGGGAAATACATCCAGGTAAGGTCTGTTACGCTTTTCCGGTTCAAAAACAGAGCAACAACAACCAGGGAACGGAAGTTAATTTTTGAAGCTGCGTTATAGACTTGGACCGGTGGGGCAGGGGACATTTTTTCGATGAACTTCGTTACCGGAATACTGGAAATATAGTTTGATCCCTGAATAAAGTGTTTTTTCCCTTTGCCTGTATACTCAATTCCTGTGATTTTTCCTTTAGCATGAAAAATTTTTTCAACATGTGCCCCGGTCTTGACGGAATTGTTTTCTGCAATCTGTTCGTGCATACGGTCCGCAAGTTGACCAATGCCCATCCGGGGATAGAAAAAAGTGTCGGTCAGGGTTTTTACCCTGCGTTTACGAAATTTGAGCAGGGAGTGTCGTATAAACTGCCAAAGCGAGAGACCATCTATACGTTGGGCCACCCAGTCCTTACTGATATTCTGACATTTGATTCCCCATACTTTTTCACTGTAGTCTTTAAAATAAAGATTGAACATTGTTCGTCCAAATTGTGAAACGACCCAGTCTTCAAGAGAAGAAATTTTCGGTGGGGAAAAAGCATTGAGGACCTTTTCTTTACTGTAGTCCAGTAGAATGCCACCTGTCCGGCCCAGGCCCTGTCCAAAGACGGCGTTAAGTGGACTCAGGGGGTAGTCAATATATTTGCCGGAAATACAGATCTGACTTTTCCGTGGCACCTTGAGCAGGTCGTTTCCCAGAAGTTGGGTGACAAGGGCTTCAAGCTGCTTGTTATCTGTCAGGAAGCGGTGTCCGCCAAGATCAAAATGATAGTTGCCGTACGTTATAGTTTGCGCCAACCCTCCTGCTTTAGTATTTTTTTCTATAATGGTTGCT
>CAMYLK010000147.1 GCA_947259225.1 uncultured Desulfobulbaceae bacterium | reverse complement strand
CAGGTCAAGAGGGCTGAGCGGTTTAACACCCATTTCCAGCACCTCCAGGTGTCAACCTTCCATCCTCATGCATGGACAGACAACGATCAGCGACCCGGACAAGCTGTTCCGGGTCATGACTGACCCACAACAGGGGTACCCCATGGTCGTGGCCATAAGCAAGGAGCAACTGTTCCACCTTTACAATGTTGGCAGCATCAAGACTGGCTGTAGGTTCATCAAGAAGAAGGGCACCGGGCCTGTTCTCCAGTAGCCGAAGAATAGCCAATCGCTGTCGTTCTCCGCTGGACAGCCGGCTGACCTGCCACCCTCCGACATCGCGATCAAACCCAAGTTGGGTAATATATTGCTCAGCAATTCGTTGAAAATGCTGAAAATGCTCCTGGACGGAATCCAACCACCAAAAACTTTCCGCAGGCAGCATGGCCACAGCCCTTCGCCACTGCGGTGCAGGAACTTCGGCGCAGGTCATCTGATCAAGCAGCAAGGAACCGCCATGGGGGTCAAGATCAGCAATGGCCCGGAGAAGCAGAGTTTTCCCGGAACCGGAGGCTCCCTGCAGACCTACGCATTCACTGCCGACCATCTCAAAAGTATATGGCCCGCGATCACGAAAGGTGAGGTTTTGAATTTCAAGACGGTTCATGATTTATGGCATCCGGTCTCGGTGTTGCTCCTATAGAAGAATATTGAGAATATGGTGCGCAGCGATCTCAGCTCCATTTTCCCGTTCTTGGAGTACAGGCTCCAGCCTGGTCAACTCATCCAACTGCTCCATCCAATTACCGCTCTTGAGATCATTGGCGGCAATCTCCAACCCGGAAATTTCCCGCATTATGAAATCGGCCAACACTGTAGATTCACGAAAACCGTCTCTCAGGATATAACCAAAGGGTACCCCCGCAACATAGACTTCGGCCAGGGTTGAATACCCGACCTTGCCGATGACGGCATCAGAGGCGCCCACCAGATCGGGATGATATAAATCCGAAGACGGCGATATACAAAACACATTGGCCGGGAGATCAGGCAATTGTTCCTTACCGGTCAGCAAAAAGAAATACTCCTCGGCGCCGGCCAGGGGTTCTATGGCATATTCATCTCCGGCAACCCCGCCCAAGGTTATCAACACCAGTTTTTGCTCTGGAGCCAGACGCAACTGCCTGCGAATTTCCACAGACGAAGTTCTCCGGCTCCTGCTTATCGGAGGAATGAGATTTAGCGCTGCATCTGGCTGACAGACAGGAGCGGCCTTGAGGTGGAAAGTGGCCTGACTGTAGATACCCCGCAGGTACTCAATATGGGATTGCAGGGCAGGCAACTTTTCAAGGTAACCCTGATAGATCCAATCCCAGGTGAAGTTTTCGAGCAGGAGCGAAGGAATACCAAGCCGTTGGGATGCAACTATACCAAGGGGTGCAATATCGCAAAGGATCAGGTCGCAACCGGCAAACAATTGCATGGCCTGGGCAATATGCTCTTCCGGTAAAGGATAGAAATTGTCCAGAGCGCTCTGGGTTGCCTCCAGGTCTTCAATGAGCGGACTGTTCTGTACCAAGCCGATATCGGTTACTAGCAGGTAATAGCGAAAGGGAACACGGAGAGAATCCTTAAAAAACCACTCGGGAACGGCGGTGACGACAACAAACTCCACCGTCACCAGTCTCCCCACAGCTTCCATTACTGCCGCAGCCCTGGCAGCATGACCAAAACCATGCGGTGTAATGCAGCAGCCGATACGTATACTCACTGTAAAAATTCCTTTGCCGTTGAGAGATAGAGAAACATCACTCTTTTACTCTATAGTACTAAAGCGGGGTTTGACCGCAACCCAGATTTATAGACTATAGACTGAAGGCTGTTAGCAAAAGACTAAAAAAAGCAGCCCTAAAAGTCTTCAGTCTGATTTTGCCGCAGCTTTGTTACCATTACCCTGTTGTTCTAAATATCGATACTTTTTCCTACTGCCAACCATTATCAATCACTTTGTATGAAGGTCTATCTCAAAATGTTAAGGAGCAGAGCATGTTTTTTACCTCTCACCTGCCACACCACCTTGACCATGCCACCAGGTAGCACTAACTTATGGGGGTAATAATCTGAGCATCACAGGTCTTAATACATGCTCTAAAAGGAAATTAACAAACAACTTCCATCGTAAATAGCCCTGACAAATGCACCGTTCCAGCATACAACTTACAACAAAAAAGATGTTGGGTGAGCCACATGCAGATGTCATAGCATAATCGGGATCGGAATTATTGGAATGAATGAGAGCAATAGAGCATTGAATAAAAGCACAATTGAAGAAAGAGACGCCTGTGCGATCATCGCTTTTGTCGATAAACGTGGTCACAGCACCCACGCCAACATTGTACAAACCATTGATGCCCTGCGCAAGATGGGTCACCGATCGGGTGACATCAACGGCGAGGGAGATGGATGCGGTATTACCGTAGACATCCCGCGCGACATCTGGAAAACCCGGTTTGCACATCATGACCTGAGCCCACATCTAGCTGAATCTAATATTTTTTTTGTCGGTCATCTGCTGCTGCCGGTATCTTCCAGGCAAAATATTCAGGATATGAAGAACCGTGTCCGTGAAATATTGAAACGACATGACGCCGATCTGTTGCTGGAAATCACAGGAGAAAGCCTGAACAATGAGCTGGGGCCACAGGCCAGGGCCAAAGCTCCACTCTTCTGGCAGATAGGCGGTATTCTCTCAGAAAAAAGACAGGACTCCACACGAAAACGCCTGTTTAATCTACAGCTTGATATTGAAAAGCTGTTGCCCGAAATCCATATTGCCTCGCTCAGCCTTGATTCGGTTGTTTTTAAATTACAGGGAGTACCGGATTTGCTGCCAAGGGTCTATCCCGAACTCCGGGACGAAAACATCCGTTCTGTCATAACCCTTGGTCACGGTCGATATTCAACCAATACGCTGCCAACGGTTGAACGGTCCCAACCTTTTTCTCTGCTTGGACATAACGGCGAGATAAATACCATTGACCGATTGCGCAATACGGCTAGAGCTCTTGGAATAGAGCCGCTTCCGGGCGGTAGCGACTCGCAGGACCTCAACAGGGTTATCGAAGGCCTCGTTCATTTACATGCCCTGGATATCCTTGAGGCTGTTGAACTGGTCTTTCCTCCCATCTGCAGCGAGGTGGCACAATACACTATGCCCCTGCAGAAAATATATGATTATTATCGTTGGTTTTTCCCTTGTTCCGCCCAGGGACCGGCGGCGGTTTTGACACGTTACAGAGATATTTGTGTGGGCAGCGTAGATGCCCTGGGTCTGCGTCCCCTGTGGTTGGGGGAGAGCGATTACAGCTATTTTCTGTCATCGGAGAAAGGGGTCGTTGATCTTGAAAGGAATATGAGCGATCCCCGGCCGCTGGCACCAGGAGAAAAAGTTGCCATTTTCAGCGGTCGCGGAAAACAGGCTGAAATTATAGACTATAGTGCCATCCAGCAACGTATCTTGAAACGTTTTGAGAACCACCACCACACCGGCAACGCTCTGGGCGGGCTCCATAAACATATTCCCTGGACCGAGAAAGGGGTCCGGAACGGGGAAGAAGTTCAACCTGCTGATGATATCATGTCGACAAGGGGAGATACAATACCACTTCACCAACCAAACACCCTCGGAGCTTTTGGCTGGCGAAAATACGACACCATGATCCGTCGTCGTGTTGCCCACAACGGCCGCGAAGTTATTGGCTCCATGGGCTATACCGGGCCTCTTGCCGCCTTTGTCCCCGAATCGCTGCCGAATATTTCCGACTATTGCAAAGAAAATATAGCGGTTGTGACTAACCCCGCCATTGACCGGGAACGGGAAGCGGAACATTTTTCCACCAGGGTGGTACTTGGCCGGCGACCCGACATTGATGGCAACAAGGCTTCAACCCCCTTTGGACTGGAGCTGGGCACCCCTCTGCTGCTCGGCAAGCATGGCCTATCAGAGATGCTGGATACCAATATGGTCAGGCAGGTTTGTCGGCATTATTCCACCTTTCTCTTTGAAGACGTAATAGACTTCTTTACC
>CAMYLK010000146.1 GCA_947259225.1 uncultured Desulfobulbaceae bacterium | reverse complement strand
CAAGGCAACCCCAGTCTTGGAGTCGGACATTTTTGCCAAGCTCCACATCCGAACCCAGAAGCCATGTTCCCTCTTGTCGACCGGCAGCAGTCAAGTCCAGTCCCGAAACACCGGTCAGCAACTCCCTATGTAACTGTAGGTAATCCTCTGGGGTGCCGATATCCCGCCAGAAGGAACCGTCAACCCGCTGCATGCCGACCCGGTCCTCTGCGGCCAGCTCATCATACAGGTCAATAATATGAAAAAAAGTGCCCAGCGGGATACGCTCAATAACTTCAGGCTCCACCACATGAATACCGGTGAAAGCCAGTTGCAGCATAGCGGATCCCGGTCGAAAGGAGGCAACCCGGTTGCCCTGCACGGCTACGGTATTAAAGCGGGGGTAATCATGCATGGCCAGGGTAACACCATCACCGGAGTCGCAGTGCTTTTTGTACAGGGCAGCCACATCAATCGAATGCACTATATCACCGTTCATGACCAGGATCGGTTCATCATCCAGTGATTGCAAGGCAAGAGCCAGGCTTCCGCCCGTACCGAGGATTTTGGGCTCAAACTGGACAAGGATATCAGGATAGCTCTCAAGGCTGCTGTCGATCTGCCCGGCTAAATGGTGACAATTCACAACAATCCTTGTACAACCGGAGACATACAACATATCAAGCAATCGATGCAGCAGTGGTTGGTTGAGCACCGGAAAAAGGGGTTTGGGCCGAATGAGAGTATGGGGTCGCAAACGGGTACCGAGTCCCGCCGCAAGAAGCACTGCCTGCATAATTTTTATTCAGGGGTAATGGATATGGGTATTGAATAAGTACAACTATATTTCTCTTACATATTAAGACCTCAGGCAATCTGTTACAAAACCCGCAGTGAACTTGAGGGTAAACACTCTTTTCCCTTGCCTTCAGACTTGCGAGTACGATACATTGCCACTTTTACATTCTCCTGTCCAAGATAAAATATGAGCATACCCTATGATTACTCTTCTTGATTATGGTGCCGGCAATGTTCGCTCGGTCATCAATGCCCTGGAACGGCTCGGTGAAACCGTGGAGCTGGTAGAAACCGGTGCAGATATTCTAAAGGCCGAACGACTCGTTTTCCCGGGTGTCGGCAATTTCGGGGCAATGATGCACATCCTGCATGACAAAGGACTGGTCGAGCCACTGCTTGCTTATTTGCAGGCTGACCGCCCATTTTTCGGTATCTGTGTCGCCCTGCAGGCACTGTTTGAAAACAGTGAAGAGGCGCCGGATATCCCCGGCCTTGGTTTTCTGCCCGGACGAGTCCAGCGATTCGACACTTCGTTATCTGTTCCCCATATTGGCTGGAACGGTTACAAAGCCAGGCAACCCTCCCGTATTTTTGCAGGTCTGAACGGCGATGAAAAGCTGTACTTTGTGCATACCTTTCACGTGGTTTGTGATGATGCTGATGCCATATTGACCACCACCGATTACGGCAGTGAATTTGTCAGTTCAATCCAAAAAGGTAACGTTGTCGCCACCCAGTTTCACCCGGAAAAAAGTGGCCGCACCGGTCTGCAACTACTTGCGAATTTTCTTGATTCCAGCCGCCAAGTTATCCAGCCGCAGGCATGCCCACAGACGACGAAGCTTGCCAAACGCATTATTGCCTGTCTGGATGTGCGTTCAAACGACCAGGGTGATCTGGTGGTGACCAAAGGTGACCAATATGACGTCCGTGAAAAAGGCGATGTACGTAATCTCGGCAAACCCGTGCAACTTGCTGAGGAGTACTACCAGCAAGGCGCCGATGAAATTACCTTTCTCAACATCACGGCCTTTCGTGACTTCCCCCTTGAAGACATGCCGATGATTGAGGTGTTACGGCAGACATCAAAGAACGTCTTTGTTCCGCTGACCATTGGCGGAGGTATCCGTGATTTTACCGACCGAAACGGCAAACACTATTCCGCCCTTGAGGTGGCTGCCGAATATTTCCGTTCCGGGGCTGATAAAATTTCCATCGGCTCGGATGCAGTTTTGATCGTCGAAGATGTTGTGCAAACCGGCAAGGCTACAGGTATGAGTTCCATTGACCCACGACGGGTGTATGTCGATTCTCCTGATGCGGTGAGGCATCCGGTTATTGAGACGGCTTTCCCCGGACCAAAGGGTGAGGGATATTGCTGGTACCAGTGCACCATCAAAGGTGGTCGTGAAGGTCGCGATCTCGACGCGGTAACCCTGGCCAGGATATGCGCCGAGTTGGGTGCCGGAGAAATCTTGCTTAACTGTATAGACAAAGACGGGACAAACTCCGGTTTTGACCTGGAACTTATCAATGCCGTTCGGGCAGCAGTAAGCATCCCGGTCATTGCCTCAAGTGGTGCCGGCTCTGCTGAACATTTTCTTGAAGTGTTTGCCGAAACCGATGCAGAAGCAGCTTTGGCCGCAGGAATATTTCATAGAAAAGAGGTTCCCATCGGGGAAGTCAAGGCATACCTGGAGGATACAATTGAAATACGGCCGACATACTAGGTTGCGATGCCGCCAACCGGGCCCAGCAATTCAACGAGCCGGGTTATAAGGCCGAAGACCGTTTGGCCGTCAGGGAATGAGCGACCTTAGACACATTCAAACAAAAGCCTTTGCAATGAAAGAATATGTTCACAAACTGCCCTTAACATCTTCGTAGCAATTAACGAGGAAACATCAGAAACTGCTAACGGTCTACAGCCTCTATACCTCTCACCCCTATTTCAACTCACCAGAGGATCCAGATCTTTTTTATCGCTAACGTGACGCGATAACACACTGAACAACTTCAACAATTGACATTTTGCACAGAAAAAATGTCAATTATTTTAGAACAAATCAATTATATAGGTATTTTTACCTATACATATTTACGTACTCTTACCCATATACAGATTGAGCAGAATAATGATATAATAAAGTAGTGTATGGGTAGAGTATATCATTGCAGAAGGGTATGTTTGTGCTCCACAGCAATCGACAATAACCCAGTTGTTCTCAGCGAGAAAAAGAGCCTGGAAATCAAGGAGGACACAATGCTTTATCATCCTGATTACATTATGTATATCTGGCTGTTTCCTGTCTTTTTTCTTCTCATCCTTCCCTTAAGCCTTACCTTAATAGGCTTTCTCCTTCGTTTGACCCGAAGTTCTTTTCTTACCGGCGAAAGAGTTGGTAAGGAAAAAAGAAAATATCCACGATTCACCCTCTATGAAGGGACATTTGCCGAAATTTCCGCAGGTGAACTCACCTGTACCGGGCTGGTCTGTGACATCTCACGGTTGGGTATCAGCCTGAAACATCTTCCAGACAAGTTTTTTGA
Organism: uncultured Desulfobulbaceae bacterium; assembly: GCA_947259225.1. Classification (GTDB taxonomy): domain Bacteria; phylum Desulfobacterota; class Desulfobulbia; order Desulfobulbales; family Desulfobulbaceae; genus UBA10518. The sequence continues at coordinate 744 of CAMYLK010000146.1, read as the reverse complement.
CAAAATGGACAAGCTTAAGGTTGTCATTAGAGGGTACGGTGTTGATCACAATCTGTTAATCAAACCGAAATGGGTATCGGTGACAGAATCCGGCAAGCAGATCGGAGCAGAGATCGATGATGCCCCTTCCGGTTGGAGTCAATTTCTCATCCAGTCAAATAAGATGGCCTCGTAAAAAGTTTAAAACGCCTTTTGCACTGTAGGGAAATACAATGAGTTTTACCCTTTCCGCCGTCGGTGGCGAGGCTTTTTGCGACACCGAATAACACAATAAGTCAATCAGAGACGACAGAAAAGGGTTCCCGCCTGAACGGTTTACCGTACTTATTGAAAACCGATCCCTTCTTCGGGGATGAACTCTTCACCAGACAAGGCTACCGTCTTCCTCTTCCTGTACGCCAACCACGGCAATACCGGCCTGCTCGGCCGCGGCAATCATCTCTTCAGGGTCAAAAAGCAGGGATTGCCCTGCTTCCACGGCAAGAACTGTGCCTTGCACTTCAGACAAGGAAGTAATGGTTTTGGTGCCGGTTGCCGGTAGATCAAAACGAAAATCCTGACCCGGCTTTTTCAGTTTTACAACAACAGCGCCTTTACCGGCAAGCAAACCGCCACGTTTTATAGTCGCATCGGTTCCCTCGATGGCCTCCACAGCGAGTACGGTTTTTTCACGAACAACAACGCACTGCCCGATATCAAGCCTGCCTATTTCTCGCGCTATCTTCCAGCCAAAACGGATGTCTT
>CAMYLK010000145.1 GCA_947259225.1 uncultured Desulfobulbaceae bacterium | reverse complement strand
GAGGATTACTATTTTACAGGCTTTTAGAACAGGCGGTATGTATTTCACCGGTGCCGTACAAGAAAATTATTGATGCTGAGCATCAAGGCCAGTGAAGTGGATACCCCCCTTGGCGATAAAGTAGGCAAATTGGGTCAGGGCGGCTATGTTGCGGTGTTGATCGCGGGCAGATTCCGGAGAACGATAGAACTCAACTGCCGCACAGAGGTGCGTAGGGAGATTCCATAACTGCATAACGCTGGCAGCGATAAAGGAATCAGTGGTACCGAACACATCCTCTTCGCTTCATGCAATGGCTGACTAAAATCTTTTGCGTTACGAATACATTGCTGAAATTCTTCTGGCCAGTGCAGGGCAAGAATCAATTTGCCGATACCGTGAAATATACCGGCAAGATAAAGGTCTCCTGGCAAAACTCCCCCCTCAAGGCCCGGATGGCCCAGCATCTTATTGGCAACGGCGCAAGCCCATGAATGCACCCAGTAATCGCGGCTACTAAAGTCCTCCAAGGTGGGAAATTTGGGCAATATATTCTGATAAAAAAGCCAATGCACAGAGTAGAGGGTTTCTTCAAGGCCAATGTGCATTACAGCCTGGCGCACTCCGGTAATTGTATTGATAGTGCAAAAATAGGCGGAATTGGCTAACTGGAGGCCCCTGAGATAAAGGCCAGGATCGGCTTCAATCAGACGGGCAACCTCTGCGATGTCAATGTCATCAAGAGGTTGTTGCAACAATTCCAGAAGACGACCGCCAGCCAGGGGCAGAGCGGGCAACGTTACTTCGGAATCGAGAGTCTCTAAGGTAACCCGTTGTGGTTCCGCACCGGTGACACTCATGATGGATGAAAACCAAAGTATTTTCCTGCTATACTGCTGTTCACCACTAAATCAGGATACCGCATCCAAAGTTCCTCAAGATACAATATTATAAGGTTAAAGAACTACTTCCTGGTCAAACGCTCATGAATCAAGTTGAACGTTCACTTCAGTATTGTATTTTAAGTGTAGCGATCCCAAACTCGAAAAAGCAAGAGCATTGGTCGTTTTTATTGAAATTGATGTTATTCTTTAGCCCCAGGCAGCATCAAGATGAAGGGGATTCCAACAAATCCGGCAACCGCACTGAGAAGATAGGCGGTCTGCAATCCGGTCCGGTCGGCAATCAGGCCGATGAGTACAACCACCGATGATCTGGCCAAAAAAGCGGTCATCATAAATATACCGTTAGCCGCTGCCGGACTATCACCGGCATGCTCCTGAACCAGAGCCAGCATCACCGGAGTGGTTGAGAGAAGCATGAACCCAGTGCAAAGCAGGGCTAATAATCGAAGCCAACCTCCGCTGACAACAAAAAGAAGCACACTTAACGGCGCCCCGACCAACGAGAGAAGCAGCATACGTCGGCGTCCCAGATGGTCGCTGAGGGAACCGGCGGTCAACACACCAGCCACCCCGGCGGCTTCAAACAGCGTCAGTGCTATCCCGCCCAGCCAAACGTTTCCACTCTGGCTCTGAATAAAGGTAGGTAAAAATGCGGTCAAAGAGCCGTGCATAAAACTGCGAGCCACCAGGATGATCGTCAGCGGAACCAAAACCCGGCGCATATTTTTCAAGGTCGTCATCAGCGAGGTGGTCTTTTGCCGATTGTGCACAGTAAGGTCCAGCCCACGGAGCCGATAAAACAACATCATTGATGAGGCGATGCCCACTGCCATGATCGGCCAAAATCCTTCGAGGCCCAGCAGGGTTACTGCGCCAACGGCTGTCAACGGCCCCACAGTCCTTGCCAGTTCACCACCGGTCATGAACAAACTCATCCCCCTGCCGGTTTTTGAACCCGCCATTCTTGCAATCATTACCGGCGCCGGAACATGAAACATGGCGATACTCAAACCGGCTAGAAAGAGCAAGATCAACAACACCCCGTAGGTTGGGGCGAGCCCGATGAGACTCATGGGTATAGCGGTCATCATGGGCGCAAGGATAACCAACAAACGCAGGCTGACTCGATCTGCCAGGACCCCGATAAAGGGGTTCATCAGGGCGGGCAATTGCATAACTGCAGACAGAAGGCCGGCCTGGGTGAGCGACATGGAGAGCTTTTCAATCAACAGGGGCAGCAGGGGGGCTAAAAATGAAGAATAGACGTCATGGACAAAATGACAGAACGAAAGCAAAAGGATTTCAGCGGTCCGGAACGACGATAGATTTTTCACAATAATGAGGAGTCTGTGCTACTGGAGAGTCAAGATGATCTGTTTCAATCAACCACTGCTTATGGGTGCCTTGAAAAATTAGGATTTTCGTTCGAGGTAAGCGCAGACTCCGAGACATGCGAACAATTTTACCACAGGCAGGATATTCCCAGGATAAAATTTTGAGCATAACGCCGAGATCGAGCGAAAATACAATTATTCAAGGTAGCCTTATATTCTGGAACCGATCATCTTGTAGTGGGACTGGCGTTCCTCTTCGGACCGGGCAAGAAAATCTTCTATTTCCCTGAGCATGTCCTTTCTATCGTCCTTGAGCGATCCGCTGACATTCAAGTAATTATTGGCATGATCACAGACAAAAAACGTATTCAAGGGTTTCAGCAGGCTCAACAGCAGTTGCAGTTCGAGTACAGTTCCCTCCGGAGTCTGCTCGATAAACGAGCCATCCCGTACCTGTTCCCAGATTGGGCATTGGGCATCCGTATCTTTTCCGTACAGCCATAGTCTCCGCAGGCGAACAAACTCGGGCTCAGTCTCGTTAATGACCTTTGCTGTAGCGGTGATATGTTGACGAAACCGGTCCCGACCACCAAGACCGAGCAGGACATAGTAGGATATTTCAATTCCGGCCTGTTGCAACCAGTGAGCAACGGCAACAACCATTTTCGGTGATTGTCCTTTGCGATGAAACTGGAGGGTCTCGGGGTCACCGGACTCAAGGCCCAGATGGACCCTGTTCAGACCGGCATCTGCCAACAGTTTGATATTTTCAAGGCCCATCTTGTGCAGGGTCGAGGCCCGGGCGTAACAGGTCAATCGCTTGATGTCTGAAACCTTGCGTAGATAGCGGGCGGCGCCAACAAAGACCTCCATGCCTGCAGCCAAGGGGTCGGCATCGCCGAAAAATGCGGTTTCCATTCTAGGGTGCTGCTGGATCAGCAAATCAATGTCCTGCTTGATCTCGGTCAGAGACCTGCAGGAGAAATCCGCTTGTCCCATGGCCGGATAAATACCGCAGAACCTACACCGGTTCCAATTACAGCCGCGGGTTATCCGCACCAACAGGCTACGCCATTCGGATGGTGGTCGAATAATCAATGATTCGGGTTGATTGACCATGTTTTTTTCCAAAGATGTATATTGCGAAGAGTAACAGTGCAGCCAACATGCCCAGTCAACTGGTATATGTAACAACATCTCTTTGATCTGTCATTAGCGGGTTCGGTCTGTACAACCCCTCTCATGCAAGACAGGCCCAATTTATCTCAAGAAAAATATTGAAAAAATTACTGTAGTCCTTATCCTGTTTACAGTTTAGAACCGTGATCAAACCCATAACCGGCAACGTGAAGGCAAGACCAAAAACCGTGTATAACACCATGACTCGACCAAGTCCTTTTGAAGACTCGCTGACCGATCCGAATTCCTTCACCATTACCTACGAGCTGGTACCCGGCCAGGGAGCTGGAGGAAAAAAAATCGATCGATTGTTGGAGTTTGCCCGCAATGCAAAGGAAGACGGTCGGATTTCAGCACTGTCGGTCACCGATAACGCCGGCGGCCACCCGGCCCTTGCCCCGGTGGCCATTGGCACGGAGATTCTCAACATCGGCCTGGAACCCTTGATTCACTTTTCCCTCAAAGACAAAAACCGCAACCAGGTTGAGAGTCTGTTTTTCCTCTATCAGCGCGAGCAGTTCCGCCATCTGCTGGTCCTTGGCGGAGATTTTCCCAAGGTGACCTATTACGGGCAGGCAAAACCGGTCTATGACCTGGACACCATCCAGACTATCGAACTGGTCGAAAATATTAAGGCCGGACGCTACAGGTACACCAGCCAGGATGACTCTCAACCTTTTTCTTTGCAA
>CAMYLK010000144.1 GCA_947259225.1 uncultured Desulfobulbaceae bacterium | reverse complement strand
TAATTTTCTTGCTGAGCAAACCAAAGTCAACGACCTCTTCAGGCATATCATAAATATGCGTAGGCCTGTTGTGACAATCGGCACAGTCCATGACTCGCCATTCCGGTTCAAACCCTTCTTCCACCTCGACATCCGACTTTATAAACTCGTCTTCAGACCCGTCGGGACGCTTGACCTGCACCCGGGCGATTTCAGTCCTCTTCTCATTGGCCGGCAAGTATTTCACTTCAACATCATGACTGACATGCCAGTGAATGCCCTCAAACTCATCAGTGGTCGGATTGTGCCCGCCGATATGCAAGGCGACTTCCGTACTATCAGGCGTTTCTTGATCATCATTACTGAAACTGATAAACTCTTTTACTCTTTTCCCGTGAAATTTTTCCGGCCAGTGGCACTCTTCACAGGTGTCCCGGGCAGGACGAAGCTCTTCGACGGGCGCCGGGATTGGCCGGCTATAGCTGTTGGTTGCAACGGCATAGACCTGACGGAGCCCGGAAAGTTTGGCACGGACGAACCATTCAGCACCGGGACCGATGTGACACTCAACACAGGCGACCTTACTGTGTGGTGATCGCTCATAAGCGGTATGCTCAGGAGCCATGACACTGTGACAAACCATACCGCAGAAATATGGAGAATCGGTAAAATGATATCCTTCATAGCCAACGACGCCGAGAATCGCCATATTGACAACTGTCAGGACCACAAATCCTAAGAGAAAAAAACGGTGCCTGGGATTACTGAGGTTAAGCTGCAAATGATCTTTTTCAACACCGGTACGGCGCCATTCCCTACGCCGCAGATAGGCAGCGACCGGGATAAGCAGCAGCCCAAGAATCATACAACCGGGCAGGATCATATAAATAAAAATCCCGATATACGGGTTGTCAAACAATCCCATTACTTCTGCAGCCGTTCCGATGAGCATCAGGGTGATGCTTACGGTGGTCATAACGACGGCCAATACCCCTAAAGGCGTCCTCCAAATACCTCTTATGATGTGACCCCAAGCGCTTCGTTCACGCTTGGGATCCTGCTGATTTTCGTTACCGTTATTTTCGGTTGCCATTACTGTCTCCTCTTTAATCGATTACTTCTTGTAAAGATTTTATAATTTCGGGATGTTTTTCATTCTCTGCCAAGATGACATGGCACAGATTGCAGTCACTGCTGATAACTCTGCCGGATTTGGTTTCCTGCAGTTTACCGTGACATCTGAAACAACCCGATCCATCCGTGTGTCCAAGGAAATTCTTGTACACTCCCCAATCAACGTCCATTTTTGGAAACACATTTTCCTCGTATGCCTCAACTGCTCCTTGTATAGCTCGTTCGAACAAGCTCGGATTATTCAGTATCAGTTCAGGATAATTGGCACTGTACCAATTCTGCAGCTCCCTGGAAATTTCTACACGTGCGGTGTCCCTGGAATCGTACTTCTTCTCGATGGCGGCCAATGCCTGTCGTTTAATAAATGGCAGATACGGAGGAATAATGTTGGCTGCGAGCTTTTGATCAAGGGCCTCTTCTGCAGAAAGAAAAATATGCGTCGGCCGGTTATGACAATCGATACAGTCCATTTTACGCATTTCACCGGGTTCTGCTCCCCCCGCATCCAAGTTCAAAGTTGCTTCGTCATCAGCTGCCATGGTGTAGATTATATCTTTTTTCCCTTTTTCAACCTGACGGACTTCGGTAATGATCTCTCGCTGGTAATCCGCTGCCCGGTAGAGTACCTGCTGATTCTCGGAAACATGCCAGTGTATTCCATGCGCCATGTTGCCCTGAATATCGCCGGACCCCACTTTCATGAGAATGGCGGTCGCGACCTTGGTGTTTTTCTCGTCCGGTAAAAACCGATTTTTCGTATACAACCGTGAGCCATGAAACTTATCGGGTAGATGACACTGCTCACATGTCTTGCGGCCAGGCCGGAGGTGTTCAATTGGCGACAGAATAGGCTTGGTATAGGAATTGGTAGCCACGGCAAACAGTTGTTTGACACCAGTAAATCGCGACCGTTCCGCCCAGTCTGCATCTTTTCCCAGGTGGCAATCAACACAGGGCACCGTCGAGTGAGGGGAATTTTTAAAGGCTGTATACTGGGGCTGCATAACATCATGACAGAACTGGCCACAGAAGCTCGGTGAACTGGTATATTGGAAACTGGAATAGGATGCTATCCCCACTATAAAGACCAGAAATAAGGTTATGGCTACCGTGAAGTTCAAAAATTTACGAACCCTGGCATAACGTCCGGGCCTGGTAAACTGCTCTTTGAGGTATTCTACGGTAAAGGTCCCCAACTCTTCCTTGCCCCGAGAAAAAAAGCTGCCAACGAAAAGCAGAACAATGCCCAGAGTAAGCAATGGGGTCATCACCACATAAAGCAGGAAACCAAAGTAGGGATTGTCGATCAGGCCAAGCGAATCAAAAAAGATGGAAATGGCAAGCACCGGCAGCAAAATACTGACCAGACTGGCACCAATTACCGAAACCTTACTCCCGGAAATAAGATTGCCGATCTTTTTATATGACTTTAGTGAAAACATGTAATCCTTTCCTTGCGGCCTGATACGAATACATTTTTTTCGGTCTGGAGTGCATCAACGGCTGCCTCGAAACCGATCCAGATATATTACAGGTCTTCATCATGAAGAAAACAGAGTTCTGCGGGGTTTTGCTCATTCCCTTGTCCCTGTTCTGTATTGCGTTGACTGAAACGGTAGACAATATCCATCTCCTCGTTATCCAGGGTTTCGTTGTTTATCAGAGCTGTCGCCAGAGCAGAAAGAAATTTTTTCTCTTGTTCCAGGATTTGACAGGCGGTGTCATATGATTCCTCGACAATCTTTTTCACCTCGCGGTCAATATCACGGCCAGTTTCATCACTAAACGTGTCAAGCTGCATCTGTTCGCCAAGGAAACCACCACTATTTTTTATATATGACACATGCCCAAGCACCTTATTCATTCCCCACCGACAGACCATCTGGGTGGCGATCTTTACCGCCTGCTCAAAGTCATCCTCGGCAAAGGTTGTCTGTTGATTGAGCATTAAATCCTCTGCGGCCCGACCTCCAAGCAGAGTGGTAATCCTGCTGCACAAATAAATTTTCGAATAGGCATGACGATCATCAAGTGGTAATTGCTGCGTATGCCCCAAAGCTCCGCCCCGTGGGATAATACTCACCTTATGCACCGGATCGGCTTCGGGCAGAAATTTGGCAAGAATTGCATGCCCGGCCTCGTGGTAGGCTATGGTTTTCTTGTCCTCGGGGTTGATAACCATGCCCTTCCGTTCAACCCCCATCACGATACGATCCTTCGCGACTTCAAAATCATCGTTATCAACAGATTTCTTGTTCTGACGACCGGCATAGATTGCGGCCTCATTGACCAGAGAAGCCAGTTCAGCCCCTGTAAAACCCGGCGTAGACCGGGCAATGGTCGCAAGGTCGACATCGTCGCTTAGAGGAACCTTTCGTGAATAGACTTTTAAGATCTCCAAACGACCCTTGATGTCAGGCGGCAGAATATCTATCTGCCTGTCAAAACGACCGGGCCGGAGGAGAGCCGGGTCCAGAATATCAGGCCTATTGGTTGCAGCCAGAACAATGACCGTCTCCTCGGAGCTGAAGCCATCCATCTCCACCAGCAAGGCATTGAGGGTCTGTCCCCGTTCATCCTGACCGGCGGTGTTCCCTCCCGAGGCCCTGTGTCCGCCAACCGCATCAATTTCATCGATAAAAATGATACAGGGCGCGTTTTTTTTTGCTTCTGTAAAAAGTTCCCGTACTCTTGAGGCCCCCACTCCGACAAACATTTCAACAAAATCGGAACCACTGATGGAGTAAAAAGGGACGCCCGCTTCACCGGCTATGGCACGAGCAAGCAACGTCTTTCCGGTCCCGGGAGGCCCCTGAAACAAAATGCCCTTGGGTGTAACGGCACCAAGTTGACTATACTTCTTTGGCTTCTGTAAAAAGTCTATAATTTCAAGGAGATCTTCTTTTACTTCAGGGATACCGGCAACATCTCTGAAGGTAACACCCTGGCCACGTTTTTTTATCTTGACCGCCTTTTCCTTGGCAAATTCCCCTTCTTTTTCCTCATCGGCCTGCTTCTTCATCATGGAATACCAGGCCAGCAGGATAAAAAACAGCGGCACCGCAA
>CAMYLK010000143.1 GCA_947259225.1 uncultured Desulfobulbaceae bacterium | reverse complement strand
GGCCAAGTTTACTATTTCCCATAATACCGTAGAAAACAACAACCTCGGCATACGTTTCACCCGCATGGAGGGCCCTGTCGAGATCACCGGCAATACCATCACCCAAAATCGTATCGGTGTCTTTCTGGTGCCTTCAAGCCAGAACATCGTTGATTTCTTTGAGCCCGGCAGAACCGGCAAACCCTGGAACGAAGGACACCTTGAAATCAGAGGCAACAATATTTATGCAAATACCGACTATGACTTGAACCTTGGGGTCAAACAGAAGTGGGACCTGGCCATTGACGGTAACTGGTGGGGAACGGCTGAACCACAAATGATCCAAGCTAAAATTTATGACAAAACGCAAGACGATGAATTAGGTAAGGCCATTTATCAACCCGTGTTACAGGTGCCTGTACAAAAGGCTGGGCCGAGGTGAACGTACGATAACAACCTGCTGACCGATCAATACAACTTCGGCCCCAACGGCCAACCCGGCTGCAGACCCGATTGCCCTGCTTTTTGGCCTCTGCCTGCATGGATTGTTGGGCCCATGAATAGAAAACGAGGATACGCAATTGCGCCTATATATCAAGCCGGACGTGATGAGAACTGCTTCCCTATTGCTTTTCGTACTGTTGGCGCTTTCCGGTTGCCGGAATACTCAGGTAACCGAACTCTCCAAACAGACCCTTGACAAGGATACCACCTGGATCGGGACCATCGTCTTGAACGGCGATATTTACATCCCGCCCGGAGTGACCTTGACCATTGCCCCCGGCACCACGGTAAAATTCCGAAAAATCGACGAAACAAGTGACCAGAACATGTTTGACACCGACTCCCCCTATTATCCGGAGGCTGAACTTATCATCCGGGGGAGACTTGTTGCCAGGGGAACCCCTGACAGCCAGATCGTGTTCACATCCGCTGAAGTGACGCCAAGGGCTGCGGACTGGGGGGCAATCAATTTTCTTGGTTCAGATGACAACCACATAGAGTATGCCAAGATTTACTGCGCCTACAACGGTATTCATGCCCATGGCAGCTCAGTAAATGTTTCACACAGTGAGTTTGCCCGAAACGGCGTCGGCATCAGTTTTAAAAAAGAAGAAGAGGATCCCGATGCACCATGGTTCGGCAAACCTTCGAGATTAACAATCACCTACAATATATTTTCCGGGAACAAAGGGGGGATCGGTATGAGAAATTCCTCTGCAGAAATTCTCCACAATGAAATCCGGGAAAACAAGTTTTTTGGAATCTACCCCAAAGAACAAGCCGATGCGCTTATCTCGTTCAACGACATAACCGAGAACCAGAAGGGAATCCACCTCTATCAGGCGCAGGGGCTTCGCATTGAATACAACAACATTACCAACAACAGGAAGTATGCTATTTCCATTGCCGAGGCCCAGGACTACCCCGTCAATGCTGCCAACAATTGGTTTGGGACCACGCAACGGGAAAAAATAAAGGAAATGCTCTTTGACAAGAACTACGATCCCGATCTTGCCGAGATAACCATTACCCCCTTCCTCACACAACCGGTGGACATCACATCAACACCATGAAAACAGACGCTCAAGTTGTCTGGCTTGTCAGCTTTTCCCATTTCATCACCCATGGTTACATGACCATTCTTCCGGCTGTACTGGTTGCGATTGCCGGTGAGCAGTCCATGAGTTTCATGGAACTTGGCCTCATTGCCAATATCGGTTACTTTCTTTACGGCTTCGGCGCATTTCCAGCCGGTTATCTGGCGGATCGATTTGGCTCAAAAAGACTGTTGACCATTGGTGTCCTCGGCATGGCAGTCTCCTCGATTTGCATAAGCACCACATCAACAATCCTCTCCTTTGCGCTCACCTATACCCTACTCGGTACCTTTGCCAGTATTCATCATCCGGCCGGTCTCTCGTTTATTGCCCGTCGTATTGAGAACAATAAAGGCAGAGCCATGGGCCTGCATGGCGTTATGGGTAACATCGGCCTGTTTCTTTCACCCATGGTTGCAGCCTTCAGCATGATGCTTTTCGGTACCTGGCGTGCTGCATATCTTACCTATGGCCTCATGGGGTTGGTTTTTTTCTACTTTCTCTATTCTTCACGAATACAGGGCGAGAAAGATCTGTCATTTAAGCGGTTACTGGGTACTGGTAAAAAAGCCACCTCCACAGAAGAAGAAATACCGCCCTCCCCTGCCTCTGCGGCAAAAGGCGATGAACCGCCCAAAACATTCTATATTTCGCTTGCATTGCTCATCTTGTTTATGGGCAGCATTCTCTCCGGATTTATCTTTCGTGGCTCGCTGACGTTTCTACCGGCCCTTTTTCAGCAGAACATTTCTCCCATAGCCAATCATGACGAACCGGTTGTGATGGCCGGATATGCTGCAACCGCTGTGCTTTCCCTTGGCTTGTTTGGCGCCTGGTTTGGCGGCTACATCAACGACAAGACCAAATATCCCGAATTTGTTCCCGCAGGCGTTTTCCTGATCGTCGCACCCGCTTTATATTTTGCAAGCCGACTGATGGATACCCAGCTCATCCTCACAACCGGTGTATTCAGCCTGATCTATTACGCCTGGCAGCCGTCCCAGAACTACCTGATCGCAAAATATACGAAAAAATCATCCCATGGCATGGGATTCGGCATAAACTTCTTTCTGATTTTCGGGGTCGGCTCCCTGGCCACTTCGGTTGGTGGTTGGGTGGCAGATGAATTGGGGATCGATAGATTTTACGCCGCCATGTCCCTGATCGCCTTTGCCGGTATGCTGGTGGCAATGGCCGTCTACCCGTTACGTTCATATGCGGTGGATTGGAAAAGGAAAACGAATAAAATATTCAAGCTGAGCGAAGAAAAAAAGGAGGGCGCGAGCTGATCTGATGATATCGGACAGGGTTACCTCTGAAGCAAAGGAATGTGCAATCGTAGGCAACTCCAACCAAAGGCGAGCAGCCAGAAGGTTTAAGGCCTAAGGATGTCAGCAAAAAGTGAAAAAACAACCCGCACAGTCTTCAGCCTACAGCCTTTAGCCTACTAAACAACCAGTTCCTTCTTTGGGATAAAACGGAGGGTAAATTTCTCGGAGTCTACAGCTTCTTCTTTATGACAACGGTTCGGGAGTAAGCTACTAAATAAGCCTCTTCATCTTCAAAAAGTCTTTGGCAACCTGGTTCGGTTTATTTCCCGACTCTACAGAGGCAAGCAATTTCGGGTAATTCTTCTTTTGGGTTATACCGGCGAGTTTTTTAAGCACTCTGGGCAGGACAGGAAAATTCGTCAGGACACCGTCACCAACAATCGGAACGTCCATAAAGGGGGTATCGCCGGCTCTACCTGTTGGCGAACCAAAGGGCTCAAGCATGACCAGCCCCAGCTGTTCCCGGTAGGCTTGTTTCACCGCCAAATAGATACTTTCGCCATCGCCGACCGGCTCCATTCCCAGCAGCTGCAGGGCGCGTCCGGTATTTTCAGACAACACATTGACTTCTTTCTTTTTAATCGCTTCATACAATGCCACTTGACTGTCAAAGTACTCGACTTCTACCGAGGTGCCTGTTCGCTCAATAATGATTACAGCCATTAATTGGGTCAGCAGTTTGTCATTGGGCGTGTTCAACGAACCGATGACAAGGGTTCTGCCAACACAGGCAAAGGCGTTGGCATTGGCCAACACAAGAAACATTGTACAAATCAACAGGATGGTTTTCTTCATTATATGCTCCGGGAACCACTCGCACTTAGGAATAGTGACATTCATTACTCTACTATAGAGTAGGTTTTCTCGGTGTCGCTGTCAATTGAAACCTTCTGCGTTGGAACGGTTTTGAGCCCAGGCGGAAATACACGGGCAAGCCCGAAATAGTAGGTTCCTTCCGGGAGAAAAAGAGTGAATTTCCCGTCTTTCCCGGTCCATGCTCCGACATAATCCGGGATTTTTTTAGCAGCGGCCTGACGATTGGCAAAGGCATACGCATTTTCGATCGGCTCGCCGTCTTTTGACTGGAGCACACCTTCCATCTTGACAAAGGAGGTATCGAATTTAACGTTCAACTGCGAAGTTTCCTTGAGGTCCGCGATGATAAAATCTTCATCGAACCGCTCACCGGGCATCAAGTCAATTTTTAGCGGGGAACCCGAATGTTTGTCACCGGGAAGCAGGGGGCCGTATTTCTCGTCATTCTGCCTG
>CAMYLK010000142.1 GCA_947259225.1 uncultured Desulfobulbaceae bacterium | reverse complement strand
CTTCATGCTTAGGGAGCAGGAAGTCCATGTTGTGGCATCGCCGGTCCAACCCGTTTCCGAGTTGCTGACCGAGCCTCTGACCAACCGTGAACTCGAAATCCTGAAGCTGTTGGCACAGAACCTCTACAACAAGGAAATAGGGGAGAGACTTTACATTTCAACTGAAACAGTCAAAACCCACCTGAAAGGAATCTACCAGAAACTTGAAGCCCGTAACCGTCGTGAAGCAGTTGCCAAGGCAAGAACAATCGGCCTTCTCAACAACAGTTAATTGCCTGGTTTCCGCAACTTTGCCACTTTTCCCCATCCTCCTCCTACCCCTATGAGAGTGACAGGAAAATCACCCACTATGAGGGATTTTTTGCCTGGAAATCCATGGTAAATTCTCATACCATGAGAATTGCCAAAAGAATAATTATTGCCTTTCTTCTGTTTATTGCACTGGTGGTATTGGCTCTGACCGGTGCCTATCTCCTGGTTGACAATGCAACTATGGTTGCAATGGTGACAAAACAGCTTGCCGGGGCAAGCAACACCCATATCACGTATCGTCAGGACGCTGCAATCACGCGTACCCTGTCGCCCACACTCAGTATTAATGAACTGCTGATCCAGGATGACAAAGAGAATTTTCAAGTCTCCATAAATACGCTGGAGATGCAGATCACTCTGTCCGGACTCCTGTCCGGCAAACTGGATATTGCCCGGCTTGCGATCGGTGACACCCATTTGGAAATCAAGGCAAATGGACGGTCAGACCGTTCCTCCAAATTGAGCCTGCCTGAATCGTTGCCGCTCAAGCCGGTACTGCACGATTTCAGTATTTCACAGATTTCCATTGATAGTGGAGACGGTAAGTATGCAATGCCTCCAATAAATATCAGCGAATTGACCCTGAGTCCTGATCTTATGGATGAAAAGTTTGTCTGCACGGTGCAGACTGAATTCGGGGGGCAGAAAATTCTATTTAACCTGGAAATCCCTGAAATCCATAAAATAATACAGAGTCGAATGGTACCATTTTCCATTGTTGCAAAAGGGGCCACCATTGATCTTTCTGTAAACGGAGAGATTGACTTTAATCCACCCACGCCCACAGTTGAGGCAACTGTACAGGGAAAGGGCTCTGATCTGCAGCATATTTCCATCGGCACAAACGATATTGATCTCATGGGAGAGTTTACTGTTCAGTCAATTGTCAAAGGAACAGTTGAAAAACTTGCCATGGAAGATTTGTCCGTGGTGTGGAAAGCGCCGGGTGCGTCGTCTGCAACATTGAGTGGACGTATCGCTGATATTATCGGTCTGACCGGGCTTGATCTTAAGGTGGATGGCAAGTTTGATAAGCCAACCTGGTTAAATCCATTGCTACCTGGCAGTATTGGCGTAATCAATACTGCGGAATTGTCTGCACGCATAGAGGGTGGGGCGCAAAAACTGGCCATACGCACGTTTGCGATGAGCCTGAATACAGACGATGGGCTTGATTTGTCCCTGGACGGACAACTCGACCTGGTGCATAAACCCTCCGGTATGAATGCAACTGCTATTGATTTGCATCTGGTATTTGCAGCTCCAACTACCCATGCGGCAAGAGGTCTGCTTTTTGAACAGGTATGGGAACTCGGCGCCATTACAGGCAAGGCCGATATCCGCTCCTCCGGGGATGGTAATACTGCGCTTGAAAATGTCGTGGTTCAGGCCAGGAAAGAAAACGGTATTGAGGTTGACCTCAACGGTGGTATTGCGCATCTTCCACTTGCGGAGGGTACATCCATCTCAGGCTATGATTTTACTGTGAATATGAAGGCGCCCACAACAAGTCTCATGGGTGAAACCTTGGGTATTAACCTGCCGCTGGAAGGACCGTTGGATGTTTCTTTCAAAATTACAGGTGATGTCGAAGCGCTGCAGTTTAATGCTATTAAACTGGCTGCCGGCAAAACCCGGTTTGATGCGGATATCAACTGGTTCATCAACTCCATGCCTCCTCGCATTAGCGGCAGGATTACAGCACAGGAGTTTTTCCTGCCAGACCTGCTGGAGGAAAAGACAGAGAGCAGTGTTGATAAACGGCCGGACAAAGACTCTGTTTTTTCCCGGGAACCCATGGATTGGAACTGGCTGAAAAAAGCTGACCTGGATCTTGCTGTTGCCATTGAATCATTTGATAAAGAAAAGTCACAGATTGAATCCGCACAATTTACGGTTGACCTTAAATCCGGCAATCTGACCATTAGCCAGGCTGAGCTTTTTTATCCAAAAGGAAAACTTGAGTTCGATGTGAAGCTTGATGTGCAGGATCAACCGCAGGTCAGTTTGAAGGTATTTGGAAAAGATATCAATCCATGGCTGGCCATGGATATGCAGCAAGCCAAAACAAAAGACGAATTTGATGCGGAACTGGATATCGATATGGAATTAATGTCATCCGGTGCAAGCGCCCATGAACTGGCTTCTAATTTAACAGGCGCTGTTTATGTGATCATAAATAATGGCAGGATTCAAAAGAAGCTGCTGAACCTGCTCTTTGTCGATATTGTTGGCTGGACACTTGATAAAGCCACCGGAGCAAAATATACCGAAGTCAAATGCGGGGTGGCCGATTATAGTATAAAGGAGGGCCTCATAAGCACGAATGGTTTGTTCTTAGACACCACCGGCATAGTCATAGCCGGAGAAGGAAGCATCGATCTTGGCAAGGAACAGATTGACTATGTTTTGCTGCCCAGAAAAAAATCAAAACTGATCTTCAAGGCGGACCCGGTGAATGTGACGGGACCGCTGAACAATCCCTCGGTGAAAACGATTCCATTAAAGACCGCTGTAAAAAATTATGGGACCCTCTTTTTTTCTCCCTATCTGTTTGCCGGGATTGCTGCCGCTGATTTTCTCTCAGATACCTTGAAACTCAAGGGTTCAAAATCAGCCTGCACCGAATACGAGGAGAAACACAGGCAGGTCCAGGACACTTCCGGCAATAAACAAAACCTGAATCACAGCCCCTGAATTATTAGAACCATAATTCATTCTCCCCCTTTTCGGGGGATACAAAATCCCTCGTCCTGAGGGATTTTTTGTTTACCCATACAGAATATAAAAACCATAAGTAAAAATCTTAAGCCGCTTCACTGGGCATAAAAAATAATAATTTCCATCGAGGTTGGACTATGCCGTATTCAAAAGATCAGATGCGTTTGGCCCTTGATACACCTGCAACCTATCGTATCAGTGTCCAGGGTTACCTTGAGGACAGTTGGGCAGATCGGTTGGCTGGTATGAAGATTAAAATAGGCAGCCGCATGGATCAAGCGCCGGTGACGTCACTGGTCGGGCGTCTGCAGGACCAGGTTGAGCTGGTCGGCGTTTTGAACAGTCTTTATGAATTGCGCCTGCCGATCCTGTCAGTGGAGCTGATATCCATAGAGTAAAGGGGTTGTATGAGAAAACACTTTTTATCAAGTTTGAGAGATCAATTTTAAACCGGAAATTAACGATAAAATTTTAATAGAGGAGAAGAGAATGAAAACATTGAAACGAACATTATTGCAGGCTGCTGCAGTATCGATATTGCTGACGGCAGTGACCAATACTGCCTGGGCGGAAGAACCGAGCACAGCCGAACTTGCCAAGGCCTCACAGAATCCGGTGAGTAGTCTTATCAGCGTGCCGTTTGAAAACAACACCTATTTCAATGCCGGACCGGCAGATGCAACCATAAACACCCTTACTATCAAGCCGGTCATCCCCATACAGCTTACGGAAAACTGGAACCTTATCAATCGGGCTATCGTTCCGATTACCTACCAGGAAGGACTGGTCGTTGGGCAGGACAGCGCGTTCGGCCTGGGGGACATCACCTACCAGGGATTTTTGTCACCGGCAAAGCCCGGGAAATTAATCTGGGGCATCGGCCCCGCAGTCGTCATGCCCACCGGAAGTAACCGTCTGAGTTCGGATAAGTGGTCCATGGGTCCTTCTGCAGTCGCTTTGGTCATGCCGGGGCACTGGGTACTCGGCGTGCTGGTGCAGAATGTCTGGTCTGTTGGCGGTGCAAACGACAGCAATGCTCCTGACGTGAATTCATTTCTTCTCCAGTACTTCATCAACTACAACATGGCCGGCGGCTGGTACCTGAGTACAGCCCCAAACATCACTGCAAACTGGGAGGCAGATGACGACAAGTGGACA
>CAMYLK010000141.1 GCA_947259225.1 uncultured Desulfobulbaceae bacterium | reverse complement strand
CGAGCTGAATGTTAATGCCGGGGCTGAAGTCACCTCCATGCTTCATTACCGTGGCATTGTACGAAGAATTGCTCGTCTGTTGGGGAAGGTAACCGTTTTTCTCGGTCGGGTTATCACTATTCCTCAGCGAAATTTTAATAGTTCCATTCTCCACAGTCTGCGTATCACCCTGGATGGAATCCGGGACATGAACCGAACCACGGCCAGGTTGGAAAGGGAAATGGAGCGTATCAAAGAAAAATCAGCACTCGTTGATTATCTGAAAACCGGGCTGATCACCCAGGAAAGAAGAGTTTCCATTCTCCTTGAAGAATTGCGGCGACAGATAGATAGCCCTGGAGAGAGCTCGAAGCATCCAGCCAGGGAGTTGTCCGGACCGGATATTCTTGACCCTCTTTATCTTGCCTTTGAAAACCAGTTTCGGGGAACCCGCGAGGAAATCCGTGAACGTCTGTTGGAGTATGTGCCGCGAATTCATGCATGCGGAGCCGGAGTTGAAGGGCGAGAAATTCTGGATATAGGCTGTGGACGCGGTGAATGGCTGGAAATAATGAAGGACGAGAGCTTGCTTGCAAAGGGGCTGGACCTCAATAACGTCCTGGTGCAGACATGTCGGGAAAAAGGGTTTGCGGTCGAGGAGAGCGATGCGCTCAGTTATCTGCGTTCTTTAC
Organism: uncultured Desulfobulbaceae bacterium; assembly: GCA_947259225.1. GTDB lineage: Bacteria > Desulfobacterota > Desulfobulbia > Desulfobulbales > Desulfobulbaceae > UBA10518. The sequence goes on along the minus strand of CAMYLK010000141.1, from coordinate 3,526 downwards.
CCGATAACAGCCTGGGGGCGATCACCTCATTTCATCTCATAGAGCACCTTGGCTTTGATGATAGAATTGCCCTTTTCGATGAGAGTGTGCGAGTCTTGAAACCCGGCGGTCTTGCCCTTTTTGAAACACCAAACCCCAGAAATCTTCTGGTCGGCGGTTGTAATTTTTGGGCCGATCCTACCCATTTACGCCCACTCTACCCGGAAACCCATCAATTTTTATTGGAGTATCGAGGGTTTTGCAAAGTTGAACTCCTGTATCTCCATCCCCATGAAGGTGAGCAACGTCTTCCCGAAGAAGAGGCGCCGCAACTGGCCTCGCGTTTGAATGAGGTACTCTCCTGTGCCAGGGATTATGCTATAGTTGGATACAAGGCATGAAACCTGTTGCTTTCGTTATTCCCTGGTTCGGTGAACAGTTAAAAGGAGGGGCTGAACAACTTGCCTGGCAGGTATCAAATCGTCTGGCGGAGCGGGGCCATTCCGTAGAGGTACTCACCACCTGCTGCGCCTCTTTTCTGGAAGACTGGTCCACAAATCACCTGCCTGCCGGGGTTGAGCATGTTGATGGGCTTGTCGTGCGCAGGTTCAAGGTCGACAAGCGAAACGGTGAGCTATTTAATCACGCCAACACCCATGCCCTTGAAGTTCCTCCGGAACAGTTAAAGCCGGGGAGTAATCCCTTCACCTTTGGCACTGGGGATCTGTTTGTCGCCGAGAATATCAACTCGCAGGCTTTGGAGCGATATCTGCGGCGAAATAAAAATAAATATCACGCCTTTGTTTTTCTACCCTATCTGTATGGAATAATCCTCAACGGCCTGCCCCTGGTTCGTGGTAAGTCGTGGTTGCAGCCCTGTCTCCATGATGAGGTCTATGCCTATCTGCCGGATGTTGAACAAATCATGCGCAGTTGCCACGGGGTGTTATACAATTCACTGGGTGAAGAGCGTTTGGCCCATACGTTGTTCGGCCCCGGCATTCAAAGAAAAGGAGCTGTTGTCGGCGTTGGAGTTGAGCGATTTGATTCGAGCCGGCAAACTTTGCCAACCCGTGTGGGGGGGATTGATCTGGATAGAGAACAGTATGTGCTCTGTCTGGGACGCCGTGATAAAACCAAGAACACGGCTTTGCTTGTGTCCGCTTACCAGCAGTTTCGCAGAAGCCACCCGAAAACGGCCCTGAAACTCGTTCTTGCAGGTCCCGGTAGCGAACAATTTGGATCTGATGCACAAGGGGTCCATGACCTGGGCCTTGTCTCGGAGTCTGATAAAGAGGCGCTGCTGTCCAGATGTTCCGCCTTGTTTCAGCCAAGCAGGAACGAAAGTTATTCCCGGGTCATAATGGAGGCCTGGTTGTATAACAGACCGGTGGCTGCCCATGGTAAGTGTCTGGCGACATCCATGGCTGTTACAGCCGCGGGAGGCGGCTGGTTGGCCGAAAGCCGCGGGGAGTGGGCTGCACTTTTTCACAACCTTGAGCAGGTGGAAGAGGCCCGATTGCTTGAGCTGGGAGCAAGGGGCAGGGAATATGCCAGGGAATATGCGGAATGGGATGCGGTCATAGAACGTTACGAGGCGGTTCTCGGCCTTGATGGTGGGAAAATAGAATCGGCAGAAACGCGCCATCGATCAGGGCGGCGCACCCTGCACCAGTTGACCCCGGGGTTTGCTTATGGGGATGCAATTAGTAATCAGGCAATCATCATTCGTGAACGACTCAAAGAGCTGGGATACCGGTCTGAGATTTTTACAGAACATCTCGACCCCTTGATGACCCATGAAGCGCGTCTGTTTAACGAAGGTAAAGATATCAAAAGCGATGCCGGCCTGATCTATCACCACTCCATCGGTGCCGGGTTGACGGAATTTGTTATTGGTCACCCTGGCCCAAAAAGCCTCATTTATCATAATGTCACTCCACCTGCTCTTGTACGGGATGCCGATCCGGAACTGGCGACGAAGCTTGAACAGGGCTTGCGTGACCTCGGTAGATTGGCTCCACATTTTTCGGTCAGTGCTGGTGATTCCCTCTTTAACAGCCTTGAACTGGAGGAAAACGGTTTTGTTTCACCTTCGGTATTGCCCATCTGTGTTGTCCCTGAAAAATGGAATATTCAGGCTGATCCAAACATGATGATGCGGCTTCAGGACGGAAAAGACAATATTCTCTTTGTCGGACGACTTGTTGCCAATAAATGTCAGTATGACCTGATTGAGGCCTTTGCCGTCTATCGCTCCATGTATGGAAATTGCAGGCTAATCCTTGTGGGTGGGTATATAGAGGAGGAAAGTTATTACCAGTCGCTGCTGGAGCTTGTTCGTCAGCACGGGCTTGAAGGTGACGTACTCTTTACCGGCAAGGTTCCGGACAGCACTCTGCATGCCTGTTACCGCTGTGCTGATCTCTATTGGTCCATGAGTGAACATGAAGGATTTGGCGTGCCTCTGATTGAGTCCATGTGGTTTGATGTTCCGGTACTGGCTTATAAAAGCTCAGCCGTCCCTGAAACCATGGATGAGGGAGGGCTGCTCTTCACGGATAAGTCAGATCGGCAACAACTGGTCGTGGCCGCATGGCTCATGATGCATGACCAGGGGTTACGAAAAACGATTATCTCCGGTCAACACAGGCGAAGGCAGGATTTTCTACCCGAAGCTATAAATCCAAAGCTTGCCGAACTTGTCAGAGGGATGAATGTTGCCCTTTCGTAGTGAAAAATTGAGCGCCATGAAAGTACTTTTTGAAATTGTCGTTATTTCTCTGGTAATGACGGCGCTGGCTATTCTTTCTACCTTTCCTCTTGTTGAGAATTTTACCTCGGGTATTCCATGGAGCGCCTATAGGGGCGATCTTCAATGGTCGGTGTTGAATCATCCCGGAGATCACCTGCAGGTTTTCTATTTTTTCTGGCTGGTTAAACAAAATCTTCTCGGTCTGGTTCCATTCAATGCCAACCCGTATGAATTTAACATGCTGGGTGGCTTGACAGCAGGAAATGACGGGTTTACCACCGCGCCCCTTGCCTTTATAAGTTTTCTCTTTAGTCCATTGTACAGTTATTCTTTCCTATGTTCTGGCCGGAGTTTTCATGTACCTGCTGGCAAGGTTGATAGCGACTTCCAGGACCGGCGCCTTGCTTGCAGCTGTTATGTTCACGTTTATCCCCATACGTATTAACGGCCTGGCCGGCGGTAATCAATATGCCTTTCTCCTGTTTATGTATCCCATGATATTTTATTTCATGGAACAATCCATCCGGCGTGAAAAAAAACTTCCCGGTATTTTTGCCGGTCTGGGTATCATTGGCCTCTCTTTTAATGAGCCACATCTGATTTATTATCTATTCTTATTTTTAGCCGGTTATCTTCCTGTCCGCTTTATTTCATTCCTCTCGGTACATAGCTCCACAGGCCTTTCAAACCCTTTGCTGATTTTCTCAAAAAGGATATCCTGGCCTCCGTGGCTCTCTTTGTTCCTTATCTGGGGCGCTGGCATAGCTGTTGTGTTGTATTCCCACAGCGTTC
>CAMYLK010000140.1 GCA_947259225.1 uncultured Desulfobulbaceae bacterium | reverse complement strand
AACCATCCCATCAGGCTTGGGTTAAGCTCTCCAATTATATGCTCGACACTCTTTCCACACGTTCTTTTCGTTTTCTGGCGAATCCTATCTCGCAAAGCCAGAAGGCTTTTCTTACGGACATAGCGATGTCCAGCTTCGAAAAGATACCCCAAGAACTCAAAACCTTGACCTTTCTCAAGGCAGTTGCCAATATGAGTTTTGTCTGGGTGCAGAGTTAAGCCATTTGCCTTTGTCCATCTCTGAACCTCAGTTAATATGGCCTCTGCCTCCACTCTACTCCTACAGCAAATTACAAAGTCGTCCGCATAACGGACAACTTTGTACCCTGCTTCTGTCATTTTGACATCAAACGGATGAAGATAGAGATTAGCCAGCAAAGGGCTGAGGACGGCGCCTTGAGGAGTTCCCGCAATGGGATGCCAGTGTTCCATTCCCTCCAGAATATCTTGGTTAAGGAAACTTTCCACCAGGGATATCACTCTGCCGTCACTAACCTTCTCTCTAAACCGTTCAAGTAGTTGTCCATGAGGAATGGAATCGAAATAACCTTTCAAGTCAGCATCTACAACCCAGGTATATCCCTCCTTGATGAGGTAATCGACTTTCCGTAATGCATCTTTACACCCTAGCCCAGGACGAAAACCATAACTCATCGGGAGAAACTCTCTCTCGAATATTGGTTCCAGGACTATCTTCAATGCTGCCTGCACAACCCGATCTTTGACGGTTGGTATGCCCAGGGGCCGGGTTTGTCCCTTTCCCTTGGGGATATATACCCGCCGAACTGATTCGGGTTGATATCGCCTTTCTTGCAGGTCTTTCTCAAGCTCCTGTAGATATCGATCTTTACAGGCTTTGAAGCGCTTGACGCTCACATGGTCTACTCCCGCCGATCCTCTGTTGGCTGCTACTCGTTTCCACGCCGCCTCTAGAGTGCGTCGGTCATAAACCTTAGCAATCAGGCTGAACCATTTGCCTCCTTTAACCCCGTTACCCAGGGCTGCCAACATACGATCAGTCCACACTGATGCTTCCACCCAGTCCCAATTTGATGGGTTATGGGATTCTGCTCCTTGTCTAGCGATACTCTGCACTTGAGGAACTACCAACTTTGGTTGCATCTTCGTGAACCTCCTGTATCCACCTTCCTACCCTCCTTCCCATAAATGCGGCTTTGCTAACCGCACCTCACCACGGCTCTCAACAGTCCTTTCAGTTTTACTGAACACTCTGGGTGTAGCATCTTTCTTCGCTCCTATCATGGCAGGCTACTGCTCCATGATAGGCCAGGAGTATTTATTCTCCGGGCCCCTTTCCCGGAAATTAACCAGAGAAACTATCAAGATAACCGCTTGCGGTAATATGAGGGTTCTGACTCCTGCCATCCATCACCTTGTATGACAGGTCTCCCCACTTACTGCACCTTACCTTCCTGTCGTTCCACCTCCAACCACGTGATGTGCCCGATCATCGCTTTAGCTGCCACTCCAGCGTGACCGGTGATTTCCAGGCTTCGCCATTCAGTTGCAGGCTCGCCGCAAACATCCCGCCGAATCGAGTTCGTCATCCTGCGGACCGACAATTCGCCTCCAGTTGCTCTCCACCCCGCCTCATGGCGACGCAGTTACCTTCGGCTACAGAGCTGTGGCATACTCTGGCACGGACTTTCACCGTGTTGATATGGCACCATCATGGGCGCACAACTAAACCGCTTCGCGGTAGGAAAAACAAAGAAAAAAACAGGCAGTCCTGAGGGCTGCCTGTTTTTTTTGCCCTTATCAGGTTAGTCGGCATATCCTTTTTGTAAGGCATTTTTATTACCCCTTACATCAAAAGGAGGATTGTCATGACAGACTTGAGAAAACGAATGATGGAAGACATGCAACTGCAAGGGTATGCGGAGCGGACCAGAAAAAGCTATGCTGATGCTGTCAGTGGTCTAGCCAAGCATTATCAATGTCCGCCCGATAAACTCAGCGAGGATGATATCAGAAATTTTTTTCTGCATGTCATCAATGATCGAAAGGCGGCCCGCAGCACTCTGAAAATTTATCTTTGCGGGATTAAGTTTTTTTATGAGAAGACACTGGGCCGGAAATGGAAGCTTTTTGACCTGGCCATGCCGGTGAAGGGTAAAAGACTGCCGACGGTTTTATCAAGGCAGGAAGTGGATACGATTCTTGGCCTGGTGAGGAGTGCTGCCATCAGGGTGATTTTAACGGTTATTTATGTTTGCGGTTTACGCTTGAATGAGGCCGTATCCCTTACGGTCAATGATGTCGACAGCAAGCTCATGCAGATCCGGGTGTGCGGCAAAGGTGACAAGGACCGCTATGTTCCCTTGCCGGAGAAAACACTTGAACTCCTGCGAAGTTACTGGTTGGTGCATCGGCCCCGACACTGGCTTTTTCCCGCCAAGCGACAAGACAAAGCCATAGGACATTCGACAGTTCAAAAAGCGTTCAAGGCCGCCCTTAAGGAGAGCGGCATCCGCAAGAAGGCCTCGGTGCATACTTTACGCCACTCCTATGCCACCCATCTTCTTGAAGACGGCATTGACCTGCGTTACATCCAGATGCTGCTCGGACACAAGAGCCCTAACACTACTTCTATTTATACTCACCTTACCCAGCAGGGTGAACAAGTAGTGAAAGTCGCCATTAACAGGCTCATGACCGACTCGTAAAAAAATAGGGGAAGTCATGCCTGAATTGGCGGATATTTTTCGCCGCTACGGGCCTGGGTATATTGCTTGCTTCGGCAAAAACATGCTGCCCAGCCATCGACGTGCGCTGCAGGATATCATCGACTGCCGCACCGAGGTACTTGGCGGCCATCTGGTGAAGTGTGATCACTGCCTGGCGCTGGATTATGCCTACCATTCCTGTAAAAACCGTGGTTGTCCAAAGTGCCATGCCAATGATACGCAAAGGTGGCTGGATAAAAGAAGGGCCGAGCTGCTGGAGGCTGTCTATTTCCACGTGGTGTTCACTCTGCCGGCCCAGTTGCGTGAGATTGTGCGCAGTCATCAGAAAACGCTGTATTCCATTCTCATGCAGGCGGCAGCATATGCTCTGTTGAAGCTTGCCGCCGACCCGAAATATGTAGGCGCTAAAATCGGCATGCTGGCGGTGCTCCATACCTGGTCCAATGGACTGGCCTTTCATCCCCATGGCCATTTTCTGGTCCCGGGCGGCGGTATCTCCCAAGACGGCAAGTACTGGTTTGCAGCCAGAAGAAATTTTCTGGTGCCGGTGAAGGCTCTATCGCCGATCTTTCGGGCCAAGTTCATGGAAATGGCTCAGGATGCCCTGCCGTGTGTAAAATTACCTGCCGAGGTCTGGGAAAAAGACTGGGTAGTTTACGCAAAACCCGCTGTCCAGGGAAGCGATAAAGTCCTGCAGTACCTGGCCCGTTATGTCCATCGCGTCGCAATCACCAATAACCGTATCCTGGCTATTGAAAACGACCAGGTGACATTCCGCTATAAAGAAACCCGGAAACAGAAGAAAAAACGAAAAAACCGGTGGAAAACCATGACACTGCCGGTCCTAAAGTTTATGGCCCGTTTCCTCCAGCACATGCCGCCTCAAGGTTTTCATAAAGTGCGTTATTACGGCCTATGGAGTCCGGCCAACCGCAGTCTCTTGAACCAGGTTCAGTCTCGCTTGGCAAGCGAGGCCAAAGCCCAGGACACCCACATCTCCGGGACGGAGAATGCCGACCACGCTTCGCAACAAAACAGACAATGCCGCTTCTGTAACAAGGGCTTCATGAGAGTTATCGAGATTATTCCACGCGGCTGGCAAAAAGCGCTGGCAAGGTCACCGCCATGACCAGTCTGGTGTATGCAGAACTGACTATTTTTAGGGCTGAGAATGCAGGTTTTGAAAATAACATTCTCCTTCAAGGAACAGCTACGTCCAAATTCCAGGAATTGCCACCTCTGCCGGGTTTTTATCTTACAAAAAGCCTTGAAAATCAGAATTTCTTGTCTGGTATTAACCTAAAATCTGGCTATATATTGCTTGACCTGTCCACTCTCCCCTTCTATATATCAATAAGCATCCAGAAAAACCGTAGATAAAACTCCAAGCAAACCGCTCGATACGGCGGTTAAGTCCAACAGGAGTTTTGACGGCGGCTACGCGCCGCAAAAACTCTTATTTCGTTATACGAAAAATAAAATATCCGGTGTTTAAGTGGCAAACAATTGGAACATACCAGATTGACTCGAAAAGG
>CAMYLK010000139.1 GCA_947259225.1 uncultured Desulfobulbaceae bacterium | reverse complement strand
AAATTATAAATGATCACTGAGTATCGAAAATTGATGATTTTCAGTTGAAAGTAAGCATTAAAAAGTTGACTTGCGAGCGCGTGACCAATATAACAGTCGAATAGGTCATATGCATTCTAAATATAATTAAGTTCTAAGCTAGAATATTAATATGCTTTCAATTGCCAAACGTCTTTATTCTAATGAAGATTTTAGCATATCAGAATATAATATGATGGATACCTGCCACACTTCATCAAAATAATATCTATAAGAGATTTAATATATGTTTTCTAAACGTCAAGGAAATCTAAAGAAAGGGGTTACATGTATGACACCAACCATGATCGCCGAAATGATCAACGACTTAGACTTAAAGCGGAATGACTGTCTAAGACGTATTATTCACTAGATAAAGCCGAAAGGTAAAGTTGCTATAAAAATAACTTCAGGTCTGGTTCCCTACCACACAGTGCTTAAAACTTGCCGCGAAATGGAAATGCAGTGCTGATCACAACATCAGGCGAGTCGCTCGTCAAGCCTACTCCAAGCGAAAAGTCGACGGTGAGATAATCAGTGAATGTGTATGAACTCCCTACAGAAAAAACACCGGTGTTGAGATATGAGCCCGAAATTGATTCTCCGTCTAATTCGCTGTGGAGAGCGAACTGCTGGTCATAGGAAAAACTGATTGAATTACTCAAGTTAAGCGCAATCGCCATTCCAAGATTAAAGCCATAACTGTCACCGGGATCATACCGGCCAATGCTCTCGGTTGTTGCCAGGTTAAAACTATAATTAATGCCGCCAAAATACACCACCGGATCGATGACCTTTACCGCAGCAAATGACAGATTGAGTGAATGATAGCCTGTACCGAGAAATATATTCCCTCTATCAGATGTAAAAGGGCTGTCTCCGGTATCCGACTTCCAGCGCAGAGTTGTCAACAGGTCGGGCCACTCACCCCAGCTTTTGTAAAACTGGTGGCTGAACGCAAGTTCGATATCGCCAAATCCGGAATCACTTAGAATTTCTTCTTCATTATCTGCTGAATACGTTCTTCGCTTCATATACCCGTAAGGTACTCTGAATTCAACCTGAGAGTCCCACGATAATCCGAGTCTTGCGCTCATTGCTCCGAGGAACTGGTCACGCCGTACACGCTGAGAAACGATGTCACCAACCACCAGCACCGGCAAAACGGTGAAGCCATCAATCAATATGTTGTCTACAGAGCTATGTACATAGGAAAATGACGATTCGATGGCGTAGGTATATGGTGGTAACAGTAAGCCGCCTCGTTCGATGAGTGTGTGCTCGAAAGCTGCGCGAATAAGCCTCTCCTGTTCTTTGCTATCAGGTTCATCAAGTACCAGACCTGTATTATTCGCTGCTGAGCCCTTTATCGTATCCTCAGTATCTTCCTGGACCATGCTGTTATCGAAGGTCTCAGATACAGCGATACCTGCTTCGGTTTCTGTAGCCGGCTCAGGTCGCGACACGTTTTTTTCATTTTTCTCAAGCTGGCTGACTTTCTTCTCCAGCTGCTCAATACGGGTAATCAGTTTTTGTATAATTTTATCGCGCATGGTGCTTGCGCGCCTGAGTGTCTCAGTAGTGTCGTCAGCCGTTCCCTGCGACGCTACCTGGGCAAAGAGGCCTGTTGCAGTGAACAATATTAATGAGGCGGTAATGAAACAGCATATTCTGAGAAACATAACTAAATTCCCTGCTTACTCCTTTATCTGGGCCGCCGCGTAGCAGGAGCCGGTCCTCCGCCACGCAGAAGACGGTAAACATAATTGAGATCGGTAACGGCCAAATTCATTGTTTCCGGAGAAAGGGGATCTCCTTCCCAGTACTCCTTGCCCGCAGTCTGTACGAAAAAGCCGATGCCGCTCGGCCAGATTTCCATAAATTTCTCCTGAGACAGGGTCAGATTCCCGAAAGCCGGATCACCGATCAAAACCTTCCCGGCAAAACGCCCGCGAAACACGACAAAATGATCGAAATCCCGGAAGTGTACTGCCAGTATGGCTGGTACTGCGCTCCTGGAGAGGTCTTCAAGTGCTAAGCCACTATAACCTTTTGCCGAAAAACCAATAGCCTCCGCAAATCGTTTGAGGTCCAGTAAGGAGAACCCACCCTGCTCACGTACTTTCGCGGGGTCAGTGTTGGAAAGGATACTGACCGCAATCGTTGCTTCCGAATATGGCCTGTTCAAATCGTACGTAAGAACCGTGCTGAGTGCGGCAGCACCGCAGCTTATGTCCCATCCCTGCCGCACCAGGTTTTGCTCCCGGATTTCGAGCAGCGACTTTGCGTGCGTAGTAATACGATGGCCTCCCAGTCTGACAACAACTTCCGCAGCCCAGGCCAAAGACAGGACACTGTTGATTACCACGCAAACGATTACTGCTCTTCTGATTATCGCGATCCTTGAACGCACCCTCAGCGCACCGGCATGTTCAGCAAACCCGGTATTGCTCCCTTGATGTTGAACTGATTGAGAGAGCCGACATTTGAGTCAATATTGATGTTGAGATTCAGCAATACATTTACTTCGGAATTCACTGCATTGATATTGATAAGCGACCGAAGATTGCTCTGTGCACTGTCGGTCAGTGTCAACTTGCCGATAGCCAGTCGATCAATAGACTCAATCAGCTTAAAGGAGCCCTTGGCAGTAACTCTCTTGCCCGATAGGGTTGTTTTAACGAACCTGAAGGAAGCCAGGTCCTCTGCAGGACTCAAAGAGGCAGAGCCGGCTGTAACACGGCCAAGTTCCGCGTCGGTGAGTTCATGTCTTTCACCCGTAAACCCGTCCTTCATAAGTATAAATATTAAAGTGGCAGCAAATAGTATAACTGCACTTTTCGCTTTAAATTGTTTCATCGTTTTCTTCAGCTTTCTCATAGACCGCCGATCTGGACAAAGGTGTTGGTCTGGGAAAGGATCAGACCCGATAACTGTGACTGTATCGTTCCACTTTGTGTAGCAGAGACATTGATGCTGTTCCCTACTATCGCTTTTGCCGCATTCACCGCATTAAGCGCGCGAATATTGTTTTGGGCGCCATCAGAAACGATCACTACACTGTACTCCTCTTTGTCCATCGATGCTGAACCGAGGACCAGCTTGTCCGCTTTGGCACCCAAAGCCATGACGGGACCCGTATGTCTAAACGCTTCCTTGTTCTCATGAGTCTCATCATAACTTTTCCCAACAGTGTCAAACTCTGTCCTGCTGTTTTCCGCAAAGAGTTCGTCCTTTTTCATAATAGTTATCTCTCCGCAACCATTTGCAGATAAACAAATGGCACCGTCGAATTCAACGTTAAACCCGTCAGGCAATTCTAGGTCCAACGTAAGGTCAAGCTGCAATGTAATTTCTGGAAGTTTTTCCTTCGCTACTGATAAGATTCGACGAACATCCAATCCGTCATCAAGATCTTTGCCATCCTCATCACTTATATTTTTCCAAAGAATATTGAAGTCGATAAATTTGCCGTCGCCAAATTTACCAAGATCGACCGGCACGTCTACTTGAACCCTTGCCTGCCCTGATTCTGATCTAATTTCACCGCTCCCGACCATAGCATATCCACCGCCAAAGCCCGTTATACCGGGGATAGGATTCTTATCCTTAATGATCCGTTCCCCAAATTCCAGTTTGTTATCATTGAGCTGTACATTGCCAACAGTGAATAGATCACCCTCCGGGCATCTAAAAACCCGGCAAACCACCGTTCCAATAGTAATTTCTCCAAGGGAAAATGTGGGTAATTCAAGAGTGCTCGGCCCAATTACAATGTCATTACCTTTAAGCTTGACTTCACCAAGAGTCAGGGCAGGACCTTTAAAGTTTATTGTTTTGCCCGATACAGACGAAGAGGCAGCTCCGTCTTTGGGTAAGAAAAATAATACTTTATTAATTATCTTCTCCCCGAGTTTTATTCCGTTAAATCCGAATTCAGGAAGGGTTATACTGAAATCAGGCACCTTTATGGATTTCTCATCTATGCCTATGCCGTCATCAAAAATACTTTTTTTCTCCACATTAGCGTTGATTGTGGAATGCGTCTGGGTAATTGAATGTTGCCTGTTCACTAATTCGCGGCGTTGTGTCCTCGTCCCGATCAGGGTTTCGGATTGATTTCGCTGGTGCCTGTGATCTGTGCCGGCACCAAGGGATGCGAAATAACCAAGGTCTCCGTATCGGGACTGAGTTTGAATAATGACATTGTACTGCTCTACAGTTGCGC
>CAMYLK010000138.1 GCA_947259225.1 uncultured Desulfobulbaceae bacterium | reverse complement strand
CGCGCTTGTCCCAGCTGAAATAGATATGCGTGAACGACATGCGGGCAGGCAGTTCATATTTATCCTGATTATCGAGAAAGTACCTGTTCAGAACAGTTTCATCAGGCTGGTTAAGCTCTGCAAGATCGTTAGAGAGGAACTCCATCTTCTGCATCAGCCTGCGCCTGAGAACCGTATCGTCCTGATCAAGCCCTAGTGCAAGCGCTTCTCGGTAATAGACCTCCTCTTTGATGTAGGAATCAACAAGGCCCATCAACTCAGACTCAGTTGGCATACGGTTCCATTTATTGGACCAGTTTCCGCTCAGCCGCTCAATATCAGCTGCAGTTACAACTATCTTATTGCCGGAAAGATCGATCTCTTCTTTATTGACTATTGAAAAGAGAACGAAGATCAATGCTCCGATTATCAGGAAATGCAGTAGAGGTTCTTTATATAGTTTCTTCATTTATTACTCCTCTTTTTAAACTACCTGGAATTATGGAGAGATGGAGCATTGAAAAATTCCAATGCTCCAGTACTCTAATACCCCAGTTGTAATCCTTTATGCTCTAATAATAGGGAGCAATTCCCTAAATCACTTTGGGAACAGACCGTGAGTACAGTTACTCACGGCCTGATTCAACTCAGCACCTAAGGACGTCCTACTTACTGCCATGCCCACTTTGCAATTTCTCCATAATCTCTCCAATGTTCCAAGAACCCGCCTTCTGACTTGGCGGGTACTCTTTCATGGTCATGATGAATTTTGCCAATTCCCCCGCGACTGGAGGAAATATGAATCCCGCGCGGTCCATCCACCAGTCATTGTAGGTATTGGAGTTGTGCTGGGCTCTCTCGAACGGGTCGCGGCGAAGGTTGAACAACAGCGGTGCGCGCAGTGAGACAAATGGCTCACGCCAGAGGGCCATGGTCTTTCCCCGGTTTTCCTTGAAGACCAATTTCCAGTCCATATAGCGCGCGGCTATAAACTGGCCTTCGTCGTCTGGATACCAGAAATAGTTGCGCGGTGACTCTTCGCTTTTTCCGCTGAAATAGTCGAGCATGTTAAAGCCGTCAATGTAGTTCCTGTATTTCCGGCCGTTGATCTCGGCGCCCTTAAGGAGTTGCTCCTTGATGTCCGCGTTGCCAGCAGCAGCGGCGAAGGTCGGCAGCCAATCTTCATGAGAGACAATACCATTAAGCGTGGTGTTTGCCGGGAAGTGGCCGGGCCAGCGAACGAATGCGGGCACGCGGAAAGCGCCTTCCCAGTTGGAGTTCTTTTCACCACGAAACGGCATAGTGCCAGCGTCTGGCCATGTATTGTAGTGTGGGCCATTATCGGTGGAATACATTACGATGGTGTTGTCAGCAATACCGAGGTCATCGAGCAGCTTCAGCAGCTCACCAACATGCATGTCGTGCTCAACCATGCCATCACTGTATTCGTCCTGGCCGGAAATCCCGCGAAGCTCCTTCTTCACGTAAGTACGAAAGTGCATGCGGGTGCCGTTCCACCAAGTGAAGAATGGCTTACCGGCTTTAACCTGGCGCTTTATGAAATCCTTGGCGGCAGCGAGGGTTTCATCATCAACCGTTTCCATGCGCTTCTTGGTGAGCAGGCCAGTATCCTCAATTTTCTGTTTACCTACCTTGCCGAAGCGTGGATCTACCGTGGGATCGTCCTTGTCAGTTGCATAGGTGTGCAGCACGCCACGGGGGCCAAATGTCTCAAGGAACGTCTTGCCACTCTTCAATACCATATCACGGGGATAATCCTCGTTCTCCGGCTCCTCTTCGGCGTTGAGATGGTAGAGGTTACCAAAGAACTCGTCAAAACCGTGGTTCGTTGGTAGGTGACTGTTAAGATCTCCCTGGTGGTTCTTGCCGAATTGGCCGGTGGCGTAACCCTGGCCCTTGAGAACAGTGGCCATGGTCACGTCAACTTCTTGCCAGCCTTCCTTCGCACCCGGCAGACCGACCTTGGTCATGCCAGAACGAATAGGCACCGAACCGCTGATGAAGGCGGCGCGACCTGCGGTGCAGCTCTGCTGACCGTAGTAATCGGTGAAGCCCACTCCTTCTTCCGCGATGCGGTCTATGTTCGGCGTCTTGTAGCCCATCATGCCACGGTTGTTGTGGCTGATGTTCCAGAAGCCTATGTCATCACCCCAGATGACAAGAATGTTCGGCTTCTTGGCAGCTAATGCTGACCCGACAGCCAGAGTTAGTGAAACCAATACGACTAATACTGCTACTGCAAACTTACTGGATTTCATTATCTTCTCCTTTCTGATAAGAGCGTTTTGCTTATTGATTTAAAGTTAAATTGAATTGAATAAATCGTAACGTAACATAACGGCTATATGTTATATATGACAAATATCATATTTTTTTTATAATTACAATATTCTTTATTAAAAAATCGAAAAGAAGGTCTAACTGCTTGAACAAATTACTGCGATGATATTGCCTGCTGAATCCGCTTGAGCATCTGTTTTGGACTGGCAGCATCAGGCGCCAATTTCACAAGTTTTTCAGCATAGGAAAGGGCATTTTCCCATTCCTCCTGTTGAATATAGAAAATCGCTATAGCCTGGACAATTCCTGGATCCTGCTGGTCAATTTCATGGGCCTTGAGCATCTCTGAAAGGCTGTCTGCATTGCGACCAAGATGCCGTAAGGTAAGGGCATAGTTATATATTGTACGGGCTCTCTCTGGCATGAGCTCCACTGCCTTTGCCATTGCAATGACAGCATCATCAAGCTGATTCATTTCAGCCAGGAGCAGGCCCAGAGAGTAATGCGCCTGACCATTTCCCTGATCAAGTGCTAGTATTTCTCTGAACTGCTGTTCTGCCTCACTGTTTCTCTTTCGTTTATTGTAATAATTTGCAAGATTAAACCTGGCAGGATAAAAGTCGTTTACAAGCCCTATGGCAGTCTTGTACGATGCCTCGGCCCTGTCGTGATCTCCAATATTTTCGTACATTATGCCCAAATTCAGATGTGCTTCCGGGCGGTCTGCTACAGAATCCTGTCGTTGTTTATATTCTTCAAGCGCTTTTTCAAAGTCCTCCATATCTCTTGGGGCAAATAACGATGCCGGGACTTCAGTTAATACCCTTGCAGTCTCAGAACGAACGGCACGAACAGGGTCCTTTAACAAAGGCACAAGGAGAGAATATTTTTTCTCCTGTTCCTCAACTCCCATGGCTTTCGGCATAAGAAGTGAAAAAGCTCTTACTGACTCATAGCGGACCAGAGGATCGTCATCCATGAGGGATAGGGCTGTTACATCAATTGCGTCATTACCCCTGAAGCCAGACAGGATGTTTAAGGCAGATGCCCTGATAATGGGTGGTTTATCTCTATTGTTTATAATTTCAAACAAACCTGTTTTTGCTTCCGCCTTCCCCTGCTGACCTGCTGCAAAAATTTCGGCATCATGAATTTCCTTTTCACGCTTATCTTTTGTTGATGGATGTACTTCGTTAATTTTGTCCGCTGCCCACTTGGGCGTTTTGTCACTGTGGCACCTGTTACAGGGATTGGGTATGTCCAGCTTCACAGAAAGATCGGGTCGAGGGATCTGAAACTTATGGTCACGCCGGGGATCAACGATCATATATTTTGTTTCGGGCATATGGCATTCCACACACTGAGAACCTTCTGATCCCGGTTTATGGAAATGATGATCAGGCGTGTCGTAGTCTTTTAGAACAACAGAGTCATAACTCCGTGATGGCGCCGAAGCATGACAACCGGTGCAGAGTTCATTCCCCGGGTCGTGAAGGCGGGCTGAATGGGGATTGTGGCAATCGGTGCAGCGGACTCCCTGCTGATATTTTTTTGACTGGACAAATGATCCGTACACATACACCTCATCGAGAATCTGCCCGTCAGGATAGTAGAGCGGATCCGTTAACACCTGGGGAACATAATAATCCATAAATGGCTTTCCGTACTGATAATTTTTTTGCAACCCGTTCCGGCGGGAGTGGCACCGTGCACACGCCTCAATCTGAACTTTTGAATCATCAGCTTTCAGATTCACTTCAAGCCCCATCTCTTTAAACTCATATTTTTTATTCTCTGTCCCTTCTTCGGATTCTGCCCACTCCACATGATTGGAACCCTGCCCGTGGCAAGCCTGACAGCCAACGTCTATCATTGTCCATGTGGTTTTAAAAGTATTTGTTTCCAGGTCATAGTTTTTCTGCAGGTTCGTTGTATGGCACTCGGCACACATATAATTCCAGTTGAGAAAACGCCTCGTCCAGTGAAAGATATGCTTCGGAGTAATCTTCTCATCGGGGTGAAG
>CAMYLK010000137.1 GCA_947259225.1 uncultured Desulfobulbaceae bacterium | reverse complement strand
GGTTGTGAAGCAAAAGACAAAACGAGTTTATTTACCAATTCGGCAGGCTGCAATTGCAGTCCTGCTTTTTGTGTTTTCTGGGCCGTATGTTTGGGCCGGCATTGCTGAAGACATTGCTGCCGGCAAACCGCTGCAGGAAGTGGTTCAAGCCGGTCTGGCTTCGGACTCTACATTGAAGGGCCTGATTGCCGATCTGAATGCTGCCGGAGTTTCAGGATCGGATACCTTGTGCGCCCTGTTTCAGGCCGGACAGGATCATAGTGCGGTGATTAACGCAGCCCTGGATTTTGGTTTAGGCAATGCTGATATTGCAGGCTGGGCACATAACTGCGGGGCAACACAATCCGAGATCCAGGTGGGTTACAGTATGGCCGGTGAAAACCTGCCGACCCATTGGGTTTTTTCTAAGGCAGAGCGCTATGAAAGAAATGCCGAGGAATATCTGTATAATCCACCGAGTCCGTCAAAATAGATGTTATAGGCACAGGGCAGATGGTAAAATTCTTTAATATATATCCTTGCGCCAGGTAAGCGAGCACCCTAAAGGGCATAAACTCCGGGAGCCTAACGCCCTGAGCCGTTATTTTTTTCATGAAAAAATTGTATTACATATCTGCTCTGATTGCAGCGGGCGTGTTGTGGGCCGGAGGTTTGTGGTCCAATGCTGCAGTCTATGACAGTTATCAATACCTGTCCCCGGGTATGCCTTTCTGGCCTGTCGGCAACAGCTTCGGCACGGGAAAGCTCAAGTTCTTTCCTGAACTTGCTGTGGGCATTGTCTACAATGACAACATTTATCTGGACGGATCGAACACGGAATCCGATGTTATCAGCCATGCCATTCCGCGTTTGATGATAGATTATTCCCTGGAAGAAAGGGGGCGCATCAAACTGGGGTATGGAGGGGACTTTGCCTTTTATTCTGACTTTTCAGACAACAACTGGCAGAGGCACAATATTGGCTTAGAGATAGACTATAATGCCCCGTCAGGGCTTTTTGTCGACCTGGGGAATAATTTTGTCCATACCTCTGATCCATTTGGTTCCACTGATGAATATGCCCTGGGACGCCAGGAAAAACGCTGGTATAACCTCCTGGGCCTGGGCTTGGGTTACAGTCATGCGGACAGGACGAAACTGGTCGGATACGCAAACTACGATGTGCAGGAATACAAGGACAAGAAAGTTGACTGGAGCCAGAACTTTGATGAAACAAGCTTTGGTGTGGGCTTTGAGAAAAGAGTGGCCCAGAAAACCTGGGGTTTTGTCCGCTACCTCCACGGTGAACGCGATTATAATACTGCTTCACCGGACCGGACGGTCAATGAATCAAACGATGCGGATTATATATTTGACCGGATCGCTGCAGGTTTGACCTGGGATCTGACTTCCCGGGTTACCGGTGAACTGAATTTCGGCTACGGTTGGCTGGATTTTGAAAACCATCATGACGTCGATGGGGTGTCCTATGAAGACCAGAATACCTGGCTGGCTGCAACAAAGATTAATTATGCGCTGCAACCCGGTGTGACAGATTTCACTCTGCGTCTCGAAAGAGGGGTCTACCCCCGAGGATCTAATACAACTGAACTTTTCACCGGGACTGATCTGACCGTCGGCCTGACGCACAGGTTCTATTCCTGGTACAGGCTCAAGGCTTACGTGGGAATCACCCATAATGATTATAACACTGCCCGGGATGATGAGGATTTCAGGGCCGGGCTCGGGCTGGAGTATCTGCTGCACCGGCGCTGGACTCTGGGCATCGGCTATAATTACTACCGCAGGAATTCCGATGAGCCAGGTGAAAGCTGGACCAACAACCGCGGCATGGTTACGCTAACACTCCGGTATTAGGTAAAAGGATATGAAATGATAGGGTCCTGCCTGTCAATCAGCAGCAATTTTCGTATGCTGATAATCGTCGTTTTGTATCGTTAAACGACAACGAGTCAAGGGGCCAAGGGGGCAAGGTAAAAAGATTGGGAAAATGAGGTGTGAGGGGAAAATTGGCAGTCAGAGTCTTCTTTCGGTTGCTTATCCGAAGTCTACACTGCGTTTCGCTTATCCGAAGTCTACACTGCGTTTCGCTTATCCGAAGTCTACACTGCGTTTCGCTTATCCGAAGTCTACACTGCGTTTCGCTTATCTGCTAGAGACCAGTTTGAAGTTTTAAAAACTGATAACCGGAAATTTTAACAAGTGCTCATTTCATAGACCTGTTCAGTAGGCTCAGGATTACGAGAATTCATAATTGTAATCATTAACTATTTGTTTAAATTGCTAAAAGAAACTGGTAAGGTTCCATGGTGGTGGATTGGGGGACCTTGTTTTTTATGGATAAAAAAATAACACATTTACCTGTTCTTTTATTTCTGTTGGCTGGCCTGTTCATATTGAGCGGCTGCGGTGGTCCGGCTGTAACGGACGATATTGTTCAGGTTATGGAAGTGCAGGACAGCACCCAGGTGGCCGGCATCAAAGAGGTTGATAAGGATCTGATCAGCCGTCTTCGTGAAACAACCAAGGAAAAAACACGGGGAACTGGCCTGCAGGATATTAACGGTGAGACGCCCAAGTACACCGTTGAACAATACCTTGCCAGATTCCAGGGTGTTTCATCATTCGCTGAAACGGAATACAGGGTGGGTGGCGGTGATGTCATAAATATCATTGTTTATGATGAACCGGATCTGACTCGCAATGGAATCCGTGTAGCCAATGACGGCACTATCTCATTTCCTCTTCTCGGCAGGCTGCAGATAGATGACCTGACCATTTCCCAGATTGAAGAGCTCGTTGCACGAAAACTGGCAGAGAAACAGCTGCTGCTTGATGCCCAGGTGTCTGTCTTGGTTGACCTGTATGGCAGCAAGAAATACAAGGTGCTGGGCGAGGTACGCAGACCGGGCGGTTATGCTCTTAAGGCCGACGAGCATTTAATTGATGCCATATCAACTGCCGGGGGTGTGAACCCTGATACTGCTGGTAAACAGGTGATGATCGTCCGTAAAGTTTTGCTGCAGAAAATGGCAGCGACTCAGAAAGTGGATGTTGAGGAAAATGAAACTGTTTCCGCCTGGGGAAGTACTCCTGATTTTGGCGGCAGCCTGCGTTCGGAGTCCCAATCCTCCAAGATAGTGATACGCGTCGATCTTGAAAAATTGCTGCGGGGCAATGACCTTGTTTCAAATCTGACTCTGCAGGACAATGACGTAATTTATCTGCCTGAGGCGGAATTTTTCTATATCATGGGTGAGGTGAAAAAACCAGGGTCTTACAAGTTTATCCAGGAGGACCTTACCCTGGTCGGCGCCATCGGTACGGCCGGGGGCTTCAGCAATATTGCAGCCCGCAGGAAAACGCGCATCATTCGGGTGGAAAACGGGGTGGAGAAGATAATCACCGTTAATGTAGATGCCATTACCTCATCGGGCCGCAAGATCCATGATGTGCGCATCAGGCCCGATGACATCATTATCGTGCCTCAGAGTTTCTTTTGAGAAACCAGGTTTCAAGGGGCCAAGGGTCCAAGGATTCAAGGGATAAAGATTTTAAAGAAAGGGTTCGAGGAGTCGAGGGTAAAAAAGTAAGGCAAATAAGGCTATAAGGGTTGGCAGTGGTCATAAGTCAGTATTTTTTTACTTGAAACCTTGTGTCAATCGTCAGCAGTTTTGTATGCTGACAACCCTCGAAACCTTTAGCATTAAATACTAAGACTGAGCTTTCATTTCAAAAATCTAAATACATGGACGAGTTCGGAAACGACATCCAGGAAGAGTCGCAGATTGATGTGCGCCATTACCTGAGGATAATCAGCAAGCGGCGGTGGACCATCATTGCAGCCTTTGTCATCGTGTTGCTGACTATGGCCATTAATGTGTTCACAGAGGAACCGATGTATCGGGCCAACGCCCGGATGATCATTGAGACATCCAATCCCAATATTGTCTCAATCCAGGAAGTCATGGCAATTGACGCCTGGGATCCCGATTACAAGGAGACGCAGTATAAGATCATCGAAAGCCGGACTGTGGCCCGCCGGGTTATAGATAAACTGAATCTTGCCGAGAGCGAGGAGTTTAACCCCACACCCAAAACCGGCCTTGTCGTGAATTTGAAAAGTTCAATACGCGGCATGATAAGCAGCTTCAAAAAGACAATCAAAGGGCTTATCAGATCTGAACCAAAAGTCGCCCGCAAGCCCGGTCTCAAGACCGATGAGGAAAAGTATCTGCCGGATTCGGGCCTGGTCAGTGCTTTTATCGGCAGGATATCCGTCGCGCCGGTGCGTGACAGCAGGCTTGTTGATATCGGCTTCAGCGC
>CAMYLK010000136.1 GCA_947259225.1 uncultured Desulfobulbaceae bacterium | reverse complement strand
TGGGAAATGACAACCGAGAGCTTGTCAAATGTTGCGCTGGTCGACATTGGTGCTTCCAAGATGAACATCAATATTATTTCAAATGGCGCATCCGTATTGGCCAGAGACATCGTGGTGGGTAGTGACCAATTGACCGACCAGATAGCCAATGCGCTTGGCCTGGAGTATGAAGAGGCCGAAAAGGTAAAACTTGGACTCCTGCCAACCGGTGAGCACCAGGCCCAGATTGAAGAAATCTTCAACCAGACCTGCACACAATGGGTATTGGAGATAAAAAAGGCCATTGACCTGTATCTTGCCAACCACCCCGACTCTCCACTCGATCGGCTTATCTTAAGTGGAGGTGGATCCAAAGTGAAGGGTTTAAAAGCATTTATTCGTCAGGAAACGAACCTAGAAGTCGTTTCATTCAACCCTTTTCTGCAAATGAAAACCAATAAAAAGAAAATTGATCCGGATTACATTGATGCCATTGCCCCGGAAATGGCAATTGCCGCAGGCCTTGCAATACGTCCGGCTGCCTTTTAGAGACCTATGGTACGCATAAATCTACTCCCAGTCCGGGAAATCAAGCGCAGAGCGCAAGCAAAACAACAATTAACGCTGTTTGCTCTCGGGATGTTGTGTTTCTTGAGCTTGCTAGGCATTGTCGGTTTTATGCAGTCGAGCAAGGCAAGTCAATTACAGCAAGAAGTGACCAAGATAAACCAGGAGAAACAACGCTACACGAAAATTCTAAATGATATCAAAAAGCTAGAGCAAGACAGGGCCTTGTTTGAAAAACGTATCGGTATAATAGACAAGCTAAAAGCCGAATCATCCCTTACTGTTCATATCCTGGACGAAGTAGCCAATAACACGCCGACAAAACGTATGTGGCTGAGCTCACTCTCGCAAAGTGGAAACACCCTCTCAATCTCCGGAATGGCGCTCGATAATCGGACCATTGCCCAGTATATGGAACGCTTAGAAAAATCACCATATATCAGGAGTGTCAATTTGGCAAACTCCTCTCTGCAGGCCTTTGCCGGGCGCAACTTGAAATCTTTTTCCCTGTCCTGTGCTATCGGTGTTCCGACAGGGAATAAAACAGCTGAAAAAAATTAGCGAGTCTTCCACCCCATGGCTTCTCACAATTCAGAAAAAAAATTTGATGCCTTTTTAGACGAGAAATTTATCCCTCTCGATCAAAAAGTAAAATTCGGCATCATCCTCGCTGCTGTCCTTATTCCAGTCGCACTATTTTACTTTCTCCTTTACAAACCAGGATCCGATAAAATTGTAGCATTGAATACACAAGTTGATTCGGCCAGAACAGAACTCAATAAGGCAAAAAAAACCGCTCGAGAACTCCCTAAATATCAGGCAGAGAAAGAAAAAACCGAAAAAGAGTTTGCGGCGGCAGCTGTCGTTTTGCCCGAAACCAAGGAGATCCCTAATCTTTTACGCAACATTTCTGATCTCGGCAAGGGAGCTGGCCTTGATTTTCTCTCCTTTAAGCCAGGTGGTGAAATTCCCAAAGATTTTTATGCGGAGATACCTGTAGATATTTCAACCCGTGGCCCGTATCACAATATGGGCTTTTTCCTGGATCAGGTCAGCAAACTGGACAGGATTGTAGCTGTAAATAATATAAAAATGGCCTCACCAACAAAAGAGGGAGGGGAAATGCTCCTCAATTCCACCTGTCGATTGGTCACGTATAGTTTTACAGATACTCAGGCACCAACACCTGATGCTAAGAAGAAGAAGTAATATCAAAATGACTATTGCCCAGGACTGCCATGTTGGCTGAATATAGATTAAAGAACAGTTTGGGATTATTCCTCGTTGCTGTTACCTGCGGTATATTCTTTTCCGCTAACGCTGCAACTCAACCTGCCGATGTTCTCGAGCCTGCGGAACCATTATCTCCTGCAGCGGAACAAGTCGTCCTTTATGAATATATTCTTGAAGGCAGACCGGACCCCTTTGTTCCGTTTCTGTCGGAAAAGGCATCTACCCCGAAAATCAACCCAGACGAAATAGTTGAAGAAGATATTGACCTAACGGGTATGCGCCAATTTGAACCTGGACAATTAACTTTGGTGGCAGTTCTCAAGGCAAACGATAAAAAAATAGCCATGGTGGAAGACGTTACAGGCAAAGGGTACATGCTCAATGAAGGAACAGCTATTGGACGACGTGGCATTGTAACAGAAATAAGACCGCAGCAGGTCCTCATTACCGAAACTGCTCATACTCGCGCTGGTAAAGCGATAAAAAACACCGTTATAATGCGTCTGAAGAAAGAGGGAGATCAATAGATATGTGTCACTTTTCTTTACTTGTCCAATATAGACAAAACTTGCCCGCATACTGCGGGATACTTGCTCTCACGTTCGTATTCGTGTTGCTCAACCCTGCTCAAAAAACGGGGTTGGTTCAAGCGGCTGAAAAGACGAACACCATAACCGCTATTTCCAGTGAACAAGTGGATAATACATTCAACATAACACTCGAAGGAACAACATCTCCGACATACACGGTCTACGAACTCTTTAAACCGGCTAGAATCGTGGTTGATGTTGCAGACACTTCTCTTTCGCAACAGGCGGTTATCTCGCTTCCGAAAGAAAGCGGGATTACCCTGAGCACCAGTGACGTTACCGACTCCACCCCTCCTTTGACAAGATTCACCTTCACTCTTAATGAATCACGTCCGTTTTCTGTTGCACAAAACGAAAAGAATATCATCATCAGTCTCAAGTCAACGAAGCCACAATCCAAGGCAGCGGCAGCGCAAACAACGACAGATAAGGATACAGCAACAAAAATACATGACATAAAAGTGCTTGCCACAGCAAACGAGACAAAAATACAACTTATCGCAGATGGCAAAATTTCTAATTACACCCATGATGTACTTGACAAAAGTGGTAGCTCACCGCCACGTCTGTATATCGATATCGAGAATATATCCGGAGACACGCTTCTCAAAGAGCAGAAATTTGGAACTGCACTGGCAGGAATTCGTGTAGCAAAAAGAGGTTCCGGTCTTCGTTTCGTTCTTGACTCCTCCAAGGATACGTTGTTTCCGTTTCAGGTCTCCCCTCTAGATAACGGTCTTGAAATACGCATCGAGGAGGATAGCAAGCAGGACGAGCTCAGTGAGCTTATCCAACAAAAGCAGACAATAGAAAGCCAGCTTCCGGAAATAGATCCTTTACGGCAGAAGACTGAAACAACAAGTGCCCAATCTGTTGCCGATGCCATGACAGATGCATTTAATTTTTCAGGATACAAGAAAGAACGAATAACCATCGATTTTTACAAAATTGACATTCATAATGTTTTCCGCCTCCTACGCGAAGTAAGTAACACCAATATTGTCGTGGATGAAGCAGTTGCAGGCTCACTTACTCTTGCTCTCAATGATGTTCCTTGGGATTTCGCTCTAGACATTATCCTCAACCTTAAAAACCTGCAAAAAGAGGAGCGGTTTAACACCATCGTTATCCTCCCGAAAAGTAAAGCCTTCAACTGGCCTGAACGGGCTGAAGATAACCTGAGCTTTGAAACCGATGAAACCGTAACTGAAAGGGAAGCTATACTTATCCAACAACAGATGAGTATTCCTAAAACTGTGATTGCAGCAAAAAAATATATTTCCAAAGCCCAGGAATTTGAGAAACGAGAAGAATTTGAGAGTGCCATCCACCAGTATGAGTTGGCGCTACAAAAATGGCAGGATAACGCCAAACTTGCCAATAAAATTTCATCAATTTATCTTGTACAATTACGGCAAAACGCCAAAGCGCTGTATTTTGCCAAAAAGGCACTGGCCATCGACCAAAACCTTGCCAAGGCTTCATTAAATGCAGCCATTGCCTCTGCAAACATGAAGGAGTTAAAAAATTCGCAGCAATTTTTTGAGCATGCTGTTCAGGGCAAAAGTCCCTTGAAAGAAGCGTTGCTCAGTTATGCCGTATTCAGTGAGGAACAAAAACACTACCCCGAAGCTTTGAAACTCCTCAAAAAGTACGATATCCTTTACGGTGAAAATCTAAACTCCATGGTTGCACGGGCTCGCATCTTTGATAAGCAGGGAAAGCATGAAGATGCAACTGCCGAATACAATAAAATCATTCTCTCTGGGTACAGGATAGCCCCGGATCTTAAAAAATATATTCTGGGCAGAATTGCTCTCAGTCAACCTCAATAAAAACAACCCCCTTGTTGGTCTCTGGACAGAGGAAGATCTTATGAAACCCATACAATACAGTTTGACAATCAGCTTCTGTGTCTTGATGCTGGCAACGTTCACTGCCTGCAGTAAAAAGGAACAGGCA
>CAMYLK010000135.1 GCA_947259225.1 uncultured Desulfobulbaceae bacterium | reverse complement strand
AGGATGGGGGCCTCCTGTGATTGGGACCGGGAGCGTTTCACCATGGACGAGGGGCTATCAAAGGCTGTGCGTGAAGTCTTTGTGCGTCTCTATAGAGAAGGAATGATCTACAAGGGCGATTATATCGTCAACTGGTGCCCGCGCTGCCATACTGCGCTTGCCGATGACGAGGTGGAGCATGACCCTACAGACGGAAAACTCTACCATCTTCGCTACCCCTATGCCGATGGGTCCGGTGTGGTGATCGTCGCGACGACCAGGCCGGAGACCATGCTTGGTGATACGGCAGTTGCCGTCCATCCCGAAGATGAACGATATCAGGGATTGCAGAATATCGGTATTCGCTTGCCGCTCACCGGCAGAACCATCCCTGTTGTTCTTGATCATCATGTCCAGCGGGAATTCGGTACCGGTGCTTTGAAAGTGACACCATCCCATGATCGAGATGACTATGAAATCGGTCTGCGCCATGATCTTGAGCGGATCAAGGTTATGGATGATCACGGTGTCATGAATGAGGCTGCAGGAAGTTACGCAGGCCTTGATCGGTTTGCATGCCGTAAAAAGATCGTTGCCGATCTTGAGGAACAGGGCTTTCTGGAAAAAATAGAGCCCTATGAACATGCTGTCGGTAAATGCTACCGTTGTTCGACGGTGGTTGAGCCGACCACTTCAAAGCAGTGGTTTGTTTCGGTTCGTCCCCTGGCCGACAAGGCGGTTGCCGCTGTACGGGAAGGTCGGATCAATATCTATCCAAACACCTGGTATAATACCTTTTACGCCTGGATGGATAATATCCGTGACTGGTGCATTTCCCGTCAGATCTGGTGGGGGCACCGCATACCGGCATGGACCTGTCAAGGTTGTGCACAACTGGTGGTTGAGAGCGAAGCCCCTGAGCTTTGTCCACAATGCGGCAGCCTGGATCTGGTTCAGGAGGCCGATGTTCTGGATACGTGGTTTTCATCAGCCCTCTGGCCATTTTCTACCCTTGGCTGGCCGGAACAGACAAGGGAGCTGGCAACTTTCTATCCTACGTCGATCCTGATCACCAGTTTTGATATTCTTTTTTTCTGGGTTGCCCGAATGATGATGATGGGGCTTCATTTGATGGATCAGGTACCCTTTCATGATGTCTATCTTCATGCCCTGGTCCGTGATAAGTACGGGAAGAAAATGTCTAAATCCACGGGAAACGTTATTGATCCCCTGGTTATGATCGACCAGTATGGGACCGATGCCTTCCGATTTACCCTGACCGCATTTGCCGCCCAAGGGCGGGAAATCCGCATGGACGAGGAGCGAATTGAAGGGTATCGCCGTTTTATCAATAAGTTGTGGAATGCAGCCCGTTTTGCCCAGATGCATATTAAAGATGCTGATCCGGGGATAACGGCAGTTGCGAAAAATTCGGCTGACCTTGCCCTGCCGCACCGCTGGATACTGAGCCGAACCAACAGAACCATTGTCGAGGTTCGAACTGCACTTGATACGTACAATTTTAATGAAATTGCGCAAGGACTGTATCAATTTACCTGGCATGCCTTTTGTGACTGGTATGTGGAATGGATCAAAGCCGATCTCTATGGCGATGATGAAACAGCTCAAACAAATGCACGCGGGGTCCTGCTCTGTGTACTGGAAAACATATTAAAGCTGCTGCATCCCGTTACCCCCTTTGTGACCGAGGAGATTTGGAATCAGTTGCCTGGTGTACGCAGGACCATAATGCTGGAGCCATTTCCGGACGAACAGCCTGGATGGCAGGATCTGCAAGCAGAAGAGGACATGGAGCTGCTGATGGCGGTAATTTCAGGGTTGCGCACCATTCGTACTGAAGCCGAATTGCATCCCACCGCCAAGATCAGCGCAGTGATCATTGCACCTGATGCAGGGAAAAGGAGTTTATTTGAAGGTTTTTCCACTTCCATCAGTTCTATGATCAGGGCCGAACGACTTGAGATTGTTGCCGAGGGCGAGGTGCCTGATGATGCCGGTCATGCGTTGGTTCAGGATGTGGAGTTGGTGGTACCGCTTTCCGGTCTCATTGATGTGGAAGCCGAACTGGCAAAGCTTGACAGGGAAGGGCAGAAGCTGGAAAAAGAACTTTCCCGGGTCCGTGGGAAACTTGGCAATGAGAAATTTCTTAATAATGCCCCAGAGCAGGTGGTGCAAAAGGAACGGGATAAAGAAGCTGAACTGCAAGCCCGGCTAACCAAGAATGAAGAGTCTATGCTCCGGCTGAAAAAATTACGCTGATCCATGGACGACTTCCTGCTTGATCAACAGTTACGTCTCTTTCTTCAAGAGGATCTTGAGCATGGTGATATCACCACCGATGCTGTTTTTAGTGAGGAGACAGCATCGGCCCGGTTTGTTGCCCGCCAACCGTTGGTTGCCTGTGGTATGAAGCAGGTCGCCGCCCGAGTCTTTGCTCTGCTTGGTGGTCAATTGGAGTTTGCGCAGTTGGCTGTCGATGGAAGTTGCAAAGATGCTGGAGAGGTTCTGCTCGCAATCCGTGGTCCGGTACGGACGCTTTTGCGTGGCGAGCGGGTGGCGCTGAACCTTGTACAACGACTTAGTGGAATAGCCACCCTGACCGCGGCCTTTGTCGATCAAGTGCGTGGAATGCCGGTGCGCATTGTTGATACCAGAAAAACAACCCCGGGTCTGCGTATGCTGGAAAAGTATGCGGTTCGATGTGGCGGTGGTCACAATCACCGCTATAGTCTCAGTGACGGCGTACTGGTCAAGGACAATCATATAGCCGCCTGTGGCTCGATCAGCAAGGCTGTAGAGCGTATTCGTATCAGCACCCCGCACACGATCAAAATTGAAGTGGAAACCGACACCTTGGATCAGGTCGAGGAATGCCTTGCCTGCGGAGTGGATATCATCATGCTTGATAATATGGACATGGCAACCATGACCAAGGCTGTTCGACGTATTAACGGCAAGGCTCTTGTTGAGGCCTCTGGTGGTGTGAACCTCGATACCGTTCGCGAAATTGCTGAAACCGGTGTTGACATAATCTCTGTCGGCGGCCTGACCCATTCAGCTCCAGCCCGTGATATCGGCATGGATTGGGGTTGAGAAGGGAGTAAGGTTTAGAAAGTTGAAAAATGTGGGGTTGCTCCCTCCCTCTCAAAAAAATAAAACTCCTTCCTGATCGTATGCGGCTTTTTATCGCGATAGAACTTCCGGAAACGATTAAGGAGCAGCTGGCTCCTCTATGTTGCGGGCTGCCTGGGGCCCGATGGCTTCCACCGGAACAGATGCACCTGACCCTGCACTTTCTAGGCGAAGTTGAAGGCGGGGTGTTCTTGGAGATTCAAGAGGCCCTTGCAGCAGTACATGCAGAGTGTTTTGACTTGCAGCTTGATGGCGTAGGTTTTTTTCCTCCTCGCGGCAAACCACGGGTTGTCTGGGCTGGATTAAAAAAGAGTGAGCTTCTTTTGCAACTCCGTAACCGGATAGAGTCAAAGCTTGTCGCCCTTGGCCTGGAATTGGAAAAACGTAAGTTTTCTCCGCATATCACCCTTGCCCGTCTTAACAACACCCCGCCCGCCAAGGTTGGCCGTTTTCTCCAGCATCACAGTCTTTTTCTCAGCCCACCATTTTCCATAGAGTGTTTTCATCTGTATTCCAGCATTCTTGGCCGCAAAGGCGCAGTACACCGAATTGAGGCTACCTATATCCTTGATAAAGACGGTGCGCCTTAACTTCGTGGTAATCTGATAAGGTAAACTCAAATATCAATGTAACCCTTCTAAACAAAAAATATTTTCTGAGCTGGTCTTTTTCTGACTTGATGGGCGTGCCATATCTCAATTGTTGTGAAAAGTCGTTTGCCTTTGTGGATAGTATTTCTGTTCAGTGAAAATATGGTGTATAACTGTAAAGAGCTTGCGACAGTTCTCTCAAAATGCCTGTAAGGCAGGGAGATTGCCACTTTTCCGTGGAGGTGTTTACTTTTTCGGGAAAGAATTATTTCCCCTGCCAAACTTTTTTTAACACGCTGTTTGATATTGGTTCGGCAATCGAACCTCAAAAGCCTTATATTATGTATATGAATTATAACAATGCATACGGCTGCCATATGTTGAATAAAGTCGAAAGCAATATTTCCTGTCAGTGCGGAAAGTCCATGCAGATCACTCAGAGTGCCGGTAAGTTCTTAGTAAGATCCATTCTCTTGGAGACGTAATCAGGAGTTTGATATGAGCCATTTTCGCCGCCGAGTTCTTCTCAATAGCTTTAAGCTAGCCGATACCCTGATCTTGGCGTTTTCCTTTGGCGTGGCTGGGGTAATCGTCCAGCAATCAACAACGATTTCCCTGGAACAGTTTCTCGCCATGCGTATCAGCATGGCTAACATCGTTCTCGCTCTGCTTCTGGTTCTCTGCT
>CAMYLK010000134.1 GCA_947259225.1 uncultured Desulfobulbaceae bacterium | reverse complement strand
CAAGGGAGAGAAAACCGGATCGCATAAGGGCCAGCATTTTCTCGGCATTGATGACCGGCTGACAGGCGGCATGCATGAAAAACAGGGTATTGAAGTGAAGATCGAAACGCTCGCGCTCGGCAAGGGTCAAATGGCGATAGATGTCCCGCGCCACCGGAAAGATTTCAGTAAGGGCCGTTTGCCAGAGAAGTTGACCTGTAGGACCATCGCCCAGTTGCGCATCCTGTATATCCTGACCTAGGCGTTGCATCGGGTCGGCAGATGAACTGATGAGCTGCTGCCAATTGAAAGCATAACCATAGGCTGCGGTCAACTCTTGATCCAGCAATTCAAAAACCATCGAAAGCGTTAATCGATAAGGATATTCTGCAATCAACTTTCGTATAGCATCGCAGGTCAGATAGCGGTTTTTTCGCCGACCGATGCGTCCGCGTACCCGCGGTAGTAGTCCGTGACGTGAGTAGAATGTAATATTCCTTGAGGGTACAGGTGGAAGATACCTGAGTTCGCCTGAACGCTGGCGGACAAATTGACCGTCTGCTGTCAGGGTCAGGGCCACCTCAATGGCGCTGAGGCTTGAACCGATTACCGCGACCCTTTCCGCGGCGGGGATGCCTTCAAGTAGCGTTGATGCCGGCCAGGGTGATGAATAGAAATTCTTTCTTTCAGAAGGTTTGAACCAATGACCTGTTGCCAGCAGTACGCCATCCACTCTAAATGTGGCGGGTGCCGTGTCTTGGGACTCTTTGATGGTCAATCGGATGCTTGTATCGCCATCAAAGAGATCTATGACTTCACAGTTGGCCCGAAGCTCAATCAAAATACCGAGTTGCCGTGCGGCCTGCACGGCACCATTAATCTTGTAAGATACTCCCCCATGACCGCGCGTGGATAGTGCTTGCATGGCTGTTTCGAACTTTTGGTTGCCAAAGAGGCTGGGATTAGCTCGGGAAAGCGTTCCTGTAAGGATTTGATGTTGTTATATACCCAGTCTTGAAAATCACCCGGTTTATCATATCGAACACTCATGTTGTGTGCACACATGTTTGTAATATGAAAAGGCAGTACATACCTGTGGTTGTGCGGCAAACCCGGGCCGAACATATCTTTCTTTTCAAAAACGACAATTGAAAGCCCCTGTGATATCTGTCGTCCCGCGCTGCCAAGGCGCTCAAGCTTGTCGACAAGTTGGCAGAGCATCGATGTGGCGGTCAGGCCGCCGCCGATAATGGCAAAGGTGTAAGACAACACGCTCTCCGTGATCCAATTCTCTGGATAGTTTCGCTGCGCTCCCGGGCTGAGCGATATGGGCTATTAACTATGCTCATGGCCGGCAGAAGGTTCAACATGTGCCTATAACCGGACCAACATGGTTCGAAATCCATTGAGTCTGTTCGTGATGAAAGGCAATGCCGACAGAACCCCACGGATTAGCGGCGGCAGAGAATCATCTCGCTGCAGTTTACCTGCACAACAAGCGAATGAAAAAAATAAGCCCCCTGTTTCTCATGTTGATACAAGAGAAAGGAATAGTTTTCCTCACGGATTCAGATCGTTGATTATTTGTTCTGTTCGTATGAGTTGTGAGGTGTTGTATTGCTGATCTTGCAGACGCATCAGTATCGATTGGTATACCTCTTCAGACATTTCTGGAGTACGGGACAGTATCCAGAGGTACTTTCTTTTCGGATGTCCGACAACGGCATACTCATACTCCGGACCAAGGTCGATGATCCAGTAATCTCCGGCAAAGGGCCAGAAGAAAGAAACTTTCAACCTGGCGTTTGTCTCTGTATCCACAACCCAGGCTTTTCCTTTGGCCGAGCGAAGTGGACCGGTAGGTGCTCCCTCATAACAGGCATTGACCACATTTATCTTGCCATCATCACGCAGGGTGTAGGTCGCCCTGCTGCCAACGCACCCCTTCTGAAAACGGTTAGGATACCTGGCAATCTCAAACCACTGGCCGACATAGCGGTTCAGGTCGACAAATGGAACTGTTTCTAGCTTTTTCATGGTTAGTTTTTCCGTAGAGGCACAACCGATTACAAGTATTGGTATGATCACCAGTGCCAAGACTACTTTTAATTGCATGCTGCTCACTCCGATAAAATCCATCTCTCCTGCTAGCTTTACCACCTAAGATAAAACAGAGGTAAAAATATAGAGAGCATGTAAGGTAGCATAGGAGGAAGGAAATTGTGACAGGAAATTAATTTTACGGTAAGTATTATGTTTATTATTGAGGGAGCGCGTGACAACGTGTAAAAAAAGCTACCGCTCTCAATGCAATATCACGAGAAAACATAAGGGTCTTGGTAAAATAAAAAGGCGCGAAACCCAGTGCCGCTTTACTCTAGGAGAGAAACACTTTCTCCTTTTTGGATAGAACTCAGGCTTGTACTTTCTAATATTATGGGTGCTTTGAAAAATTAGGATTTTCGTTCGAAGTCAAGGCGTGCGGATAATTTTACCGCAGGCATATGGTTGATATTCCGAGGATAAAATTTTGAGCATAACGCAGAGGTCGGGGGAAAATACAATTTTTCAAGGTAGCCTTATGATGAAATCCGCCTTGATTCATACACCTTTGCAAAAAGAGAAGCCCTGAATCAATACGCTGTACAGAAAAACGAAGCAACATGAAGACGGAAAAACTGCGCCAAAACGTGCATCAACTTCTCGCAAGCCAGAGGCTGGCTGCTCTTTCAACAAGCGATAAAGGGAACCCTTATGCCAGCCTTGTCGCCTACTCTTTCTCATCCGACCTGCGATTTATTTATTTCGCCACCACACGTGCAACCAGGAAGTATGGTAACCTGATGTCGCAGCCAAGGGTTGCTTTTCTCATTGATAGTCGAACCAACCAGGTGGAAGACTTCCACCAGGCTGCCGCAGTAACGGTGCTCGGGAGGTGCGAGGAGGTAGCAGAAGAAACAAAGCAACATGCCGCCGAACTGTTTATTGAACGGCATCCCTACCTTCAAGAGTTTGTTGAAGCACCAACAACGGCTTTTTTTTCCGTAAGCGTTGATAAATATATTTATGTCTCCCGTTTTCAGGAAGTTTTTGAACTTCGGATAGCCGATGCCTCTGATACAACCCCTTAATCAAATAACCGATCAGGACAGACCTCTTGTCGGCGGTAAAGGATGGTCGCTTGCTAAACTGGCAAAAGCTGGCTTTCGGGTACCGCTTACCCTGTGCGTGACAACCGAAGCATATAGCACCTTTGTTGCCGATCACGGCCTGGCCGAGAGAATCCAGCTGGAATTCAATCGCAAGAATTTTGACGACATGCGCTGGGAGGAGATCTGGGATATGGCCCTGCGTATCCGCAATCTGTTTCTAACCTTGCCGATGCCTGCTGATCTTGAACAATCTCTCAGTGCTGCCATCGGGGAGCATTTTCAAAATATTCCTGTGGCCATCCGTTCCTCAGCTCCAGACGAGGATGCAAAATCTTCCTCCTTTGCGGGTTTGCACGAGTCCTTTATCAATATTCAAGGTACAACAGCCATTCTTGATCACATCAAGCTGGTCTGGGCATCGCTCTGGTCTGACGCTGCCCTGCTCTATCGTCAGGAACTTCAACTGGATGCAGAACAAAGCACTATGGCCGTGGTCATGCAGGAAGTTATCGATGGCAAAAGTTCAGGCATCCTCTTTACCCGCAGCCCTGCGGATGAAAAGCATAGCGCGCTTGAGGCTGTTCATGGCCTGAATCAGGCTCTGGTGGATGGCTTGGTTGAACCTGACCGCTGGTTTGTATCAAGGGATGAAGGAATAACGGAGCACATGCCTGTTTCCCGTAAACAACACATGATCGCGACAACGGCCGGGACTGAGCTTGTCGACTTGCCACTATCTCTGCAAAACCGAGCACCGCTTACCGATCATGAGGTCCACCACCTGATCGAGACAGGGTTGGCCATAGAGGAAATCTACCATTCCCCCCAGGATATTGAATGGACCTATATTGGGGATGAATTGGTCATCCTGCAGGCCCGCCCCATCTCAACCGCAGAGACCAATGATCCCATGGATAAGCGGCCCTGGTACCTGAGCCTGCACAGAAGTCTGGACAACCTTCGAGATCTGCAGGAAAAAATAGAAGGCAACCTGCTCCCCGCCATGGCCCGTGATGCCGAAATGTTGCATGGGGTAGATTTGCAACAATTGTCTGATGCAGAACTTGCCGAAGCAATAGCAAAACGGCTCGCCGTCAATGCACAATGGACCAACGTGTATTGGGAAGAGTTCATTCCTTTTGCCCACGGCATGCGTCTTTTTGGCCAAGTGTATAATGATGCGGTTCGTCCTGAAAACCCCTATGAATTTGTTGAGTTACTTGTCCATACTCCCCTGCAGAGCATCAATCGCAACAGCATGATGGAGCAGCTGGCGGAAAAAATTCGCGAAAACAGTCTGCTTCGCGACCAGCTTCAACAAGGTGTGACTTCTGATTTCGTTGAGAATGGCTTTACAG
>CAMYLK010000133.1 GCA_947259225.1 uncultured Desulfobulbaceae bacterium | reverse complement strand
ACCAGCATCGAACGGCGCAATGGCAGGCGGGTTATTACGGTTTCTGCCGATGTGCGTCCCAGAAGCCAGGCTGTCCAGGTAATGGAAGCATTGAATGCTGATAATATTCCCAAACTGAGTGGCCGCTACCCCGGATTGAGTTTCAGCTACCAGGGCCGACAGGCTGACAGGAAAGAGTCCATCCAGAGTCTCATTCGCGGTTTGTTGATCGCCCTGATTATTATTTATGCCATGCTTGCCGTACCATTAAACAGCTATGTTCAACCCATGGTCATCATGCTTGCCATTCCTTTCGGTTTAGTGGGGGCAGTCATCGGGCATATCATCATGGGCTACAGCCTGAGTGTCCTGAGCCTGTTTGGAGTGGTTGCCCTATCAGGCGTGGTTGTCAACGACTCACTGGTGCTGATTGATTTGGCCAACAAGCGCCGCGAAAAAGGCAGAATTGCCGTTGATGCCATCCAGGATGCGGCGATTCAACGTTTCAGGCCTATTATGCTCACGACCCTGACCACCTTCGGGGGCCTGGCACCCATGATATTTGAGACATCACGCCAGGCCAGATTCCTCATCCCCATGGCCATAAGCCTCGGCTACGGCATTGTGTTTGCAACTGTAATAACCCTGATTATCGTGCCGTCGGTGTATATGATAGTGGAAGATGTCCGAAAGTTGTTCGGAGCAAGAACCGAACCCAAAGCGCATCCCGCCAACTGATAAATTCGGCAAGTTATCCCTGGACAAGCAAGAACTCGATTATATTTCAATCAGTTACGTATTGGTAAAAAATTATAGTGATGGATTGTGAGCTTGAAAAGTGCAGAATTTTCCTCGCCAGGCAAGGATCAAGGACTTACACCAAGGCAAGTTATCCCATCCGCTACGGCCGCTATTCCGAAATTACATACGGTAATTACCGCTACCAGTTTAACCTGAACGGCGAAGTAAAACATATTCAGGCACAGGTCCTGACTGGCCCCATCCGGCAGAATGGCTGAAGAAAACCATGGGTAACGACTGGGTGTATTATTCCACCGGCAGTTACTATACCGGAGTGGTCGATTTGTTTGGTGAGTATTATCTTCCCTGCCCGCTTATTCAACCAACACCCTGTTCAGGGAAAATCCCTTTACCCGACATAGCGTTGCCACTGCTCTGAGGGAATTTGAAGGAATTGCTCACTATGCTCTTGGTCTCAGCATGAGGGAGAAAGTGAAACAGAAGGAGGTACAAAAACTTTTAACTCTGGTTGCTAAAAACTCACCTGTTCACTTGCGCCGGAGGTCTGCACTACTGCACAGGATACTCAAAACCAGGGTCAGCGTAATGCCGCCGGATTGCAGGCACGTGGATTATGATGTTATTCCTTTGATGATTACCGACGGCTGTCTGTATAACTGCTCTTTCTGTGAGGTAAAAACCGGCATGGAGTTTACCTGCAGGTCGAGGCAGAAAATTATAGATCAGATCCTGGCCTTAAAGGAATTTTTCGGGCCGGACCGGCAAAATTACAACAGCATCTATCTGGGCCAGCATGATGCGCTGGGGGCAAAACCAGATGATATTCTTTGTGCTGCGGAAAAAACCTTTAAAATATTGGAGATTGACAAGTCTTTTAAGCAGAAACCCAGGCTTTTTCTTTTTGGCAGTGCAGAGTCATTCCTGCAGAAGAAAGAAAACTTTGGGGCCTGTATGAACCGTCTGCTTTTTTATACCTATGTGAACCTCGGATTAGAGTCGTTTGACAGTGCAACACTGATATTTCTGAAAAAACCTGTGAGTGCTGTAGTAATGTTAGAGGCCTTTAAAAAGATGTTTGCAATAAACAAAGAGTATGAGAATATTGAGATAACCGCCAATTTTCTAATAGGAGAGGAATTACCTGCCAGCCACATACCGACGCTTGTCAAGTATATCGATGATGCCGTGAAAGGAGTTGCCGGCAAGGGGTGCATATATATTTCTCCGTTAAAAGGCAGTAAGAACTCAAAAGAACTTCTTGCTCAGTTCAGAACAATAAAACAAAAAAACCGTATCCAAACATATCTGTATCTCATCCAGAGGTTGTGATACACAATTTTATTAAAAAAATAGAGAGGTCAAATATGAAAAGGATAAGCCAGTACTTTCTCCAGGGACTTCTGTTTTTGATACCGCTCTTTGTCACGGTATATGTTCTTTATTGGATTTTTATCCAAATTGACGGGGTGCTCAATCTGCCGGTGCCGGGCCTGGGTTTCCTGGTCACCATAATATTTATTACGCTCATTGGCTTTGTTGCCTCAAACTTTCTAACGAAGAATATCTTCCTCCTGGTGGACAGGATCTTTGTCCGACTGCCGCTGGTCAAAATGATCTACACATCCATTAAGGACTTGGTGCACGCTTTTGTCGGGGATAAAAAAAGTTTCAACCGGCCTGTTCAGGTGGTCATTGACAGAAAAAGCAATCTCCGGGTCCTTGGTTTTGCCACCCGTGAAAGTCTTGACTCCATTGGCATCAAGGACAGCATGGCGGTGTACCTTCCCCAGTCATATAACTTTGCAGGCAATCTCATTATTGTGGAGTCTGAGCAGGTCATCCCCCTGGAAGCTGACCCTGGGGAAGTGATGAAGCTCATTGTATCAGGTGGTGTCTCTGCCGGTTAATATATACCTGAAGTACAGGGAGTTGATGCCCTGAAAGCTGACCCTTTGGAACTACAACAGGGGCGAACAATAGAGCATGGCAGAAAATATCAATATTTGGTAATATAAAATGCTTACATTATAAGTAAGTCATGAAAATGAAATATCGCCAATTGGAGCGGTAAATAGATTTTTTTGTTTTTTGGGAGAGCAAGACCATGATCCGGTCAACAAGTATAAAACATATTCTGTGGTTCATTTTAGCCTTATCATTATTGCTTGCATCCTGTGGAGGTGGAGGTTCGAATTCGTCAGTTGGGACAGGCACCCTGGAGCTTGGTCTTACCGATGCTTCCTCCAAAGACTATCAGGCTGTATACGTCACCATTGCCGAGGTGCAGGTAAAAAAGCAGAATGAAGGCGATGGGGAGGCAGGTTGGGAGACAATCATGACACCTGAACAGACCTACAACCTCCTGGAACTTGTCAATGGCAGGATTGCCAATCTGGGTGTAGGTGAGCTGGAGGTCGGTAGGTACGGACAGATACGGCTTATTCTGGACGGGCAGCCGGATACATCGGAAAATATCCTTAATGCAATACACCCCCATGCCAACTACCTGATTGACGAAGCAGGAAACAGTATCGAACTGAAAGTGCCAAGCGGTTACCAGACCGGCATCAAAATTGTAAAAGGGTTTACCATTGTCGCTTCCCAAGCAACGTCATTGGTCCTTGATTTCAATGCAGCCAAGTCTGTTGTCATGGCTGGGAAAAGCGGCAAAATTCTTCTGAAGCCGACTATCAAGGTTCTGGAAACCGTAGAGAATTCAATAGGTGGGGTGGTTGATAACGGAGTTGATCCCATTGCGGGTGCCTTGATCAGTGCCCAGATCAATGATTCCAGCGCTGCTGATTTTAAAGACGAAGTGACAGTGGAATCGGCAACGGTGAGTACCACGGAAGGAGCCTATAAACTTTTTCTGCCACCTGATATCTATAATATAGTTGCCACCAGGGATGGCTATCTGCCGGCCTGCAAAGTGGTTGAAGCCCAATTTTACGAGGGGTATACTGCTGAATTCAACCTTAAAACGGAAACAGAAATTATTACAATCAGCGGCTCAGTTTCCGGCCTGGCAACTGAGGAGGACTCCACCCTGCTGAGCATCAGGCAGGCCATTGACTGCGGTGCAGGAAATGTAACGGTTGAAGTAGCTTCAATCAGTGTGGCAGAAGGAGGAAATTTCTCCATCACCCTGCCGGCAGGCACGTATGATATGATAGCATCAGCTGCAGGAGCAACCACACAGATATTTGAGGATATTATCGAGGATATAGTGTTGGATATTGTTTTCGGTCAGTAAAGCATCTGTTCTGTATAGTTACCCCACCGGAAGACTGCGTGGTCGTCTCGCCATCTCCCACACCGCCGGGCACACGGTTTCATAGCAATTCCTGTTGAGGCTTTGATCCTTTTGCCATACCTCTTTTGCCCTATAAGCACCCAGCCTTACCCCACTCCTTACACCCACGATTTAATGATTGTAAGCCCCTCTTGCGAAGTATCTGCTCAGTACAAACAGCCGTAGACACAATGACTTTCGGACAGGTATAATCCTAAGGGTTAGTCCAGCTCATCTGGCTTCTGCTGACTTCTGCCAACACATCGTGATTGCGGTCTCCTTCCGCTTCGGCTCATTGAGCCGACACTTCACGGTGTTAACCTCGGAGTCTTTGCTTACCTGCCGTCCGGCTGCCAGTTCCCCTTGCCGGGCCTGCAGAGTGCTTCTTTCACCACCAGGTCATCCGACTTATCAGCACAACAGAGCGGATAATGCCTGTCACACCAAAAAAAAGCTCCCCCGCATAAATTTGCAGGGGAG
>CAMYLK010000132.1 GCA_947259225.1 uncultured Desulfobulbaceae bacterium | reverse complement strand
CCTGAAATGACAATAAAGTCAGCAATTACGTATTACGTATATCATGATAATAAAGAGCAAATACGTATGTCAAATTTTTGAGTTCCCTTATTTTAAAGGCAGTTTGCTTTTGTGGTTGAATGGAAATGATATTAAAATATCGGAAAATACGAAATGCGTATATTAATTGTTGAACTAAACCGCCCGCGGGCGGTAGCAAAGAAAAAGACCTCAGAACTCATCCCATCCCTATTTATCATCTCATCTAAAATAAGTATTAATCATTCCTGACGTATTAACTACAATACCTCCATTAGCCTGTCAGCCGACAGGCAGGCGTGTCCATTCGGACATGAATTCAAACAGTATGGAGGTGTACCATGACAGAATTACGTCAAAAGATGATCAAGGAGATGACAATCAGGGGTTTTTCAGTAAAGACACAGGAAGCATACATATCGGCAGTAGCAGGACTTGCAGGATATTACAAGCAATCACCGGAGAAGATAAATAAGAATATGGTGCAGGACTATCTTCTGTATTTGATGAAGGAGAAAGAACTTGCATGGAACAGCTGCAATGTAGTTGTATCGGGGCTGAGGTTTTTTTACACTCACACTATTGGGAAAAAGTGGGTTTCTTTAAGCATTCCTCCCCGCAAGAGAACGAGACGGCTGCCGGAGGTCCTGAGCAAAGAAGAGCTGGAAAGACTTTTTGGCGCTTTAAGCAATCAAAAACACAGAGCACTGCTGATGACGGCATATTCAGCTGGGTTACGAGTCAGTGAAGTAATAGGACTGAATGTTACGGATATAGACAGCAAGCGAATGATGATAAGAGTGCAGCAGGGAAAGGGAAGAAAGGACCGTTATACGATATTGTCTGAACGCTTGCTGAAAGAGCTGCGTATATATTGGAAGATGTACAGTCCAACAGTGTGGCTTTTCAGCGGTCAGGATCAGAGCCGTCCGCTTACAAGCCGTTCTGCACTGGCGATCTACAACAATGCAAAAGAGAAGGCAGGCATCACAAAAGGAAACGGCATCCATACCCTAAGGCATTATGCCGAGTACCAGATTATGCCGAGTTGTGTGGAAGTCTTTTCTTAATATCCTTATATTTTCTTATCCTTAACTAACCTATCAGCACTTGATTACTCGGCATAATTTCATAGTATGTTCCCTCTTACTGAATGAATTTCAGAAACATATCTAAAGTAAGGAGGAAACATGCTGGAAGATTTATTCTCAAAATCAGTTTCAAAACGATTGTATGTCGGCCCATTAGAACCTTCGCTGAATAGTTTTGCAGCTTTGCTATTGGAGAGAGGCTATGCAAGGCCAAACGTTAAAGACAAGATTCGATTTGTAGCAAGACTTAGTAAATGGCTCCATCAACAACATCTTGAAGTCAATGACCTGAACGATCAATTGATTGATCAGTTTATCAAGCGCAAAGGGAGAAAGGGACCTGTTCGCCGGGGTGATATTGCAACTTTAAGATTGCTGTTTAAACATTTAGGCTGCGCCAATCCTCCTGCTCCTGTGGTAGATGAGAATTACATTCGCCATCGCATTGAGAAAGGATTCGCGCAGTATCTTTCACAAGAACGCGGACTTTCTCCAGCCGCATTAGCAAACTATATTCCCATGGTCCGGCGTTTTCTTTCCGATCGTTTTAATGAAAGCACAATACGGATAGACAGACTGTGTCCACGTGATGTAACCACATTTCTTCTCAGCTATACAAAGACTGCCAAGCGTAGAACCGCCAAATTAATGGTGACTTCACTTCGCTCTTTTTTCCGGTATCTTCGTATGCGTGGAGAAATCGCCATTGATGTGGCTGAGTTCATACCAACCGTTTCAGACTGGCGATTGTCAGACTTGCCTAAATCGCTTGAACCACAACAGGTAGCATGTCTTTTGAGCGCCTGCGATCAAAGTAGTAAAGTTGGCCAACGTGATTACACAGTATTATTGCTTCTGGCACGACTTGGCCTGCGTGCCGGAGAAGTTGCAGCAATGAATTTGGATGACATCAATTGGGAGGCCGGGGAACTTGTCATTTGCGGAAAAGGACCCCGAAAGGATCGCCTGCCGATTCCCTGTGATGTAGGTGAAGCTTTGGTTGCATATCTTCAACATGGCCGCCCTGTGTGCTCAACGCGGCGAGTATTTATTCGTGCAAGAGCGCCTCACCAGGGATTTTCAAGCTCTGTAGCCGTCTGTGATATAGTTCGACGGGCTCTTGTACGAGCGAACCTCCATCCGCCTTGCAAGGGTGCGCATCTGTTGCGCCATTCGCTGGCTGTTCATATGCTTCAGAAAGGTGCATCTTTGGGTGAAATAGGTGAACTCCTGCGACATGCCTCGCAAACTACAACGGAAATATATACAAAGGTCGATATGGCAGCTTTGAGATCGCTTTCTCAACCATGGCCGGGAGGTGTTGCATGAGCGAACTACGGACTGCCCTTCAGGAGTACCTAAGTGTACGACGGCAACTCGGTTTCAAGTTACGCGATGAAGGAAGTATTCTTCCGAAATTCGTGCTTTTCCTTGAGCAGCAGGGAGCTTCTTTTATTACCAGGGATCTGGCTCTCCGTTGGGCCATGCAGCCAAAAGATGTTCTGCCGGCACGGTGGGCAACACGACTACGTATGGTGCGTCTCTTTGCGCAGTACCAAAGCGCTGCCAACCCCAGAACCGAGATCCCGCCACAGGGGCTGCTTCCATATTACTATCACCGGAAAACTCCTTATATTTATACAGATAAAGAGATTAAGCGATTGCTTGAAGCTGCAAAGCAACTTCCTTCAAAGATAGGTCTGCGGCCATATACCTATTACACTTTATTTGGATTGCTTGCAGTTACCGGCATGCGAATGAGTGAGTCCGTCAGTCTTCAATGCAAGGACGTTGATTTAACGCAGGGTATACTTACCATTGTCCAAACAAAGTTTGGAAAGTCACGACTGCTCCCCCTACACCCATCTGCACAGCGCGTACTTAAACAATATGAATGCCGGCGGGATCGAATCTGCCCGAATCCACAGGATCCGAACTTTTTTCTATCTGAAAGCGGCAGCCGATTAACAGGTGGGAACGTGCGTCACATGTTCGTTAAACTGTCACGACAGATCGGCCTCCGAGGACCGCACGCCAGTCATGGCCCCCGTCTGCATGATTTACGGCACGCATTTGCCGTACGAACAATATTGAACTGGTATCGGGAGGACATCGATGTGGAACGGCAACTGCCCAAATTAGCTACCTATCTTGGACACACTCATGTACATGATACCTATTGGTACCTTTCAGCCGTACCCGAACTTATGCAGCTGGCCATCAAACGTATGGAAAAAGCAGAAGGGGGAACTTTGCTATGAAGCCCAACACCACTTTCCCGGGATTATTAGAAGCATTCTTCACAGATCGCCTCATGAGCCAACGACAGGCAAGCCCCAACACTATAGCTAGCTATCGTGATACTTTCTGTCTGCTTTTCAGATTCGCAAAACAACGGCTGAAGAAGACGCCCTCAACGCTGACAATCAAGGACCTCGATTCGCCTTTCATCGGCATGTTTCTTGAACATCTTGAAAAAGATCGGGGCAATAAAGCTCGCAGCCGGAATGTTCGCCTGGCAGCTATTCATTCTTTTTTCAAGTACGTTGCATTGCAAGATCCATCTCACAGTGCAGTGACACAGCGTGTATTGGCAATGCCGACAAAGCGATATACTCGCACACCAATTGACTTTTTAACAAGGTCGGAAATTGATGCTTTACTGGCAGCGCCTGATCAGAATACCTGGACAGGCCGTCGGGACAGGACACTTCTGCTTTTTGCGATTCAAACCGGGCTTCGAGTTTCAGAGTTGATCGCTCTTACTATCCCGGACCTTGTACTTGACCATGGGGCACACGTTCGATGCAAAGGGAAGGGAAGAAAGGAACGCTGCACCCCTTTACGTAAAGAATTAGTATTTGCATTACGGGTTTGGCTGCGTGAACGTCATGGTCAGCTCGATGATCCTCTTTTCCCCAATGCGCGAGGGCGCTCTCTCAGCCGGGATGGAGTTGAATACCTCTTAGCCAAAAATGTAGCAGTTGCCGGACAACAATGCTCTTCTTTGCAAAAGAAACACATCACCCCACATGTGCTTCGTCATACTACGGCTATGGAGTTGCTCCAGCATGGTGTGGATCGTTCTGTGATCGCTTTATGGTTAGGACACGAATCATTAGAGACCACTGAAGTTTATATACAGGCAGACCTTAAAATGAAAGAACAAGCGCTGGCTAAAATAACACCTATTAATGTACAACCAGGTCGATATCGGCCCGATGACCATATCTTGGCGTTTCTTAGGAGTCTATAATTATGCCGACTAAAATGAATCATACAGTCAGGGATCCCCCATGTTTATAGTCATTACTCGGCATAATCTGGAACTCGGCATAATGACGATTATGCCGAGCTCGGCATAATCGTCACTGTTTTGCCACTCATTTGCTTGAGGCAGAGTGG
>CAMYLK010000131.1 GCA_947259225.1 uncultured Desulfobulbaceae bacterium | reverse complement strand
CTAATTTTTCCAAACGGTCATGGATATCCTCATATGCTTGCGCATCTTTTAATGAACCTGTCTCATAAAGTGTTTCCAAGTGGTCAAGTGTTTCATCATTAGAGGCTATAGCATAGGTAAGAAAACGTATGAATTCCTGTTTATAGACTCTGCGTCCATACCCCTCAACAATTGTAGATTTTACTGATTTGCTGGAACGGCGTATCTGACTTCCTTGCTCATACATTTCGAATTTTGGCAGCATTTCCAGTGTCATTTTATGAATATCGATGACAAGTTCTCTGGCCAACTGCCAAATTTGCAGTTTTTTATAACTCATTTATCTAACTTCACATTTTCAAAAATTTTAATATCCAGTATTTAATATCTTTTTATCAAATATCGATCACCCATCATCCATTATCAAACATCAAGCATAAAGTATCCAGTATCTAGTATCTTTCTTTTATAAAGTATCAAATATCCAGGATCAAGCATCCAGTATCCAGCATCTAGTATCCAGTATCAAGTATCTAGTATCCAGTATCTAGTATCTTTCTCTTCATCCAGCATCCAGGATCCAGCATCTAGTATCCAGTATCAAGTATCTAGTATCCAGTATCTAGTATCTTTCTCTTCATCCAGCATCCAGTATCCAGCATCTAGTATCTTTCTCTTCATCCAGCATCCAGGATCTAGTATCTTTCTCTTCATCCAGCATCCAGGATCCAGCATCTAGTATCCAGTATCAAGCATCTAGTATCCAGTATCCAGTAGCCAGCGTCCTTGCAGCTGAGCTGCCGGCTCCGCAATAGACTGAAAACGGGCGAGCCGCACAATATCCTGGTTCAGGAAGGAGAGCAGCACCATGAACCCTTTATCCAGGATTGCCTCCGCACCCTTTTCGGTCAGGACGACTTCGGCGCAGGGTTTGATCATGGATGCATCGTCCTCTTTATAGACATGCAGCGGCAGGCTGGTGATTTCCTGGATCTCTCCTGGCCGCATGTGCCAGCCTGAGCGGGAAAACGCTTGACCCAGCAGGCAGGCGCAGGCAAGGACCCCATTACCCCAGAGATAATCGGCATGCGCCGGTGGCGTTCCCATTTCCTCAAAAGCAAAGGTCTCGGTTTCATCTGTCTCAGCGCCATAGGGCAGCCTGAGCAGGAAGCGGGGCAGAGCCAGCCCAATCCAGGATGCCACGGGCA
Source organism: uncultured Desulfobulbaceae bacterium (assembly GCA_947259225.1). Classification (GTDB taxonomy): domain Bacteria; phylum Desulfobacterota; class Desulfobulbia; order Desulfobulbales; family Desulfobulbaceae; genus UBA10518. The sequence continues at coordinate 3,368 of CAMYLK010000131.1, read as the reverse complement.
GATGCCGGAGCATATTCCAGGCCTCCGCAACATCAGGTGATGCACTAAGGCGCCAGTCAGCCGGATCAGGGTTCTCGGCCAGCGACTCGCAGCCCAGAAACAGTTCACTGGCGCCCCCAATAAAAGGGGCCCCGGCCTGTTTGGCAATTTTAGCCATGCGGCCAAGGGTCTGAATATCAGCAAGGCTCTGCTCAAATGTGAAGTTGCCGGCCAGCAGGGACCAGGGCGCACCGCCAAATGTTTGCACCGATTGTTCGACAAAATATCTGTATATTGCCGTAGTACTCAGATCTTCTCCTGTCCTGAGGTCGGCAGCCAGCTCCTCTTTTGTTATATCAAAAAGATACACCTTGAGTTCGCCATCTGTTTCAAGTCGGGAGATGAGAAAATCAACACCCCGCCAGGCCGCTTCAATGGCCTGGAATTCAGGATGGTGCAGGATAGCTTCCATGACCTGGGATATGGCGGTATCGACCAAGGTTACGAACTGCTGCTTGTGGGGATCTTCATCCGGGACCAAGTGCGGAGTAACAATCTGTCTGACAAAGTCATCAAGATCAGAAGAGGCTCTCACCGGGTCAGCTGCTTCCTGATCCACCGGCATCCCCGTGGTTTCAGCCACCACCTGGTCAAGCAGGCTGCCGGACTGGCTGTTGACATCCTGTGCATCAGACTGGGGCGCTGTGGTTTCCTTGGCTTTTGCTGCCGGTTTGTCGGGTTTTTCAAGATGCAGCCAGGAGCGCACCTTGTCAGCAGCAGCTGCAAAGGTTTCAGGATCATTCAGCTCCGAGCGGATTTTGCGCAGGGACTGAAATATCTCCAGACGCTGGAACAGATTATCAGGATGAAAATCCTCCAGTTCAGCAAATTGTATGACAAGGGCGTCGGTTGCATCACTTAAGGAAAGATGCACCTCAACGTTAAGCTTTTCTATCACCTCATCGAGATTGTCCCGGTCAACCGGAATGGCATGCAGCCTGTCGGTGGTTAACAGCTTCCTGCTGGCCCGGCCGCTGAAATCTCCCAACAGGGCGATACGGAACGGAGTTTCCGGGTCAGGCACGGATTGGGTTTCATCCATGGACGAAACAATTTCAAAACTCAACTCACCAAAGGAAATAGGTTCCGGCATGTTTCTTCCCCCTTCAGGTTACATTACGGATGATTTAACAACCACCCCTCAAAAGAGTGAATTATAAGTAGACCCTGAAAGGGTCAATGTTTTGCACGCTGTAAGAGTTTTTAACGCCATTTCACGCAGCTGAGCAGCACAGCAAAAAACGGATAAGCGACTCGGCGGAGTAAAACGACTTTCCGATGTCGCCCGTTTTTTGCGAGCAGCGCAAGGCAGTCCGACTTTGTCGGACCAAGTGAACGGCTGCCCTTTTTGGTTCGTTTTTGGGCAAGCAAAAATGAACGTTTCAAAAATTAATTTAGTATATTGTATTAAGCTATATGCGAACCTCTCCTTTTTTATCACTACCCTACCTGCATAGCATAGCTGGTGGTTTAAGGTTTATAATTAAGCAGCTATATAATGCTGATGTCTGACATTCAAAGAGGCATTGATACATATTAATGCTGTTTTTGTTCACCAACTACTTCATATCATAAACAAACCCATCTCCATCCATGGATACTGTGACCTCGTTTAATTCTTCACCCTCAGCCATACGGCTTAATATTTCCCTGCTCAGTTCCGGCAGCAGTGTCTGCGACAGGATATGATCAATATTCCTGGCGCCGCTGTCAACTTCGGTGCAGCGACCGGCAATGGATTCCACCACATCGTCGCCATAGGTGAAGATCGTGTTGCGGTTTTCCTGCATGCGCTTGACGACCTTATTGAGTTTCAGCCTGACAATGACCCGCAGGTTATCGTCGGTTATGGGGAAATAGGGTATAACCTTAAGCCGGCCGAGGAAGGCGGGCTTGAAATGGTTCTGCAGTTCGGGTCTCAGGGTTTCGGCCAGGGCCTCGGAGCTTGGTTTGGTTTCCTCGTCTGCACAGACCTTCATGATTGTATCGGTGCCCAGGTTCGAGGTGAGGACGATCAGCGTGTTCTTAAAGTCAATGCGCCGTCCCTCGCCGTCTTCAAGTATTCCCTTATCAAAGACCTGGTAAAAAAGCTCCATGACGTCATTGTGGGCCTTTTCCACCTCGTCGAGCAGTACGACACTGTATGGCTTACGGCGCACGGCCTCGGTAAGGACACCTCCCTCACCATAGCCGACATAGCCGGGCGGTGAGCCCTTCAGGCTCGATACAGTGTGGGCTTCCTGGTACTCGGACATGTTGATGGAAATAATGTTTTCTTCGCCGCCATACAGGAGGTCTGCAAGGGCCAGCGCTGTTTCGGTCTTGCCGACACCGCTGGGGCCCACCAGCATGAAGACGCCTGTGGGCTTGGAAGGATCATCAATCCCGGCATGGGTGGTCTGGATGGTCTGGGCCATTGCCTGCAGCCCGTGATCCTGGCCGATGACGCGTTGACCTAAGAGGCTGCCCAGGTTCATAACCGTGGTGATTTCATCGGTGAGCATGCTGCCGGTGGGGATTCCTGTCCAGCCTGATATGACCTCGGAGATAATATCAGAATTCACGGATATCTGGACGAGGGGCTCACCGGCCTGGGCAGCTGCCAGTTCACCCTCCATTTTCTTGAGTTCTTCCTTCTTTTCAGCCAGGGCAGGGTCTGCCGGGTCCTTGCCGTACAGTTCAAGAATTTCCTCCCGTGCTGCAATAATTCCATCGGCAATCTCCTTTTCCGTTTGCCATTTCCTGTCCAGGGCTTCCAGTTTTTTCTGGGTCTCTTCCAGGTCGGCAGCCAGTTCCTTGAGCCGTTCGTCATGGTCCTGGCCCATCAACACTTCTCTTTCAAGAATTTTAGCCTCCCGGTCGATCTGGGCGATGCGCCTGTTAGCATCTTCTATGGCAGGAGGGCTGGTGGTCAAGCCGATTGCCACCCTGGCACAGGCCGTATCAAGGACACTGACTGACTTATCCGGTAACTGCCTGCCTGAAATATAACGGTGGGAGAGGTGAACCGAGTCTGCCAGAGCATCATCGGTGATCATGACCTTGTGATGACCTTCAATAAAGGGGGCTATGGCCCGCATCATGACCATGGCCTTTTCTTCATCCGGTTCATCCACCTTGACTACCTGGAAACGCCGGGCTAAAGCCGCGTCCTTTTCAAAGTATTTTTTGTACTCAGCCCAGGTGGTGGCTGCTATGGTGCGCAGTTCTCCCCTGGCCAATGCCGGCTTCAGCAGGTTTGCAGCATCTCCGGCACCGGCTGATCCCCCTGCGCCGATCAGGGTATGGGCCTCGTCAATGAAGAGGATAATGGGCACCGGCGAGCCTTT
>CAMYLK010000130.1 GCA_947259225.1 uncultured Desulfobulbaceae bacterium | reverse complement strand
TAAACCATGGATAGCAGTGGTTATAGACCTCTTCTCTTCTCTTGTTGCCGCAGTCCTTGCCTGGGCTGCCTTCATTTTTGTCCGCAACGAACAGCTCTTTGGCAGTAGCTCCTTGCTGGATATCCCCTCCTGGATCTGGAACCTGATTTTCCCCTTGGCTTTTTCGCTGATTACCATCCATTTTTTACTGGCACTTGCAGATGATATCAGGGTGCTTTACTCCAGGCCCGGTGCACAGAATACAGGAGCTGAACGATGAACGGCCTTAAGCTGCTCATCCTCCTGCTTGCCCTGCTGGGCAGCCCGCTGTTTATCGTTATCGCTGCCGTGGCCCTGCTCTCGTTTGCCAGTGTCGACATCGATATCTCTGTGGTAATCATCGAGATGTCTCGGCTATCCGATACCCCGCTGCTCCTAGCCCTGCCGCTGTTTATCTTTGCCGGCACCATCCTCTCGGAAAGCGGAACGCCCAAACGGCTGCTCAAGCTCTCCCGTCTGCTGCTGGGATGGCTGCCAGGTGGTCTGGCCGTTGTTTCCCTGCTGGTCTGTGCAATTTTCACCGCCTTTACCGGCGCCTCGGGGGTGACCATTTTCGCTCTGGGTGGGCTCCTTTTTCCAGCACTTATAACAGACCGTTATTCAGAACAGTTTTCCCTGGGCCTGATCACCTCTTCCGGCAGTCTCGGCTTGTTGTTTCCGCCCAGTCTGCCGCTGATCCTGTATGGTGTCATTGCCGAAGCCCGAATCGACCATCTGTTTCTGGCCGGCATCCTACCGGGGATATTCATGCTCGCCCTGCTGGTAGCCTACTCCATGATCAAAAGCCCCCCTCAAAAAGAGCAGCAGGTAAGGATAACAGCTAGAGACATACTCAGCGGTCTGAAAGAGGCCGGCTGGGAACTGCCACTGCCGTTTATCGTTCTTGGCGGCATTTACGGCGGCTTCTTGGTCGCTGGAGAGGCGGCGGCTATCACCGCCCTTTATGTGCTGATAGTCGAGGTCTTTATCTACCGCGATATCACCCTGCAGCAATTGCCACGGCTCATGGTCAAGGCCATGATGCTCTTTGGCGGCATCCTGGTAATTCTTGCCGCTTCCATGGCCGCAACCAACTTTCTGGTCGATCAGGAAGTACCGGTTCGCCTGTTTGAGTTTATCCGCCAGTATATCTCCAGCAAGTACACCTTTCTCCTGCTGCTCAACATTTTTTTACTGATTGTCGGCTCAATGCTCGATATTTTTTCCGCCCTGGTTCTGGTGGTCCCACTCATTGTCCCCATTGCCAGAGGCTACGATGTAGACCTGATCCACCTCGGCATCATTTTCCTGACCAATCTGCAGATCGGCTACTGTACTCCGCCGGTGGGCCTCAATCTCTTTCTTGCCAGCTACCGCTTTGAACGGCCGGTGATCCAACTGTACGGAGCCACCCTGCCCTTCCTGGCATTACTCATGATTACCCTGGTCATTATCACCTATTTCCCCCTGTTAAGCCTCTTTTTAGTGAGAATTGCAGGGGGATAACAGGAAGCGTGAAGGAGGGAAAAATGAAACGATCACCATGCATACAGCGCAACCCCCTGATGAGACCTTTTTGCAAACATCCATTCTGGGTCCTTTTCCTTCCCCTCCTGGTCACCATGGTTCTTGTTGTCCGTTTTCCTGGATCGAATGGTTGGAGCGCAGAGGAGCAATCATCCGCCCTGGTCTTTGAAATTAAAGGAGCTATCGGGCCGGGCATCAGTGATTTTATACGGCGCGGCCTGGAAAAGGCGGAAAAAACCCAGGCTAGACTCGTTATCTTCCAGCTTGATACCCCGGGCGGCCTGGACCTTGCCATGCGGGATATCATCAAGAACATCCTCACCTCTACGGTACCGGTGGTGACCTATGTCGCCCCCAGCGGTTCACGCGCTGCCAGTGCCGGCACCTATATCTTGTATGCAAGCCATGTCGCGGCCATGGCTCCGGCCACTAATCTCGGTGCCGCAACCCCGGTGACTATCGGCGCTGTACCGGGAATGGAGCAAAAGCCTGAGCAAGCTGATGAGGATAAGGAGGCCAAGGAAACAAAAAAACCAGCAGCCACCATGAAAGATAAGATGGTGAATGACGCCGAAGCCTATATCGTCTCTCTTGCCGAAAAATACGGAAGGAACAAAGAGTGGGCGGCTAAGGCGGTGAGAGAAGCGGTCAGCATAGGGGCTGAAGAGGCCTTACGGCTTGGAGTCATAGACCTGATGGCCGATAACATCAATGATCTGATGAATCAGCTCGATGGCCGGGAAGTCCTGCTGCAGTCAGGGCGACAACGGTTGGAGACAAAGAATCTTCACCTTATCCACATAGAAAGAGACTGGCGAACCAAGCTGTTGATGGTGATTGGCGATCCCAATATCGCCTACATGCTGATGCTGCTTGGCATCTATGGCCTCTTCTTTGAAATGGCGCACCCGGGATTTATCCTGCCGGGGGTCTTAGGCGGCACGTCAATGCTCCTTGCCCTCTATGCCTTCCAGGTACTGCCGGTCAACTACGCCGGACTGGCTCTCATCCTTCTTGGTCTGTCCTTTATGGTTGCCGAGGCTTTTTCACCCAGTTTCGGTGTCCTCGGTATAGGCGGCCTGGTTGCCTTTGTTTTTGGTTCCGTCATCCTGATGGATGAGAAAAGTATGCGGGTTTCTCTTATCCTGATCGGCAGCACCGGTTTTCTTTCCCTGGGTTGTATTCTTTGGCTTCTGGGTAGAATGCTGAGCTTGAGAAGAAAAAGAGTGACGACCGGCAAAGAACAATTGCTTGATTCGATTGCTGTGGTCATGGAAGATTTTACAGAAAACGGTCGGGTCTTGGTCCTTGGTGAATCCTGGCAAGCAAATAGTTCAACCCCTTTGAAAAAGGGGGACAAGGTCAGGATTCTCGGCCGAGAAGGCCTGCAACTCACCGTCGAACCTTTACAGGAGGTCAAGTGATATGCCTATTCCAATTCCAATTGCATCGTTTGTTTTTCCAATCGCCCTGATCATTGCCTTAATTGCCATATCGTTAAAAATTGTCCCGGAATATCAGCGGCTGGTGGTCTTTTTCCTGGGCCGGTTTCAGATCGTGAAAAATCCAGGTTTGAGATTGGTCGTCCCCGGAATCCAGCAGATGCGCCGGGTCGACCTGCGGGTGATCACCATGGATGTGCCGAGCCAGGACGTGATATCCCGCGACAATGTAACGGTTATGGTCAACGCGGTCCTCTATTTTCGGGTGGTCGATCCGGAAAAAGCCATTATCCAGGTGGAAGATTATTACAATGCCACCAGTCAGCTGGCCCAGACCACGCTGCGCTCGGTACTCGGTCAGCATGAGCTTGACGAGATGCTGACCGAACGAGATAAAATGAACGCCGACCTCCAACAGATCATCGACAAACAGTCGGACGCCTGGGGAATTAAGGTGAGCAATGTCGAAATCAAACATGTGGATCTCAATGAGAACATGATCCGGGCCATTGCCAAGCAGGCCGAAGCGGAACGGGAACGACGGGCAAAGGTCATTCATGCCGAAGGGGAACTGCAGGCCTCTGAAAAACTCCTGGCGGCTGCAAACGTCATTTCTCAAAACCCACAGGCGCTGCAGCTCAGATATCTGCAGACCTTAAATGATATCTCTAATGAAAATACGACAACCATTGTCTTTCCGCTGCCCATTGAGACGATCAAGGCCGTGTTTGACAAGCAACCGGCAAAACAGGAAAACGATCCTGCGTGAGACCTTGAATGCGACAGACCGTCAAGACTGAAAAAAAACCGATCAAGCTCTGGCTGGACGACATGGAAAGCGGGGCCATGGAACAGGCAAGAAACCTTGCCAACCTGCCCTTTGTCCATAGCCATATCGCCATCATGCCGGATGCCCACCTGGGCTACGGCATGCCCATCGGCGGTGTCATGGCAACCGAAGGGGTAGTGATCCCCAATGCGGTGGGTGTTGATATCGGCTGTGGAATGTGTGCCCAACAGACCTCGCTGCAGTCGTTAGACAGTGACAAACTCAAAGCACTTCTCAGTCAGGTCAGAAAGAGCGTCCCGCTTGGATTCAAGCATCACAAAAGAGCGCAGGATAAGCGCCTGATGCCGAAACCAAGGACCGGAGTGCCCATTAGTGAGTTGCAGATCGTCTCCCGTGAGTATGAAAACGGACGGACCCAGCTCGGCACCCTGGGCGGTGGTAACCATTTCATTGAAATCCAGAAGGGCAGTGACGGCTTTATCTGGATCATGATCCATTCCGGCAGCAGGAACCTGGGTTATAAAGTAGCTGATTATTACAACAGACTGGCCGGAAAAATGAGTGGTCGTTTTGGCTCGAAGATTCCAAAAAACTGGCAACTTGCCTTCCTGCCCATGGACAGTGCAGAGGGCGTACAATATTTGCTGGAAATGAACTACTGTGTCGACTTTGCTCTCGCCAACCGAAAACTGATGATGGAACGGGTCAAAGAAGGGCTGACGTTGATCGCCGGCCCGGTCCACTTTGGCCAGTTTATCAATATAGCCCATAATTATGCCAGCCTTGAGACCCACTTCC
>CAMYLK010000129.1 GCA_947259225.1 uncultured Desulfobulbaceae bacterium | reverse complement strand
TTGTGCTTTTAGTTTGTTTCAACATTGGTCGTTCCTCTTTTTATTTACGGCCACCAGGGGACATGCCTTCGGGAACAGCAACCAGTTGTCCATCAATTTCCCGGCACGTAGCCTCAACTGCTTCACCTCTTCGTCCGGTGAAATTCACACTGTCACCCTCCTTATTATCTGCACATGCCTTGACCGCTTCCGATGGCACTCCGTAACGCCGACCATGTAAACATTCGGGTTACTGCCAAACTCATGGCATAAACAAAGCCCTGTAAATGTTTGGATAGTGCCACAGGTTCGCCTAAGCCGGTCTGAGAGATATATTGAGTCATATGCTAACAGACCGGATCTGGAGAAGATGGGGTGCTAGCCGAATATTTACCCGACCATCTTGGTTATTCTTTTGTGACCAGGCGGTTATTGCCAAAGAGTATAATTGTCAGCACTGCAGCTACCTTGTCAACCCTATGTAATTTCATGTCATTTCTCCATTTTGGTTATTGGATGTATTTGCTTGTTGGCTTGAACAATAGAGAACAAATGGGCAACAAATAGGGAGGAAATATGGAAGTTAACGCTGAAGAAAAAAGTTGATATGACTATCTGAATTCTTAAGGGTGTCTTGAAAAATTAGGATTTTCGTTCGAGGTCAAGGCATGCGAACAATTTTACCACAGGCATATAATTGATATTCCGAGGATAAAATTTTGAGCATAACGCCGAGATCGAGCGAAAATACAATTATTCAGGGTAGCCTTAAAGGAGTGGATGAGTAGACAGTCGAGCCATTGATTGTGTAAATGGAATTCTCAGGAATGCCCGGTTCCCATAGGAGCAGAGATGGGGGGAAAAGGTCACCTGGGAATCTGGCAGTTTACGTTTTTGGGGACAGAAATGTGTTTTTTTTATTCCAGACTCAAGGTCTTGTTTCGGGGCGGGTTTGGAATGAGAATCAAGTGAAAGCGCCGGTAAAGAGACAGCGGGACGCGAACTTCGCTTCCCGCTGCTCCTTTTATGCCGTAATAATTAAAACCACTCAAGCGGGCTTAGAAAACAAAACCGACGCCAAGGGTAACCACATGGTTTCCATCGCTGCTGGTATCCTCAATTTCATTGATGGCAAGCTCATCAAAGAACCATTCATACCTGTATTTCGCCATGATATATGTGCTGTCATTAATAAATGACTTGAAGCCGACTTGCGGCCCCATGGTACCGGTCGTATCATCTTCATTGTAGCTGGCGCCGATAAATGCTCCGATAAATGGTTGGAAAGTGTCATTCACCGACAGGCCACGGATATAATAGTTGACAAAGGGTATCGTCGAAGCCACCCATTGGTCATCGGCATCATCAATAAAGCTGTATCCCACCGTCTGGAGAATGCCGATTTCCCAGTTGTCAGTGGCATAGTAGCCGTAGCCGATGTCCATGTTCAACGTTCCCGAATCGGCTCCCTGGGCATGAAAAAAACTACCGGCGAACTGAATGTCACTATCGCCTTTTTGCTGGGCGGCATAAATTGTACCTGCGGAACCCGCCATCAGCATTGAAAAGCCGATTACTGCCGCTGTAACGTAATACTTCTTGTTCATTTGTTTTCTCCTGTTGTTCATGAATGATTCTGAATGGAATGATCAGAGTTCATTTATTCCTAATTCTCGGAAGTTGTTTGATCCTTTACCGTTTGCGCAATGGCTGACATACCGGAGCCCCACGTTTTTAGTTTTATTTATGCTATTCGTCGGAATTGTTGCCGCCTCTGCGGTCTGGAGGATTATCAGGTCGCAGGACCAGCCGGTCTCCTTCCATTTCACAGGTGCCCGTCACCGTATCCCCACGAGGGCTCTCAAATATAGCCGTGTCTCCTTCGGATTTCCCTTCGCAGGCAGTGTAGGCTTCCGGAGGCGGACCTTGTCGACGGCCATTACGGTCACCTTGTTGCGCACAGGCAGCTATCGGCATCATGAGCAACATTGTCAGGATTGCAGTTCCTTTAAGAAGTTCTCTTTTATTCATGTTCGTTCTCCATTTTGGTCATTCGACCTGTTTGTTGTTATGGCCGGCATTCGAGTTCTTCAACCGGTCAGTGCTGTATGGTTGTTTGAAAGATAGAGAACAAATGGGCAAGAAATAGGGAGGAAATATGGAAGTTAAAACTAAAAGGAGTTTTTTGTTTTGATCGGTTTTCAGGAGGGTTGAAAGCTGTACTTGAGGAGGATCGGTACGTTATTTACGAGCAGCTTACTCTATGAGTGTGAGCAATGATGTTATTTGCTCGTTGCGAATGAATAGGGGATTGTTCAGGTATGCCAAATTCCCCGGTGATTGAGGGCAAGGAGGGAGGGGACTGCCGTGGAATTCGGTAAGTTCATTTGCAGAAGATCAGGCAAGTGTAGAAAAAATTCAGCAATGGCAGACTGGGATAGATCGCCTACTGTATAAGCCCTTTAGATTGAATGGAAACACATCATCACCAAAAGTATATTCGGCTATCCCTTTATGAGGTTATGTCCATTGCAACATATGCTCGCCGTATGATCAGGTCATACCGCTCATCACTATTATTGTTCTGTAACAACTCAATTAATTGAGCTATCTGATCGGTGTTACTGTTTTGTTCGTAGACAGACAGTGCCTGTTCCATTGGTGGCGGAGGAGGTTTCATGTCAAATTCACTGTCTTCACCTCCAGTCAGATGAGGAGGGGAAAAACCTTGACTTGTCATCATGTCCAGCAATTCCTCGCCACTCAGACCTCCATCCTGATTGGTATCAAAACTACTGAGAGCCTCTTCAGCATTGATAGAGGTGCCGGTTACTTCCTCGATTCCTTCAGTCAGTGCCTGAAGCTCGGCTTCGGATACCACACCATCGCCGTTCGTGTCGGCCACCTGAAAGACATTTTGGTCATCAGGTGGAGGTGGTGGTCTCATCATAGGGTTGTTGGGCATCATCATGGAGTTGCCCATGTTGCTTATGCTGTTTATCATAATTGTTCTCCTGGACTCGTGACCATCCGGAAGATGAAGCGTTTTGGAATGGACACTCGCTCTGTTTGTAAAACGCCTATTTGATAGGCGACTATCCCCTGTTCCAGAATCCTTGTTTGTTCAAGTTCTTCGTCCCCTGTCTAATGACGGAGAATTGCGTGACAAATCATATTTTATGCATGGTTATATTTAAAAATAGAAATGAAATGTGGAACAAATAAGGAAGAAATGTGGAAATTATTTCGTACAGGAGAAAACCTGTTTTTTAAAGAAATAGTTTATTTTTCCGCCAGTTTCATATTTCTTCCACATTTACGTTTTACTATGGTTCTATAATCCCGGACAGACTGAACAACAGAGAGTTGCAGAGTAAAAACATCGTCTGAAATAACAGTCAGTTCCTTAAAGGCTATAAAGACTCATTGGTTATCGTCGACCCTTATTTTTCAAAGTGGTTGTTTACATATGAGGTTCATGTGAAACTAAAAATCCGATACAAACTCTTTCTTACTCTATTCTTTACCAGTACGATTGTTGCTGCCGGTCTTTTTCTGTTTCTTCAGTGGAATTTTGATCGTGGCTTTCTCAATTACCTTAAAAGTCAGGAAATGACACAGATTGACCAACTGGCAGAGCAGTTGACCAGCTATTATGCACAACAAAACGACTGGCAGTTCATTGCCCAAAACCATCCTCTTTGGCGCAGTATTCATACAGATGTATTCTCGTCAACACCAGAAGGACCACCGCCCCCCCCGAAAGGAAGGGAACTAGAACAATTCCGGCATACTGCCCCACCACCACTTGACCCAAGAGGTATCGGCCCGCGAATCATTCTTTTTAATGCAGACAAGCAGAAAATTATTGGCGGGCCTGTTGACTACAAAGGCAGTCATACCATGCGTCCAATTCATTATAAAAATGAAATTATTGGTTATTTGGGTCTGATTCCCGTCACTGAGCTCTCACATACCGGAGACCTGCTCTTTGTCGAACAACAAACAGAAACTTTTGCTCTGGTGACGCTTGTCATGGTGGGACTATCAATGCTCCTTACCTTTCCAATAACAAGTCATCTGTTGCGCCCTATTAAGGAACTGACCAGGGGAACCCGCAGACTGATTGCAGGGCGGTTCAACACGCGTATCCCTGTCAGCACCGGCGATGAACTGGGACGCCTTTCCAGTGATTTCAATATCCTGGCCGTGACTCTTGAAGAAAATGAAAAAGCTCGTCAGCAATGGGTTGCAGATATTTCGCATGAACTGCGCACTCCTCTTTCGGTGGTGCGGGGTGAAGTTGAAGCGTTGCTGGACGGAATCCGCCAGACTACTCCTCAGAACCTTGAATTGCTACACGGCGAAATCATCCACCTGCAACATTTGGTCAATGATCTCTATGAGCTTTCAATGTCAGACATTGGCGCTTTAACCTATAAAAAGATAGAAGTCGATCCACTGGGTATTCTGAAGGAGTCACTGGAACTGTTTAAGAAGCGTTTTGATGAGAAGGGACTTGTTTTGAGCACAATTTTACCTGAAAATTGTTCTTCTTTTCTTCTTGCCGACCCGGACCGACTGCAGCAGCTGTTTACAAATCTTCTGGA
>CAMYLK010000128.1 GCA_947259225.1 uncultured Desulfobulbaceae bacterium | reverse complement strand
CACCACACCAATCAACTTCATACTTAGTGTTTCCTTCAATTCTCGTGACCACATAAACATTATCCCAAGCATTGGCGCTACAAGCACCTTCTAACACCCACCTTCCTTTGGGTGATCCAGGCTCACAACTATCATCTGGTGGGTTGCAATAGCCTAAGCAGGTATAAGGGTTAATAGTGTAGTAGCCCTCTCCGCCGCACTGAATGGATAGAGCTTCACGTTCAGATAGGCAGTTGTTATTTGAGCATACAGATTCCCACTCAGAAAGAGTCAGAGCTGCATGAGTATTGTCATTGTCAGGCGGCCTTTCGGAATCAATAGTAGTTCTATTTAAGAATGGCTGAGGGGACAGAATGGGGGGATTGGACACACAATCTATGTACCAATAATTTATCCTGGTCCATGGATGCCCAGCTGGATAAGACCCTAAAACTAAATCACCGGTGGAAGGATCGTAAGTTCTAACACAAACATCGGATGTTGCACAGGCTTCAGACGTAATACCTGAAGAGGTGGTAAGCTCAACATCCCAGGGCACTTTTTCAAGAGCAAAAACATCCATCACAGCTCCCGGCACAAAACAAAGATTCAGGAAACAGAAAACCAGGATGATAAGCCTGATTTTGAAGAATGATTGTATTAGTTCAGAATACACGTCTCTGTTTACCATTGTACCCATGGATGAAGTAGCCTTTGTACAAAGAGTTTTTCTAGTTAGCCTTGGCATCCACCTAAATTTTGCTCTTTATAGATGATAAATTTTAACATGTTCCGCCCGGCAACATATAGTTGTAGAAGACAGGTACGTTGTCCAATATTCCGAGCAATTCCCATGACAAAAACAATAATGAATATACTTGGCCTAGCGGTACAGTGTGCCGTAAGCCTTCTTAACTGATAACCAAATGAGAAGCTGAAGGAAAAACAAGCCCCTCGGCCGTAACCATGGCAATATAAAACATGACGGATTATTTAGAACACTGGGAAAAAAGGGCGTGTAAGGCTTTCTCATAAATGGAATTGAAACACTCTCAATCCTGTAGTTAACAAAAAACATACCGATACACAACGTCTTGCTTCCCCCTCTTCTTATTGTCACCATACGATCTCAATAAGGTAATAATTCTATCCAATCACAATATTTCTATTTTTCATATAGGTAGTTTTACCTATTTTAAACAAATGCGGAAAAAAGATAACCTATCCTCTTCCTGGCAACCTCAACCTGAAGGTGTTCTGAAGCAAATAGCAATAGTTGTACCATAACGTGGCATAAGTTTTTTCCTTTGTGATTGCAACTGCTACACGGAAAATTAAGCGATATCGCTTCACCTATTGCAGCGTATTTTAAGGTCCACGAGTTCAGATTACCGAAAAAAGATCCTGTTTTCCGGAAAATTAACGCTTGGTTGGTGAAGGGATGAAAAGGGATCTACGTTGCTCTCTCTTAACAGTCCATTTGAAAATCAGGCATGCTTTCAAATTTTATGTCAGGTTCCAACTGTACCCTTCTTAATCTCACGCTTCTTCATCTAGTGGTGTAAATTTGCCTCCGTGGTATCATACTGATGAGCAATAAACTTCTGCGTTGAACCATTTGTCAGCAACGCCTCAATTTCTGGACGAAACTTATCAAGCATACTCTTACCGGATCCTTTGGGTCTTCCCCTCATCCGTGCTATGGTGGCCAACCTTCGAATATGGGGTTTGTTTAGATATGGGAAAAATCCAACAGTCTTTCCTCCGGGATTTTTTGCCCATCGTTTGTGTTCCAAAAACCAAGGTTTTTGAAACACACCTTCTTTTGCTCTCAATCCAGGCAAAAAAGCATATTATTATGTTTCAAAACATTGTCCTAAAATCTTTGTTCTGTTATTCTTAAGAAAAATCGTTTTTGGAATAAAAATTTATGCTGATTGGATATGCTCGCGTCTCAACAATGGATCAGAACCCCCAGATGCAAACCGATGCCCTGGAACAGGCGGGGTGTGAACGGATATTTATCGAAAAAATATCTGGCTCACGCGAGGATCGGCCCGAGCTAAAAGCCGCATTAGATTATATGAGGGAAGAAGATACGCTTGTTGTCTGGAAAATGTCACGACTGGCACGTTCCATCCGGCAAATCATCAAAACTGCCCATGATCTCGAACAACGTAAAATCAAACTGAAGGTGCTGACCCAAAATATCGACACGGGAACACCAGAGGGGCGGTTATTTTTTCATATGACAGCCGCGTTCGATGAATTTCAGAGGGAATTAATTGTTGAAAATACCCGAGCCGGTATTGCAGCTGCACGCAAAAGAGGGCGCAGGGGTGGGCGACCACCAAGCATGACTGAGGATAAAATCCGAAATGCTGAATCTATGATTAAAGATATCGAAAATTACCCCTTCATATCAGATATTATCAAGCATCTTGAGATTGGACGAACGACTTTCTACCGCCATTTCCCTCCAGATCGGATCAGTGAGCTGAGGTACCTGAAATGAAAATTCTTGCCGAGCTAAGGATTTAAAATGAAGGTGGAAATATGACCCAAGGCCTCATTAAAACCGATGATTACAAAAAGTTTATCCAGGATATCAAGCAGCGCATCCAAACTGCACAAATCAAGGCTGCCGTTACTGTCAATCAAGGTCTATTGCGTCTGTATTGGGACTTGGCCGAACGTATTGTTTCCAAGCAACAAGAGTCAGCATGGGGTGATGGATTCTTAGTGCAAATGAGCCGTGATTTACAGACGGAGTTCCCTGGAATGAAAGGATTCTCCAAAAGAAACCTGGAGTTAATGCGTCAGTGGTATCGGTTCTGGTCTGATGAGCTGGAGTTTGCGCAACAACTTGTTTCGCAAATTCCCTGGGGACACAACCTGGTCATCATTGGAAAAATAAAAAACATCGAAGAGGCGGCCTTTTATGTTCAAAAAACCATTCAAAACAGTTGGTCACGGGCTGTCTTAACCCATCAGATTGAAAGTGGTCTTTACCAGCGTGCTGGTAAAGCCATCACTAACTTCCAAACAGCGTTACCAGCTCCGCACTCAGACCTTGCTCGGCAGACTCTGAAAGATCCTTATAACTTCGATTTTTTAATGCTGCGTGAAAAACATGATGAGCAAGAGCTGGAAAATGCACTGATTGATCATATCACTCGGTTTTTATTGGAGCTAGGCTCAGGTTTTTCTTACTTGGGTCGACAATACCGTCTTGAAGTGGGCGGGGATGAGTTCTTTGTGGATCTGTTGTTCTACCATGTTCGTTTGCATTCTTATGTGGTGATCGAACTCAAAACAGTCAAATTCAAGCCTGAGTTTGCCGGTAAGCTCAACTTCTACATTTCAGCCGTGGATGGTGTTTTGAAAACCGAACAGGATGCTCCAACCATCGGCATTCTGATTTGCAAGTCCAAAAATGATACTGTTGTCGAATACGCGCTAAAGGATATCAACAGGCCCATCGGGGTAAGCGAATATACGATCACCAAACACCTGCCGGATGATTTGAAATCATCCCTGCCCAGTATTGAAGAGATTGAAGCTGAACTGGGAAGTGGGGTCTAATCCCATAAAGGTACCAAATCCGCCACTTGTGTTAAGGTCTTTGAGCCTCAACTGGACGAAAACGTACGGTAAGCTGGTGAAACCGAATAGCGAGGAAAAGCTATAAACATGCCGACCACGCAATTAAAGCTGGAGCATCGTTGTATATGCTGGAAGCCGCTGCCAGTGTGCTAGAACAAATTCCAAACGTAGACGAAGATCTAGAATAAATAGTCAGTAAGATATGCTACGAGTTGCGCCAAGAGCGAAACCGCATGCTTCGAGTCATCGATCAAATTAATGAAAATATTCTTTGAAAGTAAAAGGTTAGAACCTTAACACACTCAAAGAGTGCTTTTATATTTGACGTAAAAACACTCTTTGAGTAATCTCGAATTATGAAGCCTGATGAACTAAAAAAAATTAGAACGGAGATGGGCGCAACCCAGAAAGATCTGGCAGCAGTTTTGGAGGTTCCGCTACGGACTTATCAAAACTGGGAACAACCAGAAGAGAGCCGAGAACATCGTCGGATACCCGATATTTTTGCCGACCGAGCGCACAGCCTCGCCGAGTTAAAAAGAGACCGAGGCGGGACCGTATACCCTACTGATCTAACCTGGCTGCAAATTCCCTTGCGAAAGGCAGAGTTGAACGCGCTGAGGCATGAGGCGATAAACACAGATAAAAGTTTATCGATGCTGGTCCGAGAATATATTTTAGATATGATCTATAAATGAACCAGAATAACGGAGATTTGGAAATCCCTGAAAATCTATACTCATCAGCAGAGGCAAATTATTTCTGTAATGTGTGCGAATTTATCAGCCTCGGCGAAAGACGACCGGTTGATAAGCAGGGGGCAGGTAGGGTTAAGCGCACATACAGCCAGGTGGAAGATTGGTTTGAATCTTTAGACGATGCCGGTAAAGAACGGATAATTCAGTACCTTGAATTCGAACCAAAATAACGGATTCTGTTCAAATGTCCCCACTGGTGCCTATTGTTCCCATAGATTGGAAGTATGTTGACTTTAGAGTTTAAACTAATCGCGTTC
>CAMYLK010000127.1 GCA_947259225.1 uncultured Desulfobulbaceae bacterium | reverse complement strand
CGCCATATCTTCAGCAACACCCCGTACAAAACTTTTTTTTCCAATAAGTTACCTGCCTTTACTGATATTCTTTGTACCTGATATATATGAAAATTTACCTTCTTTCAGCAAATTCAGGCCGTTGGTCTGGATAAGTGTTGCTTTCCTGGCCGGGCATGTTTGCATACTCAACGCTGCAGCATATTATCGAATTAAGGAAAAGAGAGTGTTTTTTTCAGCTACTGGATTCCTGTTTATATGTATATCAGCAATTTTTCTTTTTTTCCCTGCCCCGATTGGCTCGACAATGTGGATACATGGCCATTTGTTCCGCCCCATCGGCTTTGTCATTCTGTGGTTGACGATCAGCAAGTCAATGGTAATACAGATGGGAGGGTCTATTCTATACAGGGCGTTAACAGCCTTCAGTCTGCTGACAGCCATACCCATGATTATTGTTGGCACTGTTGTTTTTTATGTCAACATTAACCCCGTTGATATTGAAGGGCGCAGGCTACTGATCTTTTTACTTATGATTGGGTCATTTACTTCTGTTCTGGTGTTCGGGGTAGGGATGATAATAAAGCTTATTCAGCCGATCCTGCGTTTGAAAGAATCTGTGGACAGACTGGTCGATGAAGGACTTAAGGAAAGAATAGAAGTAACGAGTAATGATGAAATAGGAGAGTTGTCGAATGCTTTCAATGAAATGGTAGTTAAACTTGCCGGGGCGGTTACAGAGCAAGAGAGACTTTACCGGCTTGCAGCAACAGGTGAAATGGCCGCTACCCTGGCCCATGAAATTAAAAACCCTTTAAATGCCATTAACGGAGCTACCAACTATATCGGTAAAAACTATGAAGGGACACTTATCGTGGAATTTACCAGAATAATTACTGAAGAGGTATCAAGGATTAATAAGTTGACACAAACTCTTCTTGGCTTCGCCAAACCTCTTCAACTGGAAAGGACCCCCGGTGATATAAACAAACTCATACGTGAAATTGTTGAACTGCTCAACAGGGAAGCTGAGGAGCTGAACATTGTGCTTGAAGCTGAACTTGTCGAAAATTTGCCTGAAATACCTTGTGATTACAACCAGATTAAGCAGGTTTTGATAAATTTGATAATTAACGCTTTTGATGCCATTCCTGCTGAGGGAAAGGTCATCGTCGAAACCAGAGTATCTGGTCGTGATGTCCATGTTATAGTATGCGACAACGGACCGGGTATTTCCAGTGAGAATGTGAAAAATGTCTTTAATCCTTTTTTTACAACCAAAACGCGCGGAACCGGTCTTGGATTGGCTATTTCTCAGAAAATAGCGCGAGGACATAATGGGGACCTCATGCTTGAGAGTAAACCCGGTCAAGGTTGCAGGTTTACCCTTGTGCTGCCGAAAGGAGATATTTAGCAGATGAGTTATAGAATTTTAGCGGTTGATGATGAAATTAATTCTCTCAAGGTACTTTCTGTGGCGTTGGCAGGTGAAGATATAAGTGTTGACACCGCACGCTCTGGAGAAGAAGCATTTGATATGTTTAATGAAAAACATTACGACCTTGTTATTTCCGACTACAAAATGCCGGGTATGAGTGGAGAGGATTTACTTGAAAAGATGAAAACGATATCACCCGATGTCCCTTTTGTTTTACTCACCGCCTATGGAACTATTGAACTGGCTGTTAATGCTATGCGCAAGGGAGCCTACACCTATTTGACCAAGCCGGTAAACCTGGATCTCCTCGAAAATATTGTTAATAACCTGTTGTTTTCCGAAGAGCAGGAAACAAAAAATGAAACGCCTGACCGGTTTCAGTTTCTCAATATCATCGGCAGGTCAAAACCCATGCAGGAAGTTTTTTCACTTATACGCAGGGTAAGCAAAACGGACGCCAACATCCTTATTCTTGGCGAATCAGGAACAGGCAAGGAAATGGTGGCAAGAGCCATCCATTACTCTTCGCTCAGGGTAGATAAGCCGTTTATTCCAATAGATTGTACGACAATACCCTCAGAACTTATGGAGAGTGAGCTTTTCGGGTATGAAAGAGGAGCGTTTACCGGGGCCATGGATCGTAAAATTGGGCTTATCGAGATGGCTGAAGGAGGCACACTTTTTTTGGATGAAATAGGTGATCTTGATTTTGCTCTTGAAAAAAAACTGCTTCGATTCTTACAGGAAAGAGAAATTCGCCGGGTCGGGGGAAAGAAAAAAATTCAGGTGGATGTCCGCGTCCTTTCAGCAACAAATCGGGATATTGAAGCGGAGGTGGATAAAGGTGAATTCAGGGCAGATCTTTTTTACAGGTTAAATGTTATCACCATTCGAATCCCCCCCTTACGAAAGAGGAATGAGGATATCCCGTTACTGGCCAAGTTCTACCTTGACCATTTTAACAGGAAAAACAAAAAAAATATTCGTGGGTTTGATCCCGAAGTTAAAGAAATTATGCAGAATTATGAGTGGCCGGGTAATGTTCGCGAACTCGAAAATGTTGTTGAAAGATCTGTCATTTTATGTGGTTTTGATTCAATCAATATCGAATGTCTGCCGTGTAAGCTGAAGATAATCGAAGATGATGTGTGTAACAGACCAGATGAATTTAATCTTCCGGAAATGGAAAGGCGAATTATCAGAAAAGCACTGGATAATACCTCATGGAACCAGTCCAGGGCTGCTGTCCTGCTTGGTATTTCGAGAAAACAGTTGCGAACAAAAATGAAGAATCTTGGGCTGCTGAACTCTTAGATACATAATATACGCCATGAAAACACCGAAAGAGCTGAAAACCCTGCAGGAGAAAATGCGTGCTCTCCAGGCAGGTGACTATGATGTTGAAGCTGACAATCCGAAAATTGTCAAGTGCTGGGAGAGACTCAACTGTGAAAAGAAAGATTGTCCTGCCTATGGGAAACTGAGGTGCTGGTCCATAGCCGGAACATCATGTCATGGTGAAGTGCAGGGGCAGTTTGCCCCTAAACTAGGCGATTGCCGGAAGTGCGTTGTTTATAAAGAGTCGTGTGGAGACGATATTGGAGAGCTGATTGAAACCTTCAACCAGATGGCCAAGGACATCAGGTACAATATTGCCGAGAAGATCCGTTCTGATGAAGAGGCTGCAAAGGAAGAGCGCGTTTCTGAATTGAAAGATATGGCTGCCGGGGTAGCTCACGAAACAAGAAACCCGCTGCACTCTATAGGGATGGCAACATCATATTTAAAGAAAAGTTTTAATGATGAACTCATGACCGAATTTTTAACTATCATCGAAGAAGAAGTCAGAAAATTAAATGATCTGACTTCTCTTTTCTTGAATTTTTCTCACACTGAGCCCCTCAGGATTAAAGCGTGCAATCTTAACAGTATTGTTCAGTCGGCAATAGATAAGTTTGAAGATCAAACAAGGCAAAAGAACATATCCATTCGTTTTCAAATGGATGAAAGTTTAACAGATATTTTTTCCGATCCTTCAAGGATACAGGACAGCATCTCCAGCCTTCTAGAAAATGCTGTGGAAGCATCAGGCGATGGAAAAAGTATAATTGTGACCACGAAGAACAGGAACGATATGGCCATGGTCTCTGTTCAGGATAGCGGACCGGGTATTTCTGCTGCTGAGCAGGATAAAATTTTCAAGCCCTTTTATACAACAAAGACTAATGGACCGGGACTTGGCCTGACAATGCTTGAGCGTTCTGTCAAAGAATTAAAAGGTACAGTGAAAGTCGACAGTATGCCCGACAAGGGTTCAACTTTTACAATTCTTTTCCCCATAAAAGCAGAAACACCGGAGTAGAGTTTATTTACCTCGCTCTGTTCAGCCCCGGCCTTGCCTTCAGGCTTTTTCAATCAAGACAGACCAGTTGCCGTCGTCCAACTTTGTTTTTTCGCGTATTGTATGGCCTTCTCTTTCTGCCGAACCAGGTACATTGTTAATTGGCGCGCCGTCATCAAGAATAATTTCAAGGATCTGGCCTGGTTTTAATTTTGAGAGTTCAACCTTTGCGTAAACCAGGTTCATCGGGCAACCTACACCACGGCAATCCTTGAATGTGTCAGCCTTTATTCGTGTGTTCATAGTATCCTCCGTTATGAGAAGTTTTTCATTTCACGAGTGTGATATCCTCAGGGGTCACATTTCCCTTGCGGATTTTAAATGATTTTATGGTTGTCTCGGGTCCGGCCAGGGAAACAATCAGGTAGCTGATGTCCGGATCATACGCCAGCCTGATATCTTCATCCGAGGGCCGCGCGGGAGTATCCGGATGGCTGTGATAAACTGCCGCCAGTTTCAGGCCGCTGCTTCGCATATCTTTAATAGCGGCAAATTGTTCCCGGGGATCCATGGAGAAGTGGTCTTCTGCTTTGTCAGTATTCGTCAATTCATAATGGCGGCTAATCGTCCCGTTTTGTTCAGCAAGATAACCGCACGCTTCATAGGGCATTTCCCTGTTCGCATGTTCGATAATGGACTCGATAACAGCGCTGTTAATTTTCATTACTTTGGTCATATTGAGTATGTTTGAGTTGTTGATTACGTATTTGATTTGTTATTGTCCAGGGCTCAGGCATGTACACCGCAAAGAGTCTGTTCCGCATCGACCAGTTCTGTAATTGTTGGCTGATCACCACATATGGGGCAGCTTGCC
>CAMYLK010000126.1 GCA_947259225.1 uncultured Desulfobulbaceae bacterium | reverse complement strand
CTAAAACAATCGCAATGACGAATAAGATCTGGATTGAAGAGGTAAAAGGCAAACTGCCCCTGGGCATTTTTAGGAATGGCCGTTACTATTACCAGAGTGGGAACGGTTTCTATTCCTTTGTGAGACCCGATCAGAAGAAACATGAATTTCTGAACTTTTCCTACTCTACCTGGGACAGCGACTACCGGCTGACATCTCTGTTCGCTGCCAGCAAGGCGGTCTGGAAAGACGGAGCCTGGACACTGCACAACGGTCAAATGCAGACCGCTGTAGATCAGGATAATTTCGAGACAGAAATATTCAAGCAACGCGATTTCGAATTACCTGACCATCCTGAGGATTTCTTTATCTCAGAGTATCGATCGCTTGAACTTTCCCTGACCGGTCTGTTTCTTGATGCCAAGCGAAATCAGTCAAAAATTGAAACAAACAAAGCCTGGGCAGAGTTTTATGGCCGGTTATCTTACATCCTGATCGGCCTTCCGCTCCTCCTTCTTGGCCTGCCTATATTACTCATTGTATACCGGAGATGGGGCCGAGACCTGTCCCTTGCCATCCCTGTCAGCTGCGGCCTTGCCTTTGCGAGCTGGGGACTTTGGGGAACACTGCAATCCCTGGCCAAGGCCGGTTATCTGCATCCTCTTCTTGCTGCAAGTACGGTGCACACCGTTATCGGGATTACAGGTATATACCTCCTGCTGCGGGAGGATATTTGAGCAATGGGTGGAAAAAAGGTCGGCATTGTCGGCGTACCACCCCTTGCCGTCATCAGAGAACTGAACGAAAAGGGTTGTACTATTACTGACCTTGACGAACCCCAGGTGCATGAACCTATAGACCTGACCTCGCAGTATCTCCCGAAAGTGTATTGCGCCATATTGCGGACTGTCGTCCTGAATGCCACACACCTTGAGCTGGACAGAATCTATATCGATGTCGGGCCTGGCAAATGCGACTGCGCCCTGCATGTTGCTCGCATCCTTGAAAACCTGCTCGTAATTCCTGTCATCAGAACCCACAACCTGGATGACGAACCTTTCGGCACACCACTGTGTACAACAAACATGCCGCTAATTGATAAATTTACCTCAATAACGCAAGGTGTCCAGTCACCCGAGGCAAACAAACAACTTACCCCCTGTGTTCCCGAGGCAGGGTTCTGGGGAGTCCCACCGCGAGATTTTTCCATACTTAACAAGTTTCCCGACACTACCCATATCTATGGTTGGACCAGGTGCATGGAAAATAAGACACCAGCCAACCTTGAATTGGAGGTTCATGTCAACCCTTCCATTCCCACTGTCTTTTTTGCACAGTCATTCTGTGCAAAAACAGCGCTCGCGTATCACCTGTCTCAAAAGCATCCAAGAGCGATGTACCTCGACTGTGACGTTACCGCCGGCAGCAGCGCCAGGGCAAAGATCGAAGCTTTTCTGGAATTGTCAGGCATTCATACAGACAGGACAAATTGATGCTACTGGCTGACTTCGGAACCTCATATTGCAAAATTCTGGACACCGAAAATAAAACCTCCCCCTCGGTTCTGGCAACAAGGGAAATTGACCAGGGTTTTTGTGCAGACCTTGCTACCGGACATAATTCCGCAAGACGAAGCAGGCAAAGCATAAACGAGCTGACGGCACTGGCGTGGGGTGGAGAGCGGCTGATCCCCGAGCCCGACTTTGTCCTCCTGGACTGTGGCAGCAGGGACATAAAATTTGTCCGCTACGAAAAAAACCGGATTGCCGATATGGGATGGAACGCGGAATGCGGAGCTTCAATGGGATTCACCATTGAGCTACTGGAAAAATATTACAACCTTGATTACAGTACCATTTCTGTACCGGACAGAGGGTTCTCCGTAACATGCGGAGTGCTTGGCATGAGCCATATATTTGATGCCGTGATCAGCGGCTTGTCCGAATCAGAGGCGGTCGCCCGTTTTGTCTACGGTATCGCCATGAACGGGTATCGATTTGCCGGTTCTCCCGCCCGGCTGTATCTTTCCGGAGGGCTCTGCGACAACGATCTTTTTGTCGGGAGCTTTCCCTGTGAGGTGGTCAAGCTGGGAAGGTTTGTCCTGCTCTCCGGATTAAAAGAATACCTGAAAAGAAACGAAAAATAATCATAGGTAATATGGAGAGATCGGGAACAGTCTACTTTACTGAATTCCAGTCCTGGAAGCAGAGCCTGGGTCCTTTGCTTGATGCCTCGGGGCTTGTTGAAGGGATAGAAGGCAACGCCGGGATTATCCTTATAAAGCCGAACCTGGTGGAAGCACTTGCTCCACCGATTACCACACCGGTCGGCCTGATAGAATCCCTGGTTATATATTTAAAGGAAAAAACCGACTCCAGGATCATCATCGGTGAGGGAAGCGGGGCCATGAACTACGAGACATGGCACAGTTTCCAGGAAATGGGGTACACGGATCTTGCACGGAGCCTGGACATTGAACTTGTCGACCTGAACGAGGAAGAACTTGTCCATATCAGGAAAAATGAATGCCGCCGCTGGCCTGAAATGCATCTGCCCCGGCTTGCCATGGAAAGTTTCCTGATCTCAGTTCCAGTTCTCAAGGCCCATTCTCTTGCTGGTGTGACCTTAACCCTGAAAAATATGATGGGCCTGGCACCACCTTCCCACTACCGGCAGGGAAGCAGCTGGAAAAAATCCGCCTTTCACAAAGGGATTCAGGATGCTGTTGCCGACCTGAACCGTTATCGCACTCCTGATTTTACCCTGCTCGACGCAACCGTGGGAATGTCACAGGCTCACCTCTGGGGCCCCACCTGCGAGCCGCCTGTCAACAGGCTGGCTGCCGGTCGCGACCCAGTGGCTATTGACTCTTACGGAACCGGACTCCTTAAAAGGGACTGGAAGAACATCGGCCATATCCGATCCCTGAATGGTGAACTGGGAAAGGCAGAACCGCTTAACGTCGTCCAGGTAAATTAAACTGCCCCTGATCAAAAAAAAACCGAACACCACCATACAGGCAGCATTCGGTTTATTATCATTCCAGGAATAACTACATACACCAGTTATCCTTCAAGACAAAGCAGCCTTAACAGGAGCCTACTTCTTCCTGTCTTTCTTTTTGTTCTTTTTATCAGCTTTTTTCTTTTTCTTCTTTTCAGCCTTTTTTCTCTTCTTCAGGTTAAAAATAATGGGACATCTTTTGCAGTGTTTTCCCTTTTTCCTGAATTTTCCACAGCATTTTTTTTTTGGTGTATTCTTTTTTTTCCCCAAGGGTGTCCTCCACAACTATGAGAAGGCGGATTATTTCTGCGCGTCCTCAACCCCGAGCAGCTCGACCTCAAAAATAAGCATGGATCCCGGTTCAATTACCGGTGGAGCACCTCGATCTCCATAGGCAAGACTCGGGGGCAGGAATATCTGGTATTTTGAACCTACTTTCATCAGCTGCAATGCCTCAGTCCAACCCGGGATAACCTGGTTGAGGGGAAACACAGCAGGCTCGTTCCGTGCATAAGAACTGTCAAACTCGGTTCCATCCAGCAGGGTTCCTTTATAGTGAACCTTGACGATATCTTCCGGTTTCGGCAGTTTGCCGTCTCCCTGAGAGATAACTTTGTACTGCAGTCCAGATTCTGTGGTTTTGATTCCTTCTTTCGCACTGTTCTCCTTGAGAAAATCTTCGGCTGTTTCTTTATTTTTCGTTATCATGTCAAGGGTCTGTTTTAAACGCTTTTCCTGCTGCTTCTGGGCAAAAACCTGTTGGATTGCTGCAGCTTCTTCAGCAGTCAGCAGCGGCTTGTTCCCTTTATACGCATCTGTCACTGCCTGATACAATATATTGAGATCAAGATCTTCTCCGAGATTCTTGAAATAGGCTCCCAGGTCCAATCCCAGAGCATAACTTAATTTCTGGATATCGGTATTCAACTCTACTTTCTTCTGTTCTTCTGCAACGGCCTGATTCACGACAATCAGTACGAACAGCAGACAGGTAATAATAATCCTCATGCAAATCTCCTTAATTTGAAGATGAAATGGTAATAATATCGACAAAAAGCAAATTTTACAAAAAAAGTATATTCTGAGCACTTTATACTATTTCCACAGAAATATACAGCCTGATATAAATTATTATTAATCTAAACGGATCACAAAAATATCACAGGATAACAAGTGTAATCCCAGGATTGGGTTTCCGAATGACCCTGCCCAGGAAAGGGAAACGCCTCATAGCCTGACGGAAACGTCCAGAGCGTTTCTCGCAGTCCTCGCCCTGCAGGAAATCATTGATCTCATTTCTATCCAGCAGATATTGAAGCCGGTCGCGGACTCCCTTTCTGATTGCCCCGCCTTTCCCGCTGGAACCGTACCCGTGAATCAGAACCAGAACACGGTACCCATGCAGTTTGGAGGTTTCCAGTTCATTTTGCATGCGTTTGAGTGCATCCCGGACAATCGGCAGCCCCTTTTCCAGGTTTACAATCCTGTATTGAGGAATTTCACTTTTTTTGTTGGGCAAGGTCCTCTTCGCACCGCAAAAAGGGCACCGCGTTGCCCGGCTGTCTACCTCATTGCCGCAAAGTTCGCAGACAGAGGTCTGTTCCTTCTGCATCAACGCCTTCGCACATCAATTATTTCCGGCATCTGCAGGAGATGCTG
>CAMYLK010000125.1 GCA_947259225.1 uncultured Desulfobulbaceae bacterium | reverse complement strand
ATGGGACCGAAATTATTTAATCATTTTTTTTCGAGATAAAGTCAACATAGTTCCAATATGTTAAAACAATTACCCGACCAACTGGGCAAGACCCAAAATGCCGTCGTGTAATCCGGTCAGGCAGACTGTTTGGTTGTGCCGCTATCTAATTTTTTGGGTTGCATTGACTCCATCTCTTCAGGGTAATGTTTTTTAATACAAGCCGGGCAGATACCATGGCTGAAATCTGCATTAGATCGTTCTTTTACATAAACTTCTACCTGGTTCCAGTATCCTTCATCATCACGGATTTTTTTACAAAAAGAACAGATCGGTATGATTCCCTTTAATGTTTTAATTTCTGCCAACGTCTTTTGAAGCTCTCTATTTGATGATTCAAGGTCAGTGGATTTAGATCTAATCTCTTCTGATCGAAGCAATAGGACATATATCAGAAAAGAAAAAGTCAGCCCAATAATTAAAGACAAGACAAGGGAGAAGTAAAATTGATGACTTAGGCGCCACCCGCTTTTCGGGCTAATCGAAAGAGTCCATTCTCCATTGGGAACACTAAAAGAAAAAGATACCGGAGAGATCAACCGGTCTTCATTTGATTGGGAGAATATTATCTGTTTTCCTGAGTCAGGACCTATTCGGGAAAGTTTAAATTCGTATCCTTTTTCCTTTAAAGTATGGATCTTGGTTTCCTTTAGCAGCTTGGGCAGCCGGATTAGAACAATCGCAAAACCCCAGAAACTGTTTGAGCCATCTTTATTATCAGAAAAGATCGGTAGCCTGCCAATAACGGCTTGACCACCTTGAATTAGTTCAAAAGGGCCAGCAAGTGTCAGTTCTTTAGAGTTAATTGTTTTGAGTGCTTCGGTTCTTCGATTCGGGTCTTTTAACAAATTGTGACCAATGGCCTTTTCATTACCTTCTAATGGATAGATTTGCTTTATGATTCCTTGAGGTGCTAGCTGAAGACTACTAATTCCACCGTAGCTGATGATGATGTTATCTGCCAGCGCCTCGAAATTCTGAAGCTCACCATAAAGTCGTATCATCGTGGCAAGGGCGTATGTTGCAGAAAGAGACCGTGACAATTGGGTTTGTATTGAATATGCATGATTCGCAGCGTTTTCTACAATGCTACTCTGCCGCTCCGCCATATACCGTTTTTCAACTTGCCATATATACATAGCACTGAGGATGCTTAAACCGATGAAAACGAGAATAGATAGAATTATATGTTTATGTGTTTTCATGGATTGACGCATAATTATGTATCGCCAGGTACAGTGAGAATGTCTGTTCCCCAAGGTCAGGATACTTCCAATCCCTGGTAACTATCAGATATCATCGAATATAGGCTTCTTGACTTTTGAACGTTCCGTGTAACCTGCTGGCTATAAGCGATTCCGTCGTTCACACGGTTGTTATGCCTTTGCCTCTTCGACTCTCACGTAAAAATCTATTTCTGAGGTTTTGTCGTCCACTATTAACAACCGAGTGCATTCATGGCAGTACAGCAAGACCTTTGCATCAACTATGAACCTATTAATGTCTTCTTCTTCAATTGGTTCTTTATCTAGCCATTCTTCAGGTATCAGCAATTTGCAGTCGTTTCCTGAGAACCAGTTTTTATTAAGGGTGTTGCAGGGTGTTGCCACAAAGGCAAAGGACATTGCTACCCATATCTATTCCATCATCTTGAGGTATATTATAATTAGTAACAAGTTTCTGTATATCATTCCGGCTATGTAGACAATTTGACAACTTTTTTCCAGCCTTGACAGCCTTTTCTAACTGTATACATATCTAGAGGCATCATATACAGAAACCGGACATCATCATCAGGGACATCGAAAATGAGAGCTCCCCACAGTCAAAGTATTTCCATGCTGTCCTTCTCTAAGCTGCAAAGGATATAGCTTCAAGGTCGTCTAAGTTGACATCTTTCCGAACTTCCCAAAGGTTGTAATGGTCCTGCATCAACAGCCAGCTTTCAGGAGAGCGGCCGAGGACAACAGAGAGCTTAAGGGCCATTGCCGGTGATACATCAGTTTTTCCATTGAGTAACCGGCTGATAAGTCCAGCGCTCACCTGAAGCCTTCGAGCAAGTTCATTTGACCCTATTTCAAACGGCTCCAAATAGACCCTTTTAATAAATTCTCCTGGGTGTAAAGGATTGTGTTGTTGAATAGTCATTATGACCTCTACTAGTGATAATCTTCGTAGTTGACTACATAGGCGTTTCCGTCTTTAAATTCAAAAACTACACGCCAATTTCCGCTTATATTAACCGCCCACAAACCCTCTCTTTCACCCTTGAGAGGGTGGAGCCTCCAGCCTGGAATATCCATATCATCTATGTCGGTTGCGGTATGTAAAGCCTGCAATCTCAGCTCTAGCCGAGAAGCATGTTGAGCATTTATCCCCGCTGTGCTACCGGTGGTGAAAAATTTCTGCAAGCCTTTATGTTTAAAGCTTTTAATCATGGTTGTATAGTACCATGGTGTTTAGTGGTGTGCAACTGTAAACGAATCGTGGTTTGTTTTTGTCTAGCTCAATAAACTTTTGAAAACGGGTAGTTATATTCCAGCATTGCTTAAAGTTACAGGAATTGGTTCAGCGCTTCGATTTACGATCTACCCCGGATTTTTTTTCACTCTCCAAGTCAATCCATGACCAAAATGTTTTTCTATTCTTTTTACCATTGCGGCACAATGCTTTTCGCAAATTATGATGATATAGCAAATAAATAAGAGTATTTTTTCTTGATATTCTCCCTGCAAATATCATTTAATTATTTAAAGTAAAATTGATAATATTTTACAATATCTGCCTGAAGCACTGGCCAAGGTACAAAAACAATTAGGTTAACATTATGGCAAATGTAATTATTCCGTTCCCCTTTCGTAAACATACCGAGAATCAGCGTGAGATGGCCCTTGAAGGAACAACGCTTGCCGAGGTGCTCCGCACGTTACTGACAAAGCACGCCGGCCTCAAGGTTATCCATGACCAACCGGGATTACTGTCAATCTTTATTAACGGTAAACCTATTACCGGAGATGTTGAAGATTGGAACGAATTCACGGTTTCGGACAGCGATGAAATTTCCTTGATCATTCCAATCGCCGGAGGCTAAAAAAGGTATGCACTGACTGCATGACATTGATGAGATCCGCCTCCCTCAGGAAAAATGGGTAGAGATCGTCTCTCACAGCAAAAGAAAACTTGCGGACAACTTTCTCCCAGGTGAAAGCCCGGTTAAAAGGGCCTATGGTATTTTAGCTGGTATCCAGGACGGACGCGTTCTCTATGTGCAACTGGTTTTGCTGGTGAAGAAAAATGCCTGGGACAGCGAACCGTTAAAGACCTATGGATACGGTTATGGGAGAACATACCGTTCCGTCAATCACGCCGCTCAATAAGCAAGGGTGGATAACTGACCCACAAGAATTGATGGAGTGTCACGAGCTATGTGACATGAGGGAACTACTTATCTTTGGCTCCTACCACATGCATACAGTTGCCAGGAAAGATGATGATGTCCGTGACACCCCCCACCGTACTCGACACTATCCTCCGAAAAAGAGAGCAGTTTATTTCAAGTCATTATCTCTATGTTTAATGT
The DNA here is from genome assembly GCA_947259225.1 of uncultured Desulfobulbaceae bacterium. Taxonomy (GTDB): domain Bacteria; phylum Desulfobacterota; class Desulfobulbia; order Desulfobulbales; family Desulfobulbaceae; genus UBA10518. The sequence continues at coordinate 1,074 of CAMYLK010000125.1, read as the reverse complement.
TGAACGTCCTTTCATAAGAGCATATTTTGAAGGGGACATTGACAAGGAAGTGCCTCTTGTTATCGAAGAAAAAACAACACAAGACTGTTGACAACATCCGTGTCAGCCTCAATAAAGAACCTGAAATAGTTCTAGAGTACACAGACCCTCTCGAGGGATTTAAGGGATGGCTGGTTATTGACGCCATGGACCATAATCTATGTGCTGGGGGCATGAGAGTCCAGAGAGGATTGACCCGCGAACGCGTTCAGCAGCTGGCTGCAAATATGACTCTGAAGATGCGAATAGCAGAAATAAGAGCCGATGGCGCCAAAAGCGGGATCGATTATGACCCTGAATCACCAGGGAAGCAAGAGGCTCTGTTTCGATTTATTAGCGCCATCAAACCCTTTGTCATGGAACGATACTCCATAGGTCCTGATCTCAACACCACCATGCCGGAACTCGACGCAATCTGTTCTCGCCTTGGCATAACTTCAATAAAAACCGCAGTGGCAGCCACCCAACAACTTGATTCGGAATCCTTTAATCAACGTATCGCCCTACTCTCAAAAACAGCCGGCCCGGTAACACTTGGTCGGCTACGTGCCGGCATCGGCGTTTCCGCAGCCTGCCTGGCTGCACTGGAATTCCTCGATATCCCAGCTGCAGAAGCAACCGTTGTCATCCAGGGGTTTGGTTCCCTGGCAAACGGTGCGTCTCATTTCCTTTGCAAAGAGGGGGTAAAGATCATTGGTCTAGCCGATTGCAAAAAAAGTCTAATAAGCACAGATGGCACATCTCTTGACATCCCAACCTTACTCGGTTCCTGCGAAAATGGCCTTATACCGGAAAACAGTTCCCGTGGACAATACGGAAAGAGAAAGGAAATCTATAACATTGCCTGCGATGTATTCATTCCCGCTGCGATAGAAAATTCAGTATGTGAACAAGAAGCCCGGGCAATGGAGGTTAAAGCTATTGCCTGCGGTGCCAATCTGGCAGTTACAGCGGAAGCTGAACAAATTCTCCATGAACGTGGCATCATCCTCATACCAGATATGGTGGCCGGGTGTGGTGGTTCTCTTTCCATGG
>CAMYLK010000124.1 GCA_947259225.1 uncultured Desulfobulbaceae bacterium | reverse complement strand
AAGCGGGACAAAAAGAAAAAAAAGCGGGACAGAGAGCCACATAATCATAAGAAATCTTTGAACATACATAACACTACCCAATCTAAGGAAGAATTTCAAATTGCCCCTGGGCCTCATTCCAACGATATCCGGATCCCATCCAGATTTCCTCAATTTCATCAATACCTATTTCAAATCCGGCAAGCCCTGTAAATTCATCGTAAACTGTCAGGATCTCATCATCGTCTAGACGATAATCACGATTCAAATCGGCAAAATGGTAGGGAGCCGGTGAAAATTTTCGCTGCCCTTCGGTGACAACACTGAGCTTTTTCCCTTTGCGAAGAGAAGCGTTGCCAGTAAATTCGACTGCAGTCGATGTGTTCCCTGTAAACTTGGCCAGGTACCCAAAACGCTGATGCTCCCCGACTCGCTTCTGCAACCACTTAATCGTGTCGATTTCGGTGGAGGCAGCGGTGGGGACACTTGCAAGGAGTGTAATTTCGGGCGGTAACTGTTCCTTGACCAGAAGCGGTACCGGTGCATTGCCGGAGGTAATAATTTCAACAAGCACAGGAAAGGGCTGGCCGGGCGGTGAATGAGCGGGGAGATGGCGGACACTGCGCAGATTCACAGGTTCCCGGCTCGAAAGAAGAAACCAGCTGAGCAGACCGCCGGCAAAAACGAGCAGGGCCAGCAGGTATATCTTCAGATGGCTCCGCGGAGCAGGTTCTCCAACGCTGACAACGCCTGGAGAATCAGCTAGGGATGCACCTTCTTGCGGGCCGCTCTCTTCAGGTATTTCTTTTTCCCGTTCAAGTATATCGTCAAGATCAACCTCCAGGGCCATTGCCAGTTTCAAACCATTTTCTTTTTTCACGCTCGGATACCGCCCATTTTCCCATCGGGAAACAGTATCCGTGGTAACGCCGACGGCCGTGGCCAGGTATAACTGGGTCAATCCTTTGCTTTCGCGCAATCGACGGACCTCAGCTCCGTCAATCCGGATCATTGCTGTACCGGAGCTGTATTCTTCCTGCTTGATGACCATATCTTGTACTCAGATTGCACCACGTCTAGTATTCTGAAGAGCCAACATAAAACAACCAGATTTAGGCCGACATCGCCCCTCTATATCACCCGATGTCGGGTTTTCAGACAAATCAGTATGCCCTACACTTGCAGTATAGGCAAGGGTTTCAAAATATTTTTTTACTCTTTTCCATGGAGGACCATCATGTTCAAAAAAGCATCCGTTCTGTTGGCAACCATCGCACTCTTCAATTTTGCTGTTCCTGCTGCAATTGCCGCTACTGCAACATGCACAGTCAGCGAAATACAGAACACAGTAGTAATTCTCGACTGTGGCAAAGCAGCCGGCAAGCTGCACGTCGGCGATAAAGTAAAGGTCAAAACGGCAAAGAAAAAAGCCATTGAAGGATGTTAAGTTCTCAGGTCGTTGCTGCCAAGTCAGTAACGACCATCCCGATCCATACCATATAGAGTACACCTCAAGACGAATGCCAACAAAATGCAGTTTTACTTCTTGACCGACAGGTCATCAACAGGTACATTCGTGCATTATATTGTTCAGGTGTCCGCCTATAAACGGATGAAAAGGGAACCCGGTGTAAATCCGGGACGGGCCCGCCGCTGTAACCCGCGCTTAGAAAAAGAGCATTCCATGGCCACAATAGCCACTGCCCCGCCAAGGCGGGTTGGGAAGGCGGCCACTTGGTAAGGGAAGTCAGAAGACCTGCCTGCAACAACAACGCAGTTCCCCGCGGACCGGGAACGCCATGATTCTGTGGATAACAGGGATATCCCGGATCGATTCTTTCATTTTTCGATCCGGGTTTTTGTTTTTTATGCCCGGTCACAGGAGGTAACATTATGGATGGACGAAAAAAGAACGGGTTCCTATTGATCGGCGAGAGCCTGCACATCCTCAACCCCAAGTTTCAAAAGGCAGTGGAACATCAGGACGCCGCTGCCCTTGCCCGGCTGGCTGGACAACAAGTTCTTGACGGGGCAATGGCGTTGGACATTAATCTTGGCCCGGCAAAAGCAATGGCCGACAGCCTCCCCTGGGTAGTCGAGGCCATCCAACAACAGCATCCTGTCCCCCTGTTTCTTCCCGCGCTCGGCAACAACCTGTATCAGGCTCTGCAAATCCACCAGGGGCAGGCAACGATCAATGCGGTCACGGCGCACCCCTCCCAACTCACGGAAGCGTTGTTCCTTGCCCGTGACTTTGACGCCAATCTTGTGGTACTCCTGACCAAACCAGGTCTCCAGGCCTTCGATGTACAGCAACGGCTGCATATCGCACTTGAGGTATTGGAACTGGCTGACAGTGTCGGCCTGCCCCAGCATCGCCTCTATCTGGACCCGCTTTTTTCGGTCCGCACGGATCCGCTGACGTGGAGCTTAAGCAGAGGTTTTCCTGACCTGGATCCGGTGCTGCAAACCATTTCCTTGATCGGTGATCTCAGCAACCAACAGGCGAACACAATCCTTGCCCTCAGCAACGGCAGCGTGGGCTTACCGGCACAGAAACGATCTCAACTTCACTGCAGGATATTGCCTCTGCTGGTGGAGGCGGGCCTGGACGCCGCTGTTCTCAACTGCCGCGATCAGGTTCTCATGGACGTTGCCCGCAAGCAGAAGGCTCCTCTGCACAAAACGTTGAAAGCCGCCTGATTGGTTGTTATCAACTGAAGACCCCACCAACAGATACCCCCGCACACAATGATACAGGGGTATCTGTCAGTGTATACTTTTCTCGGGCCATTGGCGGTACATCTGCCGTTTATCCGGAACTGAAACAAGCAGTTACTGGGCTATCAGTTCCAGTGCCGCTGTTAACTCTTGTGGAGTAAATTTCCCTTTAAGTCGCTTGACGACCTCGCCCTTGCGAGAGATAAACACTGCCTCGGGGATCGTCTCAACCCTGATTGCTTTTGCTGCCTTTTTTGCCTTCCCGACCGGAAAGGTAAGATGGTATTTTTCCGCGAACGCTTCGATGTCTTTTCTTTTACTCATGTAAAACAACCCCAGAAAGACTACCCCTTTGTCCTTATACTCCATGAACGCTTTCTGGAGCTCCGGTGCACCATCTTTACAGTTTCTTCAGAACGTCGAACCGACATAAAGGACTAACGGTCTATCCTGCAAACTGGTGGAACTGTATACGTTACCATCCAGATCTGTAAAACTGAAATCCGGTGTAAAGCGCGCAAAAGCTGTCCCACTTGTGCAAACGAGCAGGAACAGCACTACAAGCAAGCAATGTTTCATACGATTTCTCCTCTCTTGAATAGTATCAAGCAACTGTCATACGGATGTTTTCTAAAACGCTTACTGGTCATATTCTTACCAGTTCCCGTTCATTTTTCAATTTCTCCTCTTATACCTGAACCCCTAAGCACTCGGTAGTGGTTCAGATGCATAAAAGAAACCATGCGATTATTTTGCAGTGCTAACGTATTGTTGATGACAGATTTCGAAGCAGATGAGCCGCCGCCGGACGCCCCGGCGAACAGGTTAAATCATACGATAAAACACTGCACCACTTGTCATGCAATCAAAATATATACCGGTTCTTCTTGCTTTACCCCCCCTTGCTCGCCGCTGTCTGTAAAAAGAGAACAGCCCCGAAAGATATACAATCTTACGGGGCTGTCGGCTTCAGAAAGAAGCTTGTACGTAAACGTTTGCTTTAACGTCTACTGATCACACCAGCTTACCCATGAGGCATCGTGGACTTTTACATCCTCAAAACCAAGGTAACGGAAGATGAAAAAGGCACCACCGGCCAGCTGTCCGGTGTTACAAGTTGTAACAACCGTCTTATCCGGCGTGATTCCATTCTTCTTCAACATCCAAAGGAGTTCCTCAGGAGTTTTCAGAACGCCGTCATCCATGTAGAGAGCACCAAGGGGCAGGCTGACCGACCCGGGTACTCTTCCGGCCCGCTCTGCCATTCCATGTTTGCTCAACCCCTTAGCCTGGGGAATGATTCGCGCATCAAGAATAACGGTTTTGTTGGAATCAAGGTTCGCATTCACAAACTCATTGTCAGCGGTGAGTTGCTTGTTCACTGTACCGCCGAACGTGGTGGCTTTCACCTTGGTCTCATCAGTTACCAGATGCAATCCTTCTTCATGCAGCGCTTCAACGCCACCATCGAGATAGGAAATATTTTTTGCACCGGCATAGTCAAGCACCCACATGATATAACCGGCATTACGGCCAGTCTTGTCATAGACGACGATATGATCTTCAGCGGACAGTCCTTTGTCGCCGAGAATCTTGGCCAGCTTATCATCAGCAATGAGTTCCATCGGATTGTCGTCATCCCAGGAAGCCCGGAGTCCCGATTTCAGCGGCTCAAGATTTACCGCGCCTTTGACATGCCCCTTGGCATAGGACTTGGGATCTCTGGCATCAACAACCTTGACGTCTTTCTTGTCGAGGTTTTTATGCAGCCAGGCAGCGTCAACAACCATATTGGATTTGACCTTGCTGGTATCAATGTTCAAGGCAACGGTTTTTTCTATCTTCTTTGGTACTTTGTTGTCTGGAACCACAACAGGTGCATTGGCTTTGACCGCATAATCAGGCAGGTCTTTCTCGCTCAGGAACAGGTCTCTGTTGCCGTGACAGTTGTTACAGTTGGCGGTCTGCCAGGTCTTGCGCTGGATGTTATGCGGTGATGTCCGTTTCCAGGTC
>CAMYLK010000123.1 GCA_947259225.1 uncultured Desulfobulbaceae bacterium | reverse complement strand
ATAAGGCACCTCCATGGTTTGGTTTTATTCTATCTATATTATACCGCCAATGGTGGCGGAGTTGGAAGTCTCAGCGTGAGGCTTCCAACTGGTGCCTTTTAGATGATTATCAAGTCTGCTCTTGACTGATACTCGTGAAAAACAAGAACGAAAGGGTAGAGTAGAGCACTGAATCAGTAAGCCCTCTGTTCTTTTAGTGACGCCTCGCCGCACGCGGCTACTACGTGTTCCAGAATTCTGACTTTCATCAATGCTCCCTCATCAAACCGTGCGTACGGTTTTCCCGTACACGGCTTTCCGATGTCCTTCATTGTAAGGCGTGCACCTGTTTCCATTTCGCATTCATTGGTATTTTGTACAAACCAAGTTGGCGATAGATGACATCCGTTGGAAAACGTTTGTATCCCTCACCTTGGCAGCGAAGTTTATGCCGTTTACGCAGATGCTTGCGAACACGTTCCTCCGTATACCACTTAACCTTGCCCAATACGTGTGTACTGTTTCCGTAATGAAAATATGCAGACCAGCCTCGCACCACATCATTGACACCATCAATCAACAATGGGAGCGGAACGGGAGTTCTACGACGATCGGTTAATTCTTTCACCTTGGCTTTAACGCGCCTAACTGATTGTTTGGATGGTTCAACATGCGGATAAATATTACCGCTCCGACGACTCCGGCGCATTTGAAACCTAAAACCAAGAAAGTCAAACCCCTCTTTGTGAGCATTGACTACCGAGGTTTTCTTCTCATTGAGCCGAAGATCACACCTGTCGAGAACCATCTTCACCATTTGCATAGGCGCATCTACCCTACCCTTGCAAAGTATCACAAAGTCGTCGGCATATCTCACGAGTTGTGCGCCATATTGACGCGACAAGTTCCGACGCTCCCATATCCTGTCAAGAATATGGAGATACAGATTTGCCAGGAGTGGTGAGATAACACCTCCTTGTGGAGTACCAAGGCGATTTCCTTTACCGCCGCCGATCGTCCTACGCTTACCATTCTCCTCCTCGACTACCGGCGCTTTGAGCCATTGCTTTATCAATGCAAGGATGGCCTTGTCATTAATTCGCTCAGCAACTACTGCCAGAAGTTTTGCATGGGGAATAGTATCAAAGTACTTCGACAGGTCTGCGTCGATAACTTGACGATGTCCTGTCAGCAATGCCTTGGTGATTGCGTCGACTGCATCATGGGCTGACCGTTTTGGACGAAAGCCATAGGAGCTATCGCAAAAATCGGCCTCAAAAATCGGTTCGATCACAAGCTTTACTGCCATCTGAACGACCCGATCACGAATTGTGGGAATACCAAGCGGTCTTTGACTTCCGTCGGGCTTTGGAATCCACACCCGGCGAACAGCTTGACAACAATATTCCTTCTCCCTCAATTCAGTTTCCAACGTTTGCAAAAATCTACTTTCCCCTTCTCCTTTCTTGATGGACTCAAAGCTCACACCGTCAACTCCCGGTGCGCCTTTATTTGCCCGGACAAGGTAATAGGCATGACTCAGAATGTCTGCCCGGTACACCTTGTCGTACAAAGAGTAAAAACGAAAAGCTGGTTCCTGCTTGGCCTTACAATAGAGCTTCCTCTGTAGCGTCCTGATTCTTTCAGGAGTTAATAGCATTACGCAATCTCCTTATCCTCCGCTCGTTAGTTGCATGAACAAAGTAGGATCCCTTCCCTCAGTCATGGGTTATGTTGTCCCATGTCTTCAAACGGTACTATGGACCCCTCCGACTCCCAATACAGCCCGATGGACTTTCGGACTTGCCTTATATCCACCAGTTGATGGCCCTGTGCCACCACCGCATTGGGTCTCCCGCACTGCACTGTTATTCTTCCGATACATGCCATCCCTGCTACCCCGAGAGATCCGCCAAGATGATTCCGTTATCATATCTCAGCAACAGCGGCCTTCCTCATATGACCATAGAGTCGGCATCTCCAATGCGTGACGAGGCTACATATAGGTTCACTTTCGTTACGGCCTGTATCTTTGCCCATGGGAAACTTACAACCCCTGATTGCTCAGACACTGCTTCCCGGTGCTAAGGAGGCGTACGGACAACTCCCCCTGCTGGACTCTAACCAGCTAGAATAACAGCCGTTATACGGCATACGGTCAAGTCTGCTCTTGACTGATACTCGTGAAAAACAAGCAGGTCGAACGAGAAAAAAATAGTATTATGTCCCCAGATTTTTGATGCAGATTTTTCGACAAGAATGAACATCAAAACAAGTTACAATACAAAATAAACTTTTGAGCAAGCATGCATTTGGGTTGGAATCAAATCTTTGGATGTCATGAGAGTGTCTAAAAAAGTCAATTCGATATATGGAGAAACTAAGAGGGATTAACAGGTGAGATCCGTCTCATTGAAAGACAATTTGGAATATATTTTACTCCATAATTGCATGTCTTCTAATGACTCCTACGAGCTGATCACTTTTTTGCAACAGAACCCTCATTATTGTGTCTCAAGCAAAACTGACAATCTTGCATCGTTCTCAGATCTTGTGGTCATTTTTTTGTCAATTCAAGATATACAATATTCTGTTCTTCATCCCGATATATGGCTTGGTCTGCAATATTATCATAAGGAATATCATCTATTAGAGATAACATTTGCTCATCAGTTCGACATATTGCAAACCAATCCATAAAGCATTCCATGTAGCCTCGCTCATAATTGTCAGGTGTGAAGTTTGTTATTAGAAGCTTCCCTTCTGGTCGCAACATGTTCATCATTATTTTCAACAATCTCCTTGCAATCTCATCTGAGAGATAATCAAAGAGGCCGGCGGCATAAACAAAATCAAAATTTCTAAAAATGACTTGTTTTGTTAATATCGCAACAATCGATTTACGGATCGTTTTAACTTTAGAGTCCTGGAAGTCACTTTGAATAAAGTCTAAACATTTCTGGTCTTGATCAAAGGCTACAATTTCATCAATCAGTCCATCAGCAAATGCCTCAGATAACTGAACCTCTCGAAGATGACCACATGCGATAGATAAGATACGGGATCCAGGGTTTCTTCTTGCAACTTCGTCGAGGTTTTGCCCTAATATTTTACGCCGGTTAAGCACGCTTCGTCCATTTGATCCGTTAGTTGTAGCTCGAAATATGTTGCGTCCTATAATAGATGTATTTTGGGGTGGTTCACCTTTATATAAATAATCCAACATAACGGCGTCTCCTGCATACCCGCGTGGCTTATAAAACGCACGTTTGGTGAATGGGTCTTCTTGCAAGAGTTTATGGATGTCATGTTTTCTGCTAGTGGGGATTATGACCGTTTTCCATTCCTCATCTGAAAAAGTCGAGCGCAAATTTTTTAAATCACAAGAAAGGTTTGCAACTGCTCCAACACAGTCTTTGTCACAGATGGCCGCATTGTATTTATCGAACATGGAACTATAATTAATTTTCATAGCTCACCCTCTTTATTCCCTATTCATCGAACCTCAGCAAAAATAGCAATCAAAACGGCAAATATGTTGAATCCCCACTTTATGCGATTGGACAGGTTAGCAGTGGCAGTATATTATTCGTTGTACAATGGGCCATCTAAATAGATGTTTTTAAACTCTAGTTGATGCGATCAGTTTATGGATTAATAAATCATATTTTTATTTAAATTTAAATGCGTAAAGATACGTATTTTTCTATAGGTATTTTTACTGAACTCTGGATCTTATCCCATAAAGGTACCAAATCCGCCACTTGTGTTGGACAAACGAAGGGGGTCAAGTCTGCTCTTGACTGATACTCGTAAAATAACAAGTAGGTCGAACGAGAAAAAAATAGTATTACGTCCCCAGATTTTTCACAGATTTTTCACAGAAATTGACCTGAAAACAGTATCGTGACCCTAGTTTTCCGCACATGACTAAAGGCCATGATGGTTTGGTTACTCCTTTCATGTGGGGCTCTTTCATACTTACTCTATGCCGGTTTTATCCCGGCGCTTTCATTATGGCCCCGGAATTCGAAAAAATGGATAAACTACTATTCTATTGAAGAAAAATTACATTTGTGCTAAGCGATTAGGCAGGACATAATAATTTTTCCCCTATTTTTTCACTCAAAAAAGGAGCACGCCATGGAATTGCTACAACTTTTAACCGAGAATCTAGGTGTTTCAGAGGAACAGGCACAAGGAGGAGCTGGACTCCTGTTTAAGCTGGCTCAAGACAAACTCGGCTCAGGAGATTTTCAACAAGTGGCAGATTCTGTCCCTGGAATTGAAGACATGCTCAGTGCAGCTCCTTCCGAAGGGGGTGGACTCATGGGGAAAATTGGAGGACTTATGTCCTCTTTTGGTGGAGGTGGCGGAAAGCTCGGTGACCTGGCCAGCCTGGCAGGAGGGTTTTCTAACCTCAATCTTGATACTGACATGGTTGGAAAATTCATACCGGTTATTCTCTCTTTTGTTCAATCAAAAGGTGGCGATTCCATCAAAGATCTTCTTGCCGGGGTCTTGAAATAACCAATATACACAAATAGGGGAAGCCCCTCTGTTGGTCTTCTCCTTGCCTTGTACCCATACTCCCTGCCAAGTATCTTGAAAAATCAGCAGGAAAATTTGGGGGAAATTAGGGTCAGGTTTTGCGGAAATCTAAAATCAGGGTAGAGTAGAGCATTGATTCAGCAGGTTCTTTGACTCTTTTAGTGACGCTTCGCCGCACGCGGCTACTCCGTGTACCAAAGTCCTTTTCTTCCTCAATGCTCCCTCATCAAACCGTGCGTACAGT
>CAMYLK010000122.1 GCA_947259225.1 uncultured Desulfobulbaceae bacterium | reverse complement strand
AAAACTCGCTCCGCGCATTCGACTGCACTTCCCTTACCATCCTCGATGCAAATATCATACGCTGGGTGACGACTTGCTTCCAACTTCGCAAGCAAGTCGGAGAAATGGTGGGGTTTAATTCCATGTCGCTGCATGTTAACCAGCGCATAGGTATCCGCTTCCCACTCCATATCCTGAGAGAAACCGGCCTCTGCCAGTAAGACCGGCATGGCAGTAACAATTGAACTACTGGTGGAGACATCTCCGGTCACCGTCATCACTAAAAAGGCTAAACCAAAGTTCTGGATCGCCGAACGCAAACTATGCCGATGCTCAAGGTGGCCGAGTTCATGGAGCATAATAGCAATCAGTTCCTGATCGGTATTAGCCAGTACAACCAATTCATCCGTCATAACAATTATACCGCTTGGCAGGGCAAAGGCGTTTGCCTTGACCACACCGCCCGACCTGAACTCTATCTGTACATTTTCCAGTGACCTGTTTGCTGCCAACAACTCAGCAAACATATTTCTGAGCTCAGTCTGTCGTTGACTGGACAATCGGCTCCCTTCAAACCAGGTTTTATCCATAACATCAAGCACACCTTGCCCCATGTACTTACAAATCTTTTCCGGTATGACCGCAGCCAGCTCGCGACTGAAGAAAGGTATTCCATGTTGTACAAACATCCACCCCAGGAAGACGACTACAACGGTCAGGGAGGCCACCCACGATGCACGGCTTTCCATGAAGTGAACGACCCCTCCCCTACGGACAGAACCAAGTTTTTCAACCATTGAATCAACGGCATCATTTTCATCGGTTTCAAACTGACTGCCGCCGGGGAAATCGATGTACCGGGCAGTGTTGCCAATACGCGGGGAAACCACGAGGACATCAAAAGCAACAGGATTTTCGTCACACCCCTCTAGCCCGACAATGCCATCTGTCCCATAATAAAGAGACACGCTCTTCCGATCTGAGGTCCTGCCATCAAAATACACGCCTGGGATCATACACTTAAACTCCCAGGTCCATATCGAACAATTCTCCCACTTCCTCGCCAACTGCTGACTGATTCTCGGCCTGCACAGTGACAAACTGATTCATATCTCCAGTCAGCATTATTGAGGTAACCGATGCCCTATATGCTGCAGTCCTGACTTTCGCCCACGGTATCAATAAGCCGGCGCTTAAGAGAATGGCAAGGGTATTGGTGAAATAGAGAAAAGCCATATGCCCCACCTTGAGATCCGATTTCAGATGGTGACCGCCCACACTTACGTTGTTGAAGACCAAATTCGTTCGCCTGGTCTGCATGTATGCGTTTATCCACATATAAAGCGGTGCCATTACAATCATCATAACAATCGGCACAAATACCATTAACTCCTTAGAACCATCTGACAATCGCTGCGCTGATATTAAGGCGGTCATAGTTACAGCTACCAGGGTACCCAGCAGGGCCAGCAGCAGCACACTTACTAGGAAAACTTTAAGATACATCCCGTAAAATTGTTTTCCATTGGCTTTGAAGAAAAAGTCCGCGTCCCCATAACTTGAATGGCTTATTTTGAAACGGGTTATCAGGAAATCCCACAAAGGGAACAGGCTACCAATAAGAATCATTAAGACCGGCAGGAAAAACATGACAGTAGGCGGTTCAACCTCCTGCCCGGCCACACCTGCTTGCACCTGACCAAACTGCCCAACAATGTAAACATAGGTACCAACCAACACCATAGGTACCAAAAACAAGGTATAGGCACGCTTGAAGTTTTTGTCGAAGCCGCACCTGACATTCCGGTAGGATGAATTACGTAGCCTGAAGGACATCGACATTACAATAAATGCCGGTACAAAAAGCATCAGAATAAACAACGCAATGCCCCCCACCAAAGGGGTCGCCATCGAGGCAAAATAATATACTGCAAACACCACAAAGGCAGCAATCCTTCCCCTCAGTATTTGTTTAGGATCTGCAAGGTACCTGAACGACACATCATCAAGGTAAGTATTGCCATAAAAATACTGATTCGTTCGAACCTTGGCCCAAGCCGAATATATTCCCAGAGTAAGAACACTTAAAGCTACATTCACGATCCAGATAGAAAAATACTCACCGGCTTTTCCTGTGAACCTGAAAGTTTCCTCACGGGGCGTGGTTTCAACGTTTTTTATTTCGCTTTCCATTTAATTCCTCGTGTTAGATGTTCAAAGACCTCTTATTTCTCATATGCCAGCAGCACAAATAATTCTTTGCTTGTCCAGTAATATCGCCTGGTAATGTATTGTATATGTATGATAAATTATGGCTTTTTCGTCATCGTTCCTTGCGCTAGAAGTCTATTCTGAACTATGTTTGATATTGAACTAAGCAGACAAATTGCATTTTTAAATGCTCTTTTGAAGCCTCCGTCATTTATTTTTTCATGGCTCCCTCAAACACCACTTTTGATCATAACTCTGAAGCCTCAACCGGGAGGTGAGTATAGCACTTGAAAATTTAGGTTATCGAATACCTATCTTTTCCTTCACGTTATCTTTCAGATAAGTGCAGCCTTCCATCAAACACTATACGTAACGAATGGGTATGTTATTTGTTCCCCGATTTTTTTAATTCTTGGACTACGGTAAGTTAACCAATTATCCTATTGATTCTATGCACAGGCAATTTGCATTCCTTATCAAGAGTAAAATTAGCTAATCCGTCCGAAAAGGTTGCTAGCTAAAGAGTATCTCTTCCCGATTCTAGAAAATAAATGCTATGGAAATTGAACTACTAACCAATGTGGATAAAATAATGTAATTAGGATTACGAATGGACTAGTGAGATGAAATTGAGGATTCTTTCATTTGGGTTTGGGCAGCAGCAGTAAGACCGTCGAACGTAACACAGGATTTACGGTGTTGATGAGGAAAAAGCATGATGAATCTCTTTTTAACTCTATATCAGCAGGTATGAATTTATTGAATCACAGCGAGAATTTTTTCAAAGAGGGAGCTAGTGGCAAGCTCAACAGTTGACAGGGAAACTAACCTCTCAGATTGCCCAAACCTTCATCATGTCCTGAGTTCTATCTACAGATGGGGGAACAATAGATATCCCCAAAATACCCCGAAGGCTCAATGACAATTCTCTCTTGTATACACAATACAGATAGCTTATATTGAACGTAACGATACAAAAGGAAATTTAGACAATGTTTATTCTTTACTTCACCTAGCCCATCATATCGGTACCTGACCAACCGGTCGGGGCACCACATCTCCTGAGAGCAAATTACACCTGCTCGCTTTTGCACGGTTAGTATACCGTGAAAGCAGAGACAATGTATCTTTGCCCCTCTGCGTCTTCAGTTTATCTGTTTAATATCAATTGATTACGACCAAGGGGCAATTGTCTGACTACTGCCAAGCCAGTTGAATTGTAATAGTTCAATTCACGGTCTGCTTATAGGTTCTGTGCTGAATGTGAGCACAGGTAATTTTTGCGCAACAATATTATCACTGAACGAGTACCTCTCTACCCTGTCAGTCTTCACAGGCCGGGCAATGAGCTCTATTCGTTCAAGCCGTAACCGTTGATATAAATATGCGTGTAAATCCTTTTCCTAGATAGGATAAGCAGCGGTTATTTCATGAAAAATAATGAGGTATTGCCATGAAATTATATTCAAAACCAATAGCAGAACATCCTGAGGTTCCCGTCGCTGATGATGGCCACCTTGAAGAACTCATCAACTATTGGGATAAGCAAGAAAAAGAACCAACCAAACACAATTCAGAACCTAATAAATGCTATGTAGTCTCCCTGGGAACTGAAAAAGACTTTCATAGACAACAGGCAGAGATACTGAGTCTCGTGCGAACTCAGGGGGATCGAATTGTTGGAAAAGAGACTGTCCGAATGTTGAAGCCAAACCCGAGAACCCTTCTCGGTACAGGAAAAGCTAAAGAAATAGCTGTTCGGGTTGCTGCATGCGGGGCTGATCTTCTCGTGTTGGATGCAGAGTTGTCTCCATCACAAATGCGTAACCTTGAAGATACTGTCGGCATTGCTGTATGTGACCGTGAAGCGGTTATTTTAAATGTTTTCAAGAAGCACGCCCGTACGAAAAGGGCTCGAGTTCAGGTGGAAGTTGCCCACCTGAATTATCTGCGTCCACGAATTCGTGGCCTAGGGCTTGATATGGACCAGCAGGCCGCCGGTTTTTTCACTGGACGCGGGCCTGGGGAAACAGCCTCAGCAATGCTGGCTAGAAAACTGGACGGCAGACTACTGGAATTGAAAAAGGCCCTGGCTACGATACAAAAATCCAGTGTCACCCAACGAGTGAGGCGTAGCACCTGTAAGCAGGTTACCCTGGTCGGTTATACGAATGCGGGAAAAACTTCTCTTATGAATGCCCTTGTCGGAACAAGCCTTTCCGCAAAAGACAAACCCTTTGAGACACTGGATATGACGACCCGTTGTCTGTCCGGCCATGGCGGTGATGTGTTGCTGAGCGATACCGTCGGATTTATACGCCAATTACCTAACCGTCTGCTTGCAAGTTTTGAGTCCACCTTAGAGGGGATTAAAGAGGCATCGTTGCTAGTTGTGGTCGTTGATATATCAGACAGTGAGAAAACGTTACATATAGACACGACTTTGAACCTGCTGAAAAAGCTTGGTGCTGATAAAATTCCCCGTCTTTTTGTGTTCAACAAAGTGGACCTCCTGGAAAAGAAACTGTCTAAAAAGGAGCTTTCGGCATTTAGTCACGGCTGTAGATATATCAGCTTGAGTTCCCTCGACCAGAAAGCTGTCAAGGAACTTCGCACTGCAATCTTAACCGAGGTTCGCTCTGAACAGCGTCAG
>CAMYLK010000121.1 GCA_947259225.1 uncultured Desulfobulbaceae bacterium | reverse complement strand
GAAGATGACATTCTTGTTGGCACTCCCACTGCAGGCCGACAATGGCCCGAAGTGGAGCAGTTAGTAGGGTTTTTCGTCAACAACCTGGTTTTGCGTACAGATGTATCAGGCCAGCCGGGCTATCGGGAATTGCTGAAACGTGTGCGGGAAGTAACCCTGGAAGCCTATGCTCACCAGGATCTGCCCTTTGAAGTATTAGTGGAAGAGTTGCAACCCAAACGGGACCTGAGCTACAACCCGTTGTTTCAGGTAGCGTTTAATTTGATGAATTTTCCGGACAGTACGGAGAAGCTTCCCGACCTGGATATGGTTCCCATGCACCTGCTCAGTGTAGAAGCCCAGTTTGACCTGGCTTTTAACATTACAGAAGACTCACACGGTCTTGATGTGTCACTGAATTACAATACAGACCTGTTCGAAGATGCTACGATTTCGCGTATGGCAGGACATTTTCAGACCCTGCTTGAGGGTATTGTTGCAGATCCTGATATGCCCATTTCAAGGTTACCACTCTTGACTGATAAGGAGCGGCATCATCTGCTGGTGGAAAGGAACGCCGGGACAAGGGACTATCCAAAAGACCAGTGTATTCATCAATTGTTTGAAGCACAGGCCGAGCAGCGACCGGACGCAGTGGCAGTTGTGTTTGACGATGAGCAGTTGACCTATGGCGAATTAAACAGCCGGGCCAATCAATTGGCACATTACCTCCGGAAACTGGGCGTTGGTCCTGATGTACTGATTGGGCTTTATATGGAGCGCTCGCTTGAGCTGGTGGTGGGCATACTGGGAATCCTCAAGGCAGGGGGAGCATATGTGCCTCTGGATCCGGTCTATCCGCCGGACCGACTGGCATTCATGCTGGAAGACGCTCATACGACCATACTAGTGACGCAGCAGCGGATGATAAAGGGGCTTCGTGAACACAGGGCAGTTGTAACGTGCCTGGACAGGGATTGGGAAATTATCCGGCAGGAGAGTTCAGAGAACCTGAAAAGCGATATAGCACCTGATAATCTCGCTTATGTCATCTATACATCGGGTTCTACGGGAAGACCAAAAGGGACCCTGATCAACCATTACAATGTTGTCCGACTTTTCCAGGCGACTGAACACTGGTTTCACTTTGACAATACTGATGTCTGGACCCTGTTTCATTCTTCTGCGTTTGACTTTTCCGTTTGGGAACTTTGGGGAGCACTCATCCATGGGGGTCGACTTGTGGTTGTTCCCTATCTGACCAGTCGATCGCCCGAAGCTTTTTACGACCTGTTGAGTTCAGAGCGTGTAACAGTCCTGAACCAGACTCCTTCTGCTTTTCGCCAGCTGATCCATGCTGAGCAGACCTCGGCAGAAACAAAAGAGCTGGCACTGCGGTGGATCATTTTTGGCGGCGAAGCTTTAGAGCTTCAAAACTTAAAGCCGTGGATTGACCGTCATGGTGACTGCTGTCCTCAGCTGGTCAACATGTACGGCATAACGGAAACAACCGTGCATGTCACCTATCGCCCGGTAACGAAAGCTGATCTCACATCAGGAAGTGTTATTGGTATTCCCATACCCGACCTCAGGGTGTATATTTTAGATCAAAACCTCCAGCCTGTCCCCATTGGAATGCCGGGAGAGATGCATGTTGGTGGAGCCGGATTGGCCCGTGAATATTTAAACTGTCCCGAGCTAACCTCTGAGAAGTTTATTCCTGACCCCTTCAATTCCGGAGCTGGAAACCGCCTTTATCGATCAGGGGATCTGGCCCGTTTTTTGACAAATCAGGATATTGAATATCTCGGTCGCATTGATGATCAGGTAAAGATTCGAGGATTCCGTATTGAGCTGGGGGAAATTGAATCAGTCCTGGTCCAGCATTCTGGAGTGAGGGAAATCAGGGTAATCACGCATGAAGATACTAATGGAGAACAGAGACTGGTTGCTTATTATGTCCCCTCTCCAAAGCCAGGTCCATCTGTAAGCGAATTACGTACCTTTCTAAAAGACGTATTGCCTGATTACATGATACCGTCGTCATTTGTTCCTTTAGAATTTTTCCCATTGACTCCAAACGGAAAAGTGGACCGTAAAGCATTGCCGGAACCTGAAGAGACGCGCCCTGAACTGGAAAGCAGGTTTATCGCACCCCGGACTGATGTAGAGGGAAAACTGGCTGAGATATGGACAAACGTGCTCAAGGTAGAGCGGGTAGGGATACGCGACGACTTCTTTGATCTTGGGGGACATTCCCTGTTGGCAACTCGAATTCTCTCTCAAATTCCTGATTCCTTTCAAGTTAAATTACCATTAAGCAGTATCTTTGAAACACCTACAATCGAGGGGCTTGCTCTTGCCGTAACGCATAAGCTAAATAATCAAAGCGGTAAAAGTATCGATACGTTAGAAAAAATTGAGAAGCTCCCGCCAGATGTAAATATTGATGAACTTTCTGATGAAGATATCGATGTAGCACTCAAGGCATTGCTGTCTGAAAGCCGGGAATCAGGAGGGGACAATGAGTGATTTATCACGATCTGTTGAAGGTCTTTCTGCTGAAGAAAAGCGTAATTTACTAGCTAAGCTGATTCGCGAAAAAGAAGACAAGCCAAAATCTTATCCTGTTTCCTTTGCTCAGCAGCGGTTGTGGTTTCTGGATCATCTTGTACCGGATAACAATGCGTATAACAGTCCGAATGCCTATCGACTGACCGGTTCTCTTGATGTTGATATTTTTGAGAGGAGTCTGAATGAAATTATCCGGCGCCATCAGGCACTGCGCACAACCTTTTCGCAGGAAGAGCAGGAAGCTGTTCAGATTGTCCACCCTTCTCTTGACTTGGCGCTTTCATTTGTAGATCTGCGAGAACTGCCCATTAATGAGCGTGAAGCCGAAGCAAGACGTCTGACCAATAATGAGGTGTTACACCATTTTAACCTGGTGCAGGGTCCGCTCATACGCTTTTGTCTAATGCGACTGGATGAGATCGATTATGTGTTAGTGATTAACATGCATCACATCATTTCCGATGCCTGGTCATATTCAGTCCTTGAGCGCGAGTTGTCCGTTCTCTACAATGCATTTTCTCAAGGAAGTTCATCGCCGTTGCCTGAACTGCCGATACAATATGCCGACTTCTCTGTTTGGCAGCGCGGACAGATACAGGGAAAAGCGTTACAGTCTCAGCTTGCTTACTGGAAACAGAAATTAAGCGGAACCTTGCCTGTACTCCAGTTGCCTACTGATTACCCCCGACCGCCAATGCAGACATATCGAGGGACATTGGCCTCACTGAATCTCCCCGATTACTTGACTTCAGGGCTTAAATCGTTCAGCCGGCAGGAGAGTGCCACATTGTTTATGACAATGATGGCAGGCTTTAAAGCACTGCTGCATGCTTATACAGGTCAGGAAGATATCCTTGTGGGGACACCGATTGCTAACAGGAGTCGAACAGAGTCTGAGGGATTAATTGGTATCTTTCTGAATACGCTGGTACTCCGAACTGACATGGCTGGTGATCCCGGTTTTCGCGAAGTCGTGCGCAGAGAACGGAAAGTAGCATTGGATGCCTATGATCATCAGGACATACCCTTTGAAAAACTTGTGGATGAGCTGCAGCCTGAACGAAGCCTGAGCCATAGCGCGTTGTTTCAGGTCATGTTTATTCTTATGAATAAAGCCGGTCAGAGCATCCAGGTTCCGGGGATAAAAGTAAATGAATTTGAATTTGAGTGGAAAACAGCAAAATTCGATCTGACGCTCTATGTAATGGAAGGGAAAGACGGGATTGAGCTGCTTATGGAATACAATACCGATCTCTTCGATCAGTCGACAATAGATCGGATGCTGGGACATTATCAGATGCTGCTGACAGGTGCCATAGCCGAGCCTGATTTGTCTATTTCTCAACTGCCCCTGTTGACTGAGGCAGAACAAAATCAGGTACTGGTTCAATGGAACGATACAAAGACAGATTATCCAAGGGGAAAATGTGTCTATGAGCTGTTTGAAATGCAGGCAGAGAAGACACCCGATGGTATCGCAGTGATTTTTGAGGACGCACATTTAACGTATAGAGACCTCAATATGAGGTCGAACCGGTTGGCCCATTATCTCCGAACGAAGGGTGTTGGCCCTGGTGTGCTAGTCGGTCTTTACATGGAACGGTCACTGGAGATGGTTGTCAGCCTTTTGGGAATAATGAAAGCGGGTGGTATATACATTCCATTGGACCCCTCTTATCCAATGCAGCGCATCACCTACATGCTGGAGGATAGTGAAGCAGAAGTGCTGGTTACTCAGGATCATCTGATAGAGCAGCTCCCGGCATCAGGTTTACATGTTGTTCGGGTGGACAGCGACTGGGCTGAGATTGAACGAGAAGAGCCGGACAACCTACGGCCTTCTGCAGGTGCTCAAGACCTTTCTTACGTGATATATACATCTGGATCTACTGGAAAACCAAAGGGAGTAGCCATCCCTCATGGTGCCCTGGTGAACTTTCTCTGGTCCATGATGCAGGAACCGGGTCTGACAGAGAAGGATGTGCTCCTGTCGGTAACAACGCTTTCCTTTGATATTGCAGCCCTGGAGCTTTTTCTGCCACTGATTGTTGGTGCACAGATCGTCCTGGTCAGTCGTGAAATGGCCATGGATGCACGCAGATTAATAATGCAACTTGAGGATAGGGGTGTTACAGTGATGCAGGCAACACCTGCGACGTGGCGCCTGTTATTACATGCTGACTGGAAAGGTCGTCAGGACTTGAAAATACTTATTGGCGGCGAGGCCCTGGCAGAGGAGCTGGCAAATGAACTTCTCCCCCGGTGCGCCGAGTTGTGGAACATGTACGGTCC
>CAMYLK010000120.1 GCA_947259225.1 uncultured Desulfobulbaceae bacterium | reverse complement strand
CCGAAATCATGGTCAACTGTTACAACAACATCTATTATGAATCACATGGCAAACTTCATAAATCACCGGTCACCTTCAGTAGTAATGAGGCGGTGCTGGCCGTTATTGACAGGATCGTTGCTCCTCTTGGTCGGCGTATTGATGAGAGCTCTCCCATGGTGGATGGTCGTCTGAAAGACGGATCCCGTATCAATGCCATTATCCCACCCCTCGCTACCAAGGGGCCATGCCTGACCATCAGAAAATTTTCAAAAAATAAATTAACCGGTGATGACCTCATTCAGTTCGGTGCGGTTTCCGCAGGTATGATGAAATTCCTGCAGATCGCGGTTCTTAATCGAAAAAATATTATCGTATCCGGTGGCACCGGCAGCGGTAAGACAACGTTTCTCAATGTACTCTCCAATTATATACCTCACAGTGAAAGGATCATTACGGTTGAGGACTCCGCCGAGCTGAGGCTTGGACAACCGCACACGGTTTCTCTGGAAGGTCGGCCTCCGAACATGGAAGGTAAAGGAACTGTTTCCATTCGTGATCTTGTCAAAAACTGTCTGCGTATGCGTCCCGACCGCATCATCGTTGGTGAGTGCCGTGGCGGAGAGACTCTTGACATGCTGCAGGCTATGAATACCGGTCATGACGGTTCATTGACTACGGTTCATGCCAACAGCCCAAGAGATCTGATCTCTCGTTTGGAAGTTATGACCATGATGGCCGGGATGGATTTGCCGGAGCGGGCCATTCGGGAGCAGGTAGCTTCGGCGGTGCACCTGATTGTTCAGCAGGCTCGTTTTTCCGACGGCAGCAGAAAAATTACCCATATTGCCGAAATCACCGGCCTGGAAAGCGGCGTTATCCTGATGCAGAATATTTTTATCTACAAACAGCAGGGGCTTGATGAAGATGGCAACGTGCTGGGTAAATTTGAGACCACGGGACGAATTCCCGAGTTCTACGAGGACTTGCGTCAACGTGGTCTTGAAGTTGATATGAATATCTTTCGCTGATGAATGACATGATTGCAAATATAATCATCGCCGGCCTGGTTGGTATATCCACCGGTATTTTCACCTGGCTTTTTTTTCTTCGCCTCCGCGAGCAGATGGTTGACTACAAGGACGCCATTGCCGAGGAAACGGCTAACAAGTTCTCAGAATTGTTTCTTTTTGTCGATGTCTCCAGGTATTTTTATTTCTATCTCGCCGTTCTCATTCTTGTTCCCATTCTGACCTATATCCTGACCAGAAGTTTCTTGGTCAGTATGGCACTGTTTGGCGTCATTCTTTTTTCCCCTCATTATACGCTTAAGCTCCTGACCAGGAAACGGTTGAAGAAGTTTGAAAAACAGCTGCCTGATGCGTTGATCATGCTCTCAGGATCCCTGCGGGCAGGAGCCAGCGTCTCCATTGCCCTCGACAACCTGATCAAGGAAAGCCCGCCTCCACTCAGTCAGGAATTCAGCCTCTTTGTCAGGGAACGAAAGCTCGGGGTTGATATGGACACGGCCGTGGCGAATATGGAGAAACGACTTCCCTTGGAAGATTTGTACATGTGTTTCTCCGCCTTCCAGATATCACGGGAAGTGGGCGGGAATCTGGCGGAAACCCTTGAGCTGCTTGCAGAGACATTGCGCCGGAAACTGGCCATGGAAGGAAAAATTGAAAGTCTTACCTCTCAGGGAAAACTCCAGGGTGTCGTTATGAGCTCTCTGCCTCTGCTGCTGATGGTGGCGTTGATTAAACTTGAACCACAGAGCATGGGAATGATGTTCCACACTAAGATAGGATGGCTGGTTCTGGGAATGATCATCGTCATGCAGATCCTGGGCTTTCTGGCAATTAAAAAGATAACGGAGATCGATGTATGATGGGTTCGGATTTTTCCGATATTATCATTGGCGGCTGCGTTGCAGCCTCCGTCTTCTTTACATTTTTGACTGTGGACCAGTTGAACAAGGTCGTCCCGGAAGATGACCGTGAATTTATGGATCCACTTCCCCCTGTTATACAGTTCATTTGGCCACTGATTCGCATTATTGCCTATTTCGGCTGCAGCTTGCTGCCCTACCCCTATTTGCAATCCGTTGAAAAACGTTTACGGAAAAACGGTGTCTCCTATATGATGTTGGCTGAGGAGTATATTGCCCTACGTGTTTTTTCTGCGTTTTCTTTTCTGCTTGTCTGGTGTGTTGCACTTAAACTCATTGGCCAATGGAACCCGCTGCTTTATTGCCTCTTGCCGGTACTTGGTTTTTTCTATCCTGATATCTGGGTGCGCGATATCCGAAAACGTCAAGTTGACGGTGTGTTGCGAACGCTGCCCGCCTATCTTGATTTTATTACCATGGCCGTGGAGGCCGGGTTGAATTTTACCGGAGCAATAGAGCAGGCCAGGAAAAAAGGCCCTGCCAGCCCGCTGACTATTGAATTTGGAATTGTTCTGCGTGATTTACGTTCAGGTATCAAACGGGCCAGGGCCTTACACCGGATGGCAGATCGACTGGATATCCATGAGGTGACCAGCTTTGTCAACGCCATTATTCAGGCGGAGAAGATGGGGTCCAGTATGGCAATGGTTTTGCGTATTCAAGCTGAACAGCGACGAAACGAGCGTTTTCAACGCGCAGAAAAAAAGGCCATGGAGGCCCCTGTAAAACTGATTGGACCGCTGGTTATATTTATTTTCCCAACCACCTTTATGGTCCTTGCTTTTCCCATTGCCATGAAATTCATTCAGGAGGGGATGTTTTGATTGCAGGCACGATACGTGTAGCAACTACAGAGCGCCTGCTTCTTGAGCATGCAAGGAAAACAGAGACCATCCTGGAGAGAACCAGAGGGTTACTTGGTTGTCAGGAATTAGAGCAGGGAGAAGGACTTCTTCTTACGCCCTGCAATTCCATTCATACTTTTTTTATGAAATTTTCTCTGGATATAATATTTCTTAACCGCGGAGGGACTATCGTTAAAATGATTGAATCACTAACGCCCTGGAAGGTCAGCGGCTGCTGGGCGAGTACAGCGGTCCTTGAGGTGTCGGCCGGGCTTATCTCCAATACCGGGCTGCAAATCGGCGATCAACTCATTTGGGAAATACAAGTATGAAAGCAACAGCAACCTGGTTCTGCGTCCTCCTGCTGTGTTTGATTATGGGGGGCTGTATTTCCGTCAAGAACCTGACAGCTGAACGGGAACAGGCTTTTCTGGCTTACGAACAAGGAAACTTTGAGAAGGCCAGTCAACAGTTTGAGATCCTGGTCCAGGAAATACCAAAGGATGCGGAACTGTGGTTTAAGCTCGGAAATTCCTATGCCAGGGTCCAGTATCCACAAAAGGCCATTGAAGCCTACCAAAATGCATTACTGCGCGATCCGGGGTTGAGTAAGGCATGGTACAATATGGGCATTATTCAGATGCAGACGGCCTTGAAGACCTTTATTGATATGGAAAAATATACAGAGGCTGCGGATCCTGTTCACTTGAAAGGGAAGAAGATGCGTGAGGGGCTTTTGCTTCTGCTCGATAGATCGGACGGACAGCTGCAAAGGAAAGAGTGAGGCATTAGGGGTAAGTAATGAGCTTTCCTGGAGTCCTTCGTTCGCAGTCCGGTCAGAGCATGGCCGAATGTATCATTGTACTGCCGGTGGCACTGCTTCTCATTTTCGGCGCTATCCAGTTTGCCCTCATTTATCATGCTAAAATCACCTTGAACTATGCGGCTTTTGAAGCGGCACGATCAGGCAGTCTCAACAATGCCCAGTACGATTCGGTTAAGGAGGGCTTTGCTAGAGGGCTTACCCCGTTATACAGCTATTATGAACCTGATGAAAAGAAGAGAAAGAAGAGAATAGATAATCATGCCCAAAATCAGGTGGAAGCCTTCCAGATAGCCCGCGATAAAATTTTCAAAGAATTTGGAGATGACAAGCAGTTAATTCGTATCGAAAGACTAAGCCCTTCCGAACAGGCCTTTTCAGATTATGCCGTTGACGAAGCGATTCCCAACGACAACCTCATGTATCGATCCTCCAGCGTTCAGTATCGATCAAACAGTTCCATACAGGATGCCAACCTACTCCACTTGCGTATTACCTATTGGTACCCTCTTTATGTGCCGTTTGTTCGAAACTTGATATTTGCTAGTGTGTGCAGCAGCCAGAAGTGGGAAAATCATCAGCCCTGCCAACAGGATAAGGGGCATCCCCAGGATCCCCGTATTCCTCTGACCGTCGTCGCTGCCATGCGGATGCAGAGTCCAGCCCAAAAAAGCGAGGGCTATAAGTAAATAAGGAATGAAAGGAAAGGATAGAAAAATACCCTGGAAGGCATTGCATCTACTCCTTGTTCGTCCTCTGCTTTCGGGGATCTATCTCCCTGATTATCGAGCTGACATTTTTTTTATTAAACCCCTTATACCCTTCCCGGCGGGCAATGTTTTCCAGGTGGCTGCCAACCGAGCCATGTAGCAGGAAGGTATCAGCCTGCTTGGGGGAAATCCGATGTTCATCCAGCAGATGTTGTATACGGGAAGGGTCAACCGGCCACATTTCCGCCACTGAAAACGCCTGCTTCAAATAAGAAAAATCGCTGAATGGTGCCATATATTCCACATGATATTCTGCAAGGTCGGCAATGAGGCGATCAAATTCAAAAAGGGCCGCAAGGTGATGCATGCCGGATTTTAAGATCGAATCACCATGAAGGGCGCACCAGAGACCGACGGTGCCAAGGGTCTCTCGTTCCTCTAGATCGTTTGCTGAAAAGTCGATATTCACTTCCTCGGGACTAAGGTCCACATCCAGAAACAGGGTCAGACCGGCCTCTCTGTTTTCCATTACCTGTGCCCCCCAACCGGCATCACCGCCGG
>CAMYLK010000119.1 GCA_947259225.1 uncultured Desulfobulbaceae bacterium | reverse complement strand
TCCGGGCATGAGGAACACTCTATTATTTAATGAATTTAAGCCTCGACCGCAAATTGCACCAGAAATGAATAACAATTCATTTTATTATAGCATAATTTTTCGATCGTGCAATCAATCCGGATAACATAAATAATAACTTACGATTACCCTGCAGCTGATGTTGCTGCGCATGAGGGAGGTGTTGCTTTGCATACTCATGCAAGCTAGAGATCAACGAAGGCTGGAACCTGATACGAACAGCAGGCAGGAGGAAGGCAAATTTTCAGGATCTATTCTAAAATGATTCACCGTCAATGATTTCAGCCCCTCCAGCAAAATCATTTTCGTCGCGTTTTGGATGGATAATACAGTTTCTTCCTATTTTCATTCCCGGCGGAACACGTGACTCTTTTCCCACCAGGGTAATACCTGTATAAAGATGCTCCGGGAAAGCAATGTTGGGAACTGTGTTGTCCCCTCCCTCACCGACTACAGCATTACTGTTAATTTTCACACGTTTATCACATATTGCCAGATCGACCACGGCCCCTTTGCCGATGACTGAGTCCTCAAATATAATTGAGTCCCTTACAACAGCACCTTGGGCAACCCGTACACCCTGTGAGAGAACCGAATTGACAACTGTCCCTTCAATAACACAGCCTGCCGATATCATGGATGATTTTACCTCGCTGCCTGCAAGAAAACGGGCAGGCGCCCGATCCATTGGCCGTCCGTCAGCAGCTATATTGGGACGTATTCCCCATTCCTGGGGAGAAATCCCCGAATCCTCACGAATGACATCCATATTGGCCTCCCAGTAAGCCTGAATTGTACCTACATCCCGCCAGTAGCCATAAAATGGATAGGCAAAAACACGGTCATTTGCTATGGCCCTGGGCAGGAGGTGCATTCCGAAATCCTGTTCTTCTCTGCTATGTGCAAGAGTGCGCAGCAAATATTCCGTATTAAACACATATATTCCCATGGAAGCCAGATTGGTGCTCGGCACCTCGGGCTTCTCTTCCCAGTCAACTATCCTGTGGTCATCATCAACAATACCGGCCCCGAAATGGTGAATCTCGCTGAGAGGTACCACCATCATGCCTATGGTGACGTCGGCTTTCCGGTATCGATGGTACTCTATCATTGCATCAAAATCCATATGGTAAATATGGTCTCCGGACAAAACGACCGTCTCTTGAGAGGGATTCGCTTCGATAAAGTCAATATTCTGCCGGATGGCATCCGCAGTTCCCTTGTACCAGTCCGATTCCTTTTCACCGGTCCGTGGGGGAAGAATTTTCACGCCCCGAGTGCGGCCGGTAAAATCCCATGCTTCCCCGCCGCCAATGTGCCGCATAAGTGATAACGGTTTATACTGTGTCAGAACTCCTACTCGTGTCATTCCGGAGTTCATGACGTTACTCAGACTGAAATCAATAATTCTATAGATTCCGGCAAAGGGAACTGCCGGTTTAGCACGATGGCCAACCAGGATGTTCAAACGGCTTCCTACGCCTCCGGCAAGGAGAAGAACCAGGGCATCTTTGCTGGTTATCATTTAAGCACCTCATTGTCCTGAACGACTCCTTCCTGCCATTTCTCCGGTGCCAACTGGGGGTATATTGTACACCCTCTGCCTATAATCATGCCCTTTGGAACACTATTATTCCAGCCGACCACAGTAATTCCTTCACCGTCTCCATCTATTATTGGGCCACCAACCCGGGAGCCTGCCCCAAAGTT
Organism: uncultured Desulfobulbaceae bacterium; assembly: GCA_947259225.1. Taxonomy (GTDB): domain Bacteria; phylum Desulfobacterota; class Desulfobulbia; order Desulfobulbales; family Desulfobulbaceae; genus UBA10518. Next base: position 3,174 of record CAMYLK010000119.1, on the reverse strand, counting down.
TGTATTGACATCACTTATAACCCTGTCCAGCCTGACTCCGTGCTCAACTATTGTGTTAAAAAAAAGGACCGAATCCACGACTTCCGCCCCTTTTTCAACATGAGTGCCCGGAAAAAGAATGGAATTCCTGACAGTACCGTCTATCTGGCAGCCGTTATAAGCCATGCTGTTATCCATTACAGCACTGCTTCCGAAAAGTACTGGTTGTCCGTCGCGAATATCCCTGTGCTCAAGGTTGGTACGGAGCCCCCACCCCTCCATGTCAATTCTGGGTTCATTGCCCAGAATGTCCATGCTTGTTCTCCAGTACTCATCAATGGTCCGCGTATATCCCCAGTACCCGCTGTGAATGTAACCATACACTTTGTAGTTTTGCTCCATCATCAGGGGGATGATATCGCGACCGAACTCATATGAATCATGCTTCTGGTTTTCCGCCAGTATATCGTACAGCACCTGGGGCCGGAAACAGAGAATTGTCAGGGATGCCAGGTTAGCCCTGGGTTTCTCGGGTTTTTCCTCGTATCGGACCAATCTGCCTCCCCTGGGGCTTTCACTAGCTATTTCACCTATTCCGAATCGATGGGCATCAAGCGGGTCCACTTCTAAAAAGGCGGCTGTCAGATCGGCATCTTTTTCAATATGAAACTTAATCATCTCACGGTAATCCATCTGGTAGACATGGTCGCCGGAAAGGATCAGGATTTCAGAAGGTTTATGAAACTGAACAAAATCAAGATTCTGAAAAACAGCATCAGCCGATCCCCTGTACCAATCAGGATTTTCATAATCTTTGAAAGGGGGAAGTATGGAAATGCCCCGATACCTGCCTATCATGTCCCATGCCGCACCGGTACCAATATGGTTTATCAGGGAATAGGATCGATACTGACTGAGGATAGCAATGAGCTCAATGCCTGAATTCAGAAGGTTCGACAAGGGAAAATCAATCACTCTGGCAAAACCGCCGAATGGAACCGCTGATTTGGGACGATAGTAGGTCAGGACTCCCAGTTCATCTACCCGGCCGCCAGCCAGAATCATTGCCAGAGTGGGAGATTTGAACATAGGGTAACCTAGATGTAATGAGTACTCATATCGAAATTCTTCAACTATTTACAGTATGGCATAACGTTCTAATTTTGCAACATATTTATTATCAAAGCAGGCTTCTTACTAGCTGCGAAAATACAGGATTACCTGTAGTAAATACCCGATTTACCGCAAAGGAGCTTTACGGTAAACAGGGAAAAAGGGGGACCGATTAACTTCACGCAAAATTAATCTGTCACCTTTACGAAGAGTGAAGGCTGGAGACCGGAGACTGGAGGACAGTATAGTAAATTCGAAAATCAAAATTCACATGCTCAAAATACTACCTGAACTGAACGCAGATTTCCATGTTTTGCTCACCTGATATTTGTTTCGGATTTCGTACTTCGGGTTTAGGATTTTCAAATTGTACTGATAAACAAAAATAGCCCCCTGGAAAAGGACCTATCCTACTCATAAACAGAGGCAAGATTCATAAGGGATTGCGTTGTAAATTCGTGGCTATCCGGGAATTCAAGATTTTTTAAAGGTACTTCTGCCCGGGCGGCTTCTTTGTGGCCGCCCGCAACACCCAGCTTCTCAAACATTCTTTTTGCCAGCCTACCGGCATTTTTCCGGTAGCCGTCACACCTGAAAATGGTAATAAGGCGTTCACCGTGTACTCCTGATACTATTACCCAGTTGAACTGGTCAACATGATTGAGAAAATCAGCAATTATTACGAGAACATCAGGAGTCCATACCCTGCCGATATGGATAAATGCCCTTCCCTTTCGTACCTTCAGGTCATTTAATGCCGTCTTGAAATATTTGAGTTCAGACCGCCGAAGGTCGGTAAGCTCAAACTTGCGGACCAGATTTCGATTGGCAATATTAAAGAGATACCGAAAGGATATCCCATCCGCCAGGAGGGAACTTTTTTCAAAATTCTGGGTGTCAACCTTGATGCCGTAAAAAAGTGCCGTAGCCAGAGCGACTGACGGAGTTATGCCTGCAGCCCTTATGTATTCGACCATAATTGAGGAAACAGCCCCATAATTCGGACGGATATCGATGAACCTTGCATCCCAGCCAATAGTAACCGGATGATGATCGATCACCACATCGAATTCCATTTTCTCGAAACAGGGGTGATGCAGAGGCTGTGAATCAAGGAGAACGAATCTGTTGAAGTCTCCTATAGCCAAGCAGCTCAAACGCTCCACAGGTATTTTCAGGCGCTTGACCATTTCCAGGTTATTCAGTCTCCTGATTTCGTGGGGATTGCCGATGGTGACGCTTTTGACCCGGTATCGCAGCAGTTTCTTTACTGCCATTGCACCGGCCAGGGCATCAGGATCAGCACTTATGACAACAAGGACATCATCATCCTTATCAAATACATCCCAGAAACCGTTTAACCTGTCTATGGCGGAATGCTTGCTTTTGCTGCGGGTAACAGTATCCGCGATTTTTTCCAGCCGCTTCTGACTTTTCAAGAGTTCTCCTGCAAAAAAAAACCACTGCAACTGCTGAATCAAGCGGCTTACAGTGGTCAAATTCTCTTATAATATCAAAGCTTAACGCATTGTTCGATTAATTTACATTTCATGATAAAATTTTCCTTATTGCCAGCTTCAGAATATTTTTCCCTCAGCAGGTCCGGCAAGTATAGCACAGGGTGATCAATAAATGCAAGTCAGCCGGACAAGGGGTCTTTTTCAGCATGAAAGACCGGCACAGAGGGGAATAAGGCCGGGTCGGTATGTGGTATGAAGCGTGACCCGGAAAATCGGATCATGAATTCCTGATTAACGTTCAACTCCAGGTAGGTGATTTTCTTCCGGATCTTCCTGCTGCGCAGGCGATGCTCCTCAGATTTCAGGATCAGCTCGGCCCCCAGGAGTGAACTGTTGCCTATTGGTTCATATGTTGAGACAGGAAGGTCCGGAAGCATGCCGAGTGAAATGGCATGGAGCGGATCGATCCGTTTCCCGAACGCGCCGGCAACATATATCTTGTGAATATCCCCGAAACCTATCCCGACCTGCGAAACAAGAGTGGTCAGGATAGCATACATGGCAGCTTTGGAACGCATCATGGCATCCAGGTCAACCTGACTGAGGATGACCGCCTTACCGT
>CAMYLK010000118.1 GCA_947259225.1 uncultured Desulfobulbaceae bacterium | reverse complement strand
TATCGTTAAAACAGGCTCAATTGTTTCGCTTTTCTCTTAATCCGTTTCTGTCCCTTGTTTTTTTCCGGCGGCAGGTTTACATACTTTTCAGGTATTTCATTGATAAACCTTGAGGGCATCTGATGTACTGTCTCTCCTTTCACCTGTCTTTTTTCTGCATGAGAAAGGAACAATTTATTTTCAGCCCTGGTCATTCCAACATAAAAAAGTCTTCGTTCTTCTTCGATGTGCTTCTCTTCCTTCTCTCTGGTCAAAGACCCGCGTGCAGAAAGAGGAAGAAGTCCTTCTTCCAAGCCTACAAGAAATACCACAGGAAATTCAAGCCCTTTGGATGCGTGAAGTGTCATCAGGGTAACAGCCTCCGCCCTGTCATCGTAAACGACTGAATCTCCATATCGTTTAAGGTGAGCCGCAAATTGCTCAAGAGAAGTTCCGAAATTTTCTGCGAGCTGAAAAAAACGTATAACATCCGTATCCGCAAAATCAATTTCATTTCTTGACAAAGTCCTGCGAAGAACCTTTTCCACTCCATGTACTTCAGCAATGTCACGCAATTCCTTTGCAAAAGCAAATAACTCCTCAAGCACGGTAAACTGATTGTCCGAACAGTTTGCCTCTATCACTTCAAGAAAATCAAGTGGATTGTGCAGTCCTACCGGAAATACCTGTTCATAACCATTCAATTCTTTCCGGCTCAACCCTTTTTCCACTTTCAGTATGGCTATTATATCTGAAATTTCAGATTGATGGGCAGCAATCAGGGTCCATAAATAAAGGGGATACGTTGGTCCGGATCCATAAAAAGGGAGAATATCAACCACCTGTATCGGATAACCATGCTTTAATAGAACATCAGCCAGTATTTTTGCCTGTCTCCCTGTTCTATACAGAATTACAATGTCGGACAGGGTTATTTCATCTTCCTGCACAGTTTTCAATCTATCAATTTCCCGGTGTGAGGTTCCGCCAACCAAAGATTCAATCTGACGGACAATGAAGCCTGCTTCTGCTTTGGGAGAAGCTGCACAGTGAAGAAAAATGGTCCCCTGATGATTGAGAGCAGATTCTGTTCGTACCGGAAGAAGAGAGTGAAAATTATTTCGAATGACACTATGGGAGGCATCCACAATAGTTGATGAACAGCGGTAGTTCAGGTGGAGTACATGTTGCTCCGGCTTGAGTTCTTCAATAAACCTGCTGAACCAGACAGGGCTTGAACCCCTGAATCCGTAAATAGCCTGATCCGGGTCGCCGATGGCAAAGACAGGAGATGTCTCAGCCAGGAGCCGAATGAACTCATACTGACTTTGATTGAGGTCCTGAAACTCATCCACGAAAAGCACACCGGTTTCTCTCCTCATTTGTGCTGATAGCTCTCCAGGTGTATTGAGCAGATGTGCTGCCTGTGGAATGACAGCATCAATATCAACAAGGTTTTCCAGGGCCAAAGCTTCAAAGTAACGCCCGATTAAAGGAGGAAAATCAGTCAAAGGACCAGGTACACCTTGCAAAAAAATGGAAATATCATTTTCAAGTTCTGTCGTCGTTTCCGTAGCGCTTCCGAGAACAGACCGAAGCAGCCAGCTGCGCATGTCCGGTCCGACAACCCTGATTTCAGGCTTCTCACAGCGCAGCCACTTCAAGCAGTATCCATGCAGTGTGGAAATACGGACAGGTGCAGAACTGTCCAGGGCAGAGTAAATACGCTGCTGCAGCTCATCTGCGGCCTTGTTGGTAAAGGTTATGACCGAACACGTTGTGTTCGACTGACGAACAAGACGAATGACCCGCCGGACAAGAGTGTGGGTCTTTCCGGTACCAGGGCCGGCTTTCACGATGATGTGGTGGGCATCACTTTCTACAACCCGGCGTTGTTCAGGGTTGAGTTTTTTTTCTTTTTCCTTTTTTTTTCCGGGTTGTACTTTGTCTGATTTGTTTCCAGGGGATATTCTTTTTGGCTTTCGGCGTACTTGTTGCGGTTTCACTCCAAAAAGATTCAACTGACCGGCCAAATTGTTCCTTTCACCATCAGAGAAAACCCTTATGACACCAAATTCTCCATCATAGCCTGGTTTCCTGATGACCTTCCCGGTTCTGATGCGGTGCACAGCTTCGGCAAGCACTGGAGATGCATCTTGTTCAAGTTCTTCAATTCCAATCTGAAGAAGTATATCAAACTCAGAACCAAACTGTTGGATAAGCTTGAAATAGGCTTGGGTCACACGCTTTGTTGCTGGTCCGGTCTGTAAGAGTTCGCTAAGAATTTCAACAAGGGGGACCAGGCTGTGAACTTTTGGGGATCCTTCAGGGAAGATCGGGGAAGGACGATCAGCCAATTCCATTACCCTGTACAAAACACCGACTGTAACGGGACGTCCACATACCGGACAGATACCATCGTTGCCCCTGGTTTCTTCTGGTTCCAGACAGACACCGCATTTACGATGACCATCACAATGATATTTCCCCTCCTCGGGATAGAATTCAATGGTGGCGTCAAAGAGTTGACTGCCGGATTTGTTTCGAGGACTCTTTATAGCTTCCCGCATTGAGAAAAAATCAAAATCAGTTGTAAAGACATTGGCCTCGCGCCCCAACTTACCCGGCGAATGACAATCGGAATTCGATATCAGGGTATAGCGATCAAGAGAAGAAATAAGGCGGTTCATGTCAGGATCAGATGACAGTCCGGTTTCAAGGGCAAATATATTTTCGGACAGATCACCGAAACATTCTTCCAGAGAATCAAAACCGGACTTTGAACCAAAGAGTGAAAACCAGGGGGTCCATATATGAGCAGGGACAAGAAAACCTCCCGGTATTTTTTCCAATACGATTTCCAGAAGATCACGGCTGTCAAGACCGAGGATCGGGCGTCCGTCAGACTCAATGTTGCCTATGCCGGCAAGTGTCGCATTCATCTGCCTGACTGACTCAAGATCAGGGGCAAACACAATATTATGGACCTTACGGACCTTGCCTCCGCGCTTATAGATTGAACTTATCTCAGATGTAAGGACAAACCGGACACCGCTGATATCCGGCAGCTGACCATCGGGGAGGATATTTTCAAAATCGCTTAGTTTATCTTGTTTGAGGCGAAAGAAACCCGGTTCAGCTTCCTCCAGGTTTTCAACCAGATGGTTGAGCCAGCCAGGATGGGTGAAATCGCCGGTACCGATGACTTGAATGCCCTTTATTGCAGCCCACGAGGCAAGTCCGAACAAATGGCTTGTTTTGCTTGTCGCCCTTGAAAAAGGGGAATGAATATGTAAATCAGCGATATACTTCAATGAAGTCTGCCTGTTTTGATCTCATGTGATGCAGAACATAGCTGCTCATGGTGAAGAATAAGTATATAGATTGTGATCAGTAATGTAATCGATAACTTTTGATGGTAACAGCTCATTTACAGCATCCCGGTGAATAAGCCTCCTGCGGATTTCAGACGATGACAGGGCCACATGGATGTTGGAAAAATAATATATATGAAAGCCGTCATCACGTGTCCATATTTCCTGATCAGAATCATACTGAAAATCGCCTGGCAGTGAAAAGACCTGCTCGGCAATAATTTTCAGATCAATTCCCGGACGGGCGGCCACGATCAGGTCTGTGTGGCTTAAAAGCTCTGTATAGCGGTACCACAGATGGATCTCGATAAAGCTGTCCGCGCCGATTATCAGGTAAAATTGATGATCACCAATTCTTTTCTTCAATTCAAGAACGGTATCAATTGTGTATGAAGGGGTCCGGCGTTCTGCCTCTAAGAGGGAAATGGATATTCTCGGTTCGTCTGCAAGCGCAGACTCCAGCATGGCCACTCGATGTGTAAAATCGGTTAACGGCTGTTTTTTATGCGGCGGGTATGGAGCAGGGATAAATACGATTTCATCAAACCGGTAACGTTCCAGCACTCCCCTGGCCACAGAAATATGCCCTTTATGCACAGGGTCAAAGGTGCCACCGAAAATACCGATTTTCTCTTTTTTATCCAAGGTCAACACATAGGTTAATTACGCGTCTCACCTTCTCCGTAGACAATAAACTTTCTGGTGGTCAGCTCTTCAAGGCCCATGGGTCCATAGGCGTGCAGTTTTGTTGTTGAAATACCGATTTCAGCGCCCAAACCGAACTGCCCTCCGTCGTTGAAACGTGAAGACGCATTAACCATGACTGCCGAAGCGTCGACCTCACGAAGAAAACGCTGTCCGTTATGGTAGGAATTCGTAACTATTACTTCGGTATGCTGCGATCCGTATTCCCCAATGTAACGCATCGCCTCATCCATATCTTCAACGACCTTGACAATCATGACCAAGTCAAGAAACTCCGTACCCCAATCGGTCTCAGTTGCCGGGGTAATATCCGGTAGAATCGCACAGCTCTTCGAACAGCCGCGCAGTTCCACCCCGGCACCACCGAGTTCTTCGGCCGCCTTCGGCAGAAACGCTTCGGCAATGTCCCGGTGCACGAGAAGCCCCTCGAGTGCGTTACAGACGCCGGGCCGCTGGGTTTTTCCGTTCATGACTATCCTGATGCCAGCATCTAAGTCGGCATCATGGTCTACATAGGCATGACAGACTCCTTTATAATGTTTCAGGACCGGTATCTTTGATGTTTCGGTAACAAAGCGAATGAGACCTTCACCGCCCCTGGGGATAATGACATCAATGTACTCCTCCTGGGCCAGCATGATATTCACGGCCTGACGGTCGGTAACAGGGATGACCTGTACAACTGCCGGATCAATGTTTTCAGACTCCAGGACATCCTGGAGTATCTTTGCCAGAGCAAGATTTGAATGGATGGCCTCCGAACCGCCGCGCAACATCACGCCATTGCCGGCTTTCAAACATAGTGCCGCTGCATCAATGGTAACATTGGGCCGTGATTCATAGATCATGCCCACAACACCAAGAGGTACCCGCATGCGGCCGACGAGAATCCCGCTCGGA
>CAMYLK010000117.1 GCA_947259225.1 uncultured Desulfobulbaceae bacterium | reverse complement strand
GAAACAGTACGGATGACGGGCTTTTCGGTCAAAAGGGAAATCAAGGCGATGGCAATGGCTAGCCCCGCTGAAGGCCCGTCTTTTGCTACCGCGCCGGCGGGCAGATGGATGTGAATATCGGAATGATCATAAAAATCATCGACTATCCCAAGGGAATCTGCCTTACTCCTGATAAAACTGAGAGCGGTTTGTGCAGACTCGCGCAGAACCTCACCTAGTGAACCGGTAAGAATAAGGTTTTGATTGCCCCGCATCGCAAGAGCCTCGATAAACATGATGTCGCCGCCGAACTGGGTCCAGACCAGGCTAGTAACCACCCCGACTTTATTTTCGCCTTCGGCTGCCTCCTGGCGGTATTTTCGTGGTCCAAGGAGCGGAACAATTGCTTGTTCATCTACAACAGGCAAGGCTGTTTTTGATTCTTCCTGTAACACCTTAAGGGCCAGTTTACGGCAGAGGGTGCCTACTTCCCTGTTCAAGCCGCGCACACCGGATTCCCTTGTATACTCTACAATCAGTTTTGCAAGTGCCCCATCAGTGATCTGCGGGTTAGTCTCGGTTAATCCATGCGCACTCAGCTGTCTTGGCAAAAGATATTTCCTGGAAATGACCTGTTTTTCCTGAAAAGAGTAACTTGGAAACTCAATACGTTCCATTCGGTCCAACAAGGGTGCCGGCAGCCGTGATATGTCATTTGCGGTTGCAATGAACATAACGTTGGAGAGGTCAAAGGGGATTTCAACATAGTGATCGGTAAACTTGCTGTTTTGCTCCGGATCAAGTACTTCCAAAAGAACCGATGCCGGATCTCCACGAAAATCCTGGCCGATCTTGTCGATCTCGTCGAGCATGAAACAGGGGTTGATCACCCCGATCCTTTTGATCTCATTGATAATACGCCCCGGCATTGCACCGGCATAGGTTCTTCGGTGACCACGAATTTCAGCTTCATCCCGCAGTCCGGCCATGGACAGACGAATGAAATCACGTCCAAGAGAAGTGGCCACCGCCTGACCTATCGATGTTTTGCCGGTACCAGGAGGGCCTGTAAAACAAAGAATGGGCCCTTGACTGATCTGCATTCTTTTTTGGCGCTGAAGGATATCCTCCACCGTTTTTTTCAATTCATCAAGTTGCAGTGGTTTTGAAAGATAATGGGTCGCTCCTTTGCGCATGGCATCCACCGCGTTGGCAACGGTTGCATAGCCGGTTACCATTATCATATCCGTTTCCGGGGAAACCTTGGCAATCTTTTCAATAAGGGTAAGTCCATCCATCTTATCCATCTTCAGATCGGTAATGATCACATCAAAAAAATCACTCTGTTCAACCTGCTGCAAGGCATCGACTCCATTCTCGGCTGTCCGTACGGTATGCCCCAGGCCTCTGAAGTAATGTTGCAGATTGATTCGGGCGACCTCTTCGTCATCGACAATCAACAATCTTGCCTTCTGCCGGTTCTTCATGATCTTGGCGGCAAGAAACTCCAACACTCGCGCCTTGACCACCTTCAAACCGTAATGATGCGAGGCCATGATCGAATCAGCCCGCTTGAGATCAAGGTTGTCCTTGGTTTCGTTAAACCATGGAAGAGAAAGCAGTAACTCGATGTAGTTGACCCCTATGGAAAACTCTGCTGCAACCGGGTCGGTTTTTTCAAGACGATCCAACTCTGCGTTGACCTGAGTGGCTACATGCAGTGGCAGGTCAGTTTGGCCTGCCTTGATTTTCAGCGTATCAACCTGCCGAGAACTCTGCGCCTGCAATGGCTCTGCTGTTTTATGTTCTGCTTCCTTTTTTGAGAAAAAACTCATGATAATAATATATGGGTTATGGGATTATTCCAGATGCCGGGAAACACTGTGCAAACGGTTCCCGGCACTGGAGCTCTATCAGCGGTTATGTACCAGGCAATGAAGAGCGTAGCAAAAATCAACGACAGTCATACGGCTGGATAAGAATCCTGGCAGGAATACCAAGATATTTATGAAGATTCCGTATCATTCGCAATGAAAGTGGTTTATGCCGATTGAGCACGGAAGACACATTACCGGAGCTCCCGATATATACCTTTAAATCCTTATTGCAGAGCCCACGTTGCTTCATGACTTCTTTTATAAAATCAATGGGATCTGGCAGGTTCTTGTTATCGTCAACCTTAAGTACCGTCCGGGAAACCGCTTTTATAATTTTGTCTGTGTATTCTTGGTTTAACCCCTTACCGACATGTTCCATTCCATTGAGTATTTCGGTCGGTATTGAATATTCCATCACGCATACCCCCTAAAAAAATCGACTGTTTATTAACAGATGCAAATAGATACTTGCTGCATAACCAAGTGCAACAACCGGGGTCCATTTCAGGTGAGCGCCAAAGGTATATGCACCTCTTGCCGTACCCATCAGCGCAACGCCGGCAGCAGAACCAATAGAGAGCAGGCTGCCGCCCACACCGGCAGTGAGGGTGACCAAAAGCCATTGCCCAAGCGACATGGACGGATCCATGGTCAACACGGCAAACATGACCGGTATATTATCGACAATCGCTGAGAGAATACCGACCAGAATATTTGCATACGTCGGCCCCAGTCCGTCGTACATCTGGTGAGAAACCAGAGCAAGATACCCAAACTGGGAAAGACCGCCGACACAAAGAATGACTCCGTAAAAAAAGAGAAGCGTATCCCATTCCGCCCGTGCTACCCTTTTAAAGATATCAAAAGGATCGTCCTGGTCAGAAATAGAAATCCCCAAGGGTTTATCATATTCAAGGGAACGCTTTTCTTTTGCTTTTATATAATAAGAGAAAAATCCCAGGTAGGACAGGCCCAGCATCATGCCTGCTGCCGGGGGCAGGTCGAGAAAGTTATGAAAGGAAACGGCGGTGGCAATAGTCATGAGAAAGAGAAAAATGATCCTTACCGCACCAAATTTCATGGTTACCTTCTCATCCATAGCTTCGGGTATTTCTTTGGACACAAAGACGCTCATGATTGCGGCCGGAATGAGCCAATTGAGTAACGAAGGCGCAAAGAGGTAGAAGAACTGCGCAAAACTGGCCTGTCCCTTCTGCCAGACCATGAGGGTTGTGATATCGCCAAAGGGGGAAAAGGCACCGCCTGCATTGGCCCCCACGACAATATTTATACAGGCAATGGCGATAAACTTTGTATTTTCCTTGGCCACTGCCATCACCACGGCTCCCATGAGCAGAGCAGTGGTCAGGTTGTCGGCCACCGGTGAAATGATAAAGGCCAACAATCCGGTTATCCAAAAAACCATCCGCAGAGAAAATCCTCTGGAAACCAACCAGGAGCGGAGGGCCTGAAAGACATTCCGTTCATCCATCGAGTTGATATAGGTCATGGCCGCGAGTAAAAAGAGCATCAGCTCAGCATATTCGGAAATATTGTGAATAATCGCGTCATGTGCTTCTTCAACCGGTATCCCTAACTGACGGTAGGTGAGCGCTATCAGCACCCAGATGAGGCCGGCGGCCATCATCACCGGTTTACTTTTGCGAAGATGAGTTTTTTCCTCAAAAATCACAAGTATATAAGCAAAAACAAACAGCGCCAGAGCGGCATAGCCGAATGTCGTGTTGGTCAGGCTTGCCACCGTCTCTCCGCCTCCGTGGGCGGAAGAGGCAAGGGCCGGACCTGCACTGCCGAGCAAGGCGGTGCAACATAAAAGTATTATTTTCATAGGGGTTCTCCTCAAATTTTCTTTGTGTACTTAGTGTAAAGTTTTCAATTGCCGCGGTCGGAGGGGAATTGCTGTCCGAAAGAACACATGCTCTCGCCACTATTCATCAACCGGCCTTACATTCCGTAAAACAATGCAATTGAAGCCATCATCACTACAAGATAAAGGATGGTCATACCGGCACCGGCGCGGAAATAATCAACGGTCTTATACCCACCCGGACGCATGATCAAGGCATTTACCTGGTGGGTGGGCAGGACAAAGGTATTCGAGCAGGCTACCGCCACAACAAGGGCGGCAATTCGCGGGTCAGCCCCGGCGGTTGTTGCCATATTCATGGCCAGGGGTACCATAAGGACCGTTGCGCCGACATTGGAAGCGACAAGGGTGAAAAATGAGGTCAGGATTCCAATAACCGTTAGAAGGATCAGCGGTGAAACCGTGCCCATCGCCCCCATGATTGTCTCGGCAATGAGCTTGGCTGCACCTGTTTTCTCAAATGCTATCCCCAGCGGGATAAGGCCACCAAGAAGAAAAACCGTCATCCAGTCAACTGAATCGTAGGCCTCGTCAATGGAAAGGACCTTGGTCAATACCATGAGCATTGCCCCGGTAAGCAGGGCGATGGAGAGCTGCACATGAAACCCTAGAATCATGACCAATGACAGTACCAGACTGCCCACCGCAAATTTCACTTTATCGGTCCGGAGAATCTCTCCCTGTACCTCTTCAGTAAAGGCGAGATCTGTTCGTTCTTTCAAGTAATGAAATTTTTCCCATGGACCCTGCAACAGCAAAGCGTCACCGGCATGGAGCGTTATGGTCGAGATGTCTCCGACAAAGGTCTTATTCTCCCTAAATATTGCCAGGGGGGTAACTCCGTTTTTTTTGCGGAAGGAAAATTCCCGCAAGGTATTGCCAACTAGTTCAGAGCGAGGAGTAATGATGACTTCCATGGTACCTGCATTGTTAGGTGACATGCTTTCTGCAAAAAGTTGCAGATCTTCTTTTACTTGCCAGTTAAAGGATTGCGCCATTTTCGCAACCAGTTCAGGAGGTCCCTCTACAACAATGGTATCTCCTCCATTAATGGTGTCCGAAAAATCGGGAGAAGAGACCGTCGTACCATTTTTGCTCGCGATCCCAAGGACAGTGGTAAAAAATATCGGCCTAATCTCTAGTTCATCTAGTGTCTTAGGCCCATGAAACGTTTCAGGAATACTGATTTCAAACATAGTGCCGATATCCTGATAGGTTCTTTGCAGCTCTTTAGACATCGGTC
>CAMYLK010000116.1 GCA_947259225.1 uncultured Desulfobulbaceae bacterium | reverse complement strand
TCATTTTACTAAAGATCGGAAGTGAAATTTCCCTGAGATATTCGTGACAGGCCACTGGAAAATCATCCGGCTGGTACCCATAGGTCTCTTTATAAAATGGATGGAGGTGTAACGGAATAAAATGTACGCTCGCACCGATATTGCGACGTTTTAACTCCTCAATAAACGACGCTCTGTCAATGGATAATTTAGCCGTGTTCAGACGCAGCATATATAGATGCCAGGCGTGCTGATGGTGATCATATGAATTTTGTCCTTCACGTTCATCATCGTAATATGGTTTTTTATGTTCAGGGTCAAATGGTGTCTGTACTTCCGGGAACTCTGCAAAGAAACGGTTGTATTTTCCCGCAATCTCCCTTCGTTTCCCCCACATTGAATTACCCTTAGCCAACTGAGCCAGCCCCATGCCTGCGGCAATATCGGTCATGTTATATTTGTAGCCGGGAGCCAATATTTCATAATACCAAGAGCCTTCTGCTGTATACCGCTTCCAGGCATCTTTGCTTATGCCGTGCAAGGACATGAAGCGACATTGTTCAGCCAATTGATCATCATTGGTACAGATCATGCCACCCTCCCCTGTAGTCATTGTTTTGGTGGCATAAAACGAAAAACAAACAGCAGAACGAGTGTCTCTTTTGGCATTGCCAATTATTCGATTGTTATATTTTGCGGGAAAGGCATGGGCAGCATCCTCTATAACGGCCAAATCATATCTTTTTGCTATCGCATAAATGGCGTCAAGATCTGCTGAAAGTCCTGCGATATGTACAGGAAGAATTGCACGTGTACGAGAGGTGATAGCCTGTTCGATCAAATCGGGATCAATATTAAAATCTGCTTGCCGAATATCCACGAACACCGGAGTAGCCTGAAAATATTGTATCACTTCCGCGGTAGCGGCAAAGGTATATGGCGTAGTGATAACTTCATCACCAGCGTTCAGGCCGATGGCGTCTAGCGCCAAATGCATGGCTGCGGTACAGGAATTGACGGCAACGGCATGTTTGGCACCGACAACAGCAGCAAATTCCTCTTCAAATTGTTTTGTTTTCGGGCCTGTTGTAATCCAGCCGGATTCAAGAGCTTCCCTTACTTGGTCTATTTCTGTATTATCTATATCCGGCAGTGCAAATGGTAAAAAATTCGTCCTCATCTTTGATACTCGTTAATCCTCTTGTGGCAAAAACTGTAAATCAACAAAATACTCGTTCATCCATCGGCCTTCAGGGGTGGCATATGATTTGGCAAGCGAAAATCCTGTTTGCTCATAAAAACGATTGACCTGTTCATTTCCATCTCTATCGGTGGTCAAACACACAGCCGACACATGAAGTTTTTTCATTCCCTGAAGAAATTTCCTTACCAACAGCTTGCCGACACCTTGACCAGAGGCCTCCGGAAGCACGGCTATCGACATCAGAAGAGCTGATGCCGCAGCAGATTGACTTTTCCCCGAATACCTCAATGCTCGGAAAAGCCTGAATACAATTGTTGGTTTTTTTATAACAGCACCAATTGCCGCAAATGCAAACTGGAACCAGCGTTTTCTGGCCAGGCGGGAATATAAACCGGCCTGGTCTGTAACCCCCAGTACGAAACCCATCACCCCCCCCTGGTCATTCATGGCGACCAAGGCAACATGACCATCGGTACTCAATATTTCACGATAAAGCAGATATAAAAATCTCGGGCCAAGAAAAGTAAGGAAAAAACCAGGGAAACTTGTCAAATGAATCCGGACAACATCCTTGAGATGAACTGACTCCATGGCACAAATTCGTATTGAACCGTTTTCCATAGTACTGAACCCAGGCTATTGAGGCTTCCGTTCTGCCAACAGGTCAGCATATAAATCAATTGTTTCCTGAAACATTCGATCAAGAGTGTAATCTGTCAGCATACGTTTTCTTGCCGCTGCGGCGCAGTCTCGGGCCAGATTTGGGTCCTCAATAAATCGCGTGAGAGCATGAGCAAGCTGTTCTGGTGATTTTGGTTCCACCAACAAACCTGTTACCTCATGTTCTATGAGTTCTCTATTTGGCCCGATGGATGTTGCCACAATTGGCTTTGCACTTGCCATTGCTTCCAGGATTGAAATGGAAAGTCCCTCCCGAATGGTCGAAGTAACATAAATGTCCATCAAGGCAAGAACGGAAGGAATATTTCTCACAAAACCCAAAAAATACACCGTATCTTGAATACCGAGTGAATTGGCTAGATGCTCCAGTTCTTCTCTACATGGGCCATCTCCGGCAATAACGATGGCAACTTGAGTCTGTGTTAATGCATCCGTGAAATTCTTGCAGGCCGTAAGAAACGTCTGGTAGTCCTTTTGCTCAGCCAGTCGTCCAGTAGAGCCGACAATAACATGATCTGGTGGAATACCCAGTTCTTTTCGTAAGGCCTCACCGGCAACAACGGTATCTGATGTGATAAAAGGCGTTGCCTCAATACCATTACAAATTGTAATTAACTTCTTGGCAGGTGAAAGATGCCTAACTTCTGCCTCTTCCCTGATTGCATGACTCACACATATCCCTCTCGTCGAGGCCAAGGTAGCGATATACTCCAAGGGAGTGTATATAATTTTTTCAGTGAATGAGGAGAAATCCGTTACCGTCCAGCCAGCCTGATGATGTACTATAACGGGAACTCCGGCAATTCGTGCAGCCACACGGCCCAGAAAACCCGGTGTTGCGGTATAGGTGTGTACGACATCAAAATTAGAATCCTTCAGTAACCTCACCAACTGAAAAAAAATCTTCACATCTTGTAATGGATTAATTTCTCTGGGAATAAATACGGAGTTGACTATTCTGAGACCTTGAATCTCTGATAAAGCGGCAATAGTCTCCTTATCCGTCGTCAAAACGGAAACAGCCCACCCTTTTTCTACAAGATATTTACACCAGGAAATAATGAGATACGTCGCACCACCAAACTTGGAATTTCCGACTATCTGCAGCGTTGAGTTCATTGCGCTAATTTACCACTCGAAGTGCTTCTTTATACTGCTGCAAATAGTTTTTTCGTACAAAGAATTCCTTGGCAAAATCCATTGAACGAACTTGATACCTATACCTGTTTGCCATGACGTCCTGAAAGAATTCCAACAAATCATTATCACTCCATTCGCCAGGGTCAAGTGAATCCAGCACCAGTCCCAGCTGTTTTTCTTGTACCCAACCTGATAAATCGCCGATACCATTAGAAACGACAACCGCCAAACCGGCTGTCATATATTCTGCCGCTTTGACCGGTGAGGCAACCTGATTAACCATGGATTGATCTCTGAGCAAAAGTCCGATATCCGCCTTCCTTAAGGTAGAGATAATCTCCTCATGGGGGACACGAACAACCTCATAATCTGTATTGTTAAGCTCAGCCGATGCAAAACTTTCCTGGGCTTTCTCCACATTGGTCGTAATGCATAAGAAGTGAACTTTGGGAAGCAACGTACGTATCCGTTCAAAAAAAGTAATCATGGTATCAACTCGATTCCAGCTCGTTACGGTTCCGGCATAAGCTAAAGTCAAATGATCGCTGGTTAATGACGCATCAAGTTGTTTGGGTACCTCAAGTTCCTTTTCAAGCATCGTATCCAAGCATGACGGTATCACAAAACACTGGGTTCCTTGTTGTGTCGTTTTCTCCACATAGCGTGCAAGCACACTTGATACGCATAGAACGGAAGACGCATGTTTAAGTAGAAATCTCTCCCAACTGTAAAACAATTTCGCTTTTAAGCTCCCTGCACGCATTCCCCCTGTCATTTCCCACTCTGCTCCAGTATGACCACGGAGATCAACCGTGTATGAAGCCCCTTCTACTCTCAGAGTTGCAAAATAAGCCAACTGAGCACCGAACAGGTTGCGAACCAATACTTGGCCGGGCTGTTTTTTTAGTATGTTCCGGAGCTGAAGAGTTACCTGAACAAGGAGTTTCATTACAGCTATAAAGCCTTTCTCACGCTTGAGAACAAAAAGGTTCGTCTCGATACCTTCATGGGCAAGTTCTTTACGGATCTTATCAGTCTGGGTAGTAAGAGTCGGGTCTGTCTTCATGAATCCCCAATAACTGACAGGGGTTTTCAACCCTCTTTGCAAAGCCAAAGCAATACTCACAGCTTGGGACTGAACGGCTGGATTAGTAATAGTTTCTGGAACAAGGTAATAAATCATCACATTGCATCCCATGCAATTTTTGTAATTTTTTTAATAAAACATGCTATGATGTGGGCGGTCAGTTTCACTATCATAAAACAAGCCCAAAGGTAAACAATCCCCTCAAAGGTCAAGATGAAAATACCCCTATACGTGGTCTAGATATCTTGCATCGAGTTTTTTACTTCGCAGTTGCTTAACAGGATACTGGTGTCTAACAATGCCCCTGTATGGAAAAAATCCTGGCTGCAGTCGTTTTAATTTGTACAGCTCAGACATTGCCTCGCTATGTCAGCCGAAAACTTTTACTATTGCGTTCATTTGATTTTCTAAAATTGAATCCCAACAGCTCAGAAATGATTAGTTTTCAACTTTAACATGGTACGAAACCAGAAACTTGACATGTATATCTACAAGCCTTCGTATATGTTTTTAAGTCTTATTGCCTGCAACTCAATAGAATGATTTTTCGCAATGAAGTCGCTTCCTTTCTTCCCCATCTCAGGGAGAATGTCTTGGTGCGTTATGAGGTTTTCCAATGCATGAACCAGGGCTGAGACATCTCTTTCCGCAACAAGTAATCCTGTTTCACCATGTTGAACAACATGCGGAATGTCACAATGATTAGTACTGACCACCGGCATGCCCGAAGCAGCGGCTTCAATTATCGTGACCGGTGCCCCACCTTCAGTATCGCCGTCCGCTGCAGTAACACTTGGTGATAAAAATACATGGTTTCTGTAAAATTCTTCGATTAGTGTCTCATATGGTTGAAAACCAAGCAAATTCACTATACCTTTAAGATTGTTTTCCCCTATGACCTTCA
>CAMYLK010000115.1 GCA_947259225.1 uncultured Desulfobulbaceae bacterium | reverse complement strand
AGGCCGGCGATGGAACTGCCGTCGAAACCTACACCGTTTTGCAGGGTACTCTCAATATCATGCGGGTTGACTGAAAGGTGTTTCAGGCGACCGTTCAAGTCGGTAAAGAACAGCTTGGTTGTGTCCACCTCTTTCAGTTGTTCGATGATGTCAGGTAGCTCTGTGCCATTCATTTTTCATCCCCTTATTGAAAATCGCAATGTCTCATAGCTTTGTTTTTTTAAGTATCAAAGGGCTGCTGTGTCAATTTCAATCGTCACTAGAAAGTGATCTGACGCATATCCGTATTTCTCCCAGACCTTCTGACCATCCTGCATTACATTATGTACTGTCGCATCACCAAGCCAGCCGGCCGGTCGATTTCGTGAATAAAGGATATGATCAATCCAGACCTTTCGATAGGTACCAAAAATTGGATCCCGAAAACTTGTCGTATGTATTGATGAAAGGTCGACCTGCCACTTATCATCTTCATCCAGCGCATCGTATAAGGCGTTGCCGAGGCATAAACTTGGCTTCCAGACCGTACCCATCAGTTTTTCGATGCCGCTCACTTTCAATCGCTTTTCACTTGTATCTTGCC
This sequence comes from uncultured Desulfobulbaceae bacterium, assembly GCA_947259225.1. Lineage (GTDB taxonomy): Bacteria > Desulfobacterota > Desulfobulbia > Desulfobulbales > Desulfobulbaceae > UBA10518. The sequence continues at coordinate 4,415 of CAMYLK010000115.1, read as the reverse complement.
CCGGTCCATCATTGATGTCACCGCAAATGATTAACGGCACATCCTTTGTAGAATCTTCTGTTAAGTAATAGTCAATAAATTCTTGACGAAGCTGGGTACACTGTGCTGCAATTTTCTTGCGGTTTGCATCTGCCCGGGCCCACCACTTGGACCATTCATAAGACTGGAAGATACCTTTGCTCTTCAAATGAAGTCCAACGACTCGAAATCTCTTGTTATCGGCGAGTTGAATTTCCGCGTAGAGGGGTCTTCGCTCAAATCCGTGAAGTTCTTGGATGTCATCATCGTCGGTGTCTAATGCAAAGGTATTTGTTGATTTACTGAGTCGCTCGCCTTCACCACCTTGACCTTCATCGATGTGAAAGCGTATAAAAGGGGTTTCAGCAAAATGCCCTTTGTCGGTTCGCGCAGCGAGACCTATAATCTGTGACCCTCCTTTGGTCGGCTGAACATCACAAGACCATGTACCGTTGACATCTGAGTCAAAAAAGAGCTGGAGTTCAGAGGCTTTGTTAGGTCCCTCGACGACAACTAGTACATCGACGTCTATCTCGTTAAGCAGTCCCGACAAGGACTCGCGCCTATGCTTGACCGATGGCTCATGACGTTCGCGTTTGGGATTAGGACCGCGTACCTGGATGTCGTCGCTTTTGAATATTGGTCCATCAGTAAACAAGTCATTCATCCACTCCATGTTCCAAACTCCAAAACGAATAGTAGCCATAGTTAGCTCCTTTTTGACGAGAGTGCACGGCAAGCTGAGAGGTACGCCCAAACCTTTGCCGCATTAGCGCTGCCGCAATCGTTCGCATCCACTCAGCACCTTGTTCGGTGATTTCCCTACATGTTGATAACCTTTGGCAGGGCAAAAACATCATGTTCCGGAATTTGAAGATTTTGGCAAGCCATCCTCAGGTCAAAACGTTACTCAGTGCTCTAGATAAATCCTGAAGTTGAAAAGGTTTGACGATGGCTTCACAAAAACCATAATCTTTGAAGTTTGCCATGATTGGATCATTAGAATATCCACTAGAAACAATCACCTTGGCTTGTGGATTAAGTTTTTGAATTTCCCGCACAGCTTCCTTTCCGCCCATTCCTTCTGGAATGGTCAAATCCATAATCACAAGCTGTATAGGGTTGTCTGTATTCATGGCGCCTTTGTACAAATCAATAGCTTCCGCCCCATCTGATGCCAGAACGACTTCATTCCCTAAATGAATTAACATTGACCTGGCAATATTTAGTACCATTACCTCATCATCCATAATCAATATCTTAGCTTTTGCACTACTCTTGATATCTCCAATCTGTAGCTGTGAACCCGGTGCTGTTTTGTCCGATGCAGGAAGGTAAATAATGAAAGTGGTTCTTTCTCCCGGGGTAGATTCTACGAAAATATCACCATTATGCTTATTAATAATTGATTGACATATCGCTAGTCCCAAGCCACTTCCTTCTCGTTTGGTAGAAAAGTACGGGTCAAATATTTTATCAATAAGCGTTGTAGGGATACCAATGCCGTTGTCTTGTATAGATATTTTAACAAATTTACTTTCCTCACCGTTAAAGAGGATATTTCGATCTATAGAAGAAAGATTTTCACAAGTTATTTCGATTTTTCCGCCTTCAGGCATTGCGTGGCTGGCATTGATAACAATATTTTGAATTACCTGGCTGATTTGACTTTTATCGACATCAACAAGCCATAACTCTTCCGGAAAATTGAATTGACAAACGATTTTGTCTCCGTGTAGCACAAAGTTTGCCGATTCCTCAATAACTGTTTCAAGAGAGGCTGCTTCTTTAACAGGCTCACCGCCTTTTGAAAAAGTTAGTAATTGCTGAGTTAAGTCTTTAGCCCTTAGAGATGCTTTTTCTGCTTCTGAAAGAAGATTTCTTGTGGGCGGAATGAGTGATTCATCAAAAAGGGCTAAATTAATATTGCCGAGAATTGCTGTTAGAATATTATTGAAGTCGTGCGCAATTCCGCCAGCCAAAACACCGACAGACTCTAGTTTTTGTAATTTTAAAAAATTTTCTTCCGCCTTTTTACGTCCTGTGATTTCACGGATAACCTCAAGGAATCCAATTACTTTTCCGTTTTTATTTTTAACATGTACACCAAGAGTCTCACCCTGAAAAATAATCCCGTCTTTTCGTCGGTATTCATTCTCAAAAACTGGGTTCTCAATCTTAGCTTTTCGTTGAAATCGAATTTTGCCCTGTTGCGCGTAAGCTTCTGGGTTCGCATAGATAATCTTTGTTGTTTGCCCTAAAATCTCTTCATGTTTGTAGCCAAGCATCTTTGTAAAGGCTGGATTAACCATGATAATTCGTCGTTCTTGATCAACAAAGACAATCGCATCAGTGATGGCGAAAAACATGGCCTCAAATTCAGCACGCTGTTTAGAAATCTCTTCCTCCATGCGCTTACGTCCCGCAATTTCGGCTGAAAGATGTTTCGTCCTTTCTCGGACCTCTACGCTTAACTTTCGGCTATAGAAAAATAAAAATATTATGCATAATACTATGACAGAGATAACGGCAAGCAGAGACCAGACTATTCTCTTAATTGTAGTATAGTCAGATTGCGGGTCTGGGTTATATAAAAATCCATCTAAAGAGTAATCCGGATCAAGCATTCCGAGCTTTACAAAAGTATCACCGATATGTTTCCACCTGCCGGGGTTCATATGGCCAATTTCAACAAGCTGAGGAAGCATGAGTTGACTAATATGCTCATATTCATTTTGCATATCTTCCCGTGAGCTTTTTGTTCTGTATGTGTTCTGAATAACATCCATTAACTCTTCAGGATTGTCCATTGCATATTTCCAACCACGCAGGGATGCCTCCCGAAAAGCTTTTACCCTCCCTGGATATTCCGACAATTCACTTTCCGAAGTAAATAGACTGTCGCCATAGAAATCAATTCCGTAATTTATTGGTGAAAGTATTGTGCCCTCTATTCCTGCTTTTTCTAAACTTAATGGTTGATCCGTTATATAAGCATGAATAGCGTCAACTTTCCCATCGATCAGGTCATTGAGATTCCATGATAACTCCATAAACTGGACCTGATCGAGAGAAACATTTTCGTTGATAAGCATTGCCCGAAGCTCTGCTACACTGTCAAAACGCCACATAACTTTTTTACCAATTAAATTATGCGGAGATTTGATGCCGGAATCGGCACGTGCGAGAATAATCTGCGGTGAATGTTGAAATATGGTAGCCAGCACAACAATTGGTTTCCCATTATTGCGTGCGATCAAAAGTTCTGGCATTTCAACCCCATATTGAGCTCGACCTGAGATTACTTCATTAATGAAGTCCATGCCAGGCTGGCCTTCTCTAATTTTTACATCAAGACCAACTTCTTCATAAAAACCCTTTTCGACAGCAGCATAATATCCCGCAAAGTTAAACTGGTGGATCCACTTAAGCTGAAGGGTAACTTGATCTAATTGGGAGGCAGAAGAATTATCTTTGGCCTCAGTGGAAGAGATATAAGAGAGTGTAAATATACCCAAACAGAAAAAATATATAAATTTCTTCCAGAATCCATATTTGTCGGTGTCGTAAAAAGCCTCGCCACCGACGGCGGTAATGTTATAACTCATTGTCGTTCCGTACTGTGCAAACAGCGTTTATGAGTATTTACGAGTTCATCTTCTTTGATCCTGTGCAGTTTTTTCACTGCCGAACGTTTGAAGTGAGGAACTGGCAGCGCTTCGGTGCTGACAGTCCCTCTCAACTAACTGGTGTACGTTCGGCATGGGCGCGTAATTTTATGGAGTGTAAGTCCCCTGTATGTAGCCCTGTTACTGTCGTTAGATAGAACCATAAATACTAGCCGAAGGCAAGGGCGTCACCGTGAAGTGGGATCTGAAGGAAACCGGAGTGCAAAACTATGAGCCGACGGACAGGGATTGTCGCGAAAAGTAGGACAATGTCGTGGATTCAAGGCGCAGGCAGGATGTTGGGGAATGCTTATGCCGATTTTTCCAGGTAATAATCGTAGTCACCGCCATACAGGCGCATTTCGCCGTGATCGATCTCCATGACATGATTCACCAGAGAGCGCAGAAAATGGCGATCATGGCTCACCAGAATGACAGTGCCGGTGAATCTCTTGAGTGCCTCCAGCAGGATCTCTCGGGACTGCATGTCCAGATGATTAGTAGGCTCATCCAGAATCAGAAAGTTGAGCGGGCGGGCCAGGAGCGTTGCCAAAACGACGCGACTTTTTTCACCACCCGAGAGCTGGAAAATGCGTTTGTCCGCATCCTCTCCCGGGAAGAGAAATGCGCCGCATAGGTTACGGATTGTGCCGATATTAGCATTCGGCAAGACCTCCTGCACCGTCTCGAATACCGTTCTGTTTCCATCCAGGATGTCCATGGAGTGTT
>CAMYLK010000114.1 GCA_947259225.1 uncultured Desulfobulbaceae bacterium | reverse complement strand
CACTACTTGACGAATTGAAGTGAAATCTCCAGGCTCCTTCGGGGTCTGGAGATTTTTTCTATCAACGCAACCCTTTTTGTTTGAGTTGATCTGAAAATTTATACCTTTTCAGATCAATTGAAACAGAAATTTATAAATCACCTTTTTCAACAATACCAGCAGTAATGGAGGTAAGGCATGAGCGACACTGCAGGAAATGGTGCGGTATTGGTGGTGGGCGGTGGTATCAGCGGTTTGACCGCTGCGTTGGAAGCTGCGGAAGTTGGTAACGATGTATATCTTATCGACAAAAATCCGTATCTCGGCGGCCGAGTAGCCCAGCTTAACCAGTATTTCCCAAAACTTTGTCCCCCGACATGTGGTCTAGAGATTAACTTCAAGCGCATAAAGGATAACCGTAAGGTTAGAACCTACACCATGACCACTGTCAAATCAGTGTCTGGTGGCCCGGGAAGCTATGAGGTAACATTGGAAACAGCTCCCAGGTATGTCAACTCAAACTGTACTGCCTGTGGTGATTGCGCCGAAGTATGTACCGACGAGATCGACAATGCCTTTAACTTCGGCATGAACAAGACAAAGGCAATCTTCCTGCCCCATGAGATGGCCTTTCCCCGCCGTTTTGTTTTGGCAAAGGAAGCCTGTTCTGCCGAATCGCTGGAAGCAATCAAAGGTGCATGCAAATATGATGCTGTTGACACGGAGATGCAGGCCGAGACCTTTACACTCAATGTTGCATCCGTTATTTGGGCAACCGGCTGGAATCCCTATGATGCCAGCAAACTTGACAATCTCAAGCCGGAATCTTCCTCTGCCATTATCACCAACATGATGATGGAGCGGATGGCCGCTGATAACGGTCCAACCGGTGGGCAGATTCTTCGTCCCGGCGATGGCAAAGAACCCGAGTCTTTTGCCTTTGTGCAGTGTGCAGGTTCTCGTGACGAAAATCATCTCGAGCATTGTTCCTACATCTGCTGTATGGCAACCTTCAAGCAAATGACCTATATTCGCGAGCGGTATCCTGAAGCGAAAATTTATGTCTTTTATATTGATCTGCGAACCCCCGGCAAATACGAGAACTTCCGTGATAAACTCATGGACGATGCGAATGCCGAATTTATCAAGGGCAAAGTGGCTGACATCGTTGCCGAAGATGACGGCGGCGTAACCGTAGTTGCCGAGAATGCCCTAACTGGTGCCAAGATTCACCAAAAAGTTGACTTGTGTGTACTGGCAACCGGCATGGAGCCTGCTCTTGGTGATTCAGGTAAGACTCTTGGTGTGGCAATGGACGGTAACGGTTTTGTGGTTTCGGAACCAGAGAAGGGCATGATTGCAGCCGGTTGTGCCAAATCAGCCGCAGATGTATATAGCTGTGGACAGTCATCTACGGCTGCTGCTCTTAAAGCAATTCAGATCGGACGGTAGGAGGAAAGTCAATGAGTAAAGTATATGGTGCATATCTCTGTACTGGTTGTGGCATTGGCGACGTCCTGGATGTGGATGGATTGAAATCTGCTGCTTCCGAATCGGGAATCGAGATGCAGGAGCATGCCTGCCTCTGTGGGGCTGAAGGGCGCGCTCTTATAGAAAAAGAAGTTAACGATAACGGTGTAAACTCGGTAGTTGTTTGTGCATGCTCGCCCCGAGTTATGCAGAACGAATTCGACTTCGGCGAAGGGGTAATGACCACCCGTGGTAATTTGCGCGAGCATGTGGCCTGGACCGCTGCTGCAGCGGAAACCGAAGAAGGAGAAGAAGCCGCCGAAACCGAGGGCGTCGATGAATTTCTCCAGGAAATGGGTGAGGATTATGTCCGCATGGCCGTCACCCGTGCCCAGAAGTCGGAACTGCCTGAACCCTACCAGCTTGAAACCATAAGCAAGGATATCCTTGTCATGGGTGGCGGTATTGCCGGCTTGACCGCAGCCAAAGAAGCAAGCAGGGCTGGCTATCAGGTTACTCTTGTTGAGAAAGCTGAAGTTCTTGGCGGCAAGGCACTTGGTTGGCGTAAAATGTTCCCCACCAGCTATCCGTACACCGATCTAGAGGCTCCAAGTATAGAGCAGATGGTCAACGACGTTACAGGTGATGCAAATATTACCGTCAAAACTACCTGTGAAGTTGCTCGTATTGGTGGTGCCCCTGGTCAATTCAGCGTTACCCTCAAAGCCGCAGGCATCGATAGCGAGTGGGATGCACCGGCAAAAGTCACCGTTGATGAGCAGGAAAAAATCGACAAAGGCGAGTTGGAAGATCCCAATGCAGGAATGAAAGTCTATACCGAACTGAATCCAGATGCGGATATGTTCGGCGCCATTGTCTGTGCAACCGGCTGGACCCCAGCCGACGCTTCTGAATATGAGCATCTTGGCTACGGGACCGTCAATAATGTCGTCACCAATGCCGAATTCGAAAAACTTGCCAAAACCGGCAAGGTTCCCGCTCGAGTCGCCTTTATTCAGAGTCCTGGCGGAGCTGAGCACGATAAAGATTTTCCTTACACGAACTCGGTTACCTCCTTGGTGACCTTGAAGCAGGCGCGTTATGTGCGAGATGATAATCCTGACGGTCAGGCCTATATTCTCTATCAACACATGCGAGCCCCAGGCAATACCGAGTTGTTTTATAAGGGAATGCAGGAGGAAGACGGCGTTTTTATGACCAAGGCGGCTGTGACCAAGGTTGAAGAGGGCAGCGACGGACTTGCCGTTCAGGCTGCAGACACTTTGCTTGGTGAAGACCTCACTATCAATGTTGATATGGTGGTTCTGGCCGCTGGCATGGTGCCGACAACTGTCAACGAACCGACCATCAACCTCTCCTATCGTCAGGGTCCTGGTTTTCTTGATCTGGATCTCTTTGACGGGTATGCGGATTCAAACTTTATCTGTTTTCCGTATGAAACCCGGAGAACCGGTGTCTACACCTGTGGTGGTGTTCGTAAAGCCGAAACCATGGAAGAAACCATTGACGATGCAACCGGTGCTACCTTAAAGGCCATCCAGTGCATCGAGTCGGCAAACCGTGGGGTCTCCGTACATCCGCGCTCAGGAGATATGACCTATCCTGACTTTTTCATGTCTCGTTGTACACAGTGTAAGCGTTGTACTGAGGAGTGTCCGTTTGGTGCCCTTGATGATGATGAAAAGGGAACGCCGCTGCCCAACCCGACCAGATGTCGCCGCTGTGGTACCTGTATGGGCGCTTGCCCTGAGCGGATCATCAACTTCTCAGACTATAACGTTGATATGATCGGCTCCATGGTTAAGGCCATAGAGGTACCTGATGACGATGAAGACAAGCTGCGCGTTGCGGTTTTTGTCTGTGAGAATGATGCCTATCCTGCCATTGATATGTCGGGCATGCATCGCAACAAAATGAACAGGCTGGTGCGCTTTATTCCGGTCCGTTGTCTTGGTTCCGTCAATATGGTCTGGATCAAGGATGCCATGTCTGCCGGTATGGATGGTGCACTGTTGCTGGGATGTAAATACGGCGACGACTATCAGTGTCACTTTGTCAAAGGTTCCGAGATTGCCAACAAACGTATGGATAACATAGGTGAAACCCTTGGCACGCTTGGCCTTGAGCCGGAACGTTGTGCTGTACGACAGATAGCAATCTCCGACTACGATAAGATTCCTGGAATTATAGAGGAATTTGTCGAAGAGGTCATTGAGATGGGGCCGAACCCGTTCAAGGGCTTCTAACTTCTCTATTGTGTCGATACTGTAGCCATCTGTTTGATATCTAATGGCTACAGTTAATTTTTTGCTATAGAGTAACACAGTTCGACATATTGAATTACTTTCAGGACAGGAGGAGAAAATGTCTATGAACGTGCAACCCGATCTTGATTTTATCAAGGACATGAAGGCTGCGGGTGGCGACACATTGAAAAAATGCTATCAGTGTGCAACCTGTTCAGTCGTCTGCCCGCTTTCTTCGGATGGTGACCCATTCCCACGTCGGGAAATGATTTTAGCCCAGTGGGGGCTCAAAGAACAACTGTTAGGTGACCCCAACGTACTGCTTTGCCATAATTGCGGCAACTGTACAACCTATTGTCCACGCGGTGCCAAACCGGGTGATGTGCTTGGTGCAATTCGCGCCTATTCGTACAAGTATTTCGGCTGGCCGGCAGGGCTTGCTAAGCTGGCCAGTTCAGGTAAAAATCTGCCGATGCTGATTGGGATACCTGCGGTAATTATCCTCATCGTGTGGCTTATTTCAGGGGGAATGCATATCCCTACGACCGAAGCATTTGCCAATAAAGGTTACGGGCATTTTTTTGGTCATTGGGATTTTCGCCTGTTGGCGAAAAATGTCTTTTTTATCGACCTGATCATGCTGCCGGCTGCTGGCTTAGCGCTTTATGCCGCATATAAAGGTGTATCTGCCATGTGGAAGGCGATGTCTGAAAACGCAGGTGTTGGTGAAGCGTTATATAAGCCTTCTGCACCCCAGTTTATTAAAGAATTTCTCTGGCCTTCGGTGGTCGAGATTGTCCAGCATGATCGTTTCAAAAAATGTGAAACCAATGAGGATCGTATCCGAGGACATCTGCCGTTGATGTGGGCTTTTATTGCCCTGTTGTTTGTAACCGGCTATTCCTTTTTCGCCCAGGACATACTCGGTATTTTCATCCCCTCCTTGCATGGGCCCATGTCGCTGTGGAACCCTGTCAAGATTCTTGCGAACGTCGCGGCCATAGCCTTGGTTGTCGGTATAGGTATCCTCTGGGGAAACCGCGGTCGGATGGAAGCGGAAGGTCTGGCGACTAATACCTTTTACGACTGGTTCCTGATCTGGATGATCATGGGGGTTGGCGTCACTGGTATCGGTGCTGAATTGTTTCGCCTGATCGGTATCGCATCAATCGGGTATGTTGTGTACTACCTGCATCTGGTATCGGTTATGATGCTGTTCCTCTACATGCCCTATACCAAATTTGCCCATCTCGTCTACCGCACCTTTGCCATGGCTTTTGAACGATATCGAGATA
>CAMYLK010000113.1 GCA_947259225.1 uncultured Desulfobulbaceae bacterium | reverse complement strand
ATGGGTGAGCCGGTGAGGATGAGTACATTGACGTCACTGGCCCGCAGATGTCCGGCTATGGACATGGTGCGACGGATGTGGCCAAGTCCGTAGGTGTCATGGGAGTACATCAGAATATTGTATAATCTGTTTTGTCCCATGTCTCTTTCAGGTATTGTTGCAAGGTAAAAAGGGGTCGATGTTGATATTCCCGGTACAGTCGGAAACAGAAAACGCGCTGATGCAAATATTTATTTCGCTATCGGTTGATGTACATGCTTCCTCGCTACTCAACAGTTGGACACGGTTGGTATTGCCATGAGGTCTACGACGGGCTTGTAATAATGTTGCCCGCAACTGCGCCGTGCTTTGAATTGTCGCTTCAATTTTTTGAATCAAGAATACTGGCTCCTGTGGCTCCTGGGGTGACGGCCGATATCGATTATGAGCTTGTGGAAGTAGAAATACTCGCTGGGAAAAAAACAGGCAACGAAAAAATTACCGTTCCGGAAAAGCCGGTTCTGCAGGCAGGTGTTCGGCAAGCTGCAAGGCCTCTTGACAAAAAACTGTATACTGTTGATAGTATTGATACCTAGGGGTCACTGTGCACACCTACATATTAAGGCTGGGGGGACATGATTATGCAACGGATTTCTTTTGTCTATCTTCTTTCTTTTTTTCTGCTGGTCACTATTCTATTTACTGGTTGTGTACAAACCGGGCCAACCGGGAAATGGACGAGGGATCGTGACGATGCCCAGGTCTTTGAGAGTAAAACCGTTCTTACAGGACATACCTATTATTACCGGGGTAACCCTATCACTCCTGAATCCATCATTGCCATTGATAATAACTTTACCTTGCAGACTAAAGTGTGGAGTCGGGTGGATATCACTCAGAAAATACTTGATGATTGGATGTACTGGATTCACACTAGGCCAAACATAAGCTGTCCATTTTACGGTGGAGCAATAATGACTCCTGATGGCCGGAAAGCTGGAATCTGGTATTCGAGAAAACTTATCACCACCGTAACAAGCCCCGAACCGGGAGTGTTGCAGGTTTATCCTCCATACAGCCTGCCGGGCTCCAGTTGTAGCAGGCACGAGCAATGGGATGACCGGTAAGATGTAGGCTGTCATGACTGGTTAAATCTTGAAACTTATTTTTTGCAAAGTTCAAAAAATTGTATTGATTTCTATTGTGCTATAAACTAAGTTGTATTCATAAGGTGAAAAAAAATAATTTATCGTGCTGAAGTCTTATCCTGGTCTAGGAATACATGAAAAGACATTGTCCATTATATCTGCTCCTGTTGGTATTGGGGATGTTTGTGGCCAGCAATTCGTTGATGGCAGAGACAGAATCTCCCCTGTGGGATGGTGCCGTGAATCGGTTGTTGGCTGCAGGTCTGTATGGTTTTGACGTTCCTGGTGCACAACCTACCATGTCCATTCGCCTTGAACAGGCACAGGATCTGTATAAAGGGTTGGCTGCGGACAAGGCTAGGCTGAACGGGCAGAATATTACCTTTTCCTATGCTGGTTCTTCTGGCCTGCTCGGGTTCTCCGCAGGCTATATATATACTTCCGGGACCGATGAAGGGCGTTTGGGTTCGGTTTTCCTGGGCCTTGACGACCCCATGGGATTTAAGGCGAATGATCCCAGCAAGTCCTGGTATCTTGCCCTTGATCTCTCTACTTCCTACCAGCCCCATGACAATGTTGTCCTTGGTTTGGCCGGAAAGGCTCTGCTGTTGCAAGATCCTTATAGCTTGCAGCAGGAGCGTATGTTCTCCTTTCTGTTGAATATGCCGGTTTCCTATAAAAAGTACATTACCATCACCCCGGAACTACAGTGGTCCCGACCTTTGGCCGGACAAGAACATTTTTTCTCCAGCAGTCAAGGAGGTCAGAAAGAGGGTGCTGCTGATAATGATGTTTTCTATGGTGGTGTTTCAATTAGTTTTTCTTACTAAGCCGTAAGGCGTTCTGCCCCCCCTGTCCAAAAAAGATCATCTCTTCACTTTTTTTCCGCGCCAGTTGCCTGTATAGTAGTCCTGTTTTTCCGCAATACAAAACCTTGGGTGTTCATTGAGGATACCTGGCAGGGAAACTATTTGAGTATTTTAATCCGTTTCTGCAAGAGAGGGTCACGTGTGTACTAGAGAATGTTCAAGTCTTTCCAATATACAACGAATTGTTTCCCGTCTTTGTATGGTGTTTTTCATCATACTGTTTTCCGGGGCCGACGTTCGGGCAAAAGAGGGGAAACCAGAAGAAAGCGCAATCTTCCTTCCTTTTCACATCGAACTTGCAGCCAAGTATGACTACCTTCGCGATGGCCTGACAAGTGTGCTCGCCAGTCGGGTCGCTACCCGCACAGGAATTCGGGTTGTACATGATACGACAGCTACCGGCGAGATTGCAGCCTATTTTAAGGCGGGGCAGCAAGAGAAAATATCCCGGATCCTGGATAAAAGTCGAGCCGATTACTTAGTCATGGGCTCTCTTGCCGGCAGTGAGAGTGAGTTCCTCCTCTCCGTTTTTGTTGTAAGCCGGAAGGAAGGGCATGCGCCGAGGCAATTCAACCGACGTCTTGGTGCAATTGATGAGGCGTTGCCGGTGATGGATGAGTTGGCTTGGGACGTATCGGCTGAAGTTTTTGGTGTTGAACGGCCCAAACTAGCCGTCTCAGCCGAAGACCAGGGGGACGGAATGAGTGGATTTCAAACAGCACACCCTGATCGAGCCTATAAAGAAGGAATGTTTGCAGGCATTGTACCCGGCTTTGAATCCGGCAATTTTTCTCTTCTTGACGTCAAGCGAAGCCCCAAGATTTCCTATGGCGTCAACGATATGGATGCAGGGGATCTGGATGCGGACGGCAGCGTAGAGGTTGTTATGGTCGCAGCTGATCGGCTCTATATCTATCAATTTGCCGATGGACATTTTAAAAAGATCAAAACCATAGAGCTTGCGAGTTACCTGCGTGCTCATGCTGTCAGCCTGGCCGATCTGAATGGCAACGGGTTAATGGAGATCTATGTCAGTGCCAATAACAAGGGCAAGCCGGAATCAACGGTTATTGAGTGGAATGGACGCCAGGCCAAAATTCTTCAAGCTCGGGTTCCCTATTATCTTTCTGTAGCCGCACCTGATGGTCAGCCAAGCCTTCTTGGACAGGTCGGCGGGGCTCACGGCACCAGCAGCGTTATTGGCGAAGGTGTGTATCGGTTACGTTGGAATGCCAATGGCATATTGGATCAGGGAGAGCAGGTTGTCCTGCCGGATGGGTTGACTGTTTTTGATATAGCCTTTGCCGATCTCGATAGCAGCGGAGAACAGGAGCTTATTGCTATTAACCGCTCCAATCAGCTGCAGATATATGATAGCGCCGGTGGACTGTTGTGGACCGACCCCGGCCAGTATGGCGGATCTTCTAATTATCTGGGGACAATGGCAACGGCCGCGCGATCGGACAGACGAGTCTATGTGCCACCGAGGATTGTTACCACTGATGTTAATGGTGACGGCACAATCGATATTGTCGTTGGCAAAAACCGAATGAAGGTCATCAAATATTTTAAACGCTATCGATATTTCGAAGGCAGTACAATTGCTGCCCTGAGTTGGCAGCAAGGGGCTTTAGTCCCCCTGTGGGAGTCCAAGAAGCTCCCCGAGTATACCGTTAATAGTCAGGTGGTTATGCCTGAAATGAGGAAGGGTCAAAACAATGATGGACGTTTTCGGCTCTTTTTTGCCCAGGGGCAGAACAATTATTCCTTTGGTTTCTGGCAGACCCGCTCCACTTCTCTGTTTATGTATGAATTAGGCCCAAAGAAACAACAGGATACATGAAATATAACGTGTTGAGGACAAGCACGGGTAAAAAAAATTAAACTTTAGTAAAAAAAACTTGACGACTTCATCTCGGGAGACTATTCTGCTTATATATTTAAGAAGTTGTTTCGTGTTCTGTCCTTTGGCAGCGCATAACAGAAGAATGAAAAGAGGAGATGTGAGATGAAGAAAGTACTTGTTGCAGGCGCAGCCCTTATGTTGGCCGGCTCCATGGTTTCTGCAGCTTCTGCAGAGGTCAACCTGAGTGGTGACGCCCGTGCCCGTTATGTTGGCACAAATGATTACGAACGGAACTACACTGCAAATGCCGACGGCACCTGGAGCGAAGACACAAACGGTTATAAGGATAAGTTCGACTCCCGTATCCGTGTGAAGCTTGATGCCAAGGCCAAAGGCGGCGCCTATGCGAAGGCCCGTATCCGTTTGGATGATTTCGCCTGGGATGGCCAGGGTTGGGGAGCGGCTTCAGAAGATAAAAATATCTGGACCGACTATGCCTGGATCGGTGTGCCCATTGGACAGTTTGATATCTCCGCTGGTCGCCAGGAAGCCAGTTATTCCAAATTCTTTTCCTGGGATGGTCGTCCCAGCCGTCTGAAAGTAGACTGGAAGGGCGACAAGGTCCGGGTTATCGGTCTGTATGACATCACTTCAGAGTTTGCCGATGATCCAAGGGATGAGTTTGATGATAACGATGTCACCGGCTGGGGTCTGATTCCCGTGTTCAATATCAATGAGGACTGGATGGTCAAGGCATATTTCCGTTATCAGGATAACCAGAGAGACTACAGTCCCTCCGGTGCTCCGATTGGTGATGGTGATAGCTCCGGTTTCCTCGGTTCCGTTTTCACAAACGGTAAAATTGCCAATGTTGGCCTTGAGGCTGAACTTGCCTACAAGTCATCCGACGTGCAGCAGCAGTATAATGCCGCCGGTCAGTTTATCAATGACGATGGTTGGGGTGGTTACCTCCAGGCTTCTATGGACTTAGGCGCCTTTACTCCTTCCGCACAGATCGGTTTCACCAAGGACGGTTACCAGGCCGATAACGACTTTGGTTTTATCATGATCGGTGCCGATGAGCCGATCACCCTGATTAAGCAACTTGGTACCAAAGGTGGGGACTCCTACTGGGCCGCATTGATGACCGGTTACCAGGTCAGCGAGCAGTTCAGACTGGCTGGAAACCTGGTCTATTATGATATCGACCTCAATGATGCTATGCTGGTTAATGCCGATGATATTCGCGG
>CAMYLK010000112.1 GCA_947259225.1 uncultured Desulfobulbaceae bacterium | reverse complement strand
GGACTCCAAGCCGCTTGCCATTATCGGGGGAACCCAGGCGGAATTCGAAGGCGAGATTACCGATGGTAAAACGCTTCTGAAGCTGTTCAAGCTTGAGGGTGAAGCACAGTCGTTGCCTGTTATGCCCACTTTGTCATTCCAGGGAAAATTGAAAAATGGGGTTCTCTACTTGGATGATGCCAAGGTTGCTGCAGTTGACTCCAGCCTGACAATCGGCCAGGCAGAAATTCCTGTTCCGGCAACCGCGGAAGCCTTTGAATCGATGCCGATCAGTCTCACCGCTAGGTTTGAAAGCAGCAGCCTGCAAGAACTGACCGGGTTGTTCGGCGACATCCCACTTAACGGACAGGTAGCGGTCGACATGAAAATAGCGGGTAGCGTCAAGGAACCGCAAAGTTCCATAACTTTTTCAGGTGAAAACCTGAGTTTTAAAGATTTACAGGCGGGCACTTTGACATTGCAGGGAGATGTCCAATTGACCCAGGAAACACCGGGTAAAGTCAAATCAGTAAAATTGTTGGTTAAGGAACTGACACAGGTTAATGGATCTGGCGCCATAACACTCTTGTCTCCTTTTGCAGTTAACTGGCAGCATGATAAATTTACCCTTAGTGCAGACCTGCAGGTTGACGGACAGGGGCATGTTTCCCTGGCAATAAATAAGCTTCCTGGGAAAGAAACTGTAGTGGAAATGACCACGCAAAACCTCGACAGTAATGGTTGGTTGGGAAATTTTGTCGATAAACGTTACTTTTTTCAGGGCGCCAATATGAAGGCTGTTTTTCAGGGCTGGCCCCAGACCCCGCAACTGCATCTTGAAGGCACCATTGATAAAGCCGGGGCTGAAGACGTCCCCTTCCCGTTGACCGGGAGAATTGGGCTGCATTATTCTTCGAAAGGCATTGAGATTTCGGAATTCACCTGGAAATCCCATGAAAGGAACAAACTCACCTTGACCGGGCACCTGCCCTATGATCCGCTGGCGCCTGAACCGTATCTTGAGGGCGACCTGTCCCTAAAGGGGCACATCGATTTTCCGGCGCTTGAAGATATTGGGTCCATCCTGGACACCTGGGGTATTGGAAAGGGCAGCCTTGCACTTGATATGGACCTTAGCGGATCATGGAGCCAACCCGTCGGCCATATACTTTTCCAGGTTAAAAACGTAGAGCCTCCAGCTGGACTAAAACATTATATGGACTCATTAGTCAATTTTGCCGGTGATATTACAGCCAAGGGCAACTCCATCTTTTTGAATTCAGCCGACCTCGATTCTACTGCCTACTCAGCACAGGCAAGCGGTTCCTGGCAACACGGCATCTCGGTCAAGGAACTCCTGCAAAAACGCAAAACGGAATTAAAGGGCCAGGTGGCGGCCGATGCTACCGTGAAACTCAAGGACCTGAATTTTCTGCAAAAAAAGCTCCCCTGGCTGCGTCGCCTTGAAGGTGACATGCAGGGGGAACTCCATGTAACAGGGGCGGCAAACGATCCTGCCATAACAGGTTCTTTCTCGCTGCAGGATGGTGAAGCCAGCCATACTTTCAATTTCCCCATGCTTTCTGCTGTCAACCTGCACGGTGATTTTGACGAGCATTCCATAACCATTAAAAATATGCAGGCCGAAGTCGGCGGCTCACCGGTTAACCTCACCGGTAAATTTGATAAAGAAAAGGAAACCGTTGCAGTTGACCTGCATGTCAATGGCAAAAATGTTCTGCTTTTTCGCAATAATGACATGCGAATGCGCGGCGATGTACAGCTGGATGTTTCAGGGGTGCTTGAGCGTCTTATCATAAAAGGCACTGCCGGCATGACAGGTGGGTATTATACCAGGGATATAGACTTTCTCGGCATGATAGGTTCGGCATCGGCTCCTGTTTCTGAAGGATCGGGCTTTCTCTTTTCATTCTCCGATCCGCCACTCAGGGATGCTGTCCTTGATATCAAGATTACCACCATCGAACCCTTCAGGATCCGCAACAACCTGATACGCGGAGTATTGAGGCCTGAACTCTCTTTAAAGGGCACCGGTGAACTGCCGTTTTTGCTCGGAACGATTTATATTGACCCTTCGCGGGTTCTACTGCCTTCCGGAGGACTGCGGATCCAGTCGGGTTTGCTGCGTTTTCCGGAAAAGAATCCGGACAGGCCGCAGCTTAATATCCTGGCCCAATCAAAAGTCCTGGGCTATGACATAAATGTCGTCACCCGGGGCCCTTTAGATGATCCGGTCATTACTCTCAGTTCCAGTCCTGCATTGCCCAATGATGACCTTATGCTCCTCCTCCTGACCGGCCAACCGCCAAAACAGGATGCGGTCGGCGGTGCGAAGAGCAGCGGTACAACAAATGTTATGGTCTACCTGGGCCGTGATTTTCTCAATAAATGGCTTGAGGATGAATCCGGCACCAGCGATGAAACCATCCTTGACCGATTTGAACTTGATTTTGGCCGGTCGGTTACCAAGAGTGGCGAGCAGACGGTTGAGTCAACTTTCCGCTTGTCGAAACAGACGGTCCAAACGGGAAAAATATTTTATTTGACAGGTGAAAAGGACAAGTACGATGCCATTAATTATGGTCTGAAGCTGGTGTTTCGCCTTGAATAAGACAACACCACTCGGCATATTTGCTTTACTCACAAGCATCCTGCTGTCAGGTTTGCTTGTGACGGTAAAGGTTTCCCAGGCAACTCTGGATGACCGGCAAGCGGATTCGACAGAGGAGCATTCTTCTCCTCAAGCCAAGCTGCAGAATCAGCTGTATAGCTTGACAATTATCGGGAATTCGCATTTCCCGGAAAAAGACCTTTTAAAGGCAGCGGCTGCTGAACTGCAGATGTTTGAACAAAATGGCTACCGTAAAGCTGATATAGATGATGCTGCTTTCCAGATGCGTTCAGCATATCTCCAGGCAGGATTTGCCTTTGCACTGGTTGACTACGCCTACGAGCAAAAGGCCGGTATTATTCAGGTCACATTCAAGGTGGAAGAAGGTCCCCGGGTATTCATTGAAAGAATTAATTTCGAAGGAAACATAAATATCCAGTCAGACACATTGCGCGGTTTTTTTTCTGAATACTCTGGTATTCTGGGCACGCAGAAGAAGATGGTTTTTATCATGTCCGAGGCCAGATATGCGGTGAACAAGATACGGAATTACTATCGGGGTGAGGGGTTTATTGATGTGGCAGTGATGAACCCTGACTTATCGTTCAATGGAAGCCGTTCCGAAGTGGTTATCAGCATCAGGATAGAAGAGGGACCAAAATATTTTATTGATCAGGTTGCCTTGAGCGGCGATATCATCCCTGAACTGGCTAAAGAACTTGAAAAGATAAAAAGCGATCTAGTCAATAAACCCTATTATGTCCGGCGTAAACTTCTACTGCGCTCGAGCCTGGAGGACGTCTATGATGAAATCGGCTATGCGGACGCCAAGTTTGAAGTTACGGTCGTGCAGCTTGATGAACCGGGCAGGGTAGAATTGTCGGCTGAAATAACCAGCGGCGACAAAGTCAGGATTGCAGAGGTTATCGTCTCCGGTAATAGCAGCACCCGTGAGTCTTTCATCCGGGACAGGGTAGCGTTGAAACGCGGGGATATCTATACGAACGCCAAACGCAGGAAAAGTTTCAGAAAGCTGTTTGACTCGGGGCTTTTTAGCAAAATCACCATAGAACTCACATCTCCTGGCCAAAACTCCACCAGGAACCTTGAGGTTATAGTTGAAGAGCTGCCGACCAGGGAAATTTATTTAGAGCCAGGCTGGGGCTCATACGAGAAGTTGCGTCTGAAAGCAGGTGTCTTTGAGAAGAACCTTTTCGGCACCGGCAGAAATGGCAGAATAGAGGGCCTGGTATCCACCAAGAGCGACACATTCACCGTAAGCTACACCGATCCCTGGCTGCTGCAGACAGACATAATGATGAATATTCCTCTCTCTTATGAACGCAGGGACGAGCCCTCATATCGATCAAGGGAAACAGGCATGTCTGTTCTGCTTTCCAGGAAAATGAACAAGAATCTGACTGTTTCCACCGGTTACCAGTTCAAAATAACCCGACTTTCTGACCTGTCGGATGATTCACCACTGGAGAAGGGAGACAATGATTACAATAAAGGCTCAATCGGCATCCAGGCTATCTGGGATACCCGTGACAACATTTTCTATCCTGCCAAAGGGTTACGGCTTGCCAGCAGCTTCGGCATTTCATTGCCGGCTTTTGGCAGCGATCTTGAATTCGGCCGCATCACCCTGGGTTGCCGTTATTTCATCGAACTGCCAAAAGAGTATATCGTCGGACTGCGGGCCACAACAGGAATTATCATACCCATAAGGGACCAGACGTTCATTCCCCCAAGCGAGCTATTCTTCAACGGTGGAGACAATACGGTTCGCAGTTATAAACATTCCGAACTAGGTCCCAAAGACGATAACAATGACCCCATTGGCGGCCTGGGGTACAATGTATTTTCCATTGAACTGCGCAAGAGGTTCTACAGGAATTTTGCCACAACTCTTTATATTGATGCAGGCAATGTATCACCCAACAGGTCGATACTGGGGAAAACTACGTCTTACAACAGCCGCTCAGAGCTTATGGATGATACGCGCACTGATTTTTTCAGCGAATTCAACTTCGGTGTCGGTATGGGCTTTCAGTATCTTCTGCCGGTTGGCCCGATCAGGCTTGATGTTGCATACAATCCTGATCCCGAAAAGAAGTGGAATGAGGACTCCTGGGTCTTCCACTTCAGCCTGGGAATGGCGTTTTGATAATTACTTTCTGATGCCTTTCAATAATCCATCACGGTCTAAGTTTAATTACCAAATCTACTCAAAGAAAGGAAAGTGGAAGGTAAGGGAAAGGGCCCCAAAACTGTGGTCGTTCTTCTGGTTTTTAAACTCCCTGGTGCGCAAAATTTGAGTCCAGGTGAGCATCATTTTCCTGTAACTTATTGTGATCCCGCCGGCCAGATCGGCATAGAAATTTTTCTTCTCAACACTGTGACTGTCTCTAAAGGTATTCCCATCAAGAAAAATGTCGTGCAGCACCGCACGTCCGTTAACTGCCCCAAAAATATAACTGCTAAAAGCAT
>CAMYLK010000111.1 GCA_947259225.1 uncultured Desulfobulbaceae bacterium | reverse complement strand
GCGGATAAGGAGGTTGCGCTTCTCCTGATCTTCAATTTTTCCTGCTTGATCTCGGGAAAAGGGTTTGGCGATGTAGCCCAGTTGGTTGATGGCTTTGAACAGTTCAAGCGGTGAAGTCTTGGCCGGGTCAAACTCGATTCGACCACGATGGGTTCCATAGTTGACCGTTGCGTCAACAACTCCGATAATCCTGGTCAACACCTTTTCAATAAGCCATATACAGGCTGCGCAACGAACCCCAATCAACAATACTGGTATTTCCGACTTCTCCCCCGTTTTTTCAACAAAGGTATCGAGGTATTCTTCAGTATACTCCGTTTCAAAGGCCCCCGCAGGGATTCCAGCCTCCTGCCATTCTCGTTTTGCATAAAAAGCATCCAGGCCCGCTCCGGCTATTATGGTAAAAGCACCCCGGCACCCCGGACAACAGAAAACGTGTTCTGTTTTGTCTATGGTTGCTTTGACAAGGCTTCCTGGTAAAATCTGATCACCGCAATGATCACATGTTTGGTATCCTTCCGGCATATCTGTCTAGGTATCCAGTAATAGCCCATTTTTATTGAAAAATTATTACTTTTTTCTGCAAGAGCGCTCCGTCCTTACTCAGTGAAAGGCGACCATGTGTTTCCGCTCTTGCTGCAGCCGGTAATTGAACGACATACACACCCGTCTCGGTTTCCAGCAATGAGGCAATCGATGCATTCGTGTCACTCTCGTTTTGCAGAAACTCGATTTCACCTTCGGCTCCACTCACCGGTTTCCCGTCGGCCCGGTTGAGACGGACCTTCAGGTGTTCGCCCTGTCGGGTACAGAGGATCTCCCAGCCGAGCTTCTCTGCCTCTGCAAGCTGTCTATCCGTGGAAGCATATTGATGTCCACGGCTGGAATATTCTTTATCGGTGACCTTGCTGACTTCCATGTTGGCCCGATAAAAAGACCATCCCAGCAGGCTGAGAAAAAAAACACCCAGAAAGACAAGAAAGACAACCCATAGGTTTTTCATTGGTTATTCACCTGGATTTTTCATGACCGGAAGAAGCAGTTGCGTTTCATTGACCACCCCCTGAACATGATCGCGGACTTCGACCGTTACAGGTCGTTGCCGTGAAGCATCAAGTCGCGACACGATTACTGTAAAGCTGATCTGCTTTTTTCCATTCTTGGAAAGCACAACATCCTTGACCGGACCACTAAATACCACAGCCTTTCCCTCCTCGTCCACCCCTGAAATTGAGATATTCAGCTCGGCCCCGCTCTTGTTGGCTAAAAATGCCCTGTAGGGGATGGTGAACGAGCCGTCGGGTGACTGGTGAACTCCAGCCTGAGCAATTCGAGAAAGCTTCAAGCTTACCAGGGTACGATTTTCCGAAATAAACAGAAAACCGATCGAAAGAAAAATGATGAGCAACGTGATAAAGACAATTCTGGGGTTCATCAAGGCCCGCCAACCTCTTCCCGCAATGCCAAAAGTGTAGCCGATCAAGCCGGATTGCCCTTTTTTGGCCATAACCTTTCGGCAGGCGTCGAGACACTTGGCACAACTGATGCACTCAACCTGATACCCCGCTTTAATATCAATTCCCTGGGGACATGTTCTGACGCAGGCCTCGCAGTGTATGCACCGTTCATCCTCATCCATATACCGTAAGGTCAGGGTTCCCGGATCGACCAGCACTGTCTGAAAACGGCCGTATGGGCAAAATTCGCGGCATAAGAGTCGACGGACAAAGATCAAGTCCACATACACCAGGACAGCAACCGTCACGACCGTACCTGTCGCCCACGGATTGAGTGTTCCGGCAACCAGGGAGGGAAAAAAGACATACGGAGAAATAAAATACCAGACCAGATTTGCGCCGATAAGGATGCCCAGAAACAGCGCTGTTCCATGCAGGATCATCTTCTGCATGATGCTGCCGCGTATATCAGCCGGAGAGACCTGCATTCCAATCATGCCGGCCACGCCCTCCAGGGCGTCAACCAGTGTTGTCTGCGGGCAGGCCCATCCACACCAGACTCTTCCAAGGACAAGGGTCGCCAGGAGAAAGCAGAACAAGAACACAAAAAAGAAGAGAGCAAAAATATACAGGTCTTCAATGCTGAAGGTTGCCGGACCAATTTGCAGGGAAAGCGTGGTAATATCGAGGCGAAAAAGACTCTTGCCATTGATCGTAACAAAAGGAATGCCGATAATCAGCAAGGTGCTGATCCACTGAAAAGCGCGTCGTCGCGGTGTGACGTATTTCGGTTGTTTTGCCATAAAAAAAACAGCCGGACAGGAACATGCCCGCCCGGCCTTTTACTTTGTATTGATGAAACTGTTCAGCCGCCTGATTGGTGATCGGCAAGTGCTGATTATTCTTTTAGAGGCTCTACTTGAAACCCCCGGCTAATTGTCTCCTGGTGTGTATTCATTTTTTCCTCAAACTCAGATTGTGAGCTCCAACCACTGAGAAGAAAGTAGCCGAGAAAAACCACTGCCCATGCTATAAGGCCGTAAAAGAGAATATTAAAGTAGGCCGGCGGCGGATTTTCACGGTTTTCTTTTATTCCGTCACAGGGTTCTACCTGCTCCACTTGTGCGTGTTCCTGGCTTGTCATTACCCAACCTCCTTATTTAATCATCATCAAGCATACGATGTTTTGGGCGCTCCATGGTATCCTTCCTTTTTTTGCTGTATGTGCGAACGACAATAATTGCAAAAATAATAAAAAGGCCAAATGTCACGCCAAGGTAAAGAAACGCTGACAGGTCCATTTAAAGATGGTCCTCCCCCAGATTGTAATATTTAACAAAATTGACTATTTTCCAGATTTTGTCTGCACCAAGGCTTGAGTAGGCTGGCATACCGCCATCCTTGACACCGCCATAAATGATCCCGAACAGGTCACTTTCTTCATAGTCCGCGCCAACGAGTTCAGGACCAATACCGCCTTCATATTGAGCTCCATGACAGGCGGCGCAGTTCTCTTCGTACAGTGGCTCCCAGGCCTCCATTTCGGCATGGGAAACCCCGGGATACGGATTCACCAGGTCGCCGACGATAGTGATCGCAGATGCCTCTCGCCATGGTATATCGTTACCTAGTTTCTGCATATAGGCGACTATTGCATCCATCTCCGTTTTTCCATCAAGCTGTTTGACTTGCCCGGCATCATAGGGGAAGCCGAGGACCTTCATCTTCTTTTCCACATACGCCGGTTTTATCTGGTTCTTATCAAGAAAGGGATAGGCCGGCATATTTGAACGTGTTACGATTGCTTTCGGATTCCTCATGTGCTCATAATGCCATTCATCGGGGTATTTCCCGCCAAGCCTAGCCAGATCAGGCCCTGTTCGACGTGAACCCCAGAGGTGTGGCTGGTCATAGACAAATTCGCCTGATTTTGAATAATCGCCATATCGAATGACTTCGGCGACCAGAGGCCGTACCGTCTGGGTATGACAATTGTTACAGCCTTCCCGGATATAGACATCTCGACCGGCCAGTTCCAGGGCCGTATATGGTGTAACCGATTCAATACGATCTGCATCCGTGTTAACCCAGGCAAAGGGAAGGACCATGGTAACCCCGGTACCGACAAGAATGGCGGCCGTAGCCATCAACAAAAAAAGGATAGGTTTCTTTTCCCACATAATGTTCCCCTCCTTTATGCTGCCTGAGCAGCTGTTGAAGTTAATGCTTGCTTGTTGTTTGCCGTCTTGTACAGGTTGTATACAAAGAGGCCGACACCGGAGAGATAAATTAACCCCGCGACTGCCCTGGCCCAGTAATAAGGATACATTTCAACCAGGACTTCCATGAACGTATATGTCAAACTTCCATCGGCACCAATACTATGCCACATGCTGGCCTGCTGCAATCCTGCAATCCACAAGCTCACGGAAAAGATAAGCTGACCAATAAGTACCAGCCAGAAATGCATGTTTGCCAGCGGTATGGAATACAACTCCCTGCCATACATTTTTGGAACCACATAATAGATAGCGGCAAACAGCACCATGGAAACCCAACCCATGGTTCCCATGTGGACATGACCGGGAACCCATTCCGTATAATGGACAAAGGCCGAAAAGGTTCTGACAGCCTGTGATGGCCCCTGCAGGGTCTGCAGGCCGTAAAAGGTAATGCCAAGAATTAAGAATTTCACCAGATAATTATCCCGCATCTGATGCCATTGCCCGTTCATGGACAGGTAGCCGTTGAAGACCGACCCCCAGGAAGGGGCGATCAGCATTATTGAAAAGGCCATGGCCAGGGTCTGCACCCAGTCAGGGACAGGTGTCCAGAGCAGGTGATGCGCCCCGGTCCACAAGTACATAAAAATGAGGCTCCAAAAGGCAATGATTGACAGCCGGTGACTGTAAATCGGCACATTGGTGGCTTTCGGTAAAAAATAATAAAAAACCGCAAGCGGAGGTGCTGTGAGCACCATTGCCACGGCATTGTGACCGTACCACCATTGCACGTGGGCATCATTGGTGCCCGCAAAGGCAGAATAGGATTTAAAAAGTGAAACGGGAATGACCGCACTATTGACCAAGTAGAGAACCGCCACCCCGATTAGGGAGGCCATCATGAACCAGAGAGAGATATACATATGCTCCTCTTCCCTTTTGATAACGGTCATGATGATGTTGATTGAAAAAATGACCCACAGAATAACCACCATGATATCAACCGGCCACTCCAGCTCGTGGTACTCCTTTGACTGGCTGAAGCCGAGCAGCAAAGTCACTGCAGCGGCAATGATGGTGGCATTGAAAAACCAGAGTTGGAATTTTGCCAGACCAGGGCTCCAGAGAGGTCGCCGACAGAGTCGCTGGACCATGTAGAAAAACAACGCAAAGAAACTCCCAATCCCCCAACCGAAAATACCGGCATTGGTATGAAGCGGCCGTAACCTACCGTAAGTAAAATATTGAGTGATGTTGAGCTCAGGCAGGACGAGCTGAAAGGAAATCAGCACTCCGACAAGGACAGCAACTACCCCCCAAAGGATACTCCAGTGCACGAAACTCTTGACAATGTCATAATCGTATCGGCTTTGGTCCATACGCTTCCTCCTTTCTAGGTTTGATATTCTCCTCTGACACTCCTCCTCAACATCCTCAGGCCAACACTGAAACGGTATGCTTTGCAATACATCAACATCCCGGTAAAAAGAACACAAACGCTGCAGACCTGTTCGCAATGAATGCATATTCACTATACCAAGACATATAATAAATTCAATTATTACTATTGAAAAAAAACCACTTTTTTGAGCATCCCGAATCCATTGACAGGTAAACGGCATG
>CAMYLK010000110.1 GCA_947259225.1 uncultured Desulfobulbaceae bacterium | reverse complement strand
ATCATTTAAGATTGTTGAAGCAACCGTAAACTCGTCAAAAACGTTCTTCTGCGAATCAAAATCCCGCGCCTTATGATGCAGGAGAGGATCGTTTTCCTGCTCCTTGGTCCCTGGGGCGCCGCTTATGACAATTACCGGAGATTTCTCTGCATATGCCTGCGCCGTGGTATTGGCTATTTTCAGTCCGCCGACGCCATAAGTTATGCAAACAGCGCCAAGGCCACTAAGGCGCGCATAGGCATCGGCAGCAAAACCAGCCCCCTGTTCATCACAGGTGTTAATGATCTCGACGTTATCGCTCTTAGCCATCAGGTCAAAGAAGCCCAATACATAATCACCCGGAATGCCGAAGATTTGCCCTACGCCGTGACGGTGAAGTTGTTCAATCAGGTATTCTCCTATAATGTGTGATTCTGCCATGGGTCAATCTCTTGTATATTTGTTGTCTATATTTCCAAAAATGGATACCAAATAGCAGTTGGGGCTGAAATCAGCAGGTTGAATGGAAAATTCTCCCGTTGTCAGGATCGCTCCGTAGAGAGACGTATTGCCTGTAATTACATCGTATAGCCGATTATGCCTGCTAGTTTTCAATATCAGGCCTCCACCCCATACCGGACTCTTCCATCAGACGTTCGTAAACACCCTCGATATTCAACGGCAGCCATTCATTATAGTTGCTCAGGTCGCTGTAACCATCAAGCTTTATGCTTTTTTTAAGTTGCGGCAAAGTCTTTCCTGAGTGAATGCCGTCTATCACAGCCGCATATAATGCCTCTATGTAGGATAGGTACCTCTGGACATCAGTTTTGTCACCAATATCGGCGTGGCCTCCGACAAACACCTCGAAGTCGAGTTTAAGGGTTTCCCTTGTGGAATTGATCATGCCCACAATGTCATAGCTCCAGAGTTTTGCCAAGGCATACGCCCCACAACAATCCAATCGACAACATACAAGACTTTTTCCGGGTAAAAAAGCATGCTGATTGAACCACGGCCATCGTTTGGTCCATGATATTGTAGTTCAACAATGCTATCCCCCAGGGAAATGGCCATTTTCTGTTTAAATGTTACCTCTGGAATGATTGTGGCCGCTTTGGTGAGCTGAATATCCTGCTTCGCGAGTTCATGGGAGACAACGGTGGTTTCAGGGGTTTTCAGAACCTCCGTTTCATAGATATGGTCACTGTGATTATGACTGTATACGACAAATTTAACCGGCACATTGAAGCGTTTTGTAAACTCGGCTTTCAACCAGCGGGCAGCGCTCTCATTCAAAGGATCTGTCATTAAAACACCTTCGGGTGTAACTAAAAAAACAGAGCGATGCCTATCTGCCACGAACCGGTAGACGTTGCCTTTTACGTTTTCAATCCGGTAGTCGCTTGCAAACGTAATGGTACTTGAGAAGGCTGGAAAAATAAAAAAGAGTAAAAAAAAGATAGTTTTATGTTTTCCCATTGAAACTCCAAGGTGTGAAGTTGATTGAGGGATTTAAAAAGAAGACGGGTTTTTTTATAGGTTTTTTATGTTATTTCTTCTGGTTGGTCCTTAATTGCGCTTAGATATCAGGATAATGTTTTTTGAGGCACTGCTCACAAAGCCCATGGCTGAATTGTGCTTCCGAGTTTTCTGTGATAAATTTTTCAAGTTTGTTCCAGTACCCCTTGTCATCGCGAATTTCTTTGCAATGCATACAGATAGGAATAATGCCGCTTAGTATTTTAATATTTGCATGTGCCTCTTGCAGTTCCCGGTTTTTCCTGTGCAGATCACGAGTCATATTTGCCATTTCATTGGACATGATGGTCATTTGCTGAAGGATCTTATCATTTGTCAGCATAAGATGTCCCCCTAGTATCAGGTGGTTGCCGTCGTCAAGTGTAACGACATAACAGTGCAGGGGGAGTGGAGAGGAATCCTGTGCTTTGAAATTCAGCCAGATCCAGAGGCCGGTAGTGGACTCTGTCAGTGGTAGATGCTGGCAGCTTTCCGGGAGCATAAAAGAATGAATATGTTCCCCAAAACAATCTTTTTCGGAAGAGATAAGATGTTTAAAACATGCATTGTGAAAGGCGATGTTAAGCTCTTTATCAAGAACAATAACGACCAGGGTGTCTGTTTGTCCGAAATAGTCTTTTAATGCAGTACTATGATCTAATATTAATTTGTTAAGTTCGTCCACTGTTCATCCAGTCATCGGTTATTTGTTTTATTTCCTGGGCATTTGAAGCAAAACTATCTGCGCCGGTCGATTTCCACAGGTTATCTGTATCGTTGAAGGCGCGTCCACCAACAATGATAAGGGTTGTGTCAAGCTCTTTGTCAGCTTTGATTGTACCTATCATTTCCTTAACTTTAAGGATGTTAAAAGGCATTGTCACTGAAAGTGCCAAAATATTTGGCTTAAAAGAGCGCAGCAGTGTAAGTAGGTCACTCGCCGGTGTGTTGGCACCAAGATAACGCACATCCCAACCTTGATGTTCCAGTATATCGGAAATCATCCAGGCGCCGATTTCATGAAACTCATTGGGTGCTGCTGTTATTACCGCTTTCCCTCTGGTCTCTTGGGCCTCACGACTCACCATGTTGATCGTACCCATTACTCGCCCGACAATCGCCGAGGCAAGATGTTCCTGGGCGACGGATATTGTCCCGCGTTCCCAGAGCATCCCGACCTCATACATTACAGGTTGTATGATGTGCAGGTAAAGCGGTTCAATATCTTTACCGGTTGCAACGGACTCCTTGGCTAGAGAGAGACATTTTCGATGATTCCCCTCCAGAAGAGCTGCCAAAAAAGAATTTTTTCTTTCAAGCCAGTCTTCGCTTATCGGCAATTGTAAGTCTGCCTCGATTTGAGATAACGCGACCATATTGTCATGCCGGTTTATAATCCAGGTATAAATTGATTTAATCTCTTCAGTCTTGTTTGGCGGAATATGCTCTTCAACGGCTTCAAGCCATGTATTTAATTCTAAGGGGAAATACTCATAGGAAAAATGATGTGCCGAGTAAGCCCGATAAACCCACGGGATTGTTCTGGCCAGCAACTCATAATTGCCTATGCTGAACACCGTCGCCATGAAAGCTGCATGGTGGCCGTGATTGTCATACATGATTTGCATTGGGTTGTTGCCGATTATATCGTGAATGGATGGATTCGAGGTCAGTGCATCATCGACATATTTTTTTAAAAGAGGGATTTTTTGATGATAGGCTGTTGTTCCAGCTAGCGGAACCAAAGGAAGTTTCTTTGCATCTTTGATAAGCTCATCCAGGGTTAACAGCATGGCATTGCACCTGTTTGTTCAGTTGTTATTTTCCCCGCTCATTTCCCGAAAACAGAACGAGCATGCTCAACGGCGGGGTGTAAAGAAGTTGAGAGCGATCCGTTCGGTTTTGCTTTTGGGGATTACCCCTTAATGATGATCATTTTTTCCCTGTTTGACGGTCTTCTGAAAAGAGGGGAAACGTTGAGAAGCATATGTAGAATGACATGTCATGCATTGACTGTGGAGTTTATAGAAATAGAAGTTAACGAGTTCACCGTCCTGCTGGTGGGCCGCATGTGACAACTTTCCGGCTGTTGTATGAAAATTTTGATCCATTTCTACAAACTCTGAGGAAAGAGCATGGTGCAGTTCTTGGATTTGTTGCTTGGTCAGTTTTTGTTTCAAAATGAAGCTGTCCTTTATGTTTGTTGCAATGGTTGCAATCGTTTCCCAGTTCCCTGCTGAGATGGCGGGAATTATTTTCATCATCCCCGCTTCAATCGCCCTCATTTCCTGATTCAATATCGCTTTCAAATCGTGAGAAAGGTGGAGTACAGAACCCTTTTCAATCGTGTGTACCGCATGCTCATTGGCATCAGATGCCTGACCAATGCTGATGAAGTAACATGATATCGCTACCATTACAGCCAAACCAATTGTCTTCTTGGTTGAGCTTCTTCCAATTTGCTTATTTGTCATCATTGTCTCCTGTGTATTGTCAAACACTGAATTTCAGCTGGTCTGCTGCTTTCAAAAACTCGCCGAGATGACTGACTCCTGAATATTTTCAGCTCGCACCTATTGTTAATTTGTCGTGGAATTGCCGTAAGCGAAAAAGGATGCGTTCAATATCTTCGATTTTGTTCCACAATTTTTCTATAGATTCACTGGTTGATATCAAGGTTCGCGTGGGATGGGCAACTTCATTGCGTAATGTATTAATGGAACCCAGGCTGTTGCCAAATCTCTTTCTGCTGGGATAACCAAGTGCCCCATACAGATTGTTTTTAGAAATGATATTGATAAGGTCGCTGAGGTAGAGATATTCCATCAGTTCAGATTCTATCCCGCGCTCTTTGTCCGTGAAGTATCTGTTGGCGGCATCTTTGTTTTGCACATATTTTTCAATTTCTTCCTCGCTTATCCTTGAGCGAATCAAACCGCTTAGCCTTGTTTCCAGTTCAGTTATTAACGCATAGATATATATTCGAACTTGTCTTTTATTTAAGTGGATAAATGAAAGCAGGCCGGTAACTCTATTGTGGTGGGTGAGGAAGTAGAACAGTCGTTTTTCTTTGGCAAGGCTTTTGATCACAATATGCAGAGGCGTCTGCACAGGGATCACATCGTCATAGTCCATTTCCTTGCGCTGAATAGCATCGTAGTTGTTCCACGTTTCTGTTTGATAATATCCGGATACGATGTCATCGTTTGTCACGATTGGCACCAGATCGAAATGATGCTGACGCATAATTTCTTGAGCTTTTTCTATACAAGCTTCCGAATCCGTCAGGGCAATCCAACGGGTTTTGCTGATGCCAATTACGGCAGCATCAACATCAACAACATTTTTTCGTAAATAAAGAAAGTCTTCAACCATTTGGAACGACTCTCCAGTTTAATCTAATTGAGGGTGCCTTGAGTGGGTAACCAGGAGCGGTTGATCATTCGACTCGTCGACAATAATCACCTTTACTTTGACAATTTCCAGGGACGTATCACATGTCCAGTAGCCTTAGAAAAGAGGGTAGAATCAATTTCCAAGGTAAAGCTACTTCCAGTAACCTGAATTCGCGAAGAAAAGCTGTTGATCTTACTTTTATCTAGTCGAAATTGTCAGCTAAATCTCGAGTTGCGAGTGTCTTAAACGCTTTACTTGTTCGCCCTTCGGTACGTCCGGCAGCGGCTCATCTGCTTCGAAGTTTGCGCTTATCTGTCATCAACCATACGATAGTACTATAGGATAATCGAATGGTTTCTTTCGTGCATCTGAACCACTACCGAAGGCTCACGGATTCAGGAGTAAACCATAATTTAAATTATAG
>CAMYLK010000109.1 GCA_947259225.1 uncultured Desulfobulbaceae bacterium | reverse complement strand
GCCAGGCAGCGATGTGGCCGGGCCGGACGTATGGAACCAGGCATTTGTTTCCGTCTGTGGGAAAAAAGTATCGACCAGGAGCTCAAGCCCCATTCCCGGCCGGAGATTCTGGATGCGGACCTCGCCTGGTTTGCCCTGGAACTGGTCCGCTGGGGGGTTGCAGACCCCGGCCGTCTGCAATGGCTGGACTTGCCGCCAGTCGGACATTACGCACAGGCCGTAGATCTTCTGACCCGCCTGGGGGCACTCGGTGAGCAGGGCCGGATCACTACCCGGGGAAAGCGCATGGCAGCGCTCCCGGTTCACCCCCGTCTTGCCCGTATGCTTGTTGCAGCCGAACAAAAAGGCGGTGTAAAAAAAGCGTGCGATGTAGCGGCCCTGCTCACAGAACGTGATATTTTCCGTTCCAGGGCAGGGGCATGTCCGACGGATATTGAAGCGAGGCTTCATGTTCTAGCTGAGTATCGCAATCCAAAAAATAAAAAATCTCCACCCTCGTATGTCGATTCGACTTCCTGCACAGTGGTTGACAAAGCCGCCCGACAATTCATGCGTATGCTGCATGGCAGTAAGGCCGAAAAAACAGCGCAGTCGGTCGGCACTATGCTTGCCTTCGCATATCCTGACCGGATCGCCCAGTTGCGGCCATCTTCTCATGACCGGTACCTGTTGACCAATGGTCGCGGCGTTTGCCTTCCTCAAGGCGATCATCTTGTCAATACACCGTATCTTGTAGCTGCCCACCTGGATGCAGGCCGCACTGATGGCCGAATATACCTTGCCGCATCAATAACCGAGGATGAACTGTTTACCGTGTTCAAAGACGCAATATCACAAGTTGAGGTTGTGTTCTGGGACAATAAGCGCGAAGAGGTGGTTATGGCCAGGCAGGAACGTCTGCAGCAGCTGGTACTTACCAGCAACCCTCTGGAAAACGTTGATCCGGATGCCATCCTGCAGGCTATGTTGGAAGGAATCCTCCAAATGGGCCTTGACGCTCTGCCATGGACCAAAGAAGCAAGAACTTTACAGGCCAGAATATTGCTGCTGCGTGAACACCAGGCCGATCTCCCATGGCCGGATTGCAGCGATCAGTCGCTGTTCGACAGTCTTGAAGACTGGCTGGCCCCTTACCTCACAGGGATCACACGCCGCCAACACCTCTCCAGTCTGGACATGACATCTATTTTAAAAAATCAATTGGACTGGAACCTGCTGCAACAGCTTGACGAACAGGCACCTGCCCATATCCGCGTGCCGAGCGGTACCAACAAAAAGCTGCAGTATACGACTGACGGTCCTCCTGTACTTGCTGTGCGGCTCCAGGAATTGTTCGGGCTGCCGGACACACCATGTATCTGCAGAGGTCGGGTGAAGGTCATGCTTCATCTCCTGTCACCGGCGCAAAGACCGATACAGATCACCCGGGACCTGAAAGGTTTCTGGGACAACACCTATCCCGATGTAAAAAAAGAACTGCAGGGACGCTATCCCAAGCACCACTGGCCAGATGACCCATGGTCGGCCAAACCCACAGCACGAGCCAAAACCAGGCGTAAAAAATAATATTGATTACCACTCATCTTCAGGTAACTTTTTATGCCGTGAAACATAACTGCCTGATCTTTTGTGTTGATGTCATTCGGAGTCTCGTACCTCGCTTACCTCGAGCAAAGCATGAAATCTCAAGAATTTATTCCACTTGAACCCAAGAAAAGATATAGTGGAAATATGTTGACTGAATATATTAAATGTATCCCGGATTTTAATATTGCGATCGACATTTCGCTTTGGACCGGGATATGTTCACGGCTTGTATAGTTTGAATATTAAGGAGGATACTCTATGATCACTATGGTATTGAAAAAGTTGGTCGTTGCCCTGATGGTGTGCAATATTCTGGTACTGGGTCTGACCCCTGCGGCAAAGGCCCGGTTCATCGGCACCCAGGAAGCGATGCAGATGACACAGCGGGAAGACCAGTTGGCCCGGATCAACGGAACTTTATTGCGCACTGATGTCCAGGAACAAATGCTTGCCTTCGGTGTCGAGCCCAACGATGTTCAGGACCGTCTGGCCGTACTGAGCGATGAAGAACTTCGACAATTAGACGGACGACTGCAGGATATGCCGGCAGGGGGGGATTCGGTCTTAGCGGTGATCGGCATCGTATTCTTGGTGTTACTTATCCTGGAACTGGTTGGCGTAACCAATATTTTCACCAAAATTTAAGCTGGACGGTGTGTTACAAGCTGCGGTAATATTGCCTGGGACGCGGTTTCAATATCCCTATACGAATTTCTCAGCCTGCCGGGTGAAACGCTTTGCAAAATCGGAGATTATACCCCGTTAGAACCATCATACTTTTGCTCTATATCGTCTCTCTGCTTGTTGGTTGTGCCCATCAAGATCCTGTT
Organism: uncultured Desulfobulbaceae bacterium; assembly: GCA_947259225.1. Classification (GTDB taxonomy): domain Bacteria; phylum Desulfobacterota; class Desulfobulbia; order Desulfobulbales; family Desulfobulbaceae; genus UBA10518. Next base: position 2,915 of record CAMYLK010000109.1, on the reverse strand, counting down.
TTACGATCGGTTCTGCCGCAGACGGAAGACAGTGGATTGGAACTAACAGACACGGTTTTTTATCCGCAGAAAGAGTATCAGTGCGGTCCTGCAGCTCTTGCAACCATTCTTGTTCATGCCGGGAAAGAGATTAACCCTGATCGCCTGGCGGGAAAAACTTTTTTGCCTGATAGGAAGGGAAGCCTGCAGATGGAGCTGGTCGCGGCTTCCCGTGGTTACGATTTGATTCCCTATGTCATTGAGCCATCCCTTGCCGACCTCCTGGCAGAGCTTCGCGCAAATCGACCTGTCCTGGTACTGCAAAATCTCGGTCTGGCTGCTTTTTCACTTTGGCATTACGCGGTAGTCATCGGTTACGATACCGATAAAGACACGATCATCCTGCGTTCGGGCACTATTCGGCGTCAGGTGGTTTCGGCCCGACGATTCCAGGTAAGTTGGCGGCAAAGCGGTGCCTGGGCAATGGTTGTCTTGCGGCCGGGTGAGATGCCTGCAAATCCTGATCAGGATCGTTATATCGAGGCTGTCGCGGCTCTGGAAGAGGTTGGTCGGTACGAAACGGCACTGGCAGGATATCAAGCCGCTTTACGGCAATGGCCCGATGGTGACTCCGCCTTGCTGGGACTTGGCAACTGCTATTACAAACTGGGCAGGCTTGACGCCGCAGAAAATGCATACCACAGCCTTGTGGAGCAATCACCCGGACATGTCATAGGCTATAATAATCTGGCACATGTTCTTTCCAACCAGGGGCGCTATAAAGAGGCACTGGCCGTTATTGACCAGGGGGTTCTATTGACAGAACCTCAGGGAGATTCCTGGAAAATGCTTCAAGAAACCAGAGATGAAATAGTGACACGTCAGCTACAGGAGTAAAAAAGCAGCATTTAAAGTCAAGATACGTATATATTAAAGCTGCCCCGATAGACTAAACCTTATTTACGATACATTTTCAGTACATGAAATTCCCGCCAAGTTAATACTGCCAGAGCGAACTTTTTTCCTCTTGTGGTTTAATAGCTTATAAAATAATTTGAAAAGGGCTTTTTAGTGGAGGAAATAGAAGGGCTATTATATTTTCAATCATTTAACTTGCTCTAATCACCAAATATCCATAAGCTTAAAAAGTTATTCATTTGTTTAATAAAGAATAATCAGATCAAATTTTCTTGAGATTGATTGTGAAGAAATTATTCTGGTTTATACTTAGTTTAGTATTACTGGTTAGTTGCAATTATGCACTTGCAACTGGTTCAGATAATTTACTACAGCACTCCAGGCCCTTTAAGGTTGCTAGTCACGGGCCAATACAAAATCTTCTGGCAATACCTACCGCATCCTCTTCATTTTTATTACCTGAAGATCAATTTTTCTTTGATATTCAGGTTGATGTCGCCAACAACTTCACGCATTCACAGGAGGGCCAGGAATCAGTCTGGTTCGATGGAGAGAATACAGTCATAAAGTTGGGCTTTTTGAAAGGTTTAGGCACTAATTGGCAAATTGGTATTGAATTTCCCTGGATATATATGGGGGGTGGTTCAACCGACAGGATTATCCAGGACTGGCACTCTTTCTGGGGGTTGCCTGATGGGAACAGAGAATTTGTCGAGAACGATCAGCTGAAATATTATTATGAAAACAAGGCTGACAGGGGTGTAAAGGTTGATCTCCATCAAAGTAACAGCGGTATAGGGGACATGAGAATACGTGTTTCCCGTTCTTTATTTCGTGGTTTTGGCAGAGCGTTCAGTTTCCAATCTCAACTGAAGCTGCCGACTGGTGACAGCGATTTTCTCAGGGGGAGCGGTAGTACGGATTTAGCTTTAGGACTGGCTTTTGCAGATGCAAACAGTGGAAAAGACTTCCGCCTAAATTATTTTGTCAACGGTGGGTTGCAGTGGCTAGGCAGGGGTGAAATACTTGACACTATCCGGCGTGAGGTTGTTGCATACGCCAATACCGGTATCACATGGAAAGCGTTGGAAAATACGTATGTAAAGTTACAGGTGGACTCGCACACTGCAGGTTATGAATCACAACTGAGTGAACTGGGCGAAAGTGTCCGGTTGGTAATAGGTGGCAGTGTGAGGCTCTTCGGACAGTGGATACTTAACCTTGCTATCAGTGAAGACCTGCGTGTTGGTTCAACTTCTGACGTCACTTTCACCATTAACCTCGGTTTTCTTTCCAGTGAATAATGTGTGATTTGAATCGCCCCTGGTTTTTGACATCCCTTCCGGTGGCCGTTTAGCTCAACGTTATATGTAAAATCCAACTTTTTTCAAATTTATTTGTTAGAGTCAGCATATGTAAATTAAAGCTGCCCCGACAGACTGAAGCTTATTACGATCTCCACGTAACAAAGCCTATTTTTCCTTTAAGTTGATATTGCCATCACTAATCGTTGCTTCAACATTTGTTAAGGTCAAATGATAATAACATAGGGAGCGCTTTTATGGAGAGAGGTCACATTCTTCATTTTTCTTGGTATTCCTTGATAATATAGTTATTTTTGTCGATTATATATTTCAAAGGTACTCCATTGAAATGTTACATACAATAAAGACATTTCATTCTTAACCCGCAGCAAGAGTAATAGTTAAACGTATGAAAAATTTGCTCAGAATTTTACTGTATGGCTCTCTGTTGTATGTAGGTTATTACATGCTGGCTGGCTTTGTAAGGACTGGCGAGGTTGAATTGCCACCCGTGGTTCGGCATTATACCGAACGTATACAACAGAGCATCTTGTGTGAGGTGCCGATAGGCTGGCGCATAGGTGAACTGGATCCGGCGTTTAACCTGACTCGAATGGAAGCTGAAGCGGTCGGGCGGCGTGCCGCTGCTTTGTGGAATGACGCGGTGGGAAAGACCCTGTTTGTATACAATGACGCAAACGGCTTTCCAATAAA
>CAMYLK010000108.1 GCA_947259225.1 uncultured Desulfobulbaceae bacterium | reverse complement strand
GGCGGTTTGGACAAACCGACATCGGGCAAAGTTTTTATCGACGAAGTAGACATTGCTCAGTTGGACGCTTACGAATTGGCTTGGCTGCGCTGTAGAAAGATAGGCTATATTTTTCAAACGTTTAACCTCATTCCGGTGATGACGGCCCTTGAAAACGTGACCCTGCCCATGACCTTTGGCGGGACCGGCAGTGATGAGGCTAACCAGCGAGGCATGGAACTTCTGGCTCAGGTCGGACTTGCCGAACGTTATGACCATAAGCCCTCCGAGCTCTCCGGCGGTCAGCAACAGCGGGTCGCGGTTGCCCGAGCCCTGGCCAACAGCCCTTCCATCGTCTTGGCCGACGAACCTACTGGAAATCTGGACCTGAAAACCGGAGAAGAGATTATCAGTCTGCTCAAGCAAATGAGTTCCGAGCTTGGGGTTACTATTATTTCAGCCACCCATGATTTTAAAATGCTCAATGTCTCTGATGAAGTCATATGGATCAGAGACGGCTTGATTGACAAGATTGAACAACGCGATGAACTGAATATTTCTGTTGGAACCATTGAGTGACTATGGCTAATTCCCACCGGCCCAACGAAAAACGACAGAACCGGTTTCGGCGAATTTTCTTCCTGCCGGTTTTTCTCTGCTCCTGTTTTTTTTCCCTCTCCTCCTTTGCGGCATCGGACCTGCAAGAAACCGTTCGCACCCTGGCCGACTTTGGTGATCGGGCTGTGGGCAGTAACGGCAATCAGAAAGCAACTGAATATATACGTAACCGATTACAGTCAACCGAGCCTAAAGAGCTTGGCAGTCTTGATTTTCAGCTTCCGGTTCTCAAACAAAGCAACGGCAAATTGCAGCTGGCTGATAAAACCATCTCCCTCCACCCTCTGGCTTACAATGCGATAACCCCGGAGAACCTGCCACCGGAGGGTGTCAAAGGCCCCTTGATCTATGTAGGACGAGGCGAACTTGCCGACTTTAACGGTAAAGAGATCCAGGGCTCTATTGTGCTGATGGAATTTGACTCCCTGAAAAACTGGTTGAACGCAGCCTCTCTCGGTGCCTCAGCCCTGATCTATGTAAATCGTGATACCAGCCCACGAGCAGCCTTCCTTGACAAAGAGGAACTCTCGCCCATTCAGTTTCCCTGTTTCTGGATTGAAGCAGCACAACTGGCCTCCATCCTGCCAGAAAACCTTGCAGAGCTGAATAACCCGCTCGCGACCGAGGTCACCGTTACCGGCCGGTCGGCATGGTCAACGGCCGCGGTAGAAAACCTGTATGCCCTCTACCCCGGTTCCGATCCAGACAGGGCAAATGAGCTGATTGTGGTTGAGGCATTCTACGATTCCACCTCGTTTATTGCCGGTCGCGCACCTGGTGCCGACGAAGCCCTTTCAGTTGCCGGGCTGCTGGAGCTGGCTGATCAGCTGCACAATACCCCGCCAATCCGGCCGTTTCTCCTGCTGGCATCCAATGGACACGCGCAGAGTCAGGCCGGTATGCGAGAAAGTATCTGGGCGATCAGTTCACGCTCTAAAGACCTTCGCAGAACAGCAAAGTCGTTAAAGTCCGAGCGAAAAATAAATAAAGAACGGCTGACGATTCTGCAGCAATTCAAAGAGGGAGACATACCCGAGGGCGGTGGCCTCCTGATGCAAAACGCACTCAATCACCCCCTTAAGCTGCAAGTTGACAACCTCTCCACCACCTTGATGCGACTTCGCATGGTCAAGGATAAAAACGAAGAACGCATTAACAGCTTAACGGATCGCCGGCTGCGGCTGCGGCGCTTAGGCTGGCAAACAGAATTCAACAACTTGAGCCAGGAAGACAGGGCGTTGATGTTGCCCTTGGTCGATCATGCCATTGCCCGCTACCAGGCCGCAACAAAAGAAGTAAAACAGCAGGAAAAAATGCTGAAAAGTGCCAAACGGTTCCGCACCCTGATGGCAGACTATGAACCACGGGCACTTGTTTCTTTACACCTCTCAAGTCACGGGACAGGGCTCGGCGCCTTTCATCAGGGATTTCTCTACCCCTTGCGTCCGAGAATCAACAGAACCGCAGCATTCCGTGATCTGGATGCCATCCTCCTTGAGGCGGCAGCCAAAGCACCAATTGAGGCACCGACCTTTGTTTCAACCCTACGCCCAAACCGTATGATACCCTGGCAGGATCTGTTGCCCGACAAACCAAAGATGGCGGGCGAGGTGAGCTGCCTGGCCGGGTTATCGGGAATCACTCTTGCCACCACCGAGGACCTTCGCAACAGTTGGGGCACGCCCTGGGATACTATAGAACATGTCAATTGGTCCTTTGCCGATCGCCAATGGCAACTGGTCAACCGTCTACTGGGTGGTATTGATCAAGCCGACACCCTTGAAACCGGCTACATCAGAAACGGGTTCTCCACCGTAGCCGGCCGGACCAGCTTATTGCTGCACGGAGAGCTTTTTGCGGAGCATCCCGCTGAAAACAGTATACTCCTCGCCTTTCAAGGACCGGCCCGCTATCATGCCATGACCGATTTGACAGGTCAATTCCTCCTCAAGGGTGTTGCCGATAAAAAACACGTGCAGGACAAGGTTATCCTTGAAGGATACCGCTTTTCCGAAAATGACGGCTCAGTTCTCTGGGCAGTGGACAAGAAACTGACCGGCAAACCGGCCTATCGGGTCAAGATGCAGCGGCGGGACATGAAAACAGACCTGGTCATGTTCAACTGTCGGCAAACAACCATCTTCAACCTCCTTGAACCACGCAGCCTCTCGTACATGACCAAGCTGCAGCTGATAGATGCCCGCCGTGACGCCCCGCCCGTCCGTTATTGGTATAGCCGGATTGATACACGCAGCTCAATTATCGCTTCCATCTTTTTAGAACCGGAGGCCCGGCTCAAGCTCACCCTTTCCGATACGGTGCTGCAAAAAAAGATGATCCTTACCAATGGCAGTCAGGAGACCCCCCTAGGTGCCGGCTACCGGGTTGACGACCACCCATCGCTATTCAACACCTCCTACCTTGCTGCCCGGGATATGTGGAAGCTCCTCGGTCCGCGAATTGACAACCTTGAAAAACATGGCATTCATAATGAGCGAATACAGGGCCTGCAACAAGAGGGGATTACTGCGATTTCCCGAGCTGAAAACGCGCTGCAGGAATATCGCTATGATATTTTCACCGAAGAATCCAGCCGTGCCTGGGCCCTGGCCAGCAGGGTCTATGATCATGTAGAAAAGACGCAGAAAGATGTCCTCTTCGGCGTATTATTCTACATTGCTCTGTTTGTCCCTTTTGCCTTTTGTGCTGAACGATTACTGTTTGGTTTTGTTTCCATTTACAAGCGAATCATTGGCTTTTCCGGCATTCTCCTTACCCTTATCTTCATTGTCGCCCGGGTTCATCCGGCCTTTGAGCTTGCCTACAGCCCAACAGTTGTCATTCTTGCCTTTTTTATCATCGGCCTCTCCGCATTGGTTACCGGTATTATTGTCATGCGTTTTGAAGACGAGATGGTCCTGTTGCAACGGCGGGCATCCCATAAACGGCCTTCGGAAATTTCCAGCTGGAAAGCCTTTATGGCAGCATTTTTTCTTGGCGTCTCCAACCTCAGACGCAGGAGGATTCGTACAGCCCTCACCTGTTTGACCCTGATTATCCTGACCTTTACCATCATGAGCTTCACCACGGTCAAATCCATGCGCAGGCAGAACCGACTCCAGTTTGCCGACCACTCACCCTACCATGGAATGCTGCTTAAACACATGGGCTGGAAAGACCTGCCTGTACAATCGCTTTCCGCGTTCCGCTCACTTTTTGATGGCCAGGTACTTGCCGGCCCCAGAGTCTGGCTTGTTGCCGAGGATCCGAGCCGCGCTGCCAGAATGCAGGTTACAGCTGCAGGCACCCCTTTTATCTTCCAAGGGTTGACCGGGCTTTCCCCAATCGAACCCGACATCAGCGGCTTGGACAAAATTCTGATCAAAGGGCGCTGGTTTCAACCCCAGCAACACAACGAGGTCCTCATTCCCTCCCGTCTTGCCGCCCTGCTTGACATTGACCCCGACAAACCGAATCAGGAGCCGCTCAATCTTTGGGGACGCCAACTCAAGGTTGTCGGGGTATTTTCTGAAAAACAACTGCAGCAACACGCAGACCTGGATGGAGAGCCCCTGACCCCGGTTACCTTTCCATCGGAAACAGTTATGGAGATGAGCGAAGTTGAGAAAGAGGCAATGGAATCAGGAGAAGATGTCCAGGCTTTCCAGGGCCGTTACCACCACTTGGATCCAGGACAAATCCTCATTCTACCTGCCAAGACCCTTTTGCAGTTGGGCGGCACCATCAAAGGCGTTGCCCTGCGGCCGACAACCTCTCAGAAGGGTAACCCGGCCCTGCAACTGACCGATCGATTTAATCTGGCTCTTTTCCAGGGAGAACCGGACGGCGTCCATCTGTATAACGCCAGCGATACCATGTCTTACTCGGGAATGCCCAATATTCTCATCCCCCTGTTCATATCGATCCTCATTGTTCTCAACACCATGATCAGCTCGGTCTATGAGCGGAAAGGTGAAATTGCGGTGTATACCTCGGTGGGACTGGCACCTTCCCATGTCTCCTTTCTCTTTGTAGCGGAAGCACTGGCATTTGCCGTCCTTTCCGTTGTACTTGGCTACCTGCTGGCACAAAGCAGTGCGGCACTGCTTGCCGATACCAGTCTCTGGCAGGGCATCACGGTCAACTATTCTTCCACAGCGGGCGTTGCGGCCATGGTCCTGGTCATGGCCGTGGTATTGCTGTCGGTGATCTACCCCTCAAAAGTCGCTGCCCAAATTGCCATTCCCGACGTCAACCGGACCTGGACCATGCCGAAAGCGGTGGATGACACCATGACAGTCACCCTGCCCTTTCTCATGCGTTACCATGAACATCCATCGATCTGCGGCTTTCTCTACAGCTTTCTTAAAGGGCACCAGGACGTCTCACACGGCATCTTTGCCACCGGCCCGATTGAAGTGGTCGACGCCACCGGCGTGCAGGGTGACGGCAACCGACTGCCCATGGTGGCGGACTGCCTGCACCTGCGGGCTAAAATATGGCTGGCCCCTTTTGACTTCGGCATCATGCAGTGGATTGATCTGCAATTCTGCAGGGCAAGCGAAGGGGAAGATTTTCTGGAAATACGCGTTCGCATGGAACGACGAGCCGGTGAAGCACAACTGTGGCAACGATTGAACGGACCGTTTCTCCATAGCCTGCGCAAGCAACTCTTGATCTGGCGTTCCCTGGACGACCACGGACATGCGGAATACAGTCGCATTTTGCCCCAAGCAACTACTGCCAAAGAGGGGCCACTATGAGCACGCAAAAAACTGGTCATATCA
>CAMYLK010000107.1 GCA_947259225.1 uncultured Desulfobulbaceae bacterium | reverse complement strand
TCCGATATGGTGATGCCCAATAAAACCGGTATTGAACTTTTTGCCGACTTAAAGCAGATCAGACCGGATGTGAAATTTATCCTGGTGAGCGGCTACTGCCTTGATGAGACAGAGGGGCATGTTCTGCGGGACATGGATGCAATCCTCATGAAACCCTACACTGTTGAAAAAATCGCCGCGTTGATCAGAAAAATCCTGGACCATTGATTTTCTTTTTCCCTTTCTTTTTTCTCATTAACTACTGATCATTTGCGATTATTTTGCAGCACGTCATTTCGGACTTCGCAAAGCGATGAGCCGTGATCCAGCTCGTTGGAATATAATGGATTCCGGCTTTCGCAGGAATGACAGAAAACTGCAGAACTGTGAGAAATCTTAGCCTCCGGTCTCCATCCTGAAAACCTCCCGCCTGAAAACCTCCAGCCTAAAAACCTCCAGCCTAATTACCAACAAATCTTGCTTTCCCTCTCCCTCTTGGCTAACTTGTGCCCATGGAAGGCGTTACCACTGCATGGGAATAATTTTCAAACCTTGATCCTGCTGAAATTTCAAGGATATAAGGTGTATCCTACGTACCCTATCATGAGTACACGTATCATAGAAATAACAAAAACCGATCAATTCATTAATAAAAGGAGCCTGTTAAAAGATAAACCGAACCAAGGGGTCAGTAAAGCAGTATAGCCTGAAAAAGTTCACCCCTCATCACTCACAACAACTTCTCCGGTAGTACCATTCATGGTAACAACCTGACCATCCTGCAGGGTTACCATGAGTCCGGGAATACCAACTATTGTTGGGATGCCCATTTCTCTGGCCACAATAGCGGAATGGGAAAGAATGCTTCCGCGCTCGATCAGGATGCCTGATACAGCCGGATAAAGAGGTACCCAACCTGGGTCCGTCCGACCAGCTACCAGTATTTCACCATTGAGCTGCAGGTTGTCCCGGGGGGATTTTACAACTTTTACCCGGCCTGTCACTTCTCCGGGGCTGCAGCCGGTCCCGTTCAACCCTCCGTCCTCAATGTTCCCTGGTTCTCCGATTGTTGCCATCTTCTGAAAAAGGTTTCGGTGGTACACAATACCATATGTTTCAAAATGATCGTCAATTACAGGTGCATCATCGCTTTTGTAGAGACTGAATTCTTCCTTGCGAAGGGCGATAAGACCCTTGAGGTTTACAGTGACGGCTGTACCTTTTATATAGTCCCAGACTTCCTCAATGGTGAGGAAGTAAATATCATGCGGATCAGGGATGATTTTCTCACCGGCCAGGCGTTTGCCAAGTGCATTTAATAATTCCCTGAGCATGCCATAAATCTTGGTTCTGGCAAAACGCATATTTTCCCTGTTTTTTACTCCGCGCCTGGCGTTGCGTAAAACCCGCTTAAACAGAATGTTTTTCAGAGGCGACAGTAAACCGTGACCGATGGCCTCGGCCGCATTCTGTTCAGCCTCTTTCCTGATCTTCAGTTCTCTTTCCTCCATCAATTCAGGTTGAAGGGCATTCTCATCCTCCATTCTCAGGTAATTCTGAATTATCTGGTAAACGAATTCGGGGGTTTCACGCAGTGAGGGTTCTTCAAGCTTCAGCTCGTTAATACAGCGAAAACCGTATTTGTCCAGGTAGAGGGAAACACGGTCGGCCACTTCCCTGTATTCCCCAGAGGCGGGTATAATATCGGCAAGGTCCTGTGGTGAGTTATTTTCAAAAAGTCCGGCAAGATCCGGATCGCTTTTTACAAAACGGGAGATTTTCATCAGCATTTTGGTGGGTCTGGTGCTTTCAATATCTCCTTCCCCGCAAATCAGGTCGTTCTGCAGGGAACCGGCATCATCATTACACCAGCTGGAACAAAGTTTTTTCAAGACGCCGTAATATATCATCACGTAAAAATCATTAATAATTGGAGTCTTCCAGTTCCAGAGGAGCCGGTCCTCCATATCACGGTAGATATCCATCAGTTCGTGAGGGGGCATACTGTCAAAATCCAATCTGTCCCAACGGCTGTAATGGGTATTGAAGTGGTCGTCAAATTCCTGTACGAGCTTTTCAATGCGCCAGAAATTATAAACAGATCTGGTTATCAGCTTCAGCAGTTTAGGGAGTTCAACAAGGTATTTCTGTACCGGGGACACTTCAGTATCATCTTCTTCATCCTCAATGTTCACTTTGTCTTCGAGCCCCATCATGGACTCCATGAATGCCTTGTTGTAGTTGAAGCCGGGAAACAGTTTTACAAGGCGGTACCAGTTCACGATGTTGTAATATACCTGGCCGTTTATCAGGCCCAGCATGTTCTCAAAGACATGGCGGTTCTGCTTGACTGTAGCTGCATTAATACCCATGACTTCGGAGAAGCAATGATAGACAATTGTGTAGGCGTGCCGGATGAAACTGAAGGTCATCGGCGAGGTCGGCCCTGAATAGCTTTCAATGATGTTGGAATTATCCCAGATCAGCCTGTTTCCGGCTGCTGGTCCGACCTCTTCAACCGTTGTGATCGGACGGGTCTGCAGGATATACAGGGAGCCGTTCCTGTCTATTGAAAATTCAATGTCCTGGGGCGTCTCGAAATATTTCTCTATGGCAAGTCCCGCACGGGCAATTTCAAAAACCATTTCACCATTCAGGCTTGACCTGTCACGCAATTCCTGGATAACCGGGATCTTTTTCAGTCCCGCTTTCATGTCACTGTCAAAAACCAGCTGTTCCTCCTTGGGAACAATCTCCTCATGCACACGGCCATCCTGCTTATTATAGGTATACAGGTCCGCTTCGAGTCCGGTGCTGACAATGCCTTCTCCTGCTCCATACAAGCTGCTGATCAGCACTTCCTGGACATTGCCATTATTGGGGTTAGCGGTGAACATGATCCCGCTTATCGCGGCCTCAACCATGTGCTGGACTATCACACCGATACGAATATCACTGAGCCCGATGCCATTTTTTAACCGGTATAGAATGGCCCGTTCATTATAGGCAGATGCCCAAACCTTCCTGATTTTTAACAGAAGGTCATCGAAATCCCTGATGAAGAGGAAACTGTCATGCAGGCCGGCAAATGATGTTCCTGCACTGTCTTCATCGACTGCAGATGAACGCACGGAAAAATATGCATTCCCTGGTATTACCCGGCTGTGGGCCTGGTCAATCATCGTTGCAGATTCTTCAGAAATCCTGAGATCTGTGATCATTCCCCTTATTTCCGCGAGCTGTCTGCCGAGAATCTCGGGTTGCTCATCCGGTGAAATACTCGCCAGCCGTTCTTTAATAGTCTTTTTGAGTTCTGCATCCATCACATGGAACATGAATTGGGTGGTCAACCCATACCAGACCGGTACAGGTTGTCCGGATGCCTGGAGGAGAGCCAGGTTCACCCCTTTTCCTCCGATGAGATCAACCGTGAGGCCAGCCGGTTCCTTGCCATATACTATGAAGTTTTCAGACGGCATTTTCGTTCTCTTCAAAATGTTATGGAAAATTTTCTGACTATTTCAACTGCCAGGGTCAGGTCGAAGGCGATGATATAGATTCCCGCATACGTCTCCATGCGTTTGGCTGTCTTGCTGTTCGTGTTGAAACGGAACTGCAGAAGCCCGACAAGCGTTACCAGAAATAGTATGATCAGGATGATATAGAACCAGATGCTCAGGCCGAGATGATAGCCGACAAGAGAGACAATGGCTGTATCGATCACCCGGATAACGATTACCAGGTACGCCGCTCCGTAGGTGCCGAAGATTTTTGAGTAACTGTCTACTCCCTGTATTTCGTCATCAGGTGCCCTGATCTTTCTAGAGACCTCCCAGTTGAGGGTGACAAAAAAGCCGACAAAGGCGTAAACCCAGAACCAGCCGGGGGCGTGCCATGGAAAATTACCGGTCGTGAAACTGTAAACAACGAGGGCGAAGAGAGGCATGATGAGCATATGCGACAATGCATAAATGAGAAAATTCTTTTTCAGCCATGCTCCTATAAAAAACTCCTTGAGCATCAATAGGGAAAATCCGAGGGCAATGAGTGTGGCGGTCAGGGCAGGCAGACCACGAATTGCTGAGAGAAGCAGCTCAACTGCGATTGCCGTCCCGCCCAATATTTTCAGCTCCCTTAAAGTGATAATCCCGCGTGAAAGAAGCCGGTCGGGGTAATGTCTGCAGTCATCAGCGTAATCCTTGTGCTCATCAAAAACCCGCAAATGGAAAAACATGCAGAAAATGGTGACTGCGCCCATCAGGGAAGAGCTGGTGTAATGGACGGGCATCCCAGGATTTTCAAGGACCTGGGCCAGAAACTGGCAAGATGAGTAATAACTGACGATAAGCAGGCCATGGTTGCCAAGGGGAAATCGCTCCTTCAGGTATCCCCAAAGCCGGGCCGGAAATGGACTTTCTTTTGTGAGTATGTTGTGTTCTGTCATATCATTGCAGTGCTTTTTCGGTAATCCTGTTTCGTAACAGACGATAATCGATTTTCGAATTATGCCGTGGGTCAACCGGCAGCGGGTCGGAAGTCACAACGACATTGTCATGAAGTATTCCCCGCTGTGACAATTCCCTGCTGATCTCTCCTGAGTCCGGGCTTCCGCTTCCAGTCTCTCCGACTATAACCAGTTTTTCTCCCAGTTCAGGGTCTTCAACTCCCACAGCGGCCACTCTTTTCAGGTCAGGAAAGATGTCCAGAATCTGCTGTTCAATCAACTGGGCATGATAGATATCCCCGTCCCGAAAGATAGTGGTATGAACCCTGCCGACAAGCCAGAACGCACCGTTCTCGTCCATGTACCCGGTATCTCCCATCCGGTGCCATAAGCGGCCTTTGTCATCAACAATCTTGTTCTCGAGAACTGCAGTCTGATTGTTGAAATAGTCCCGGCAGACGTGATCTCCACTGACAACCAGTTCACCGATATGCCCCTGCGGCACCTCCAGTTTGCCCCATGTGCCTGGAAACTCCACCAGCCCCTTGACGATGCGGGCCACTTTCGTTTCCACCATTGTTGAGGGAATGCCGGTGCAAAATCCTCTCGTTTCCCCATCTCCTTCGGTTTTCAGTCTCTCTGTAATGGAAATATGGCTGACTGGCTCTGCCTCGGTAGAACCGTAAACAATCTCAACTCCAGTTGTTCCTGGAAATACACGCTGCCAGGCCTTGAGCTGCTCAATACCCACCGGGGCGCCTCCGGTAAGAATTCGCCTGAGCAGTGGCAGGTTGTTTGCTCTGTCGGTAACAAAGGTTGCAAGACGGTCAAAAAAAGGAGGAGAAGCGGTACAGGTTGTCACCTTATGGCGAACCATCTGTTCAAACACAACAGATGCGTTCACCTGGCTGACCTCCCGGAAATTCATGTCAGGAATGACCGATGTCCGGTTACCGGCAAGGTTGTTCAGGGCAAAAACCGGAAACATCGGCATATCAATATCATCGGGTCTGTAGGGGAATTCGTGTTCAAGGGCGCTATGCTGGGCCGAAAGAAATCCATGGGTCCTGTTTGCTCCTTTGGGTATGCCGCTGGAGCCGCTGGT
>CAMYLK010000106.1 GCA_947259225.1 uncultured Desulfobulbaceae bacterium | reverse complement strand
AATCCACAAACGGGAAAAGAGATGAAGATCGCGGCAAAGAAGGTGGTTAAGTTCAAGGTCGGAAGCAAGCTGGCTGAGGCGGTGAAATAAGTCGCTGCATAATAGATGAGTGTTGAGGCAACATCATGACTGCTGCGGAAATACGAAAGAAGGCTGTGCCTGAAGAGGCGCTCACGTTTGCTGTGGCCTCTGGAGACAGCATGGCAATCGGAGACTTTGTTTCTGCGGAGACCCTGGCTGACACCGTTGCCTGGGATGAGTATGGTGAGTTTGGTCAAAATTTCTGGATCATCAGCAGTCCAGGTGAAAACCCTCTCTATGCCTTAGCCTATATTCCGCGAGAAGCATGATCTTAGTCACGAAAAATATTACCTTATCCACCTTTCTATAGGGTGAGAAAGAACAGGTATGGGTTTGACATCTCTCCTGCATGGGTGATACAAATAAAGAGGATGCCACCTGGTTGCTTGTAGCCTCCTTGGAATTTATATGTTTGCTTCGTTAGGCATCCATAGCCCGGCTCTTTTGCGTTTAATTCCAGGAGAGCCGGGTTTCTTCGTTTCTTGAGGCGAAGACCCTTTCTTTGCCTTAATAATTCTCTCTGTTAACAGCTGTTTACTCGTTTTCCAGTTGGTCAGTAAGAAAGGAAAATAATTAGACAATGTTCCCTTTCCTTTTTGCCATGCTGTCCGTCTTTACTTTTCCCCTTGCAGCCCATGTAAATAGTTGCGGACTAAGGAATCAGCCAAGACTTCCGCTGTCTCAGATTTTATCAGGTCGAGCTTGCCGCTCATTGCCAGGGAGCAGACACCGTGGAGACTGGCCCAGAGTACTTTTGCAGCCCGTTCCGCTTTTTCCTTATCATCATCAACCAGAGGCTGAACCATCTTGCTGACCAGGAGAAAAAGGTTGTCGACTTTTTCCTGGAACCAGGGGGGCAGGGTGTTGCCCGGGGTCAGTTTATGGTCAACCAGCATACTCCAGAGGTGATAGTTGTTGTGGCAGAACTCGGTGTAGGTTCGGGCCAGTTGGATGACGGCCTGGAAGGGGTCTACGCAGTCTCTCACATCTCGTTGTAGCTGTCTTTGTAGTCGGTCCAGAGTGGCACTGTTAACCCTCAGGATGATTTCGTCCAAGTTGTCAAATATGTTATATATGGTGCCATGGGCGCAACCGATTTTCCTGGCGACCTTTCTGGTGCTCAAGCCCTCAGCCCCCTCGGCCGCGACAATTTCTGTCGCCACCTGAAGAATGGTGCTCTGCAGTTCCTGGTAGTCTATTTTCTGTTTTCGGCCCATACGATTGTTTTCCTTTTTTTTCTTTGTGATTCCAGGTGTTAATCTCTGTTCTTCCGTACTCTTTTTATATATTCTACAAAAAAAATGAGGTAATGAACAGTTTTTTCTTGAACACCGTTCAATTAACACGTATATTAATAGTGAACGGTGTTCAAGAATATTTAACAATGCCCTCTTCCGCCCGGACGAATTACGGGTTTTTTTAGAACAAAACATGAACACTGTTCATGAAAAGGGCGGGGCAATTTTCACAACAGGAGATAAACATGGAACGGATGACACAATGGAGCGTACAACTGCTCATGAGCTGCCTGCTGATTGTGCTTGGAGCAGGGACTGGATTAGGAGCGGGGTTGTTGACCCCGGTAGACGGTAGCCTTCCGCCCATGGAGATCAAGGAGCACAAGGTCAAGGTGGTGATCGAGGACGGCTATGCGTTGACCAGTGTGGAGCAGGTTTTTCACAACCCACACAGCATGGACCTGGAGGCGATATACTCCTTCCCGGTACCAGAGAAGGGGGCGGTAAGCGAGTTCACCATGTGGATCGATGGTGTTCCAATTCATGGGGAGGTCCTGGAGAAAAAGAAGGCAAGAGAAGTCTACGAGGAGCAGAAGGCGGCAGGTGAAGATGCGGGTATTACAGAAAAGGACAGCTACAAGACCTTTGATATCTCTGTCACTCCGGTGCGAGCCGGGCAGGATACCAGGATCAGGATTGGTTACATCCAGCCAGCTAGGGTGGACAGTTCCATCGGTCGTTATGTCTATCCCCTGGAGGAGGGTGGGGTGGATGAAGCCAAACTCTCATTCTGGACTGCAAATGAACAGGTAACCGGTGACTTCAGCTTTGATATGGTCCTACGTTCCGGTTACCCGGTGGACGGTGTGCGGCTGCCCAACCACCCCAATGCCACAATAAACCAGCAGGGTGACGAGTATCATGTTCACCTGGGCAATAATCCGGCGTCGGCACAGCCCTTCGATCAGGGACAGTCTCCGGATCCGGCTGCAATTGCAGAAGATGGCAAAGAGGTATCCTACCAGAGTGGTGGTTCCGTCTTCAGTCTGGATCGGGACATTATCGTCTACTATCGTCATGCGGATAACCTGCCCGGTGCGGTTGATCTGGTTACTTATAAGCCGGACGGGAACAAACGAGGCACCTTTATGCTTACCGTCACCCCGGCCATGGACCTCAAGCCCATCAGTGAGGGGCGAGACTGGATCTTTGTCCTCGACGTTTCCGGCTCCATGAAGGGGAAATTCCAGACCCTGGCCGACGGGGTGAGTCAGGCCCTGGGCAGGATGCGCAGTGATGACCGTTTCCGCATCGTCCTCTTCAACAATTCGGCAAGAGAGTTGACCAGTGGTTATACTCTGGCCACCACAGAAAATGTCCGCAACTACATCGAAAAAGTGGCGCGGGTATCCGCCAATGGGGGAACCAATGTCTATGACGGTCTGAAGATGGGACTGAAAAAGCTGGATTCCGATCGCACCAGTGGCATTCTGCTTGTAACCGACGGCGTTGCCAACGTCGGGATCACCGACCAGAAGAAATTCATTGAGCTGGTTCGCAGCCACGATGTACGGCTTTTTTCCTTTATCATGGGCAACAGCAGCAACCGGCCCCTGCTCAACGCTATAACCGATGCCTCCGGCGGCTTTGCCATGTCCGTTTCCAACAGTGATGATATCGTCGGTGCCATCCTCAAGGCCGAGTCCAAGATTACCCACGAGGCACTGCACGGGGCTAAGTTAAAGATCAAAGGTATCAAGACGTTTGATATCACTCCTGCCAAGATCGGCAGCCTCTATCGTGGTCAGCAGTTGATCATCTTCGGTCATTACTCCGGCAGCGGCGAGGCCGAGGTCAGCCTGAACGGCAAGATCTCAGGGGAGGACAGACTCTACCGGACCAGGTTCCACTTTCCTGAGCAGGCGGAATCTAATCCGGAGTTGGAGCGGCTCTGGGCCTATGCAACCATCGAGGGGCTGAGCCAGGAGATGGAGAACTTCGGGGAAGACGCAGACATGAAGGAGGCAATCACTGATTTGGGCGTGGAGTATGGCCTGGTCACCGATTATACCTCCATGGTTGTGGTCAGGGAGGAGGTTTTTAAGCGATTGGGTATTGATCGCCGTAACAGGGCTCGGCTACAACGTGAGTACAAGGCCCGGGAAGAGCGAGCGGCAAAACAGGTCACCAGCCGCCGGGTCGACAGTGGACAACCCATGTTCACCCACAACCGGCCCACAACCAGAAACTCGGGTGGGGCGGGCTCCTTTGATCTGCTGGGACTGCTCTTGCTCCTTCCCCTGGTGTATGTGGGATTCCGAAGACAGAAGGTTAACAAATTATAAATGTAATGTCAGACTGTCTCCCACCCTTGAGATAGGTAGGAGACAGTCCATTAGCGGGAGAAGATGTTATGACCCAGCAAGCCACACATCCAATCAGCATCCCCTGGCTGACCATTGGGCTCTGCCTGGGAAGCCTGCTACTCTTTTTTTCTCTAGGAGCAGCTCCCGAATCCCTGCTTTACAGCCGTCCGGCCGTTTCCAAGTGGGAACTTTGGCGGCTGTTCAGTGCTCACTTTGTTCACTGCGATCCGGCTCATTTGGGCTGGAACCTGTCGGGCCTTCTTATCCTTGGCGCTCTGCTGGAGCAGCGGCTAGGGGCACGGATCCTAGGGGTGATCGGGATAAGTTGCCTCGGTGTCAGTGGCTGGTTGTGGACAATGAAAACGGAACTGCTTCTCTACTGCGGCCTATCAGGGATGCTTAATGGCCTCCTGGCAGTCCTGCTGGTTATTCTTTGGCGTGAGAGCAGGCATCCGCTATTACTGTTTGTTGGTGCCGGTGCGGTGCTGAAGATTGCGATTGAGGGGGCAAGCGGACAGGCGATCTTTACCCAACTCAGTTGGGCAAGTGTGCCCGGGGCCCACGGGGCTGGGTTGGTGGCCGGCATTCTCTATCTCTTCATAAAGAGATGCAAAGGGAAGATTTTTCCAGAACCGGAACGAAAGGGTGGAGAAGATGAACAACTCTCAAGGATCTTTTGGTGGTGATAAAAAGTTGGTCACCCCCTTTTAAGCAGACCGGAGTGCAGCATGAAATCCTTGATTCATGAAAGTTTATACTGGTGGCGTAGTCTTTTATTTATCACCCGGTCAAATTCCCGCATCATTTCTTCTTGAGAAAGAAATCGAACCGTTAGTTCAGGGTGTCCTTTTGTGCCGATTCGGCCCCACTGCCGAATCAATACATAGCCAAACAGATCACGACCGGCAACAAGGTGGTAAAAAGCATTGCGATTCTTTTTTGGGATAACACATTCGAGGTACGCTTTTCTGTGTAAAATCATCTGGTCCACCAACGGTTTCTTCAGGCGAAGCCGTTTCTTGGTTTCTTTTTACACGCTGTTTCTTGTATTTGTTTCTTCTGTTTATTTCTTTCTTTGTTTCCTGCAATATCGAACTGTTTTTATAGAAGAATAAAATCAATTTTGCTGTATTCGTGTATAGCAAATTATATAAATAAATCTATATCGTTTCCCGCAGGGCTTTTAAAAGCTTTTCCCCTGTTACACTGGTTCCCAGTACAATCAAGGCCCGTATAGCGGCCGTTTCACTAATGTGGCGGTGACTGCTTTTATTCATCGTCGCAGTAACCTTTTTCAGCCTGGCAATATCGTCATCATATAGGCGATAGGCCTTCAGGGTCGGTTGCTTTCTTGGGGTAACCAGATCAAGGTTCTCGCTGGTCTCGGCTTTGGGGTCTACTTTTTTTGAGAGCTTGGAGCGTCCTGTGATTTTTTTAGCTGCCATATCGGATAATTTCCTTGGTAAGTTGCTTGAAATCTTCTGCGCCGTAGGACCTGGGGTCAAAGGTTAGTACAGGCTCGTTGTTCATTTGCGCCTGGTTAATGGCTTCATTTTTGCGAATCACTGTCTTGAGCAGGTTCTTTGCAAATGGTGCCAACTGTTCCTCGACAAAGACATTGGAGAGCCTGGTGCGGGAATCACGGCAATTTCTCAAGATCATATATTGAAAATCGCTGGATTCTTTCACATCCTCGATGGACTGAAACAGATCGGCAATGCCGTCCAGGGAATACCGCCCGTAACTGGTCGGGATCAAGATCATGTCAGAGGTATAGATGGCATTGACCGTGAGAACGTTGACCGTTGGCGGACAGTCGATGATGATGAAATCAAAATCCTTTTCGATCTTTTTGAGATG
>CAMYLK010000105.1 GCA_947259225.1 uncultured Desulfobulbaceae bacterium | reverse complement strand
TCAACCAGTTTGTGTAGCTGGCAGATTGAGAGACAAAGACCTTTTGTTTCTTGCCGGCGATCTCCATCTCAGCCTCCATGCCACCTTCCGGCGGATTCAGCTCACCATCGTAATCCGGCGGAAGGATGACATACTTACCGCCTTTGCCTTTATCCGGACCAGGGATGCCCATATCCGTGATGAAGCGAAAGAAAGCATCGTTGACCGTACCTGGGCCGGTCTTCGGTGGAATCTCTACGACAGTAGTCCCGTCCCGCTTCAGATCGAGAATCACCGAGGCATAGACGGTGTCCGTGTTGCCGGTGAGGAACAATGGATCTGAGTCCATCAGCTTGTCGAAGATGACGCATTGGTTGGATTTGGTTGCGCCGACCTCCGCCATGCCGAGTCGTATACCCTCGATGGAGGTTGCCGGAATGAAGTTCAGAAAGACCTCTACGCCACGCAAGAAGTCCAGATTGTCGTAGACCTTTTGCACCGTGGTCGAATCCGGCATGCCGTCAAAGAATTTCAGCGTGCCAATCCGGGTCTCGACCGTGTCCGGTGTCATAATTACTTCCGGTATCTTGTTATTGTAACCGGGTGTGTTTTGCGCAAGAGCTGCTGTGCTGACACACAGTAACAGAATACCCGGCAGAACCAGTGAGCATAGTGTTGTCTTCATTTTCTCTGTCCTTATCAAATAGGTTTCGTTTTTCTCACGGCGTGTTCTTCATAAATCATCCCGGAACTCATGTGCGAACCAGATTGGAGGACCGCTTCCCAAGCCAATCACTGCCATAAAGCGTGGAAATCCAGACCTGTGCCAATGCCTCGTAGACCGGTTCCGATTGTTTTCTCGGATGTTTCCCAAAAGCATCGAGGAGTGTGAGGACATCGAGGCGGTTGAGTGCTTCAGCGACCGGACGTGCATCGAAATCTATGATCAGCCCCTGTTCCTGGTCGGCTTGAATCCGGTTAGTAATCGCGTCATCGAACTGCTCTATAAATTTTTTCCAGACTTTCTCGTATCTCTCGTCAGTGGCAGCGGCATCGTTTGCGGCCCGCAGGATGGGGCCTAATTCATAACAGACGTTGACTAGACCGGCGAGGGATTCGTTCAGGAGAACGATGGGATCACCGGCTCCTTCGAACCAGGGCCCGGTAACGGCGTAGACCTCGTCCTTCAGCATGTCCAACAAGCTCTCCATCAGATCGTGCAGATCTTTGAAGTAACGATAAAAAGCTGAACGACCAGCACTGGTCGAGACCATGAGTTTGTTAACCGTCATGTCCCGGAATGGATACACCCAGATGAAATCCAAAGCAGAATTAATAATTTCGGTACGCGTACGCTCGGATTTCTCAATTTTAAGTACCGGCTGCGGGGACAAGTGTAAGGGAGATGGGAATTTATTTTTTTTCGATGACATAATGCCTTAATGTAGTGACACAGTGTCATATTGTCAAGATCACGGTGACACTTTTTTAAAACCATGACACACGCGACAATGGCGACTTGATCAATTAATGATGATGGCTATGGGGGCAGCTTTCAGTGAGGTGGAAAAGACATTTATTGGCAATGTAAACATCTTCATTGATCCACCCAATTGACCATGAATCCTGAGAGGGTAGGGTCGCCTTCATATCTGGAATTGCTTAGAAATGGAGTAAGTGCAAATTAAAGATAACCAAAGAACCAGTTAACCTCACTTAATGATCACCGAGTTTAACATTGCCACTACAAAGGTGAGTAGTTTACCTACCTGCTCAAACCAATTTGTTTACTGTGCATCCAAGAACTTATGCTAATGAATATTCAATCGGCAACCGCGCAGCCATGTCCAATTCAAAAATTCCATATGGATTGATATGGTTATAGATTAATGGTGATAAAGCTCTATAATCTTCTTGCTTCATTTTAGAATGCCAGGATGGATCATTGAGTACCTGCTGGATCATTAGTGTATTAACGTAAACCAGGCAGATTTGTAAAAGATGCAACGCTAAAATCGATAATTCCTGATCTTCCAAGCGATTTGTTGCAACCTCACCGCCCTTGCCATAAAAGATGAATGAGTTTGCGCTGTTCCAGTTTTCAACCACATTCAAACCTTCGTTAATCTCTCTCCTTAAACCTTCAGAGGCAAGATAGCGGCATAGGAAAATTGTTTTGATAGCTTTTCCAAGTTCGGAGAGTGCCCGGTAAGTCGGATGTTGAATATTGTTCCGGGTAAAGCGACGCAATATAGCTTCGGGATTGGCAATTCCTTGCTTCAAGGCGGTGGCATATTTGATCATCTCATCGTATTGGTGACTAATCAGTTCCCAATTGATTGGTCGTGTCATGATTGGTTCAAGGTTCGAATAAGAATGGCAACTTTCACCATTAGGCCGATATAGTTTTTGTGTGGCTATTGCTTTTAACCTTGGTAAGAGATCAAAACCAAGCAGATGACAGAAAGCAAATGCGACCTCGCTTTGACCGTGGCTGTCGACGTATTGCTTGTCAATCGTCATATCTGTGCAGTGCCGCAAAACTCCCTCAATCATGGCGGCTACTTCTGAGGAGGAACATCGCTTCAATTGAGAATAGATGCAGGTCGACTTCTTTTCAACATGCCAGTAAATCATAACGCCTCGACCGCCATAACGGATATGCCACTCTGTCATTAAATTTTGATCCCAGGAACCAAACTTCTTTGAATCTGAAGCGCATGAGGTCGATCCTTCTCCCCAGATATCAGCGTTACGAATACTGAAAATAGCATTAGCGACTTGACCAATCGCATTTCGAAGCGCTGCCTTGTGAACATAGCGTCGTCTGACGTGCAGCAATTCTTTATAACTGATTCCATGGCGATTGCCACTGACACGCTTCAAACCGGTATTTGTTCCCATCCCATAAAGACAAAGCAGCAAACGTCTCTGAAGAATTTGCCGATCCAGGATCTCTCGGTCAGCAAGGGTTTTGAAATGATCTGTAAAGCCAATACGTAAATCAGTTTCCTTCAGAACATCAAGCAAACCGGTCATCGGCCAACGACCAGAAATTTCCCTTTTCAGAGAAATGAGGTTTGAAGGTTCCTCCTGGGGCTCAAAAGGTGTGATGGATATGTTTTTTTTATTTCTACTGAGAAGATGAACTTTCGGATTATCCGGCATACCTTGGTTAAGATAAGAAAGAGCTGATTGCATTTTGGCTCGGATGCCAGCAATGAATATTGAGCTATCGAGTGAGTGGCCAAGGTCAAGATAATAGTTCTCACGCTTATCATCAAAATCGGCTGGTAAATCCTCATCCGGATTGCGAAACTTATCAGCACCTTCAACCCATATTTCCTTGCAACGTAGTTGATCACGTAAAGCTTGGAGAGCACAGATTTCATAATTAATCCTGTTAATTCTCTCCTTACCTTTGCCGTTCTCTTCAATGACCACTTCTCGATCTTTTTTGCGAATCACTCCATCTATCGGAATACCATCATCAAGCTGAATAAATCGACTAGAATTATCCCTGTTCTTTTCAATCCATTCCAAAGCTTCTAGCACAGGCCTATGTTTTGTGTTACCAGAGCAAAAAGTTAGAGATTCAAGTATTTTTGGAACCATGCGCCTATAATGCCTGCTATAAGAGGACCGAATAATTTTGTGTACCCGGTGCTTGTATCCTGGGCCGGAAGACTTGAACTCTTTGAGCAGGTTCTGCAGGATATTTTCTCCAGCAACGGGATATATTACATCTTTTACCTGTCCCTCTGGATTCAGGAGTGTTGCCTCGGCAATCCTGAAAAGAAGTGTCGTTTTACCGTGGACCTTGTGAAAGTCTCTCAACAACTCTTTCGTCAACTTTCGCTCTGCCTTAACTGTAAGGCGGTGGACAATCAGGATAAATAGTTCAATCAAACCATCAATCATTTCCCTTTGTCGGAAATATAAAAATATCGCGAGTAGGGAAAACCTGATTTCAGGGGGATGTTGCTTGACCTCCCATGCGCTTTCACTGCAAATACGCTGATAGTAGTCTTTTGATGCTTTACTATTGATTGTTTGAAGAAGTTTGAAAGGGAGATCAAGCGAGCGAATGAAATGCAATTTTTCGATTTCAACCAGCACACTTTCAAGTCCAATACGGCCAGGGTCAGCTTTCAAGTTGTTAAAACCAGCTGCTTGATCAGTAATCTCTAGACAAAGAGACATTTTTTCCTTTGAGAAGGGGAGAAGAGTATCACTGATAGTAATGAATAGATCCTTCTCATATCGATTAAATGCTGCTCGGGTAAGACGGTTTAGCTCCGTTGATGTAGGGCTCTCTATTCTGTTTTTCGAAAACCAGCCAAATGCTTGTTCAGTTGCCTCATCAACGTTTATTCCACGAGGATACACTTCCTCTGTGAGCCAATCAGTAAATAAAAGCTTGTCATCGGCCGTGACCCGTTGAATACCTAGAAAATTGAGGATTTCTGTGCGATGCCGTTTACCAGAACGCCCGGTAAAATCATATGACTGAATAACTGAACCTTGTAAATCGAGTTGATTTGCAAGGTACTGTAGGGGAGAGTCAGATATATCCGATCGATTATTCAAAAAACGACCGGTCAATTGATAGTTTTTCAGTTGGGCGACGAAACCAAGGTGATTTCTTGCTGGCTTCGTTTTAAGAAGATTCAACTCATCATGTTTTAGAGACCAAACGGCGGCTAACTCATCAGTATCCCAAATTCGTTTCATGGTAGACCTCCCAATAAAATGTGAAGATCTAGTAAGATACCAATACTGATTATCTTGTCATACTAAAAGTTGGCACTTATCGCAGCTACCCGGTCATTGGGCCAGATAGAGGCAAATTTCATGAATTGCTCGTTTGTCACCTCATATTTTCCTACCCAGAGTGCATCAACACAAACCTGATGTCTTGGTTGGTTGTTTTTATCGCAATCTACATCACTATATCGACAACCCATTTCAAAACAACCGCCAGGAACCCAAATGAATTCCATATCGAGAAGAGACTCCATGGCTATCTCCCCTAAAGACGGATTTGAAGGTAATGTTATGTGTGGTCGGTTTGGGGCGCAGCTACAAAAAATAAAGAGGATTGAGAGGAATGGTATAATTTTATATGAATACATTGAGATCTTCTAATTGTTATATCTAGAGGGCGTTCGCATAATATCAAACCACATAATTGTGTAGTCTTTTTGGGTTCTATTTGTCAGATGCTTAGAGATGGCCCCGGTTCTTGAGACAGGTCTCTTAAAATCAAGATATCCAATTTAAGGTTGTCTTCAGACAAGATCGGTTGTTTTGAATCAAGCCGCACCGGTTGGTTTAGCTTGATTTTGTTGCTCTGATATTGACCCTTCTAAACGTTTCAAAACAGGTTCCATTTTCCTGTTTTGTTTCGGCGATCATTTGCTCAACAACATAGTTCCTAAAATTTTCCTTCTCTGATTCAGGGACACACTTTAGGAATGGAACTATACTTGGCTGGTCGATCCATTTTATCATCGCCTCGCTATCTTCAAAGTACCTATCTGCATTTTCACCCCATATTTCCACTTCAGAGAAATATGTCTCGGCAACAAGCTCTTTGTATGCCT
>CAMYLK010000104.1 GCA_947259225.1 uncultured Desulfobulbaceae bacterium | reverse complement strand
TGGGACTGATCACCGCCCGGTGCAGCCGCACCGGGAACGAAAGTCTGTGGGGTGCGAGGTGACACTCAAAGAGGATGTGCGAGGTCGAAAACAGATGCTGCAGATTTTGTCCCGTCTAACCTGTCAAGTCGAGGTGGCCCTTGCCAAGAAAAAACTCAAGGGAAGAACCCTGATTCTCAAGGTACGCTACCACGATTTTATTACCGTTACCAGGTCACGAACTTCCAGGGAATTGTTTGCTACCTCATCGGACATGATGCATTCTCTTCCACAGCTCCTCGCTTCTACAGAGGCGGGAAGAAAAAAAGTGCGTCTTTTGGGGGTGACGATTACTAACCTGCAGGCGCAAGGCGATGAACAAACAATGCCCTACCAACTCTCATTGCCTTTCTCGCTCCCATGTCATGCTGATTGTAGTGGTGTCGATGTTTGTTGAAATCTTTCGTGATATGAGTATGGGGAAAAGGATCGATACCGATCTTCTTGGCCGTCGATTTGATCTGGCCATAACCAAGAAGTTGGGGGTAGTGAAGTTACCCCCTTCTTTCTGGATGCGGGATCCTAAAATCAATCCCAGGTCGGATCATCTGTTGTGGGCAGCCCTTCTGTTGGATGATCCGGAACGGGTAGCATTGGCCTGTTCGGTGCTTGCTGTTGAGTATGAAGAGCAGCAGAAAAAACAGGCGCCTAAAGAGCGAATACCAATAGAATCGATCCTTGATGACTATGTGCAGCAACTCCTCGCCATGATGCCGGATATACATGCCGACCGCAGTCAACGGATGCAACGATTGGTCGACAGTGTGAAACCATGCAAGACGTGACGTTTGGCATAGCCGTTCTGCTTGCAACCGGTATACTGTTTGCCAAAGTTGCCCAGTTGATTCGTCTCCCGTCGGTAACCGGATTTATCGTGGCGGGTCTTGTGCTAGGACCGTCCTGTCTTGGGCTGCTTACTAGTGAGACCATCGGTCACCAGCTTGATCACTTTACCGAGATTGCCCTGATGCTGATTGCCTTTGGCATCGGCGAGCACGTTGAATTACGGCGCCTTGGCGATGTGGCAAAGGATGTCGTCTATATCTCAGTGGTGCAAGCTGTTGGTGCCTTTGTTCTGGTGGCGGTCGGGATTTTTATAACCGCCATGATGGTAAGCGGTCCAGATGGAACAGTACGGGAATATCTTGTTTTAGCCTTGCTACTTGGCGCAGTTTCAACGGCCAGCGCTCCGGCGGCTATTCTCCACGTGGTTCGTGAGCTCGGTGCCCGTGGTCGGCTTACAGCGACGCTCTTGGCGGTTGTGGCGTTGGCTGACGGTCTGGCAATTATGATTTTCGGTATGGCCGTCTCTGCTACCCATCAATTAGTCGGTCAGGCCGATGGTTCTGCCTTCGCTTCGGTTCTTGCCTCTCTGGTTGAAATTTGTTTTTCCTTAGTTATCGGTTCAGTGACAGGCCTGCTTATCGATTTTACCCTGCACAAACTCCACAGGCGTGGTGAAATGCTTACCGCCGGTCTAGCACTCCTGCTGCTCTGCGGCGAAACAACCCGCATGCTCCATCTCTCTCCATTACTTGCCGGAATGATGGCCGGCTTTATCATAATTAATCGGGCCGAGCGGGATGTGCGTCTATTTCGTGCCATCAATGCTTTTGAGCCACCCATCTATGTGTTGTTTTTCACATTGGCCGGGGTGCATCTGGACTTTACCGCTTTACAGCTGGCCGGTTGGCTTGGCCTGGTTTATTTCCTGGCCCGATTTGCCGGTAAATTTTTTGGCTCCCTGTTCGGTGGATTTTTCTCCGGAGCGGCACCGGTGGTGAAAAATTATCTCGGCCTTGCACTGGTTCCCCAAGCCGGTGTAGCCATTGGTCTTGTATTTATGATCTCAAGTGACCCCAAGATCAGCGAGTGGGCAACAGTCATTACTCCTGTTGTCCTAGCCGGGGTTGTGCTCTCTGAATTGATCGGCCCCCTGCTGGTTCGTTATACGCTGGAGAAAGGAAAGGAAATTGAATACGAACGGCCTGAACCAGCGTTTGCAGGACGAAGTGACAGGACTGGTGATCTCTGGTTGAAGAGTCGCGATGGCTTGGCTCTTGCTCCGTGGGAGTGGGATACCCTTCATCCGGCAGCCAACACCAAGGGGTTCGTGGTCTTTGGCGCCTACTATTCTGCCACCTCCCGCAGTCTTGCCCGGATTGCCGTTATCCTTGCCCATCATTACCATGCACAGCCATTATGCGTTCGTGTGCTGACTAAAGCAGAGAAGGGAACCCACAGCGAACAGGAACTCGCGGCCATGTTTTTGCCGGAACAAGGTGAGACGGAAAGTCTAGGATATCCTTTACAGACAGAAGTTCTCTATGACACTCCGGCTTCCGGGTTGGTCGCCGCCATTGAATATAACGATGCACGGGCCGTTGTCCTCGGCTATCCGCTGGGAAGAAATCCCCTGGCCTTTCAGAAAGTACTGGATAAGGTGGCCACCAACGTACTTTGCCCAGTATATGCTGTACGCTTTGATGGTGCCCTGGCCTGTAAACGTATCCTGGTCCCTTTTCTTTTTCCCCAGGAGCTTGAAGAGGTGTTGCCGATCTGTGAGGCCATGGCAACCGCTGGCCGTCCACGAATAACCTTCCTGCAGATATTACACGCAGACTGTTCCCCGGAAGAGGTCGCAGCCTGCGAGAAGCATCTGGGTCAATGGCTGCAGATGCACCTTGTCGACACTAACACCCGTTTTCAGCTTGAAGCTGCTGACTCAAGGTTGACGACCATTCTCGAGGCTGCCCACTATCATGACCTGATCGTGATGACTGCGGCCCGCAGGCATACGGTTCAGCGAATGTTCTTTGGTTCCCTTGCCAACAGTGTGGTGCATAACTGTAAAAACTCGGTCATTGTGGTCTATACACCGCAGGAAGGACTTGCCTGATGGCTACGGATGGAATTATGGAAGAGCGGCCTGACAAACAACCACAGATCATTGTTGTTGGCGGTGGCGCTGCCGGTTTGATGGCAGCCGGCCAGGCCGCTGATTTAGGGGCGGAGGTTTTATTGCTGGAGAAGATGAAGCTTCCGGGTCGCAAGATTTGTATCTCCGGGAAGGGACGGTGCAACCTGACCAATATTGCCGATCTGCTTGATTTCATCGACCACTTCGGCAGAAACGGCCGCTTTCTCCATCAGGCATTCAATCATTTTTTTTCTTCTGAACTGATAGAATTTTTTGCAGAACTCGGACTCGAAGTTGTCACCGAGCGTGGAGGGCGGGTATTTCCTGCCAGCGGTAAAGCACCGGATGTGTTCAAGGTCCTGCAACGCTGGTTGAAAAAAAACAAGGTGCAGGTTCGTACCTCAAGCCCTGTTCATCGCTTAATGGTCGATGAAGGAAACGTGATCGGCGTACAGAGTGGGAAGAAAACCTATCCTTGCGATGCCGTCATTCTGACCACTGGTGGCGCCTCATACCCTGCCACCGGTTCAAATGGAGATGGCTACCGGCTGGCGGCGGAACTTAGGCACACAATCATGGAGCCCAGGCCGGCCTTGGTTCCCCTGGAGACGGCAGGTGATTTTGCCGGCAGGATGTCGGACTTGGAGTTGCGTAATATTGGAGTCCGCCTCCTGATTGATGGTAAACAGGCCGGCCGGTTTTTTGGTGAACTCCGGTTTATGAAATATGGTGTCAGTGGACCGGTTATCCTGACCATGAGTCTGCAGGTGGTTGATGCGTTACGGGAGGGAAAACAAGTGACTCTGGCCCTTGATCTCAAGCCGGCTCTGGATGAACAAAAGCTTGACGCCCGGCTGCGTAGGGATTTTGAACGACGCTGTCATGAACCTTTACCAAGCGTTCTTCGTGGCTTGCTGCCTCGGGAGATGGTCTCGGTCTGTCTGCAGGAGACCGGCCTTGATGAGAACCTCAAGGGTGGTGAAATACGGGCCGAACAGCGCAGGCGGTTACGGGCCTGGCTTAAGGATTTTCGCCTTGCAGTGACCGGTTATCGAGGCTTTGATGAGGCCATTGTTACTGCCGGCGGTGTGAGTTTACGTGAAATCAACCCCCGAACCATGGAGTCAAAGCGGATCAAGGGCTTGTATATTGCCGGGGAGTTGCTTGACCTGCAGGGCGATACCGGTGGATATAACCTGCAGGCAGCCTTTTCCACCGGCTGGCTGGCCGGTCGATCCGCCGTTGCTGAAATAAAGGGAAGTTAAAATGTTTTTACCGGCAACACGCAAAGAGATGCTGCAGCTTGGTTGGAAGGAGCTGGATGTTATTCTGGTGACTGGTGATGCCTATATTGATTCGCCCTTTATCGGGGTGGCGGTCATCGGTAAACTCCTGGTTGCTGCAGGGTACAGGGTCGGCATCATCGCCCAGCCGGATATTCACTCCGATTCCGACATAACCCGGCTTGGAGCACCACGCCTGTTTTGGGGCGTCAGTGGCGGTTCCATTGACTCATTGGTGGCTAACCGGACCGCTTCGGGCCGTAAGCGAAAGCGCGATGATTATACGCCTGGCGGACTGAATAACAGACGGCCAGACCGTGCAGTACTGGTGTATGCCAATCTTATCCGTACCCATTTCAAAAACACCTCTCCCATTGTTCTTGGCGGCATTGAGGCCAGTCTGCGCAGGGTTGCCCATTATGATTACTGGACAAACAAGGTCCGTAAGTCGATCCTGGTGGATGCCAAGGCCGATTTCCTGTTGTACGGCATGGCCGAACACTCCGTGCTTGCCTTGGCAGACTGTTTGCAAAACGCAAAATCACCACGGGATCTGCGGGGGCTCTGTTATATTGCCCACGAACCCCCTGAGTCTGCGCTTATGCTGTCTTCTTTTGCCAAGGTCGCTCAGGACAAAGGCACCTTTACCCGCATGTTTATGCAGTTCTATGGACAGAACGATCCGGTGACGGCAAGAACTCTGGCCCAACAGCAGGATACCCGTTACCTGATACAGAATCCACCCTGGCCGACGCCAACCACGAAAGAGTTGGATCGCATTCATGGGCTGGAGTACGAGCGGGAAGCGCATCCTGTTGATGCAGAAAAGGGGGCGGTCAAGGCCCTGGAGACCATCCGGTTTTCCCTTACCACCCATCGTGGCTGTTACGGTGAGTGTAATTTCTGCGCCATTGCCGTCCATCAGGGACGAACGGTCAGTTGGCGAAGCAAGGATTCCATTCTCAAGGAAGCTGATCAGCTGGCACGCCATCCTGCATTTAAAGGGATAATCAATGATGTGGGCGGTCCGACCGCCAATATGTATGGTTTTGAATGTGATAAAAAATCGGATACGGGGGTCTGCAGAAAGAAACGTTGTCTCTTTCCAACCATCTGTGCGAAGCTTCCCATCGATCACAGTCCGCAGCTACAACTCCTCCGGGCGATCAGGAAGATCAAGGGCGTTCGCAAAGTGGTCGTTGCCTCCGGTATTCGCTATGATATGATTTTGGCGGATAAAAAAAACGGGCGTAAATATCTGGAGGAGATTATCCGCTACCATGTATCGGGACAGCTGAAAATTGCCCCCGAGCATTGCGTGGATTCGGTACTCGATTGTATGGGCAAGCCGGGAACGCGTGATTTACTAAAGTTTCGCGAGCTTTTTTATGCGTTAACGAAAAAATCCCGATTGAAACAGTTTCTCACCTATTATATTATCGCCGCCCATCCCG
>CAMYLK010000103.1 GCA_947259225.1 uncultured Desulfobulbaceae bacterium | reverse complement strand
GAATGATGAAATTACACAACTGGAAAAACTATATAACTTCATGAGTTATCTTCTCTAAGGTTCAAGTAACTTCTGGAGAAAAGAAGCAAATGCAGTTGCTGAACTTGTTTAACTCCTTCGATATTCTGCGGTTCCTTGTTCGATATTCTGCGATTCGGTTTTTTATTATCCCGTTCAATTTCTCGCCGGATCGGTTGAATCTATCCGGGTCCACCACCAGAGGTGGTGGGTTTATGAATAACTAAAATAATGGAATATTTCCGGTTACCCGCTCATGACGCACACTGATATAAATGATATTTTCACCCAGGAAGTCTTAAAAGGGTTCCTGCCGCCGGAACTGTCCGGTGAATTCTTTGATGCCCTGTACGGTGATGCTGATGAGGGCGCCTATGATATCAAGCTGGCATTTAACAATTACGATTCTGATGGGAAAATGCTGTTCTTTGATCTGGAACTGCATGAAAGGCCGGAAAAATGTCTGGCCTGCAACCTGACCTATGGCTTGCCGGAGGTGTTCTCCTGTCATCCATTAATCAATATCCGGGGTATGGTTGAAAAAATTGAAGAACACCTGGGGGGAGAATTAAAATGCGTTGACTGGAAGCTTGGCCGCACCCAGACCCCGGCCTCAAACCTGCACATTATTCCGTTGACGATACGGCTGGGGTAAATAGCAAGTTATAAGTGATTAAAGTTTCGAGTTACAAGTGACTAAAGTGAGCTAAAGTTAACTTACATAAAAAACCTTACATTTAATTTATACCCAATACATTTTTTATCACTTTGGGCACTTTAAACTTTAGGCACTTTCACCTTTACCCACCCCCCCTTGAAGCCGCAAATTTTTCAATCTACAATCTTCAATCTTCAATTATCTCCACCCTCACCAGCCCCCGCACTGAATTACCCACGAAAACGGCATCAGCCTGCTCAACGTCTTTTTTTGTAAGCGTCTCTTCCACAACCAGTTCGGGGTAACTCAGCAGCAGGTATTTTCTGAGCACTCCGGGCAGCAGGCCGCAGGAGACAGGAGGTGTGTAAAGCCTGCCGCCTTTTTGTAAAAAAACATTGGTGTAGCTGCCCTCGGTGACCTCCCCTTTTTCATTGACGAAAAGCACCTCGTAATACCCCTTCCTGTCAACAACCTCTGTGCGTTCATCATCATAGAGCTTGCGCAGGGTGGTTTTATGAAAGAGGTACGGTGAGCTTGAGTCTGTATTCCTGCTGGAGAAAATCACCCTGGGCAGGTCTCTGTCAGTTTTCTGCTGCATTACTGCTGCCGGATCAATCTCAGGTATAGTATGATCAGTCAATTCAGAGTGCGTTAATTCAAACTCCCCTGATCTTGCCAGAGCAAGTCTTACCCTCTGGTTTTTCACAGCAGTGGCTTTGGCAAATTCTTCGGCCAATCCATAAAGGGCTGTTTTGGCTTTTGCAAGCTCTAACGAATAGGAAAAATAACGTGCTGATTCGGCAAGCCTGTCCAGGTGCAGGTTGAGGGACCAGTAGCCGGATTCCGGCTGCCAGAGCATTGTTTCTATGAGTGTGAATTCCGGTGCCGGCCTGGTAAGAAATCGTCCCTTCAGGTTGCATTCCTCCCATTCTCCCTCCGGATCGGAATCCCAGACAATGCCTGAACCGATTCCCATTTCTCCTTTACTTCCCTGCAGGACAACGGTGCGGATCGGCACATTGAAAACAGCATCACCATCCGGAGACATGAACCCTATGGCCCCGGTATAGACACCGCGGTCTTCAATTTCCAGTTCCCGGATGATCTCCATGGTCCTGATCTTAGGCGCACCGGTGACCGAGCCGCAGGGAAACAGGGCTGTGAACAACTCCTGCAGGGGCACAGGAAGCTTAACTTTCCCCCTGATGCTCGAAGTCATCTGGTGCAGCGTTTCATAGGTTTCCACTTCAAACAGGGACTGTACACTCACTCCTCCCATGCGGCTGAGACGTCCCAGGTCGTTGCGCAGCAAGTCAACAATCATGACATTCTCGCTGCGGTTCTTGATATCATGATGCAGAAAGTCGATAAATTTCCTGTCCTCGAAGAGGGTCCGGCCCCTGAGCATTGTGCCTTTCATGGGCCGCACATCAATAACATTCCTGTGTTTTCTGAAAAAAAGCTCGGGAGAGAATGTGAGAATTGTTGTGTCACCGCTTTTAATCATCCCACCGTACGAAACACTCTGGTTCCGCCGCAGGCTCCTATAAAACTCAGAAATTGACCCTGAAAAGTCAAATTGCATCTTGAGTGTATAGTTGACCTGGTAAGTATCACCGCTCGCAATATAGGCTTTGATTTGGCGAATTGCCTCAAGATACTCTTCCCTTTCCAGGTTCAAGCGCAGGTTATCAATGCTGAACGTTGCTCCTGATTTCAGACCATTTCCTGCAGGCCGGGAAGAACGCCCTGTAAAGGATTCAGTCTTATGATCATAAATAGCGGGCTTGTTGAATACACCCAGATCGGCAAGGGGCAAGGGTCCAGGTGAGTTGTTCGATGGCTCTCGCGGCTGGAAAGACCTGGCCAGGCTTGGTTCCAGCATATAACCGAATTCATATCCTATATACCCTGCCAGAAAAAACCCCTGCTCCAGTTTCTCCTGGGCCCTGTTGAAAAAAATCCTCGGATCATCTTCAGGATTGCAAACCAGCCTTTCCACAAAATCCAGGAAAAGATAGGACAGATGGTTTTCAGGAGTCATCCGTGTTGACTCAAGAAAGACAAACGACTCTTTGCCGCTGAGTTCTGATAGCAGAGACTGCAAAATTTTGTCTGAAAACGGTTTTGATAATTTCATTTTATAATTCGCCGGAACGTGTCCGGATCACGATAATAAAATTGTAAGCTTTTCGGCTTTGAGATGCTACCTAAAGAGCCGCTAAAGTTCAACTGCAAAAACCTGGATTGTGATTCCTGCAGACCTGTTTATACCCTGCCAAACAATATTTTAAATTGGGCCGGCAAAAATGTAAAAAGCGCCTGGAACAGGTCCTGTCATATACGTTTCTGTTTTTCCCATGCAAAGTATTGCCAGAACAAATTGAAAATTTTAAAAAATCACAGAAATTTACTGGCATTTCATATTCTTTTCGGTTTATACTTTCGATTTTCCTTTTTCAAGAACATGTTTTTCAACAATGAAGCGCTGAAGAACTGTCAAAAATAGCCATAAATAATAAGCAGCAAATTTAAATCATTCATTTAAAACAAGGAGTATCACATGTCTCGGAAAATGGTAACCATTGACGGCAACCAGGCCTGTACCCATGTCGCCTATGCCACCAGCGAAATCATCACAATCTATCCAATCACCCCCTCAACTCCCATGGCTGCCGAATCAGACTCCAAGGCCACGGCAGGCCAGAAAAACATCTGGGGCTCCGTGCCTGCAGTAACCCAGATGCAGTCAGAGGGTGGCGTGGCAGGGTCTCTGCACGGCTCCCTGACAACAGGTGCTTTATGCACCACCTTTACCGCTTCACAGGGGCTCTTTTTAATGATGCCCAACATGTACAAGCTGGCCGGTGAGTTGACGCCGACGGTTTTTCACATCACGGCACGCTCCGTTGCCCACCAGGGCCTTTCCATTTTCGGCGACCACGGTGATGTCATGGGGGTCCGCCAGACCGGTTGGGGCATGCTCTGTTCCCAGAACGTCCAGGAATGCCAGGATATGGCATTGATTGCCACCCAGGCATCCCTGAAATCAAGGATACCCTTCATGCACTTTTTCGACGGTTTCCGGACCTCCCACGAGATCCAGAAAATCGAGCAGTTGAGCGAAAATGATATGCGTGAAATGATCGACGAGGATCTTGTCATTGCCCACCGTCAGCGCGGTTTGTCCCCGGACCGGCCGATGATGCGCGGTACGGCCCAGAACCCGGATGTTTACTTCACCGGCCGCGAGTCTGTAAACAAATACTACGCTGCAGTTCCAGGCATTATCCAGGAAACCATGGATAAATTTGCCGCACTGACCGGCCGCCAGTACCACCTTTTTGATTACTACGGTGACCCGGAAGCAGAAGATATCATAGTCATGATGGGCTCCGGTGCCGAAACAGTTGCTGCAACCGCAGAGCACCTTATCGCCCAGGGCAAAAAAGTCGGCCTCGTCATTGTCCGCCTGTTCAGGCCCTTTGATGTAAAAGCCATGGTAAATGCCATGCCGGCAACGGTTCAGCGCATCACCGTACTAGACCGCACCAAGGAGGCCGGCAGCGCCGGCGAACCTCTCTATCTCGACATAAGAGCCGCAGTGGGCGAGGCTGTAGAGTCCTCCATCGTCAACCTGCAGCCCATGATTCTCTCCGGCCGCTATGGTCTCGGGTCTGCCGAGTTCACCCCTGCCATGGTAAAAGCCGTGTACGACAACATGTCTTCCTGGGCCCCGAAAAACCATTTCTGTGTCGGTCCTGATGACGATGTAGCCTTTACCAGTCTCGATTATGACAAATCCTACAATATTGAGGGTGACGATGTTTACCGGGCCATGTTCTTCGGCCTGGGCGCGGACGGTACGGTCGGTGCCAACAAAAACACCATCAAGATTATCGGCACAGAGACTCCCAACAGTGCCCAGGGCTACTTTGTATACGACTCCAAGAAGTCGGGTTCCATTACCACCAGCCATCTGCGTTTCGGCAAAAACCAGGTTGTGGCACCCTACCTTATCAATAAGGCAAACTTTGTTGCCTGCCATAACTTCACCTTCCTTGACAAGTATGACATGCTGGCCAACCTTGAAGATGGCGGCACCTTCCTGCTGACCACCACCTTTAAGAAAACCCAGGTATGGAAAGAACTGCCTGCCGAAGTGCAGAAGCAGCTCATCGCCAAGAAGGCCAAGTTCTATATTATCGATGCCATCCAACTTGCCGAGGCCATCGGCCTTGGGGCCCGCATCAACATGATCATGCAGACCGCTTTCTTCCTGATTTCAGGTATCCTGACCCAGAAAGAGGCGATCAAGGCTATCAAGGGCGCAATCAAGAAAACCTACGGCAAGAAAGGCGACAAGGTCGTCAACATGAACTACTCTGCCGTTGATACTGCAGTGAAAAATATCGTTGAGGTTAAAATCCCTAAAACTGCAGGCGGCCATGAGAAACCGGCCACCGTCCCTGCAGATGCCCCCGACTTTGTCAAGGAAGTGACAGCCAAGATGATCCAGGGCAAGGGCGAAGAGATCAAAGTCTCCCAGATGCCTGCGGACGGCACCTGGCCCACGGGAACCACCCAGTATGAGAAACGTAACATTGCGGTCCATGTTCCTGTATGGAAGCCTGAAAACTGTATCCAGTGCGGCCGCTGTTCCCTTGTTTGCCCCCATGCTGCAATCCGCATGAAGATTGTAAAGCCGGCAGACATGAAAAAAGCTCCCAAGAGCATGAAATCAGCTGCTGCAGTCGGCAAACAGTTCAAGGGCCGCACGGCTATTGTCCAGGTGTTCACCGAGGACTGCTGCGGCTGTACTCTCTGTGTCTATGAGTGCCCGGCCAAGAAAAAAGCCCTTGAAATGATCGATAATTCTGAAAAGGTTACCAAGCAGGAATCTGCAAATGTTAAGTACTTCCTGGATCTTCCCGAGGCAGCTAACAGCGAGATCGATCCATCCACCATCAAGGGCAGCCAGCTCCTGAAGCCGCTGTTCGAGTTCTCCGGCGCCTGTGCCGGTTGTGGCGAAACCCCTTACATCAAAC
>CAMYLK010000102.1 GCA_947259225.1 uncultured Desulfobulbaceae bacterium | reverse complement strand
CAGACCGGAGTGCAGCATGAAATCCTTGATTCATGAAAGTTTATACTGGTGGCGTAGTCTTTTTTTTATGTGATTACCACCGAAACTCAGTTTTTTGAAAAAAGATAAGGGTCTATCACTATATGAGTGACCCTGTATGGCATACTTACCTCAAATAATAATCAGGAGGACAGAGTATGCCGAAAAATATGGTGCAGTTTCAAAAAGGACAAAGCTTGCCTGAATTTTTAAAATTATACGGTACAGAGCAACAATGCCGCGATACCCTTTTTGCCATGCGTTGGCCAATGGGCTTTTCTTGCCCGGTTTGTTGCCATACAAAGTACTGTTTCATTTCCACCAGAAGGCTGTATCAATGTAACCAGTGCAATTTTCAAACATCTGTAATCAGCGGGACTGTCTTTGAGTCTACCAAATTACCGCTTACAATATGGTTCCTTGGTATCTACCTTATTTCTCAATCAAAAGATGGTATTTCTTCACTCAACCTGGCCAGAACACTGGGCGTCTCCGCTAACGCTGCTTTACGGATGAAACATAAGCTCCAGCAGGCCATGAAAGACCACGATGACCGTCATCCGTTATACAGTATTATCCAGTTGGATGACGCCTATCTTGGCGGCAAGAAACATGATGGTCGACGAGGACGTGGTGCATCGGGTAAAACTCCTTTCATTGCAGCAGTCTCAACCAACTTGCTAGGTCGCCCCATGCGTATGCGCTTCAGCAGGGTTGCAACATTTAGTTCCGATGAGATCAAGCGATGGGCCGAAGCGCATCTTGATCCATTGAGTATCGTCATCACCGATGGATTACCCTGCTTCTCCGCAGTTGAAGAAATTGGCTGTGGACACGAGGCTATCGTTACCGGAGGCGGTCCGGAAAGTGTTGAACTGGAAGCTTTTAAATGGATCAACACTATGATCGGAAATGTAAAAAACTCCATACGAGGCACGTATCACTCGGTTAGTCAAAAGCATCTCCCACGATATTTTGCTGAATTCTGTTTTCGCTTCAACCGTAGGTTTAATTTGAGAAGAATCGTTAGACGGTTGCTATATGCCGCCGTTAACACTGCGCCAATACCTCAGCGTAAACTCTCCCTAGCTGAGGATTGGTGGTAATCACATATTGTTTTGAATAATTCAAAAGTCATGATATCTCCTGACTTCCGGGAATTCAGGAATAGTCTTTAGTTTCCGCCTGCCTGCCAATTGTTGAGCTTGCCACCGGTTCACTCTTAAAAAATCCCCCTTTCGCAAAATAGGTAATTCTACCTATATGAAAAAAATCGCCGCTGTGATTCAATGTATAAAAAATAGATCATATCAGTGATTCGACCTGTTTCTGGTTTCTAAAATATTGAATCATTTCTGAGTTATGATCAAAAGTGGCGCTTGAGGGAGCCATGATAAAATAAATGACTTCTCACGTTGACGCACTTAAGAAGGTTAAATCTGGAGAATTTAGTAAATCTGATAAGGTCCATAAATAAGCTATCCTGGAGGCTGTTTTTCAATCTGCTCTTTGGTCTATCATGAGCAATTGTAAACAGTCACCTTTACTTTTCCAATATTGTGTAGGCCTTTACGAATCAGACCAGCTTGACGAGGTAGAGAAAGGTCGTCTGGAAGTAACATTAAGAAAGATATCTGAAAACAAACCAAATACAACCCAACAAGTGAGTGGCGAGGGTCGCGAAAAAACACCGAGGCTTAATGGTTAATATTTTAGCGCACCCCTCGCCTCCAGCGTTATAATCAGGAGGAAACTATGTTTCTTACGAATACTGAAGAAGTTCCAGGAAAAAATATTACCACCTTTTATGGTGTCGTTTCCGGTAGTACGGTAAGGGCCAAACATGCAGGACGTGACATGATGGCAGGTCTCAAGAATGTTTTTGGCGGCGAACTCAAAGGCTATACGGAACTATTACAGGAATCTCGTGATGAAGCCATTGATCGAATGAAATCCCAGGCTAAACAGCTCGGGGCCAATGCCGTTGTTAATGTTCGTTTTTCTACATCTTCGGTTGCAGCTGGCGCCGCGGAAATTTATGTTTATGGTACAGCGGTTTCGGTGGAGTAGCGCTTTGGAACAATTAATTTTTTTTGCCATTCTCCTTTCCTTGGGCTATTTTTTCGGTCGCCACGCTGAAAAGAAACATTTCAAATCCATCCTGGAGCGCGAAAAGCATTGGCTGCAGCTCCCAACCACTTCCAGTAAATATGTCTTAACTGAAGACCGAGAAATCAACCGCTGTCATCTTGTCAACGGTAGCATGGTTGTGTCGGTGGATTATTTTAAACGGATTCTTGCCAAACTCCGTATTTTTTTCGGAGGCAATGTCCAGTCGTATGAAACGTTGATCGACCGAGCCAGACGGGAGGCCGTGCTGCGGATGAAGGAGTCCTGTCCTGGAGCGGATCAGATTATCAATCTGCGCCTGGAAACCTCCTCTATTACAAAAGGCAAGGGCAAACAAATTGGCTCAGTGGAAGTGTTGGCCTACGGCACCGCAGTATATTTCTGTAATTGATGTCATGGAATATAAGCCCTCTCTGCCTGAGCACAACGACAATGTCTCCCACGACCAGCCGATCAGGGAATTCATTGTGTTGTTTTCCGGAATAACATTTATTTTGCTGATTGTGTTTTGGACTCTGGGCCTATTTGTTGATCGGGCGGTGGATTATATTTCACCGGAGATGGAAGCTATGATATTCTCTTCTGTTGGTGCATCAGCCTCAGAAATGGCCGATGACAATGATCCACGGCAGGCGGAGCTCCAGCGCATGGTTGATGCTCTTCGGGAGTGCATTCATATTGCCTACCCGTTAAAAGTTTACCTGATTGATTCGGAAAATGCGAATGCCTTAGCATTTCCAGGGGGACGGATTTTCGTGCTCAACGGTCTGCTAGACAAAGTGTTGTCGGAAAATGGCCTGTCCTTTGTCCTTGCCCATGAAATGGCGCATTTCAAGAATAGAGATCACCTTCGAGGGATGGGTAGAGGAATTGTGTTTACGGCGGTTGCAGCATTGATAACGGGCGCCAATTCGGACTTCACCCAACTCTTTGCTCCTACGGTAGGTTTTAGTCAGGCGCAATATTCCCAGGAACGTGAGAGTCTGGCTGATCAACAAGCCTTACAAACCTTGGGTTGTAATTACGGCCATGTGGGTGGCGCAACAGAATTTTTTGAGGCAATGAAACTGGACGACAAGAAAAAAAACAATGTGCTCGGAAATTATTTTAATAGCCACCCTGAAGCAGAGCATCGTATAAACAATCTCCACCAGCTTGCAAACGAACTTAAGCTTGTTGTTAGAGATGTGCTGCCACTACCTGCACTTTTAGATACTCAGGATTAAAAGAAAAAACATGATTCACTGAGGGACTCACAATTTGAGAAGAATGGGGTCAAGTCGACTTTTGACTCATATGACAGAAAAGATACGAGTCAAAATATCTCCTGATAAAATAATGTATTACAGAACCTAGAAAGTAAAAAGAAATGCGGATGAAACAGTTGCAAGGATTATTTTTAGGGGTGATTTCTTTTTTCGTGTTGGTTGGCTCCGGACAGGCAGCAGATGTTGTCACGATAGGAAATCTTATGTGGCAGCATGCCGATAATGGTCAAAGGTACAATTGGTATGAGGCAAACACATTTTGTGATGGATCTACTTTAGCTGGCCACCGTGATTGGCGCCTGCCAACTAGTGATGAATTAAAAGGGCTAGTAGTTTGCAGTAACGGAAAGCCGACACCTTTAGAAGACTGGGATACTAACAAATCTGATAGTCAGAATCAGGTTGACGCAACCTGCATGGGAGATGAATGGGGGGCATACACCTCACCCTGCATTAACTCGGCTTTACAATGTCCTGCTTATGCCCCCGGAACTTGGTCATCAACTACTGCGGGCGATGGGCTAGCTTGGAATGTACATTTCACAAATGGAAACAACTCTTCAAATGACAAGCTCTCATATATTGGTTTAGCCCGCTGTGTCCGTGATGTTACAACTGTTCCTTTGTCAACCCAGGGGGAAATACCTTTAACGCCGATCTTCAGTTTGTTGTTAAGTGCAGTGGCTCCGAACATATAATGACGAGTTCAGGACAAGGTACGGTTATGAACTTGTCTTAATTGTCTTAATATTCGAAACCATAACTTTCCGTCCGGGCGTCCTGCTTTTTCAAAACATAAAGAAGAGGAAGTGCTATTCACCTTTAATGTGAGCCCGGTTCCATTATTGCGCGCCCGGGCGTTTATTATTCCGAGCCGCTACAGGTAGGGGGAGAATTGGTAAGCAAGCCTGGACATGAGATGCCGCCACGGAAGAAAGGCATTGGGATCAGTTTGATGGTTCTCAGTGCTTGTTTCGTCCCGCTCGCCGTCATTTTGCTCATAGCCACTGGCGCCTCAGCGCTCTATTTTAGCCACGCTACTCCATCCAAGCATTCACAGCTGCCTCCTGTGGAGTACTTACCCTTCTTTGTGCTCCCATTGGCAGGCGTCTGGTTGGCTCGTGTGGGTCGCCGACTGTCAGGGAAGCGAATTCCGTTCATTGCGGCAGTGGTCATCAATATCGGGTTCTTCGGACTCATTGCGTACGTATACTTCACAACCTGGCGTTGGGGTCGCTGCTAGAACTTCCGCGGACTGATGAAGAATAGGAACCCAACCGCGGCATGCACAACGGAATGGCTACAGCACTGGCGAGCTTCAGCCGGCCTGTGATGCCTGTCGTTATTCTGACCGGGGGAACATGAATAGTAGAAAAATTCATAAAATAAAAAAGTATTGGGCGAGAAAGTTTTTTATTCGCTTCCATATGTCTCTTATATTGCTAGGTACCGTTCTTGTTGGATTGCTTGCCTCGTATCTGTTGTATAAAGCTGGACTCCAGAAAATGACAATTCGGTACCCTATTTCTGTTGTAGTATCATATGGGGGGTTTTTTTTATTTATCCGGTTGTGGCTTGCTTATATTCGGGAGACAGACAGTAGGACTAAGCGTATTCTTGAATCAGTAGGTGATTTAACTCCTACCCCCGATTTTTCTC
Source organism: uncultured Desulfobulbaceae bacterium (assembly GCA_947259225.1). Lineage (GTDB taxonomy): Bacteria > Desulfobacterota > Desulfobulbia > Desulfobulbales > Desulfobulbaceae > UBA10518. The sequence goes on along the minus strand of CAMYLK010000102.1, from coordinate 692 downwards.
AGGGTACCTCTACTCATGAAACGGTACTTGAAACCGGAGGTGGAGAATTTGGTGGAGGTGGCGCATCAGGAAACTTTGAAATGCCGGGTGATGAGTTTGTTAACAGTTGTTCAGAGGTATTGACAGATACATCAGGTAGTGTAACTGGCGAGCTGGCTGGTGAAGCCGCATCAGGTATTATTGACGAAGGCGCAGGGTTTATTATTATTCCTTTAATGATTGTATTAGCACTGGTTTTTGGGGCGGCATTCTTCTTGATTTATGAGGCACCAATAATTTTAACAGAAGCAGCCTTCGAGTTTTTGTTAGCTGGAGTTCTAATCAGGCAGGCAAAAGCAATGGATGACCCCAATTGGGTTGGAAGTATATTCAAGAGCACATGGATACCATTTTCATTCGCCACGGCAATCGCAATTGGTGCTGGTTTCATGCTTACAAAAATATTCCCAGAAGCTACAAAACTAACTGATATAATATGACAAATCGCATAACAATAGGAGCGGAAAAAGGTACAGATCTATTTAAATTCTCGAATCAGAAAGTCAACATAGCTTAGTCTATGATATCTGACAGTTACCATGGATTGGAAGTATGTATACTTTTGGATAGCCAGGATTTTGGTACATATACCGTGCAAACACCTTATCAGGAAACATCTTAATTGTTCCTTTTAGCCTGATGCTTTACCTTCC